>CAVXJU010000015.1:0-82589 GCA_963761935.1 Terriglobia bacterium | reverse complement strand
TATCTACCTGGTCCGCAAACATGGCGTCGCGCCCGCGGTCGGCGACGTGGCTCCGCGCCGGAAGTTCTTCCCCGAGCAGGTCTTCAAGGACACCGTCGGCGTGGCCCTGGCGTTTATCATTCTGTTCACCCTGGCTGTGGTGGCGGAGGCGCCGCTGGGCCGATTGGCCGATCCAACCGACACCGCCTTCATTCCGCGACCCGAATGGTATTTTCTATTCCTGTTCCAAACCATCAAGTTTTTCAAAGGACCGCTGGAGGTGCTGGGCGCCGTGGTTCTGCCCGGAGTCGCGGTGTTGGTGCTGTTTCTGGTTCCCTTCATCGATCGCGGTCCCATGGTGCGGCTCGGCAAGCGGACTTTGGCGTTCGGCGTCGTCATTTTGGGTACGCTGGCCTGGACCGGTCTGACCACCGCGGCGGTAATGACCACGCCTCCAAATCCTGAAGAAAATGGTCTGATCGCAACCACCGAAAGCGCAACTTCCATCCAAGCCTGGCAGCATCTTTCGCCTGAAGAGCTGGAGGGGCTGGCGCTATTCCGCAAAGAAAACTGCAAGGCCTGCCATCCTGGCGGAGGCAAGCAGGGCATCGGTCCGGACCTGACGAAGATGCCGGCCGATCATCGCAACGCAGCGTGGCTGGTTCCGCATTTCCAGAATCCGTCCAAAGTTGTTCCCGGCAGTTCCATGCCGCCGGTGCAGCTCAAGGATTCCGAATTGACCGCGCTCTCGGCGTTTGTTCTGAAGCTCACTCCGGATAGCGAGAGCTCCATCATGGCCGCGCCCGATTATGTAGTGCAAGGCGCGCTGGTTTACCAGAACAACCATTGCAACTCCTGCCACCAAGTGGACGGTGTCGGCCAGAAGCTAGGCCCGGCTCTGGACGGAGTAGGCGAGCGGCACGACCGCAACTGGCTGGAGCAGCACTTCCGCGATCCGCAAGGCACGTCCAAGGGCAGCATCATGCCGCCTTACAAGTTCAGCGCCGAGGACATGGACGCGATCTGCAAGTATCTGCTGCAGCTCCCGAAGGCGAGTTAAGCGAGCCGGCCCAGGAGACACATCACCGCGGCTCATTCTTGCGGCCACGAGGCGGCATGCTGCCAGGGCTGGTACTCTTCGCGTTTTTGCGCGTTGGCCTGGTATCCTCGCCGGTCCCGCTGCTCCAGGTCTGGCAGACGAAGCCTCCTCAAGTATTCGTTGAGGGCTTCTCGAATCAGAGCCGAGCGGTTCATCTTCAGACGCTTGGATGCTGCGTCCGCGGCCTTGAGCAGCTCGGAATCAAGCACGACCTGAATCGTTGAAGATCGCACAGCCGCTAAACCGCGCCGGCCACCGATTGCCGGCCCGCCGTCCGCACCGCATCGGCGATCTGCTGATACGCTTCCAACGCCTGAGGGAGCACCCCGGCGAATGCAAAGAACGGGTGGATCATTCCGGCGTAGCGCGTGGACGTCACCGGCACGTCCGCGTCCCGGAGGCGTTTGGCATAGGCCTCGCCTTCGTCGCGTAAAGGATCGCACTCCGCCGTGATCACCAGTGCGGGCGGCAATCCACGCAAATCGCGCGCCAGGAGCGGTGAAGCGTAAGGATCGCGCGCGTCCTCTACACGCCCGAGATACAGACCGCGAAACCACTCCATCCCGGCCTTGGTGAGCTGGTATCCGGTTGCGAATTCCTGATACGAACCCGTCTCGAACGATGAAAGATCGGTCACCGGATAGACCATGACCTGCAGCGCGATGGCAGGGCCTTGTTCGTTGCGGCTTTTGAGCGCCACGACAGCCGCGAGATTGCCGCCGGCGCTGTCGCCGCCAATCGAAAGACGATTGCGGTCGATACCGAGCCGCTCGGCATTCCCGGCCACCCACGCGGTCGCAGCGTAACAATCGTCGACCGCCGCTGGAAACCGGTGTTCCGGCGCCAGGCGAAAGTCCACCGAAACCACCACGGCCCCGGAGCGGCGCGCGATGGCGGTGCACTGCACGTCATACATGTCCAGGTCGCAAATCACCCAGCCGCCTCCGTGGAAGAACACCAGACCCGGTCCGGGTGAAGGCGCATCGGCGTAAAAACGCGAACCGGGATTCTCCCGCTGGTCCCGGAATCCGCAGATCTTCGATGGAGCGGACCGTTTCCGGCTTGCCTGCGAGCGGCTGCAAGAGATCTTTTGCAAACTGGCGCGCTTCGAGCGCCGACAGGCTCTCGAGGGAAGGTCCGCCTTGGGCCTCGGCGGCCTGGAGCAACATACGAACGGTGGGATCCAATTTCTCGCTCAGCATAATTTTCAGTCCGACGCGGCCGATTCCGCGTACCGGGACGCCTCCATGGTCAAATCGAAATCAGATACTGCGAGCCGCGCGGTCTCGGCTTTGTAGTCCTCCACCGAGCCGCACCAATTGTTTGTGATGCGGCCATCCGGAGACTTGTACCAACTGGTGCAGCCTGCGGCCCACGCGCTGCCTTGCAAACGCTCTTGCACCTCGCGATTGAAGCATTCCATGGCCTCCGCACGCACCTCCAAGGCGCTCGCCTGCCGCCTGTGCATGACCCGCAGCGCTTGCAGGATGTACTCGAACTGGCACTCCATCATCGCGATGATCGAGTTATGCCCAAGATTGGTATTCGGCCCGTACAGCATGAAGAAATTCGGAAAACCCGCCACCGCCATGCCGTAGTAAGCGCTTGCCCCGTTTTGCCATTCCTGGCGCAACGATCGGCCGCCGCGACCGGTCACGTCCAGCACGCTCAGGAACGACCTGGTTTCAAAACCGGTCGCGTAGACGATTACGTCCAATTCGTGCAGGCGCCCATCGGCTGTTCGGACGCCGTTGGACTCGATGCGAACGATTCGATCGGTCACCAGCTCCACGTTGGGTCGCGTCATCGCCGGATAGAAGTCGTCAGAAAGCAGCACGCGCTTGCAGCCCAGCGGGTAGTCCGGCCAGAGTTTCTCGCGCAGCACGGGATCGTTGACCTGCGCTTCCAATTGAGCACGCGCCAGGGCGGTGAATTCTTCCCACTTCGGAGAGCCCGGCCGCATCGCGTTGATAGCGGCTCTCGTGCTCGGCGTAGATGGCTTCCCGATCAGCCCAGAAAGCTTGCGAGTCGCGGGCGAAGAGCTGGCGCTCCTCTTCTGTATAAGCGCGGTCCATTCTCGGCACGACGTAGCTGGCCGAGCGTTGAAACACCGTGAGCCGCTCGGCCTTCGAAGCAATTTCGGGGATAATCTGGACCGCACTCGCGCCATTGCCGATGCAGGCGACGCGCTTTCCTTCCAGCTTGACGTCGTGCCGCCATTGCGCTGAATGGAATGTTTGGCCCTGGAAGCGCTCGCGTCCTTCGATGTCCGGCAAGCGCCAACGGTTCAACTGCCCCCATGCGGTGACCAGCGCGCGGGCCTGAATATCCTCGCCTGATTTGGTCGTAATCCGCCACGAGGACTGCTGCTCGTCCCAGCGAGCCGAGACCACTTCCGCATTGAAACGGATGTGCGGACTGAGGCCGCGGCGCTGCGCGAACTCCTCCAGCTTTTCCAGGATCTCGACCTGCGGCGAAAAGACGTGGCTCCAATCCGGCTGCTGGTCGAACGAGTACCAGTAGAGATGCGAAGGCACGTCGCAGGCGCAACCGGGATAGGTATTTTCGCGCCACGTGCCTCCGATGCGTCCGGCTTTCTCCAGAATCACGAAAGAATCCTCACCGGATTCCTTGAGACGCGCCGCCATGCCCAGGCCGCCGAAGCCAGCGCCGACGATGGCCACTTGAACCATCACGCACCTGCCTTTCCCGCTTGAATCCACTCCACGGTTTTGGTCGCGAGCCGATCCATCGCCAGCACCGACATTTCCAGATGCTCTTCCTTGGTGTCCTCGATCTTGTTGTGGCTGATTCCGCCCAGCGACTGCACGAACATCATGACGGATGGGAATGCCGGCGCGCGCGACACTTCCGCGGCATCGTGCAGCGGGCCGGACGGCAGCTTATGCACCGCCCCGGCCGTTTCGCGGATGGCCTCGTTCGCAGCGATTCCATCAACGTCGGATGAAACGCGATCGGCTCGATGTTCCAGATGCGCGACCATTCCACCGTGCATCGCTCCTCGCGGGCGAACCGTTCGCTCGCTTCGCTTGCGCCTCGCGATACATCGTGGCCAGCACTGCGGCATCCAGATCGCGCTGGTCGAGCGTCGCTTCGCACCGGCCCACCACCGCCGTCACGATGCCCGGAAATGTTTTGACGCTGCCCATGGTGCAAACCGCATCCGGTGTTTGCCTGCGATCGACCGAATTTCCAGCGCCAGCTTCGCGGCACGCGGCCAGCGCATCGCGCCGCACATTCATCGGCGTCGAACCGGAATGCGCCTCCTGCCCGTGAAAGGTGATGGCGTGGCGCTCCACGCCTTTTGTGCCCAGCACCACACCGAGCGGCAGCTCCATGCTTTTCCAGCACCGGGCCCTTGCTCGATGTGCAGCTCGATATAGGCCGCCGCGTTCTTCTGCTCCTGTGTCGGCTTCGGGAAACGGTCCATTTCCACGCCGCACCGCCGCAGCGCATCGTCCATGCGGATGCCTTCTCGATCGGTGCGCTCGCGATCGGCATCGACCGATGCGTTCCGGCAAATGCCGACGATCCCAGCAAGCTGCGGCCGAAGCGCGCGCCTTCTTCGTCCGCCCAATCCACCAGCGAATGGTCACCGGCGGCTTGCCGTTGAACTCCGTCGCGAAGCGCCGCAACACTTCCAGCCCCGCCATTACGTCCAGGCGCCATCCAGCCAGCCGCCGTTCGGCACCGAGTCGAGATGCCCGCCGATCAGCAGCGCTTTCTCGAAGCGCCCGGCAGCGTGACCCACCCATTGCCCGCCGCGTCGTAATGCTGCTCGACAGGCAATGCCTTTCAACTTGGACGCGAACCACTCGCGCGCCTTCAGCCAGGTGTCCGTCCAGGCCACTCGCTGCGCGCCATTGTCATCGGAGGTCAGCGCGCGCAATTCCTTTAGTTCGGCAACAGTTCGCTTGGGATCGATGCTCATGGAAAACCTCGCTCAGTGAAGTCGCGGCCACCAACGCACGAATCCATCGCGGTTGGGCATTTTGACTTTGGCCAGCGACTTCGAGTCCAGCACTGCGTCTTTTCCGACTAAGCTGTCGATGGAAAGCAGGTATGCGGTGACCGAGTAGACTTCGTCGTTGCTCAACGACTCTGGGGAATTGAACGGCATCGCGCGGCGAATGTAGTCGAACAACGTAGTCGCGTTGGGCCAGTAGCTCATCGGCGTTTTGACGGCCTTGCCGGACGCCAGCGTGCCGATGCCTCCAGTCAACCGCTCCATCGGCTTTCCGGCGCCATCCGCGCCGTGACAACCTTGGCACTTCTGCTTGTAGACCGCGGCGCCTGCCGATACCGAGCCGCTGCCCTCGGGCAACCCCGAGCCATCCGGCGCGACCGTGATGTCGATTTTCTCGATTTCTTGCGGAGTCAGAGGACGTCCGAGATTCGGCCCTTGCGCCAAAGCGACAGCGTTCAGGACAAGCACCGCCGCAGCCAAAAAGACGGATCTAAACGTAGACATTTTTCACCGTCCCATCCGCCTCTACGCTCCAGCAGGCAATACCGTTGAAATGGTAGGCCTGGCCCGGCGCGAATTGCGACATCCACTGGGCGCGCGTCGGCTGCACGTCGCCGGTTACATCCGTAGCGCGGCTCATTAAAACAGCCGACCTTCCGTCCCATTCCCACGGAAGCCGGAACCTGGTAAGCGCTTTGGGCAACACGGGCTCCACCAGCGGTGCGATGCGCCAGCTATGCCCGCCGTCGGAGGAAACTTCCACCTTCGCCACGCGCCCTGCCCCCGACCACGCCAGCCCCGACACTTCGTACAGCCCCGGCCCCTTCATATTCATCCCGAACGACGGTTTCAGAATGATCGACTTGACCGCTTGCAGGAACATGTACTGGCGCGCCTTGCCGTCGGGCATCAGCTCGGTGTAGTGCGAAGTTTCGTCGCGCGCGTTCACCGGCTCTTCCACCAGTTTCAGCCGCCGCAACCATTTCACGCTCATATTGCCTTCAAAACCCGGTAGCAGCAGGCGCATCGGATAGCCTTGCTCGGGTCGAATAGCCTCGCCATTCTGATATAGCGCGATCATCGCGTCGCCAACACACTTTTCGATCGGCACGCTGCGCGTCATGGCGGACGCGTCGGCGCCCTCGGCCACCACCCACTGGGCGTCGCTCGCGGGTTGCGCTTCATCCAGCAACGTTCGCAGCCGCACCCCGGTCCATTCCGAGCAAGAAAGCAGACCATTGGTCCCGCCCACGGTTTGCTGCGGCGGCTGAGCCTGATTGTACGCGCCGCCGTTGCCTGAACACTCCAGAAAATAGATGTGCGATTCCATCGGATAGCGCTTCAGCGCTTCCACCGAGAAAGCTAGCGGCCGCTTCACCAAACCATGAACCATCAACTCGTGCTTGCTGGGATCGATATCCGGAACACCGTTGTGATGCCGTTCGAAATGCAGCCCGCTGGGCGTGATGGTTCCTTCGAGCTGTTGCAGAGGCGTGCGCGAGGCGCCCGTGCCCGCCCTGCCGGGAGCGACAGTGAAGCTGCGCTCCACCTTTTCTTCCCATTTCGCAGGCACGCCGTAAGTCGAAAAAGAACGCCCGGGCGTCTTCATCCACGCCGGCGCATTGGCCCCGATGCTTTCGTCCGCCCGCGCGGCGCTCAGGCTGGCTCCAGCGATTCCGGCCGTGAATAAACCGCCGCGCAACAGCGACCGCCGGTCCAGCAAACCTGCCCCGCGCCCCGCCTTATCCTTCGCCATTTTTGCAACCTCCAGCCTCGGATGAACAGCTAGACGGACAGACTATAACATGTCCGAGGAAAATGCTGCCGGACTGGAAACGGATGAGATCTACGGCTTGTTGGCAGTCGTCTTGACGCTCTGCAGCTCGGCCACCGGTTGCAAGGACGCGGCACGCTTGAGATCCTCGTTGCCACCCGCCCGGTCGCCTTTATAATGCAGCGCGACGCCGCGATTCTGGTAGGCATTGGCGTAGGAAGGATCCAGCTTAATGGCTTCCGAGCAATCCTCGATGGCCTGATCGTACTGCTTCAAACGCAGATAAGCGTAACAGCGCGCATTGTAGGCCTGCGTGAACTTCGGATTCGCTTGGATAGCCTGATCGAACAGGGGCACTGCGTCGGCGAAGCGTTCCTGCTCGGCATACTGGCGGCCCTGGCGATAGAGGGAATAGGCACTGGCTGCACTGGACGGCGCCGCGCTGTGGGACACGGGCGGCGTGACGCGAGACGGTACCACCTGAGCGCTCAACTGCGCATGCGGCGGAGGGACAGCAGGCACAGGGGCCCCGGGAGCAATTACGGGCCTTGGCACTGCTGTAGCGATCAAGGGCTTCGGCGCGGCTGGAGCGCTCGCAGCCTTGGGCGGAGCCGGGCTCGGCGCGGGCGATTGCGGCAGGGTTCCCGGAGAAGGCATGCCGGCCGGCGCCAGGGCCGCTACCGGAACGCTAGCCGTTGGCGTAGACTCGGACGAAACAGCCGGCCGCGAAGAGCTAACCGCCTCCACCACCGGCGAAGGCGAAGGCGCCGGAGGAGCCGTTGCCTGTTGGGCCGCTCCTTCCCTTACCACTAGAATTTGTTTCGCCGCGCTCAACATCGCCGTCGCCTGCGCGGGATTCTGGCCGTACATCAGAGCCTGATTGATATCCGAAATAGCCGGCTGCGGGGCTCCGCTGGCGATATAAAATTCCGCCCGGCACAGATAGGCGGCCGGATCGGCGGGCTTCAGCTCGATGGCTTGATAACAATCCTTCACCGACGAAGCCAATTGCCCCTGGCTGCGCAAGAGGGCCGCTCGTCCCAGGTAAGCCTTCTCCGATTGCGGCGCCAGCGCTATCGCCTGCGCATAGTCGTCTAGAGCCGGCTGAACCTCGCCCGCCCGCTGGTGCAGACTGGCGCGCAGCAGATAATTGTCGACATTGGTCCCATTGCGCTTGATCGCCTCCGTGGCGTCGGCCAGCGCGGCGGCCACTTGCCCGTTATCGGCCAGCGCGGTGGCCCGCAGCGAATAAGTTTGCGAGTTGTTCGGTTGCAGATTCAGCGATACGGTTAGATCCGAAATCGAGTCGGCGTAGTTCCCCAAATTGTAGCGGCACGACGCGCGATGCAAATAAGCCGAATCGTTCTTGGGGTCCAACTCAATGGCTTTGGTAAACGCCTCGATGGCTTGCCCGTACAGTTTCTGCGACTCAAAGCCCTTGCCGCGGTCGTAGGCTTCCTGCGCCCGTTGCCAGGCCGAGGACGCGGTTGGCGCGCTGGGCGTGGGCTGATCCGGGCGCGCCCGCTTTCCGTTCTTGCTCTCTTCCTTGGCGGTACGCGAAAGCTGCTTGACGGAGGACTGAAGGTCCTTGATTTCACTTTGGAGCTGTTGCAAGGACTGTTCGATGTTCTTGACCACGCTCCCCAAGTCCGGCCGGCTCATGTCATCGCTGAAGAGCCATCCGGTGAAAACCACCAACATGAGACCTAGACTGATCAATCCGCTACGCAGCATAGCCTTCGTCGCTCCCTAATCTGGCGGGAAAACGAGTATAACATTTCCGCGCCCGTTTTTTGAAGCTAGATCTTAACCTGAAAACGGGTAGTTTTGCCTTATTTTTATTGCAAAGCAGCCTTAGCATGCTATGATCGGTTGTCTTATGTTCGGGGAGATAAAACCAACAAGAGAGAGGTAGTTATGGCGGGGCAGGCTGCCGATACAGGAGGGGTGAGAACACGGCCGGCAGGTGGCATTGAACAACTGGCCCTGGGATTGGTGCGCGTGGTGGAAGAAGCCGCCATCGCCTCGGCGCGGACCATGGGCCAAGGCGACGCCAAGGGAGCCGACCACGCCGCGGTGCAGGCCATGCGCCGCGCTTTCGAAGAGGTTCCCATCGCGGGCACCATTGTCATCGGTGAAGGCGAGCGCGACAAAGCGCCCATGCTCTACATCGGAGAACGCGTTGGCTCGACGCCTCCCGATTCGGTGGAATATCCCGCCGTCGACATTGCCGTCGACCCGCTGGAGGGCACCAACCTGTGCGCTACCGGCGCGCCCAACTCCATGGCGGTTCTGGCGGCTTCGGAAGCCGGCGGGCTGCTGCATGCCCCGGATTGCTACATGGAGAAGATCATCGCCGGACCGGCTGCCCAAGGCGCTCTGGATATCGACGCGCCGGTTTGGGACAACCTGAAGGCGATTGCCAGCCGCCTGGACCGGCAGGTGAAGGATCTGGTTGTGATCGTGCTCGACCGGCCGCGCCACGAAAAACTGATCGAGGAAATTCGTAAAGCCGGCGCGCGCATCCGCCTGATCGGCGATGGCGACCTTTCGGCCGGTATTGCGGCCGCCGTTCGCGGCACCGGCGTTCACGCCGTCATGGGCATCGGAGGAGCACCTGAGGGAGTGATCACCGCCGCGGCGCTGCGCTGCCTGCACGGTGAAATGGTCGCGCGCCTGGTGGTGGACAACAAAGAACTCGAAAAGCGCATGGAAAAGATGGGCATCACCGAGCCCAACAAGATCTACAAGGCCGAGGACCTCGCACCCGGCAAAGAGATCATGTTCGTGGCCTGCGGAGTAACTCCCGGAAGCCTGCTGCAAGGCGTGCGCTTCTTCGGCGACGGATTCCGCACGCACTCGCTGGTGCTAACGTCGAATCCCAACAGCGTCCGATTTCTGGACACGGTGCACGTGTCGCGCAAGCCCGGCCCGCGCGGCGTCCGGCTGTTCTAAAAACACCGGGCGCACGCACTCGGCTTGCTATCACCTGAGGGCAAGCATGCGACGGAAATCGACTCCCGCGATGATTGCAATGCCCGCGTACACTTTCAAATCGAGAAGATGGTGATCGTTCGAGACGATGAGATCAACTTTACCGTCCACCGCGCATTCAAGTATGCGGTCATCGTCTGGATCGGACGCGACATTAAGTACTGTCCGAGGCACGATAACAGCGTCCGACCTTTGGGCCACCAACCGTACTGTTTTCTGGACGCGATCATCGTCCCACCCGAAATCCGCACGCAGCACTTCCGCGAGCTCGCGGATTATCGCCGGAGAAACAATCAGCCGATACCGCCCTTCCAATGCCGCAATCCACAGCGCGGCGCTCCGGCCCTTCGGATGCGCGAAAGCCGCGATATAAATATTGGTGTCGAGAACGACTTTAAGAGGAGCGGCGCCGGGAGCGAGATTCATGGATCACTCGCACTATGTCGCGTTCCTTGATCCCGGCCTTCTTGGCTTGGCGTGCGCCGTAAGCCATGAGGCGTACATTTTCCGCTCGGAGCGCTGCCGGGCTCATTGGGTTCTTCTTTGCGTCTTTGATTAGCCGCATCACGGTGTCCAGCGGATAATCTTCATCACGAGATGCACCTTCGGGAACAATGGTGATCGAACGCCCCGATACTTTGAACGCGACTTTATCCCCCCGACGAAACCCTGCCTTCCGCCGGACCGCTTCGGGTACCACTATCGGCACGTCCGTGAGGGTCTTGGTCATTTGATTATCTTCCACGCATCCCGACCGCTTTCAGTGTATGGCTATTGGGCAATTCAGTCAAACGCGCTTCAATTCAGCCGGCCCAGCGACTGATGAATCGCCTGGATCTGCCGCGTCACTTCCGCGCGATCTTGCGCCTGGGGCGAATATTTCAAATATTTCCTGAAGTCGTCCCGTGCCGCGCCCAGCTTCCGCAGCCTCAGCCGCGCTACGCCGCGCGCTTTGTAGTATTCCGGATTGGATGGAAAATGCTCCAGCAGAAGATCCAGCACAACGCCCGCCTTAGCAAACTCGCGCGCGCGGAAATAGGCCGCTCGCAGATTATTGAGCATCCGCACCAGGATGTAGCGCACACTCACCGGCTCGAGCGCCGACGGATCTCCACTCAGTTCCGTGCCGGTAATCTCGCGCGCCAGCGTCGCGCAATCCTGTTCGCCGAGCAGCTTGCCTCCATGAAAAGGATCGATGTAGGTGGAAAAAACGCCGTCGTCGTAACGCACCACAAAGTGCCCCGGAAGACCGACGCCGAACACCGGCCGGTTCAAACGCCGCGCTACTTCGATGTAAACCACCGACAAGGTAATGGGCAATCCGATGCGCCGCTCCAGCACCTGGTTGAGGCAGCTATTGCGCGGATCGTCGTACTGGGTTTGATTGCCGCGAAATTCGAGTTCGCCGAACAGATAATCGTTAGCGATTTGAACGAACCGCGAGCCGCCGGATTCCTCGCCTAGCCGGACTCCCAGCTCCGCGGCGATTTGATCCAGCTCGGCCAGCCAGGGAGCCGGATCCAGCTTCGGGTATTCAATTCGAGCCAGCTCCAGCGCGGCGGCGTCTAGGGTCACGCTCGAATCGCCTTGCAAAGCTCCGCGCAACGCGTCCATTCAATTGCTCCGGACCACCCGCACGGTCACGCCGCGAGTCGCAACGTTGACCGGCAGTAGTTCCGCGCCGGCATCCGCCAAGCTCCGGGATACCCGCTCCTTGGCGCCGCGCTCCACCAGGAAGAAGACGCACCCGCCGCCTCCTGCCCCGCACGCTTTGGCTCCATTCGCGCCGGCGCGCTGGGCGATCCGGATCAGCCGATCGATATCCGGCGTCGAGATCCCCGGCGCGTTCTTCCGCCGATGCGACCATTCTTCGCGCAGCAGCCGCCCGGTCTCATTCCAATCGCCGCGCTCCAGCGCCGTCCGCATCGCGCCCGCAATGGCGGTGATTTGCTCGAAGTTCCGGCGCACCTGCCGGTTCCCATCGATGTGCGCTTTGGTCACTTCCCAATTATTGATCCCGGAGTTGCGCGGCGCGCCGGTGTAAGCCAGAACAATGCGCTGGTTGAAATCCTCCAGGTTCACGGCGATCGCCGTCCTCCGGATGCCACCCGGCCCGAGTTCGATGGCGCTCACGCCGCCGTACAGGGCCGGATAATAATCCTGCGCGCCGGTGGGAACGCGCAGGATCTGCGCCTCGATGTTCTGGGCGATTTCGCGAATCTTTTCGAGCGAGTGACCCGCGCCATGCAACCGGTTCAAGGCGCTGACCGAAGCGATCAACAGCGCTGACGAACCGGAGATGCCGGCCCCCGCCGGAGCTTCTGAATCGGTCTCTACCAGCAAACCCGTTTTCGGCTGGAAGAAGCGCAGAACATGCGCGGCTAAGGGCAGCCTGGGCCGGGCTGAAGCGAGCAGTTCGTCTAGCGACGCGAAGCTTTCCTCGGCGTCGAGATCGCCCGAGCGTAGCCGAATCTCAGCGCTAGAGTGGTGGGTGGCGACGACGCAGCTCGTCCAGCGGTCGATGGCGAAGTTCAGAGTGACCGCGCCGGGATGAAACAAAAACAAGGGCCAGATATCCAGCGTGCCCCCCGCCAGGTCCACGCGGCAGGGCGCCTTGGCGACGATCTTCATCGGAGCCGGCCGCGTTCCGTTGGTGTGCCCCAGGTCGCTGATAGGCAAGTTCCTCAAAATGTCTACGTCTACTATACGGCACTACTATACGGCCCTACTCAGTAAACGCGAACAACGCAGCGCACCGCCAGTGTTTTCTGTCCCCATTGTGCGCGGCGCGCGCTGTTCGCTCTCCAGAAGCGGGACCGTTCAGCCGATAGATAACTGGGGTAAGTGCGTGAAACTGGTGTGGATCATGGTCGTGTTCGCCTCGGCAAGTTGGGGACAGGCCAAGCCAGACTCCCCAGCGCCCGCGCCAAGCAGTAAGACCGAAACCTCTAGTTCACAAACCGCGGCGGCCGGAACCGACACGGTCAAGACTACAACCAACACACCAAGCACCCCGGCAACTCCTCAGGCTGGGGCAGCCGCGACCCGAGCTGCCATGGCGGCCTCGCTCGAAAAACAGCGCGCCGCAGTGGTCAAGCAAGTCGGTGCCGTCACCGGGAAGGCTCCGGCGGCCTCGGCCTCGTTTTTCACCGTGCCCTGGATGGATGCGGCTCCACAATTCATCGCGCCGATGGCTGCGTCGTTCAACGTGCCGCCTTGCGACCCATTGCCCGACGATCAGCTGGACCCTCTCATCCAGCAAAACGCGCAGCGCGAGAACCTCCAGCCGGACCTGATCCGCGCGGTTATAAGCGAGGAATCCGGCAGCCGGCCGTGCGCGGTTTCCGCCAAGGGCGCTCAGGGCCTGATGCAGCTCATGCCTTCCATGACCCAGCAGTTCGGCATTACCGATCCTTTCGATCCCAAGCAGAACGTCGAAGCTGGCTCGAAGCTTCTCAAGCAGCTCCTGGCTAAGTACAACGGGGATCTTCGCCTGGCGCTTTCGGCTTACAACGCCGGGTCGGACCGCGTGGACAAAGACGGCGGCATCCCGCAAATCCCGGAAACCATGAACTACGTGAACGATATCCTGTCCAAGCTTCCAAAATTATGATTTCCGGCCACTTGTCTGTTTTTGCTTAAACCTGTGGTAAATAATTGCCGATAAGCAAGTGACGGACTCGCAGTCTGTCTTTCAATGTCCGGGATAGTCACCCCCATCGGCCCGCGCTCCGAGATCGACGTCTCGTCCAAGGTCACGCTCCTGGACGCCGGCGAGAACTCGCTGCTGCCGGCCACCATCCTGCTCGTGGATGGCGAGGACATTAACCGCCGGCTTCTCAAAGCCATCCTGAAAACCGCGCCCTACAAGATCGTCGAAGCGCGCAAAGCGTCGGAAGCCATGCCCGTGCTGCAGTCGGAAAAAGTCCACCTGGTGATCCTGGACTTGATGCTGCCGGAAGTCAGTGGTCCGGAATTGTGCCGCTGGATGAAAGCCACGCGCGCCACGCAACTGGTCCCTATCCTCATGATGACCAGCGTGCAGGGCGTGGAAAACGAGATTGTCGGCATCTCCTCGGGCGCCGACGAGTTCCTGATCAAGCCGCTGCATCCGGCCGTGGTACGGACGCGCGTCCGCGCCATGCTCCGCAATAAGGCCCTTATCGATTCGCTCGAAGAAGCCGAGAGCATTCTGTTCGCCCTGGCGCAAGCGGTAGAGCAGCGCGATCCGAACACCGGCCAGCATTGCCAGCGCCTGGCCTATGCTTCCGTGCTGCTGGGCGAAGCCCTGGGTTTGCCCAAAGCCGACCTGACCGCGCTCTTCCGCGGCGGCTATCTGCACGACATTGGAAAGATTGCAATCCCCGATTCCATTCTCTTCAAAGCCAGCCCATTAAGCAGCCAGGAGTGGGAGATCATGCGCAGCCATCCGGTGCGCGGCGAAGAAATCTGCCGCACCATGAAAAGCCTATGGCCGGTGCTGCCCATCATCCGCAATCACCACGAGCACTGGGATGGCTCCGGGTACCCGGATGGCCTGGCCGGAGAGAACATCCCGCTGCTGGCCCGGATTCTCCAGGTGGCGGATATCTACGACGCTCTCACTACCGAGCGATCTTATAAACCCGCGCTCTCCCATATGGACGCCATCGCCGTCCTGGAAGATGAAGTGCGGCGCGGCTGGCGAGACCCCGAGTTAGTGCCGCTATTCGCCGCCAGCATAGGAACCCGGCCCACAGCGGGTTTGGCCTCGCTCGATCCCTCGCTTGAAAATCTGCGCACGGAACTGGCCCGCTAAACGGCCACCTGCGCTCCCGAGTCGCACCACTGTGCGAAGCTGAATAGCTTGCAAGCGCTCCAAGTCCTGAACCGGCAGATTATCGCGTGCCGCCGCTGTCCTCGCCTGGTGCAATACCGCGAGCAGGTGGCACGCATCAAACGCCGGGCATATCGGGATTGGGAATATTGGGCGCGTCCGGTGCCCGGTTTCGGCGACCCGAAAGCCCGCGTGCTGCTCATCGGCCTGGCTCCCGGCGCGCACGGCGCCAACCGCACCGGCCGCGTGTTCACGGGCGACAGCTCCGGCGATTTTCTGTACCGCGCGATGTATGAAACCGGTTTCGCCTCGCAGCCCACCAGCGTCACTCGCGACGACGGCCTGAAGCTACTGGACGCCTACGTCACCGCTGCGGTCCGCTGCGCACCGCCGGCAAACAAACCAGCGCCGGCTGAAATTCTGAATTGCCGCCCGTACCTCGAACGCGAACTGGAACTGCTCAAAAACATCCGCGTGGTAATCGCGCTCGGACGGCTGGCCTTCGACGTCTATCTCGCCATTCTGCGCGCGCAAGATAAGATCGCGCGGCGCTCCGCATTCGTCTTCGCACATGGCCAGGAATACCAAACGGGTCCAGGCCAGCCGCTGCTGATTTGCTCCTACCACCCCAGCCAGCAAAACACGTTCACCGGCAAGCTCACGCAATCCATGCTGCAGTCGGTGTTTCGCAAAGCCCAGGCGCAGGATCGATGAACCGTAGCGCCAGAGCCAAACACAGCTAAGCTCCCGGGGAGTCCGGGTACCCGGGCATGGCCGCAGTAGACCCAGGGGCTTTTTGCCTCGGGTCACAGACTCAGTCATGTTCGCATCTCACTAGGAAGGCAATCTAGGGCGCGACCCCAAGATGAATTCGAACGCTTCCGGGCCGGACGGAGAACAAGGCTTTCTCTATCCGTTCGACCTTGACTTGCACGATCCATGAGAAAATAGAGGATTCCAGCCACAAGGCGCCCGTATTTCTTGCAGCGCCAAGCGTGATAGATTGCACGTACGGGGCTTCTGATATGGATCAGGCAACTGTTTCGACCATTCAAACCGCGATAACTGGCATCTCTGCGGTTGCGGCTAGCGCCTCTGCATTCTTTACGGCGCGCGCTTTGAGGGCCAATAACGAAGCGACACGCGCCGCGTTCGAATCGCAACGGCCGTACTTTACATTCTCCGGCTTCGGCTTGGAGCGGCTTAAGGTCGCCGCAGCGCTAACGTCTCAAACTGAAATGCTGGACCCCACAAGAGTCGTCGTCGAGGGATTATTAGCGAACCGAGGTCGTCGACCTGCGGCGAATGTCTCCGGTGCCCTGTTCATTCTGCCACTCGACAGCCGTCGAGAGGTACGAGTATTCCCCATCGGCGTTGGCGACGACGTTGCTTCTGGAACCGAATGGCAAGTCCGCAGCGGCGATCTGCAAATCTTTCCTCCCGACTTCCCTGGCCGGGACGCGGCACCCGAATACAGGGATCCCGGATTTTTCATTTGCGCAGCCGTGCAATATGACGATCTGTTGGCTTCGAAGCACTGCGGTCAATTGTCGTTTATGCGCTGGCCGGGAATTTCTGGCAGCGTTGTTGCCGGAAATCTGATTGCGGCAAACAAGGAAGAACGAGACACGCTGCTGGCGAAACACAGCGCCTTGCTCCAACCCTATCGAGAGACCAAGCGCTAAGCGCTTCTCACACTGCGGCGCCTGCTAACGGTTGCATTCGCCGCTTGGAAATTGACGGTATCCTCGTCTAGAAGGGTTAGTACGAGATGCGTCCAGTTAGGTTGCTGGACGGTCGTACCAACGGTGCGCAGAGCAGCAAACTCCGAGACCGAGTACTGTATAAGTGAATTGTGCTTACGCGAGAGGCGATCCCTTGTCCATGCCTTTCCACCACCGACGATGTCGATGACCTGCGCGACGCAAACGGCAATATCCCACTCGATGCATTCATCGCGCTGCGCGAACGTTGTTCCGCGCTCAAAAAGATCCTCTTGCCTGACAACATTTGGCAGGAGTTTCTCCAGTGGCACCAACACCCCGACGACGTCGCTTCGCATGCCTCGGTCGTCCTCCTCGCATTTATCCGCGGCATGCTACCACGAATTACGGCTCCAGTCCATCGCTACCTCATGACCGGAAGCGACATCGCCCCCGCCGCGACTCGCCAATATGTCACGGACCTGCGGGAAACATGGATGCTCGACCCCGACCCGGGCACCCGCAACCGACTCTGCCGCACGTTCCGAGGGCGGGTCATCGAACTCCAAGTCGCAGCACGACTGGAAGACTGCGGGCACGTCATCGTGGGCATGGAAGCAACCCGGCAAGGCCCGGACATCGAAACCATCTCCTTTGCGGGCCCGACCGCGTTTGAGGTGAAGTTCTTCGGCCAAGCGGACGAGGACTATCTCGTCTTGCTGCACGCCATGCAGAACGGACCGTCCGGTGGCCCGGTATCGCTACCGGGACCGATAAACTACCTCCTCTTTCGTGTCTACGAAGCGGCGCGACAACTGCGCCGAACGACCGATCAGAAGAAAACGGCAATCGTCGTCATTGACGAGATGGGCTGGCATCGCTTCAACATGCAGTTGAAGCACAATTGGATCGACTGGGCTAGTCCGCAATTCCTCGGCCATCGCTCCGAATGGGAGGGCTTACTCTCTCTTCAGAAACAACCGTCAGGGCTGCCCTCAAATCTCGGCGCGACAATCCACGAGCTTAATAGCCTGCAGATTTTCCGACAGGACTACGCATTCGGGTTTCATCTTGAGAAAGAAATCTCGTTTGACGGACGCCGCTCCAACCAACCGACGGTGCCGTAAGCTCCCGAATGATCCGGCTGAGTTGGTGGCATGCCAGATCTGGAGACTCAGCTAGGACGACCGGGTCGGCTCTTAGGTAACCCCGTGCGGGAAGAATGAATCATTGGCTTCGTTTGATGAAAGTTTTAAATCTGTCCAGTGTGGGGACTCCTTAGAGTCTGATCCAACTGGTGTATCCGCGCGCAGTCCGAGGCTTGGACACTGGAACCGCTATAAAGATCTTTCGGTAATCACCTTCAGTCCAGGAACTCCTGAGTAATCGCCGGCGTTATGCGTGATAAGCGGCGCGTCATAGAGGACCCCGGTCGCGGCGATCCAGGCATCGGCCGTTTCCAGGCGCCTGCCGGCCCTGCGAGCTGCGACCATCACTTCGGCCCATTTGAGGACCAGATCGCGAGAAGACGGTACCACCACGAATCGCGCTAGAAACGCCCGCAGCCAATCAATCCGCTTGCCTTGCCAGTTCGCGAGCAGTGCCCACTGTTCCAACTCAGCTTCCGTCATGAAGGAGATCAGCCATTGCCGGTTGCGGAGGTGCGGCAAGTAAGCCTGAGCTCTGCTGTCGCTCTTGAAGAGAAACGAAACGACGTCCGTGTCGAGGACGACCGGCTTCATGCCGCGGGATCGGTTTTCGTATGGCCGCGCCATTCACGGAGCGCAGCGAGGAAATCGTCAATCGATTCTTCTTCCGGCCAAAAGTCGCCCAGAAGCTCCTGCGGGTCGCGTGGAAACTCGACACGTTGGTCCGCAATCAACTCTTCGATGGTTGGGTGTCCGTCGCGCATGTACTTCTCGGCCAAAGACATGGATGATTCGAGTTTAACTCGCTTCGGAGAGTCCTGGTACCTGGACCTGGCCGTAGTAGCGGCTTCGGTTCTTGCGCCTCCGCTACGCGACCAATAAACTGAACCATGTTCAATCCCTGGCTGCGAACCGCCTTGCTGCTCGGCGCATCCACGCTTCTGTGCCTCGCCGAAGACCCCGCCCGGCCGCTCTGCACCAAAGAAAATGTCGGCGAAATGTGGCCTGAAGCCGCCAACCACGACCAAAAAGCTCTGGTCCACCTGGCCCGTTGCGGCGAGTTACAAATGTGCGTCCGCAATGGAAAGAAGTTTCGCTGGCAGCCTCTCACCGTACGCATCGATCAACTCCGCGGCGGATCGAAGCCCGACCAGCCCAGCGGCTGCGAAGCGACGCCTGAAACCGGCAGCCACTCCGATGCATCACCCTCTAAAGCAGCTCGATAAAACGCAATCGCGCCAAAAGCCCAGCCCGCCTGCAATCGTTCCAGCGGATTCGTAAAAGTGTTGCTACCATAAAGAGACCCGAGGTTCCAAACCACCATGGCCATTTCCCCCCGGTGCTTACCCTTTGCAGCTCTAGCCATTTTTCTGGCGCCCATCCAAACTCATCTCGCGGCTCAATCCGATGCCGACATGAACTCCAGCATCAAGAAGTTCACTCAAGTCTATGAGGCTGTCGAAGCGAACTTCGCCGACAAGATGGATGCCGACAACACGGTCTTTCACGGGGCCATCCCCACCATGCTGCGCACGCTCGATCCGCACTCCAACTTCTTCGATCCCAAAGCGTACCAGTTGATGCGCGAGAACCAGTCCGGCCACTACTATGGCGTGGGCATGTACGTCGGCTCTCCGGAGCGCAACGTGCTCGTGATGTATCCCTTCGAAGGATCGCCGGCGTTTCGTGCCGGCCTGCATCCGGGCGACCAGATCATCGCGGTCAACGACACCAACACCGAGCATGGCACCGTCAACGAGGTCTCGGCCATGTTGAAGGGACCCAAGGGAACTCCGGTCACCATCACCACCCGGCGTCTGGGAGAACCGGCGCCTCTGCACTTCTCGCTGGTACGCGACAACGTGCCGCGCGGCACTGTGAACTATGCGTTCTGGCTGCAGCCCGGCATCGCCTACATGCGCGTCGAGGCGTTCAACGAAACCACCAGCAAAGAGGTTGACCAGGCGCTGGCCAAATTCCCCGAAAGCGCCATTCAGGGCCTGATTCTGGACATTCGCGACAACGGCGGCGGCTTGGTCCAGGAAGCGGTCAACGTAGCCGATCGTTTTCTGCGCAAAGGGCAATTGATTGTCTCGCACCACGGCCGGTCGTCGGCTGAAACCAAGTTCGTCGCCAAACACGGCGAGCACGGCAAAGAATATCCCATCGTGGTATTGGTCAATCGCGGTACCGCTTCGGCGGCCGAGATTCTTTCCGGCGCCCTGCAGGATCACGATCGCGCTTGGATTTTCGGCGAGAGCACTTTCGGAAAAGGGCTCGTCCAAGCGCCCTTTATGCTCTCCGGCAACAGCGCTGTCCTGCTGACCATCGCCAAATATTACACGCCCAGCGGCCGCCTCATCCAGCGCGACTACTCGCATCAGGGCTTATTTGAATACTTGAACCGCGACGGCGGCCAGAACAATCTCAAGGACATGAAAAAGACCGATAGCGGACGCGTCGTCTTCGGCGGCGATGGAATCACCCCCGACGAGCGATACGAGGCCCCCAAGGCATCGCACTTGGAAGCCGAGCTCGAGGGCCGCTTGACCTTCTTCTTCTATTCCCCAGAATTCTTCGCCGTCCATAATGCCAAGCTGAACAAGTCTTGGCTGCCGGACGACAACACCATGGAAGACTTCCGTAATTTTGCTCGCCGGCGCGGCGTCCAATTCACGGACGCCGATTTCGAGCATGATCACGACTGGATCCGCGAGCGCCTGCGCGAAGAGCTGTTCATCACCGCCTTCAGCAAGGAAGAATCCGACCGCGTGTTGTTCCAGAACGATCCCGAAGTGCTGAAGGCCATCGATTCATTCCCGGCCTCCCGCGCACTGCTGGACAAAGTGCACGACGTCGTGGCGCGGCAGTCCAAGAAACCATCGCCCGAGACGGCTCGCTAGAAGCGAATTAACCGACCCGCGAACTTGGCTCCAGCCCAAGCTGCGGTACATTGAAAGAACAGGCCGGAGGCCCCCATGCGTAAGCTTTTCCTCGCTCTTTTTCTGGCTCCCATCGTTGTGTGCAGCGCCCAGGACGCCTTGCCTTCCGCCGAAAGCGTTCTCAACCGGTACATGGACGCCATCGGCGGACGCGCGGTGCTCGAAAAACGCCACAATCAAGTGGAGCACGGCACGGTGGAGATCGCCGCTATGGGCGTCAAAGGCGACGTCACCATCTATGAAGCGGAGCCGAACAAAAACCTCATGGTAATCGACCTCACTGGCATCGGCAAAATCGAATCCGGCACCGACGGCACGGTCGCTTGGGAAAACAACCCGCTGCAAGGCCCTCGCATCAAACAGGGCGTGGAGCTCATCGACACCTTGCGCGACGCCACCTTCAACGCCCCGCTATCCATGCAGAAACTGTACAGCAAAATGGAAACCACCGGAGCGGAGACCACCGAAGGGCACGATTGCTACAAGGTGGTATTGACCGCCAAGGAAGGCAATCCAACCACCGAATACTACGACAAAACCTCCGGCTTCCTGATAAAAACCTCCGCCACTCGCACCACCGCGATGGGCGACGTCACCGTGGATATGGTCTACGACGATTACCGCAAGGATGGCGACGAGGTGTTGCCGCATAAGTTGACGCAGCGCGCCGCTCAAATGGAGGTCCTGATCGTCATCGCCAAGACGGATGTGAACGTGGAGCTGCCGAAAGACGTCTTCGATTTGCCGCCCGATATTCAGGCCCTCGTTAACAAAACTCCACAGGCCGCCGCGAAAGCCAGCGCGCCACCCGCCGCCTCCGCGCCCGGGTCCGGCAAGCTCACCATCTACATGGGCGGCAAGCCCACCGAGTCCGAGAGCTACACCGTCCAGAACTCTGACGGCAAAATTATGTTGAGCGGCTCCGGCCACGCCGCCATTGGCCCCATGAAGGTCGACATCGACGAATTCAATATCGTGACCGACGAGAAGTTCCAGCCCATCGAAGCCGCCGCCAAAGGCAAAATGGGGCAGATTCAAATGAACGTGAAAACCAGCTTCGCCGCCGGCAAGGCCACCAACCAGGTGGACAACGGGCAAGGCGTGCAAACCAAGGAAGACCCCGTCCATCCCGACGCCATCGTGGTCTACAACCCGTTTCCGTTCTACCCTTGGACCGTGCTCGCCATGCGCACCCAGCTGAAGAATCAAGACCCGCAGCAATTCCCCATTTACGTTCTCAATCAAGGCGAGGTTTCGGCGACAGTGGTGTTCAAAGGCCGCGAGCCGGTGGAATTCGCGGACAAGACCGTGGAGCTGAATCATATCGTGGCCACCGGCAAAACTCCGCAAGGCCAACCTCTGAGCCTGGATTTTTGGGTGGACGACAATCGCAAGCTGATCAAAATCGCGGTGCCTTCCCAAGGTGTGGAAGGATACCAGGAAGGCTACGACCGGAAGGCGCCTGCGCCAGCCTCCCCAGCCGAGGCTCCCAAGGTTCCTTCAAAATAGTGTTATGACTCCGCCGGAAGCCCAACAGGTCTCCGACACGGAACGCGATACGGCCTTCCAGGCAGCGCTGGAATGCTATCTTTCCTCGATCCTAGATATCGCCGACTTGGTCGCCACCGTTTTCCCGGAAGTGGGAGCCGCCTGCCACGAGCAATTAAACCGTCTGCGCGCGCGCCTGGCCTTCGAAGCCAACCAGAAGACGCTGGAAGAGAGCCGCGATACTCTGCATCAGATATTGGAAGGCTTCCGCGGCAACGCGCGCCACTATACCCAGGCTCTGGAGGAGGAACTGAACCAGACCCTCGCCTTGGTGGCCCAGGCCGAAGAGAGACGCTCCACGCGCAATGTCCGCCACGTCGAGCATCTCACCGATTTCGTGGACCAGATGGAGCAGGCCGTCCAAACCGGCAACTTGGACCAACTGCGCCAACAGACCGCGGAACTGCGCGGCTTCGCCGAATCCATCGAGCTCGATACGCGCGATGCGTTGGCTCAAATGCGCGATCAGATGCGCGAGTTCCAGCAGCGGCTGCGCGAGGCGGAACTGCTGGCTTCGCGCGACGCTCTCACCGGCCTTCCCAACCGCCGCGAGTTCAACCGCCAACTGGCCGCGCGCATCGCCGAGCAGCGCGAGTTTTGCGTGCTGCTGTTCGATCTGGATTCGCTCAAGTCTTTCAACGACCGCTTCGGCCACCTCTACGGCGACGAGATACTCAAGCAATTGGGCGCGCGCCTGTCGAGCCAAATCCGCACCAGCGATTTCGTGTGCCGCTGGGGCGGCGATGAGTTCGCGGTCATCTTGAATTGCGGCTTGGACCCGGGCGTGGGCCGGTCGCAACAGATCGCCCAGTGGGTGAACCGTCCTTACGGCGTTTCGGTGGACGGCCGCGATTTCTTGGTAGGCGTGCATGTCTCGGTGGGGATCGCCGAGTACGGCCAGGGCGAAACCCAGGAACAGCTTTTTCAGCGCGTCGACGAGTCCATGTATCGCCAGAAAAATGGGCAATCGCTCGGGTAGTTTTCTTCTGAATCCGAGAACCAAGCAAAAAGAATCGGGTTGTACTACCTTGAGTTGGAAGGATTCACCTGTGTGCAAACTCTGACCAATGCCGGCGTGCTGGTTACCGGCGCGGGACGGGGAATTGGAAAACGCTTGGCCATCGGGTTCGCCGCGGCCGGAAATCGCGTCGGCTTATTGGCGCGCAGCAAGGCCGAATTGGATCTGGCGCATCTGGAGATTGAGCACACCGGCGGAAACGCGCTGCGCATCCGCGCCGACGTGACGGACTATGAACAGGTGAGCGCCGCGGTGGACCGCATGCGCGTCCATTACGGCGAAGTACAGGTCCTGATCTGCGCCGCCGCCGTACCCGGCCCTATCGGCCCGTTCGCCGGCCAGTCGCCCAAAACCTGGGCGGACGTCATCCACACCAACCTGCTGGGCGTCATGAATGCCTGCCACGCGGTGCTTCCGCACATGATTGGGAAGCGCGCCGGCAAGATCATCGTGCTCAGCGGCCCCGGCGCCACCGCGGCTCGGCCGAATTTTTCCGTATACGCCGCTTCCAAGGCCGCCGTAGTGCGCTTCGTCGAAACCGTGGCCGAGGAAATTCGCGAACACAACATCCAGATCAATTGCCTGGGCCCCGGCGCCACCTACACCCACATGATCGACGAGATTCTGCGCGCCGGCGACCGTGCCGGCTGGAAGGAAACCGAGGAAGCGCTGGAAGTACGCCGCACGGGCGGTGAAACCCCCGACAAACAAATCCAGCTCGCCTTGTTCCTGGCCTCCGAACAGTCCAACCACATCAGCGGCAAACTGATCCACGTCAGCGACGATTGGAAAAAACTGCGCTCGGAAAACATCCACGCCGAAGCGTACACACTGCGCCGGACTCTGAAGATGTAAGCGCTAATAGACTAAAACGCGACCATGTGACTCACCAAAGCGATTCCCCGGCATCCTAGTCGCTGCCGAGACCCGCCTTGAAGCACGCGCGAACCGAACTCCAATCGGATTCAGAAAGCCGCCCAATCAGGCGTACTTCGCGCTGCAACAGCGTGACGGGGAATAACCTGAAGAAGGACGGTTGGTGAAGTCCCGCCTGTCGCCAGTCGCGCAATTCGCAATCTGTCGGAGCGAGTTCTTGAGGGCGCTGTGTTGTGATCAGACCGACGATCACGTCAGGCCGGTGGCGGTGGTAGAGTTCGGTCGAGAGCACCACGGCGGGCCGGATCTTCATCGTGTCTGCGCCTGGAAACGCACCGACTACGACATCACCTGGCTTCAACGCCCTTCCCGCTCCTGCTGCTGAAACCTTTCGAGCGATGCGGCTGTAGCGTCCCGAAGATCGTCGTCCGACCAGGAATCCGACCACTCAACACGCTGACCTCCCCCGAGGTCGGCTAGTTGCTGCGCCCAGACGAGCACTTTCCTGGCCTCGTCCGGCGGCAGCATCCGCACAACTTTGATGAGCGATTCTTCGTTGGCGCTAAGAACCATGGCCTCCATCTCTCGTTCCCAGTTTAACGCCATCAGCCATCCAACATACTCCACTGCGGGGACATGGAATTCATGAAACGTGGCCAGCCAACGCACAGAGCGCTACCCAACCTGGACCAAACCTTCGCGCTTCAACTGCCCACATGCCGCGAAAATATCCCGCCCGCGCGGCTTCCGCACGAAGCACGGCATCGCCCGCCGCACGATCGCCTGAAACGCCTGCACTCTCTCGGCATCCGGCGTCTTAAAATCAATCCCCGGCCCAGGATTCAGCGCGATTAGGTTCACCTTCGCGTTCAAATGCGCCAGCAGCTTCACCACCCGCCGTGCATCCGCATCCGTATCGTTGACGCCCTTCAGCAACACGTATTCAAACGTCAGCTTCTCCCACGTCCGCAGCGGATACGCCCGCGCCGCCTCCATCAAATCCTTCAGCGAATACTTGCGCGTGATCGGCATCAGCTCGCGCCGCTGCTCCTCGGTGGACGCATTCAGCGAAATCGCCAGCTTCGGCCGCACCGGTTCGCGCCCCAGCTCCGCGATCTTCGGCACAATCCCGGCCGTCGACAACGTAATCCGCTTCTGCGACAGCCCCACTCCCTCCGGGTCCGTAAGCAGCCGCGTCGCTTTCATCACGTTGGCAAGATTCAGCAGCGGCTCGCCCATCCCCATCATCACGATGTTGAGCCGATCCGCTGGAGTCGCCAACCGATGCGCCCGCATCACGAACAGCACCTGCCCCACAATCTCGCCCGCCGTCAGATTACGCTCCAACCCCAGCAGCGCCGTCAGACAAAACCGGCAATTCACCGGACATCCCACCTGGCTCGAAATGCAGATCGTGTCGCGCCCCTCTTCAGGCATCAACACCGTCTCCACCGTCCGCCGATCTTCGAGTTCCAGCAAGTAGCGCTCGGTCGAATCCACGGAGCTATATCGCGCTGCTTCCCGCGGCAAACCCAGCGCCAGTCTGGAACTTATTTCTTTTCTTAAAGGTAACGGCAGGCTCGTGATCGCTGAAAAGTCCGACACTCTGCGCCGGTAAACCGCGTCGTAGATCTGACGGGCACGATACGGGGGCTGGCTCGAACCCAAGACCTCTTGTAGGTCCGGAAGTTCAAGCCCTACAATAGTTTGCGCCACATTTTCGAGTATAACATGCGGTCCCCGGACCGAACCGCCGGACGATCCGCGTTAAGATGGAGTTATAGTGACCCTGACTGAGGAAACCCAACAGCTCCGCGACATCGAAACCACCACGCTGCCCAACGGCCTGCGCATCATCACCGAGCGCATGGACCACGTGCGGTCCATATCGCTGGGCCTTTGGATTCGCAGCGGCTCGCGCCGTGAGGTCGGGCCCGAGGGTGGCATCTCCCACTTCATCGAGCACATGGTCTTCAAAGGCACCAAGAATCGCAGCGCCGAGGAGATCGCCCGCTCGGTGGATTCCATCGGCGGCGGCCTGGACGCCTTCACCGCCAAGGAGATGGTCAGTTACAACACCAAGGTGCTCGACGAACACCTGCCGCTGGCTTTCGACGTCCTGGCGGATCTGGTCTTGAACCCGCTCTTCCGCGCGGAAGACATCGAAAAGGAAAAAGGCGTCATCCTCGAAGAGCTCAAGATGGAGGTCGACAATCCGGAATATCTGCTGCACGAGATTTTCTCCAGCAATTTCTGGAAGGATCATCCGCTGGGAAAACCGATCCTGGGCACGCGCGATACCGTAAAGGCGTTCGACCAGGACATGCTGCGCAGTTATTACGGGCGCTACTACACGCCTTCCAATATTCTGATCACGGCGGCCGGCAACCTGCATCACGAGGGCCTGGTGGACTTGGTGCGCGAGCGCTTTGAAGACATGCGCTTCAACGGCCAGCTTCCGCCCGAGACCCCGCCCACCCCGCACGCCCGCCTGGTATTTCGAAACAAAACCTCGCTCGAACAGACGCACCTCTACATGGGCGTTCCCGGCTACGCTTTTCCGCACAAGTTGCGCTTCGCCTGCTACGCTCTCAACACCGTGCTGGGCGGCGGCATGAGTTCCCGGCTGTTCCAGAACATCCGCGAGAAGCAAGGCCTGGCCTATGCCGTGTACTCGGAGATGAGCATGTATCGCGACGCCGGATGCTTCGCCATTTACGCGGGCACGTCGGTTGAGAGCGCCGCCAAGGTGGTGGAATCCATCGTAAAGGAGTTTCGCGAGCTGAAGCAAACCCGCGTGCCCGACGACGAGCTGCGCCGCGCCAAGGATCATCTCAAGGGCTCGCTCATGCTCAGCCTGGAATCCACTTCCAGCCGCATGGGCAACCTGGCCCGCCAGGAATTGTATTTCGATCGCTTCTTTACTCTGGACGAAATGATCCAGAGCATCGAAGACATCACCGCCGAGCAGTTGCAGACCATCGCCCAGGAGTTCTTCGATCCTAAGAACATCACCCTGGCCATGCTCGGCAACCTGGGCGAGTTCCGCATTCGCCGCGAGGACCTGGTCTGCTGAAAGTAAAACTGGCCGCGCGCGCATTGCTCCCGCTTCTCGCGCTGGCTGCGTCGCTCTCCGCGCTCGATCTCGACAAACTGAAGCCGCAGGGCTACGTCAGCGATTTCGCGCAAGTCCTGAACGATTCTTCGCGCGCGCGCCTGGAATCTTATGCCGAGCGCGTCGAACAAGTCACCGGCGTCCAGATGGCCATCGTAACCATCGACTCGCTGGATGGCCAGCCCATCGAAGACGTCGCCAATTCCTTGTATCGCAAATGGGGCGTCGGCAAGAAGGGCAAAGACGAAGGCATCATGCTCCTGCTTGCGATCAAGGACCATCGCGATCGCATCGAAGTGGGCTACGGCCTGGAGCCGCTCCTGCCCGACGGTTTCGATGGCAGCGTGTTGCGCGCCGCCAGCCCGCTCCTCCAGCAGGGCGCTTACGGCCAGGCGCTGCTCGCGGCCGCCGACCAGATGGGAACCCGTATTGCCGCCGCCAAAGGGGTGACGCTGGATGTCAGCCTGCGCCCGCGCATGCGGCCGGTGCGCGAACGCCCGTCCATTCCTTGGCCGCTCATCGTCATCGGAATCCTGGCTTTGCTTTTTCTGATGCGCCGCGGCGGCGGAGGCGGCGGTTTCTTAACCGGGATGATTCTCGGTAACCTATTAGGTCGTGGCGGAGGCGGCGGATGGGGCGGTGGAGGCTTCGGCGGTTATGACTCGGGCGGCGGTGGGGGAGGCGGAGGTTTCGGCGGCTTCGGCGGGGGCGACTCCGGCGGCGGCGGTGCCTCCGGTAGCTGGTAAATGATCCGTCAACAGCTCGAAGAATTGGTCGAACGCCTTCAGAAGGCCTACTCCAACCGCTTGGTCTCCGTCGTTCTCTATGGCTCAGCGGCCGCCGGCGATCATCACGAAAAATTCTCGGACCTCAACGTCCTGTGCGTGCTCGACCGAGTGACGCCGGAAGCGCTGGGCGATTCCGAGCCCATTTTCAAATGGTGGCGCGCGCGCGGTAATCCCTCGCCGCTGCTCATGAGCGAGGAAGAAGTGCGCACTTCCACCGACTGCTTCCCCATCGAATTTCACGACATGGCCGAACGCCGCCGCGTTCTGTTCGGAAAAGACGTAATCGAAGGCCTGGTCATCGACAAAGTTTTCTACCGCGCCCAGATCGAGCACGACTTGCGCGCCAAGCTTCTGCGTCTGCGTCAGAAGGCGGCTGAAGCGCTCAACGACCAGCCAGCCCTGCTCCGGCTGATGATCGATTCGGTCCCCAATTTCCTGGTCCTGGCGCGCCACGCGCTCCTGGTTTCCGGAATCCCGGCCGGATCGCAAAAGCGCGAAATCTCCCAAAACCTCGCCGCCCTCGGCGTCCAGACCGAGCCGTTCGATATACTGCTCGATTTACGCGAGCAGAAGCGCAAAACATCCGACGTGGAACCGCTAGAGCTGTTCGCGCTTTATCTGAAGCAGATCGAAGCGCTGGTCGCGCATGTCGACCGCATCGAGAAATGAGGAACAGATGAGAATTGCCTTGATTGTGATCGGCGTAATCGTGCTGGGCGTGCTGGGCACCCTCGGTTGGGCCATGGGCGCGCGCAATTCCCTGGTCACTGAGCGCGAAGCCGTAAACGCCTCCTGGGCGCAAGTGGACGTCGCATTACAACGCCGCGCCGATCTGATCCCCAACCTGGTGGAAACCGTCAAAGGCTTCGCCAAGCAAGAGCAGGCCGTGATCAAGGAAGTCACCGACGCTCGCGCGGCCTTGGGCGGCGCGCGCAATCCGCAGGAAAAGATCCAGGCCAACTCGCAACTGGACGGCGCGCTCAGCCGCCTGTTGGTCGTGGTCGAAAATTATCCGCAGTTGAAATCAAACGAGAATTTCTTGCGCCTCCAGGACGAGCTCGCGGGCACTGAAAACCGCATCGCGGTGGAGCGCCGCAAATATAACGAGACGGTTCAGAAATACAACACCGACATCGAGCTGTTCCCCAACAACATCGCGGCTTCCATGTTCGGCTTCCAACGCAACGACGCTTATTTTAAAACCGAGCCAGGCGCCCGCGCCGTTCCCAAAGTTTCGTTCTGAATGCTTAGGAGCTAAAGCTTCAACCGCCCGCGCCAGCGGGGCTCCTGTTCTGTATCCTAAGTACATCCATGCCGCTCCGCATCGTCCTCGACGCCCGACGTGTAGCGGACTTCGGCATCGGAACTTATATCCGCAATCTGGTGCGCTCGCTGGCCCGCCTGGACCAGGAGAATCGCTACATCCTGATCACTTCCGCCGCCTCTGTACCTGAATTCGCGGACCTCCCGGAAAACTTCCAAACTACCGTCCATTCCCGCAAGAGCAGAAGCGGCTTGGCGCAAATCGGATTCAGTTACTTCCTGCGCACCCTGGATGCCGATCTGTTTCACATCCCCCTCAATGCCGTGCCCCTGTGGATGCCCAAGCCCTACCTGGTGACCACGCACGACATGAGCACGCTTTTGTTCATCGATCAATCCGGCTACCGCAGCAACCTGCGGCGATTCCACTTGCGGCGCGGCTTGCTGCACGCCGACCGGGTCATCGCTGTCTCCAGCGCCACGCGCCGCGACGTCGAATCCGTCCTGGGTATTCCCTCCAGCCGCATCCGCGTAGTCTACAACGCTCCCGATCCGGTGTTCTATGCGCACGAAGCATCGCCCCTGGCCGCTACCGGCGGCGAACACTTCGCCTACCCTCCCGACACCCAGCGCGTGCTGGACCGCTATCACATCCACTACCCGTTTCTGCTTTACGTGGGCCGCACCAATGCTCAAAAAAACATCCCCCGCCTGGTGGAAGCTTTCGCCGTCCTGCGCGGAGAGATTCAGGACTGCCCTCCTTATCGCGATCTCCGGCTGATCATCATCGGCGACGAGATCGCGCGCCAGCCCGCCCTGCGCCAGGCCGTCATCCAGAGCCGCGTGGAAGCCTCCGTGCGATTCCTCGGCTTTGTGCCCATCGAGACCTTGCGCGCTTTCTACCAGCTCGCATCGGTCTTCGTTTTTCCGTCCTTGTACGAAGGCTTCGGATTGCCGCCGCTAGAAGCGATGGCCTGTGGGACGCCGGTGGTCTGCTCCAGCGTCAGTTCCCTGCCGGAAGTGGTTGGAGATGCCGCCGTCAAGATCAATCCTGAAAATGTCTTCGATATTGCGCGCGGAATCCGCGAAGTCCTGCTCGATCCCGACTTGCGCCGCCGGCTCGTCGCCCAGGGATTCGAACAGGCCAGGAAATTCAGCTGGGAGCGCACCGCCAGCGAAGTGCATCAGACTTACCTCGAGATCGCTTCGTATAAGAAGCGGCCACGCTGAGCCATCGGCAGATTGCGGTCGCGTTCCCCTCCCAGCCACCGCACCCGCTCCTTCACCGCTTCCAACATCTGCTCTGCTGTTCAGCGGCAGTTCCTCCCACCGCAATGGATCCATGAAGCCGTGCTTAATTACGACTACCGAAGTTGTAGGACTTCACACTTTTAATAGGCCGGAGCTGAGGTCTTTATCGGTCTGATAAATCTAACCCGATCGGCCGGTAAATCAGCTCGAATAGCGACAACTGAAAGCGTCTCAATATGCTGTCAAGAACCTTGGGCGAGAAAGTGCGGACGCCCTTAAGCGCGTTGTGGACGTGAGGTTGCGAGATTCCGATCTGGCGAGCGAGCGCCCTTTCGGTCAATTCGCCATTGCGGATGCGATTACGAATGTAAGCCAGCAGTTTGAACTGGGCGTCCTCGAACGTCAGTATGCTGCTGCCAGCCGCCAGACTAAACTCCAGGAGTCTGTGTTCGCGGGCTGCCTCAGTTTCGAGATCAATCTCGCAGAGCATCGTTGACTCCTGTAAGTGATTCTTACTCTGAGCTGAGCGAGGCCTCATTCCACCCTCCGGTCAAAACAGCCGGAGTAAGGTGCAGGGGGAGGCGGAAGCGGCGATTTATCTAAGCGAGACAGGCGCTCGTTGGTTTTCCGACGCTGCGGTAACACCGTACTGGCCCAACTACGGGCCAAGTATGCCATATAACCGTAAAGCCGTCAAGCTGTAAATCTGTAATACTAACCAGTTGAGGTGTCTAAAACGCCTGTCAGCTGCGGCGATATATAGTGTTGACATACACCGTAAGTCCGTATTAGCGTAAGGACCTAATGCCACCACGACCACAAGAGAGCGCCGCGCCAGCCGAACTGAAAAAGTCGACCGTGTCCTTGCCGGCTGAGCTGTATTGGCGCTTTCAGGAGGAGCAGGGCCGCCGGAGGCTGAGCAACCAAGCCGCGGTTGCGCAGGCCATCCAGCAATGGCTGGAACGGCGGGAGGAGACGGCGGCGCCCCACGAGCGGCTGTCACAGAACGAGCACTGGCATGGGATTCTGGATGATATCCTATTGAGCAGCGATCAGGAAGCGATCTCCGCGGTGCAACAAAATCTGCTGGTTTTTCATCGTCTGACAAGAAATACCGGAGATGTTTCAAGCGGCGGACCTGGGTCCGGAAAGAGATAATTAACCGCTTGAAGGTGACTAGTATTAAGGCGTGAATTTAAACGGTATATTGATTTTTAGTATCTAGCAGTTCCATAATCCTTAATTGTAGGAGCCGGAGCGGACGTCTGCCCGCATCTTGAACCCGCATCCTGGACGAGCGTGGAAGGATGCAGCGGTTACTAGTCATTCGGTCTCGAGAATCTAACGGTTTACAGAAAGTTGTCGGGAGCCAAAATGATTGAGTCCGAACTAGCGCGAAAAACTCCACGCGAAGAGATGGAAGCGCTGGGTGACCTTCGCTCCCATATCCAAAATCTGGACCGAATTTGCAGTATACGGGAAGAGAAATTTCTTCAAAAGATGATCGGTGGCCCGGACCTAAAGCGGCTTCCTGAAATCATCCAACTGTACCGTTCGACGTGTTCGGCGTGTGAGCCGGCCTGGGACAATTTTCAGGAAATCCAGGAGCGTGCGCTGTTCTGGTACCACATCGGGCGGCTGCGCATGGCGTGCCAGTTATGGAAGCTGCGGCGCGCGCCACGGCTGTGCTGTGCGATGGCGCTGGGCTCTCTCCAGGCGCTGGAGGTATTAACGCCCGGCTTTCTTGATGTGCTGTAGGATAGTCTGGCGGAGCATCCGTCTGGCGGCGGCGTCCTGGAGGGAAATGATGATCGGAGGCGGCACATCGCCCGCGCGCTGAAGGCCGTGGATCCATGCCAGAAAACAGGCCAAGTCCGCGGCCAGCATGGGAACGTTGGTGTACCGGAAAGCGATTGGCCCGGCCACGGTGGCAAGCAAGGAGGTCATACCACTTATGCCGAAATAAATAGTGAGGATGGTCCAGTGTCGTGCGACGTTTCCGCGGACGGTGGGCGACAAGCTCATAAAACGCGTCAGGAGCCACCGCATCATGATGAGAGAAACTGCAAGCACGGTGGTCTCAAACTGGAAAATATAGACCGCTAAGGTCTCAGGATACTGCCAGGTGCTATCGGCTGGGCGCACGGTGGCGAGCGATACTAATGCGGTGGGCAGCAGCACCGAGGCTGCCAGCGCGAAACGAATGCGGCTGATTACCGGAAACTGTTCGCAAACCAGCTCAAACAACTCGGCGACCGCGGCAGCCCGCAGGCCGACGACTGAGATCTCATAGTACTTATACGCCTCGCTGTAGGCGCGCGTAGTAAAGGGGATCTGGATAAGGACTACGCCGGCGATGGCCTCGACAACCAGATAAGCGAGAAAGAACCGATACCTTCTGGCGAGACCGCGTTGAATGATGGCTCCGATCAGGAGCACTTGGACCACTAGGCAAGCTACCCAGAGGACGCGTTGAATGGACAGGAGAGGACCCATCCGGTGCGCTGCGCTTATCCACCGAGTATATCAGCACAGCGCACCTTCGTGAGGTTTATTTGGAGTTGCGAGATGGCTCGCCGCATAACGGGGGGCAGGATCCACCCGGCCAGTCCGCGACGGTAGTTTGTATTATGGTCCCTCCCAAGGTCAGGGGATTCGATGGGTGGCACACCTGACCAAAAATCGCCAGGACGGCGACGAGCAGCGCTATCCCGATCGTTAGTTTCTGCATAGTGGTTCCTTTCGATGCCGAAATGATCCGGCAGCCGAAGCGTAATCTTAGGCCGCCGAACGCAGCCGTTCCCCTCCACTAAGCTCTTAGTTACAAGGAGGATCGGCTATCGGAGGTGTTGTGACCCACGCGCAAACTGGAGATGAAAACGCTGGCCGGATGGGAGTTCTGTTAAGGCCCAGCGAATTAGACCGAATCGCGAATTGCGTGGCGCGTATTCGAGAATTACATCCCGGACCGCACTTCCAACTGACTCCGGCGTCGCTCGAAACGGCTCGGCTCGATGTATCCAGCAGCCGCGAGTAGCACGGCTGAAGACATCTGAAAATATTCCAATATCGAGTCCAAAATTTCAGGTGAGAGATTTCTCACCCCTTTCAGCACCTTATGGACATGAGGCTGCGAGATGCCAATCCAGGGGGCCAGACCCCGCTCGGTCAGCTCACCGTTGTGAATACGGTCCCGGACTCGGGCGAGCCACTTCGCCTGCGCGTCCCGATAATTCAAGTTGGCTTCTCCTGGTATTTCAGTGTGAAATAGACCCCGATGAAACTAAGAAAACGTACTCAACAAGGGGCTATCCCAATGATCGGTGCCGGACTGGTCGAAACGTATCTAACTAAATGAGTACGTTGGCCTTAGAAGACTCTCTCCTGAAAAGAATGATTCCTTGCAGACAATCTGTGCTTTTTGGCGTTGACGTACTACGCCCGCGCACAGAGACTGATATCACATCATTAAACGACTCGGTTGTCTTTCCGGGTTTTCAAAGGACGAGACAAAATGGAATGGACACGATCAGAAACCCTGGCGCTTGCTGCGCCAAAATGCAACTCCTGTGTGGGCCTGGGCATACGCCTAGGCCGAAACAAACAGGCGCATCCCTGTAATTGCGTGCTGCGGGCTATTTTCCGCGCTTGCTTTGAACGCTTTCGCCAGTGTGCCTCGCGCGAAAAATACATGAGCAAGGTAACCCTCGATTTCGCGCCCGGTAGCGCGCGAAAAGGTTCCTGGGGCCGCAAGGACGAGGAATACGCGGCCGACTTCTGCCTGGTCAGTAAGAGAACGCTTACCGAACCGGAATATCGCATCTTCAAGTACCACTTTCTTCTGGGCGCCGATTGGAAACTGTGCTGCCGCCGCCTGCGGATGGACCGCGGCAATTTCTTTCACTCCGTCTATCGGATCGAGCAGAAACTCGGACGCGTTTTCCGCGAGCTGGAGCCTTATTCGCTGTTTCCGGTGGACGATTACTTCCACGGGCCCGTGAAGAATGTCACCAGCTGCCTCATTCCGCAGGTGGTGCCCATCCGGCCCCCGCTGCGCAGCCTGGTCTGCGTTCCCGGCGAGAGAACCGCTTGATTCAACCCGGCGCAAGATACCGCGCCTTCATTCGAACTGCTGTTTGAAGCCGGCGAACTGGCGCTTCAGCTCCTCCACTTCCGCGCGCAGTTGAGCCACTTCGGCCTCTAGCGCGCCTACACGATCCTGCCGCGCCGGCAAGGCGGCGGTTTCCTTCGCCGGCTCAGCTTCAGAAGGTGGCCCGGAGAGCAGGTGCGCATAACGCACCTCCTTCTCTCCCGGCCGCCGCGGCAGTTTCACGACTAACTCCGGGTTTCGTTCGACGACGGTCTCCACTTCGGTCACATCGTCGAAGTGATGCATCCGGTCGCAGTGGGTGCGCAGCTCGCCCAAGGTCTGCGGACCCCGCACCATCAGTTCGCACAGAATGGCCGCCTCCCGCCGCCCCAGGTTCAGCTTCTCGGCGATCCGATGTCCATACTTCTGCACGCGGCTCCCGGCGCCCGACACCATCAGCAGCAGGCCTTTCTCGCGCAGTTCGCTCAGCCCCTGCTCCACCGTGTCTTCGTCGTACTGAACCACCGGATCGCGGTTCGATTTTTGATTGCACGCATTCACCAGCGCATTCAGCGACAGCGGATAATACTCCGGCGTCGTAATCTCCTTTTCCATGAGTGCCCCCAGCACCCGCACTTCAATGGGATGTAAGACCAGGTCCATAATTCAAGTATGGTGGAGATCTGATCGCTGAGCCGAATTTCTATGAGCATTACACAGGACGAAAAGGCAGTTCGCTTCCGGGCGCTTCACGAAGGCCCCGGTGCCTTCGTAATTCCAAATCCATGGGATATCGGCTCGGCCCGCATTCTCGCTGGTCTTGGCTTCCAGGCCTTGGCCACATCGAGTGCTGCCGCGGCCTCTGCCCTTGGCCGAAGAGACCATGGATTGACGCGAGATGAGACGCTCGCCGACGCGCATTTAATCGTCCGCGCGACAGACTTGCCAGTTTCCGCGGATTTGGGAAAAGGGTTTGGCGATGCGCCGGAGGTCGTGGCGGAAACGATTCGGCGTGCGGCCGAAGCGGGACTCGTTGGATGCACCATTGAGGATGCCACCGGAAACCCGGACAGTCCCCTTTACGACGAATGCCTCGCTGTCGAAAGAATTGCCGCAGCTGCGGAGGCTGCCCGTGCACTCCGGTTTCGTTTTCTTTTGACCGCACGAGCGCACAATTTTCTCTACGCCGCCCCGAGCTTGGACGACACCATCCGCCGTCTGCAGGCATTTGAAAAAGCTGGAGCCGATGTGTTGTTCGCCCCCGGCCTGCCCGACCTTGCCACGGTGCGCGCCGTTTGTGCAGCACTGTCGAAACCATTCAACTTCATGGTAGGAATCCAAGGAAAATCGTTTTCCGTGAGCGAACTCGCCGCGGCCGGAGTCCGGCGCATCAGCTTGGCAACCTCGCTCTATCGCGCCGCAATGACCGGTTTTCTCAACGCTGCGCGCGAGGTCATGGACCTGGGTCAATTCGACTTTCTCGATCAGTGCGTGACGACAGCTGAGCTGAACAAATTCATGCGGATTTGACCACTCCCGCCGATTGCGGCGAGCAGAAGCGACCGTACTTACGTCGCTCAGGCGTCCTATAATATCCCCGGTTGGAGGATGCGCACGATGAAGCCTTGTCTGTTGTCGCTGTTGGTCATTCTGGCTCCGCTGTCGTTCGGCCAGCAAAGCGTACCTGAAATTCCCTTCGATTCCGTTCCTGACTTCCTCAAGCTTCCGCCCGGGATGAATTTCGGCGAAGTCCCGGGCGTGGCCGTGAATTCCAAGGGCCACGTCTTCGTGTTCACGCGCTCCAACAGCGCCGACGGTCCGGCCTATGGTGCGGCGGCGGCGCAGTTGCTCGAGTTCGGTCCCGAACGGCGAGTTCCTGCGCGAAATCGGCAAGGGCCTCTACGCCTGGTCCGAAGCCCACAGCGTGCGCATCGACAAGGACGACAACATCTGGGCCATCGACAAAGGCTCCGACATGATCATCAAGTTCAACCAGGCCGGCCGCGTGGTGTGGGTCTTCGGCCGCCGCCAGGAAGCGGCCGACGAGGGCGCCAAACCTTGGGAGCACGTCGACCCTCCTCTGCCCGCCGTCGACGGACTCTTCCGCCAGCCCACCGACGTCGACTTGGGATTCCGAAGGCAACATCTACATCACCGACGGATACGTCAACTCGCGCGTCGCCAAGTATGACAAGAATGGCGACTGGGTGAAGTCATGGGGCGAGAAGGGAACCGGGCCAGGACAGTTCCGCCTCCCGCACGCGATCGTGGCCGACCGCAACAATAACCTCTACGTCGGCGACCGCACCAACCGGCGCATCCAGGTGTTCGATACCGACGGCAAGTTTCTGCGCATGTTCACCATCGACGTGCCTCCTGTTCCCGGGAACCCACGCGGTGAACGGCAACACGCCCACCGGCGCGCGCCTGGCCGCGGTCATCGGGGCTCCCAATTCGATCTGCATCACGCCCGGCCCCAACCAGGTACTTTTCGTCGGCGAGAGCACCTTTCCTGGCCGCATTTTCAAAGTTTCGCTCGACGGCAAGGTGCTCGGAGTGATCGGCCGCTCGGGACGGCAGTTGAAGCAGTTTTCTGGAGCGCATCAACTTGCCTGCCCATCGGAGAACGAAGTCTACGCGGCTGAAACATCCAATTGGCGCGTGCAGAAGCTGATTCTGCATTGAGTTGGTTTAGGGCACTCGGAAGCGGCGCGCTTCATGCCCGCGACAGAACTCTTACAATCGCACGGTAACCGCACCGCATCGCTCATGCGTCTCCACGTTTTCAGAGCAAAATATTATTTTCCGAACTGCAGTTCCCCTGTAGTTTCCGCTGATTTGTAACTTCTGTTAACTCGCATGAAAATTTTAATTCGCGTAATCCTCTTGTGCTTTTGTTTGTTGGTTGCCGCGGTAATCGATCGCCTGGTGCCCAGAGTCCTCGATCCTATCGAAGCGCGTCTACGAATTCCCGCCCCTCGATTTACTTTGAATGAAGTGATCCGCGCGGCCTCCCGCAAATATCAAGTGCCGGCCCCCTTTATCAAAAGCATCATTGCCGCCGAATCGGCTTTTTCCCCCGACGCCGTGTCGCCCAAAGGCGCCATAGGGCTGATGCAATTGATGCCGGAGACCGCCCGCCAGCTCGGCGCCGACCCTACGATTCCGGAGCAAAACGTGGACGCCGGCACCAACTACCTCAGCTCGTTGCTGCATCGTTACGCCAACAAGAAACATCAGATGCAAGACACCATCGCTGCCTACAATGCCGGACCCGGCGCCGTCCAGCGTTACAAGGGCGTTCCTCCGTATCGCGAGACGCGCGCCTATGTAACGCGTGTGATGCATTTTTTTGCAAAATACCAGCGAGAAGAGACTGGTATCGCGCCCCCCGCTTCACAGCCGCGTTACAGGCTCGCTTCGGCCACTATCCGGAGCTCGGCGCGTTGGCGGCCGCGCCACGCCGTCCGCCGCTACCGAGCCGTTCCAAGCTAACTCCACTCCCACAGTCCCCGCGCTGCGATTCGGAAACGGCGTGATTTCACCAGCAACATTTGTCGCCAGCCCCACAATTCCGATACAATGGTTTCATCCCAGCAACACTCCGGTGCACCTGGACAGCGGGCGAGCTGAAAATATGGCGGGACCGCCGAGTCCTCGGCGAGAGCGGTGCTTCGTCGCGTGCCCCGGATTGTTCCGGCTCTATGAGGTGCAAGCTTGGAGAAACCATCTGAGGCCGTTCGGCCTGACGGCACGCCGCCGGATACTCACTCCACCCAGCAGGATCGCGCCCGCTTGACCACCTCCGGCCCGCTCGCCAAAATTCTCGATCTCGCCGACGATGCCATCGTCTCCATCGACCAGGATCAGCGCATCATCTTGTTCAATCAGGGCGCCGAGCGCATCTTCGGATACACCTGGCAGGAAGTGGCCGGCAAGTCGCTCGACATGCTGCTTCCCCAGCGCCACCTCGCCATTCACCGTCAGCACATTCGCGATTTTGCAGCTTCCAAAACCACCGCACGCCGCATGGGCGAACGCAGCGAGATTCGCGCACGCCGCAAGGACGGTTCCGAGTTCCCCGCCGAGGCCTCCATTTCCAAAGTCGCGGTGGAAGGCCGGACCATGTTCACCGTCATCCTGCGCGATGTCACTGATCGCGTCGCCGCCGAGGAACTCATCCGCAATTCGCTGCGCGAAAAAGAAGCGCTGCTGAAAGAGATTCACCACCGCGTCAAAAACAATCTGCAGGTGGTGTCCAGCTTGCTGGGCTTGCAGTCCCGCGTCGTTACCGACGAGACCACCCGCCGCATGTTTCAGGAAAGCCAGAACCGGATTCATTCCATGGCGCTCCTCCACGAGAGCCTGTACCAGTCCAACAACCTCTCGCGCATCGATTTTCCCGAGTACATTCGACAATTGGCGGCACATCTGTTCCACTCCTACGGAGTCCCGCCCGATCGCATCCACCTCCGCACCGATCTGGATCGTCTGTATCTCAATCTGGACGCCGCCGTGCCCTGCGGCCTCATCATCAACGAGCTGATTTCCAACTCGCTCAAATACGCGTTCCCGGATGGACGCCAGGGCGAGGTTCGCGTGGAACTCCGTGAGCAGCCTGATCATATGGCCCTGCTGGTGGTGGCCGATAACGGAGTCGGCTTGCGCAGCGATATAGACTGGGAAACGGCCCGGACACTGGGCCTAAGGCTAGTCAGAACTCTGGCCGATCAGTTAGGAGCTAAGCTGGAGGTGCAGTCTCGCGAAGGCACTCAAATCCAATTGACCTTTTCCGCGATGGCGGCTTGATCCAGCACGAAGGTTGGCATGTCAGCACGAATTCTTATTGTCGAAGATGAGCGGATCACTGCCGAGGATCTGCGCGATATTCTTACGGACTTGGGTTACACGGTAACTGCATCCGTGTCCAGCGGCGCCGAGGCGATTGCTCGCGCCGAAGAAACTACGCCCGATCTGGCGCTTATGGATATTCGCATCAAAGGCCAGATGGATGGAACTGAAACCGCCCGCATCCTGCGCGAGCGTTTCAATATTCCGGTTATTTATCTCACCGCGCACGCCGACACCGCCACCGTGGCGCGCGCCAAAGACGCCGAACCGCTGGGCTACATCACCAAACCGTTTCAGGAAGCCGAGCTCCACGCCAGCATCGAGATCGCGCTGCACAAGCATCGCGAGGACCTCAAGTTTCGCGAGAAGGAGCGCTTGCTCGCCTCCACTCTGCGAGCCGTCTCGGAAGGCGTAATTTCGCTCGATCAGAACGAGATCATCACGCTTTTCAACCCCGCCGCGGAAGCCTGGACCGGCTGGCAGGCCCGCGACGCGCTCGGCAAGCAAGTGGACGAGGTGCTGACGCTGGTCGATAGCGCCTCGGGCGAGAAGGTCCATACGCCGCTGTGGCGCGTGCTGGCCGAAGGCGCCTTGGCCGAGTTGCCGCCGGGCGCGATCCTGATTTCGCACGAGGGCGATAAGCGGCTGATCACCGGCAGCATGTCCCCCATTCGCGATCACAAGGGCGAAGTTGCCGGCGCCGTGATCGTCTTTGGCCGTTCGGCCGAGTCCGGATCCACCGGAACGCCCGCGCGCCCCGCTGCCCCATCCGATGACGACGGCATCGGCCCCGGCAGTTTCAAAATCGTGGCCGCCTCGCCGGCCATGAAGCAGGCTCTCAAGTTCGCTCGCCGCGTCGCTCAGAGCGAAGTTTCCACCATTCTTCTAGAGGGCGAGAGCGGCACCGGCAAGGATATCCTGGCCCAATTCATCCATCACTACGGCCGCCGCAGTGATGGCCCGTTCGTCGCGCTCAATTGCGCCGCCATTCCGGAGACGCTGCTCGAAAGCGAGCTGTTTGGCTACGAAAAAGGCGCTTTCACCGATGCGCGCGCCCCCAAAGCCGGCATCCTCGAAGTCGCCAACGGCGGCACCGTCTTTTTGGACGAGATCGGCGAAATGCCCATGGTCATTCAAGCCAAGTTGCTGCGCGTTCTCGAAGAGCAGAACTTCCGGCGCCTGGGCGGCGTGCGCGATATCCAGGTGGACCTTCGGGTCATTGCCGCCAGCAATCGAAAACTTACCGAAGCTATCGAACAGGGCCGCTTCCGTCTGGATCTCTATTACCGGCTCAACGTCATCCAGGTGATTCTTCCGCCCCTGCGCGAGCGCGGCGAAGACATCATCCCGCTAGCCGAGCATTTTGTCCGCGTCTACAACACTAAATTCAAGCGCCATCTCAAGGGCCTCTCTCATTCCGCCGCGGCTGCGTTGCTGGCTCACGATTGGCCCGGCAATGTGCGCGAGCTGCGCAATGTCATCGAGCGCGCCATGGTGCTCGAAGAGGCCGATTGGATTCAAGCTTCCAGTATGCAAATCGCCGCCGATCCTGCCCGTCCGCCTTTGCTGGCCTTCGAGCAGAGCGCATCCGCGGACGATCAGCCCGTTCCCCTGCCGTTGCAAGCGCAAACCGCACCCTTCGAAGTGAGCCTGGAAGAAGCCGAAAAAAACCTGGTCAGGAAAGCGCTTGAAAGAGCCGGAGGCAACCAGACCCGCGCCGCCGTGCTGCTGGGAGTAACGCGCGATACCCTGCGCTACAAAATGAAAAAGTTCAACCTGCGCTAAAGGTCCGCGGACACTTCCGGCCGCCACCGGTTAATGCGTCATCGAGTAAACTACGTAATTGACGCCGATGCGAATCCCTAACGCCGAATACTTTTCCGGATACTCGGGATCGTCGGCCCACTCCCAGGAATCGCCCACGTCGGAGTTGAAGTCCATCACCACCATCAGCCGCTGTTTGTCGTCGTAAATCCCGCGCCAGTGCGCCACCGCTCCGTCGTTGCGGTAGGTGGTGCCGCGCCGGATGGCCCATTGACCGGGCACCTGGTAGCGATCGTCCAAATCGTAGACCGAATGAAAAACCGAATCCGCATTATCGATTTCCACCATCGGCCGGTCCGGAAACACTACCCGCATGCTCTCGGCGAAGCGATCCCATTCCTCGGTTCCCCAGAAATCGTCCAGCATCAGGAAGCCGCCGCGCAGCAGATAATCGCGCAGTTTCTTGGCCTGCGCGTCGGTCAGTTTCCAATCGCCCATCTCGCCCGCCGCCAGCCACGGCCAATAGAAGACATCGTCGCCGTCATCCAGATTTACCGGCTGCTCGACCGAACGAACCTGCACGCGCGTCAAACGCCGCAAAGCCATCGAAAAATGCCGGTCGGCCCGCGGATAGTCCTGCGTCCAACTGGTTCCCCCTTGCAGCCAGTTGAAGTTTCCCCACCCGTAATAGCGGCCGAAGCGCGCGCGCGGATGTTGTGGATACATCAAGCGCGCAAAGATCCACTCGGTTTTGTCCTGGTAATCGGGCGGAAGCTGGATGTCGTCGTACGGCTCCATGCTGCGATAGACGCGGAACTCGCGCTGGAATCCGTACAGAGCGGCTACCGTTGCAAGTCCGGCGCAGATCAGCCCGGCTCTGGGAATGCGCTTGGCCCTTCGAGAAAGAAACCCGCCAACGTAATTCATCACGGGCGCGACACTAGTGTAGCAAAGCCCGCGCTACTTCACTTGAATCGAATACGGCATCAGCTTCAGGAAACCGCCGCGCTTCAAAACTTCAATCGGGATATGGCCAAGCAGTTTGTTGATCTTCAATTCCGCCACCGCCGAGTCGTCCGAACGGCTGAAAAGCATGTCGAGAAAGCTGCGCCGGCCCGGATACGGCACCAGGGTGACTCGCTCCCCGCCCCAATGTGCGCCCTCTGCTTCACCAGATCGATGGCCCGATCCAGTCCTCCCAAATCGTCCACCAGACCGTTCTGCTTGGCCTGCGCTCCCAGCCAGACGCGCCCCTGAGCCAGCGGCTCGATCTGGTCGAATGTGCGTTTCCGCCCCTGCGCCACCACGTTGACGAAACCCTTATAGAACGAGTCCACCTGAGAGGTGAGTTTCGCGCGCAGCTGATCGCTCAACGGAACATATTCCGAATCCAGGTCCACATTCTGGCCCCGCGAAACTTCTTGCTTTCCGATGCCCAGCTTGTCGTACAATCCGTGCAGATTCGGCCGCACCAGCAGCACGCCGATGGAACCGGTCAAGGTATCGGGATACGCCACGATCGGATCGCCGGTCATCGAAACCATGTAGCCACCGGAAGCCGCCAAATCGCTCATCGAGATCACCATCGGTTTTTTCCTGCTGAGGTTTTTCGCCTCGTGCAGAATGTCGTCCGATGCGGTGCTTTCGCCGCCCGGCGAATCGATGCGCAGGATCACGCCTTTGATGCTCGAATCGTTTTCCACCTGCCGGAGCAGCTTCACGAAACCGGTGGAAGTGAAGCCTTGGTCGTTAGCCGACCCGTTCGTGGAACCGCTGCTGATGTCGCCTTCGCCCACCACCAGAGCAATGCGATTGGCGGTCCCGGTCGAGCCTCCCGGAGCTCTCAAGTAAGCCTTGCCGGAGATGCGCTTGAGGTTGTTATTGTTGGTACGATTTTTCAGATTCTCGATGGCTTGATCCTCGTAGCCCAGCGAATCCACCAAGCCGTTGGACAAGGCCTCGCTCGCCAAGAACGGGCCCTGATCGATGAGCGCGCTCACGGCATCGGCCTGTTTCTTGCGGCCCTGCGCGATGACGCTGGTCAGGTTCCCATAATCCTGGTTGAGAATGTCGGTCAGCACCTCGCGTGTTTCGGGCGACATGGCGGTTTGCGTGAACATATCGCCGGCGTCTTTGTATTTGCCCATGTGGATAACGTCCACTTTGACGCCCAGCTTGTCCAGCCCGTTCTTAAGGAAAATCGACTCCAGGCCCATGCCTTTGAGGTCAAGCTCGTCTTCCGGGCCCAGAAAATGCGATCCGTAGCGCACGCCAGATAGTATTCGCGCGCGCTCGGGCCGCTGAGATAGGTGACGATGGGCTTGCCCGATTTCTTGAATTGCTCGATATCCTGGCGCAGCTCTTCCAGCTTTCCAAAGCCGACTTCCAAGCCGCGCGGCTCCAGGATGATGCCTTTGATGCGCGGGTCGGCCGCGGCCTTGCGGAACATCTCCCAGACTTCGTATATCGCCAGCGGAGCTTGATCCTGGAAGAAAGGCACCGGGATTTCTGGCGGCGCAATTTCAGGCAGGTCGCCGTCGAGCGTGAGCACCAGCGTGGACGAATCGGACACGCTAGTGGCCCGCTCAGCGAACGATCCCGCGAATCGCACCGCGGCGAAGAACAGAATCACCAGCATCAACCCCGAAAAGAGGATGCCAACCACCAGTCCAATGAAAAAGTTTTTCAAGTTCCCGCCTCCGCGCCGCCCGACCTAATTTTACAACGCTCAATATGCCGGGGCGCCAAAGGTTGGAGTAGACTGGAGCCGCCGGAGTTTCAGAAGTTACTGGCGTCGACCCGAAAGTAACGGCCTGCTAACGCGCGATTCGGAGATATCCTAACAATAGACTTCTAACTGACACTTATGGGAACCCACGATATCGACACCGTGCTCAACGAACAGCGTATATTCGAGCCCTCCGAGGATTTTCGTTCCAAGGCGCATATCAAGAGTCTGGCCGAATACGAGCAGCTCTACAAGCAAGCCGAGCAGGACCCGGAAGGCTTCTGGGCCAGGCATCGCCCGCCAATTGCATTGGTTCAAACCTTGGGATCGCGTGCTCGAATGGAACCTGCCGTTCGCGAAATGGTTCGTCGGCGGGCAATTGAATCTCTCCTACAACTGCCTGGACCGCCACGTCGCAACCTGGCGCAAGAACAAAGCGGCTTTGCTGTGGGAGGGCGAACCGGGCGATTCGCGCACGCTCACTTACCAGCAATTACTGCACGAAGTTTCTAAGTGCGCCAACGTGCTTAAGTCGCTGGGCGTGAACAAAGGCGACCGCGTCGCCATTTACATGGGCATGGTGCCCGAGCTGCCGATCGCGCTGCTGGCCTGCGCGCGCATCGGTGCGCCGCACACGGTCATTTTCGGCGGATTCTCCTCGCAGGCGCTGATCGATCGCATCAACGATTGCGGCGCGGTGGCCGTGATCACGCAGGACGCGCGGCTATCGGCGCGGCGCGCGAAGTCAAATTGAAGGACGCGGTGGACCAGGCGGTGCCGCACTGCCCCACCGTCAAGAATGTGCTGGTCTACCAGCGCACCGGGCTGCGAAGTCAACATGCAGGCGGGCCGCGATCACTGGTGGCACCAGCTTGATGGAGACCGCTTCCGCCGATTGTCCCGCCGAGCCGGTGGATTCCGAGCATCCGCTGTATCTGCTCTATACCTCCGGAACGACCGGCAAGCCCAAAGGCATCCTGCACACCACCGGCGGATATTCTGTCGGCACTTACATCACGACGCAAGTGGGTTTTCGATCTCCGCGATGAAGACACCTTCTGGTGCACCGCCGATATCGGCTGGGTGACCGGCCACAGCTACATCGTTTATGGCCCGCTGCAGAACGGCGCGACGTCCTTGATGTACGAAGGCGCGCCCACCTGGCCCGAGCCGGATCGCTTCTGGCAGCATCATCGAGAAATATCAGGTCAACATTCTCTACACCGCGCCCACGGCCATTCGCGCCTTCATGCGGTTGGGCGAGCAATGGCCGCGCAAGCATGAGATGAAGTGCTTGCGGCTGCTCGGCAGCGTGGGCGAGCCGATCAATCCGGAAGCCTGGATGTGGTATCGCGAAGTGATCGGCCGCGGGCGCTGTCCCATCGTCGACACCTGGTGGCAGACCGAGACCGGCGCGATCATGATCAGCCCGATGCCGGGCGCGATTGCCGACCAAGCCGGGTTCGGCGACGCAGCCGCTGCCGGGCGTCATCGTGGACGTCGTGAATCGCGAGGGCCAGACGGTGCCGCAAGGGCGCAGGCGGATTCCTGGTGATCAAGCGGCCGTGGCCCGCCATGCTGCGCACCATCTACGGCGATCCGGAGCGCTACCAAGCAGCAATACTGGTCGCAGATTCCGGGCATGTATTTCGCCGGCGACGGCGCGCGCATCGACCAAGACGGCTACTTCTGGCTGATGGGCCGCGTGGACGATGTGCTCAACGTGGCGGGGCATCGGCTGAGCACGATGGAAATCGAGTCGGCGCTGGTGGCTAATCCGATGGTGGCCGAAGCGGCCGTAGTGGGCCGGCCGGACGAGATCAAAGGGCCAGGCCGTGTCGGCGTTCGTGACGCTGAAGGCGGGCCAAACCGCGAGCGACGATTTGAAGAATCAACTGCGCCAGTGGGTGGCGCACGAGATCGGACCGATCGCCAAACCGGACGATATCCGGTTCACCGACGCGCTCCCCAAAACCCGCAGCGGCAAAATCATGCGGCGCCTGCTGCGCGAGATCGCGAGCGGCAGCGAAGTGAAGGGCGATACCACCACGCTCGAAGATTTTTCGGTGCTGGCGAAATTGTCCAGCGAAGAAGAGTAGCGGTTACTGAGCGGCTGGAACTTCGGCCGGTTCGTCGGCGCGCGCTTCCAGGTACTGTTCGAAATCGCGGAGCCCCTCGGGCGACCCGATTTCGTAGAATCGCCGATCCACTTCGAATCCGGCCAGTTGATTGCGCAAGCTCAGTTCGTGAAAGAGCGTGGCCAGGTCGAAAACGTCCGCGGTAATGCCATCCAGTATGTCGCGCCGCAAGGCCGACAAGCCGTAGTCGACATAGTGCATGCCCGGATGGTCGTTCTTGTCGTACAGCAGCACCCGGCCATCGCGATAAACGGCGTTGCTGCGCTCCCAGCGGCCTTCATTGCGAAGCACCGTCATCAGCGCGGGCATTCCGCTCGAACGGAACGCATCCCAAACCGGCGCGAATTGGACCGGCAAGAACGAATCGCCGTAGATCACAAAGAAGGATTCCTGGAGCACGCCTGACTCGCGCGCCAAACGAAGCGCCCCGCCGGTCCCGCGCAATTCGAGGCCTTCATCTACATAAAGGATCGATGGTACGGGCGCGAGGCGCGATGTCCAATAGCGGCGAATCATGTCGCCGTGATGGCCGATCGAATACACGACTTCCGTAACGCCTTGCGACGCGAGCCAGTGCATCTGGTAAAACGCGAATGGCCGGCCGTGCACCGGAAGCAGGGTCTTGGGGCAGGTTTCGGTCAGCGGACGCATGCGCGTTCCAAGGCCGCCGGCGAGAATCACGCACTGCATCGCCTTACTCCCGCGCCAGCAATTTCGAGCCTTCATGGTCGAAGGCGAAGCGGACCTCACGCAGGCCCTCTCTAGTCATGGTCTTGCGCAGCGCATCGCGATCCTCGGCGTAGAACAATAGAAAGCCGCCGCCGCCCGCGCCCACCAGCTTGCCGCCGATGGCCCCGTTCTCGCGGCCCATGTCGTACCAGCGATTGATGCCGTCGTTCGAGGTCCCGGGCGAGCGCTGCTTCTTGTGCATCCAGTGCTCGTGCATCAACTCGCCGAAGCGGCGCGTATTGCCCTGCTCGAGCGCCAGTTTGATGCAATGGCCCAGCTGCTTGATGTAATGCAGATTGTCCAGCATCGCTGTATCGCCTAAGTCCGAGCGGAGCTTCTGGTCGTCCAGCACCGACGAGGCATTGCGCGAGTAGCCGGTGAAGAACATCAGCAGATGTTCTTCGAGATCGTACAACGTGCTGTTGCTGATATTGAGCGGGTTGACGCTGACCTCACCGTCTTCATGAAAGTCGAAACAGGCCAAGCCCCCGTAGGCGGCGATGTACTGGTCTTGTTTTCCGACCGGCCCGCTGCAGCGTCTCGATCTCGATCTTGCAGGCCTCTTCGGCCACCACTCCCGGATCGACATACTTACGCTTGAGCGCGTGCACGGCGCGCAGCAATCCTACGGTGAAAGCGCCCGACGAGCCGAGACCTGTACCGGCCGGGATATCGGCCATGCTGACAATTTCGATGGGCGGAGGCACGTCGTGCAGACGCAGCGCCTCGCGGATCAGCGCGTGCCGGATTTCGTCGATGCTGAGGGCGTGTTCGAGCGAGGAGTATTTCAGCAAATATCCACCGCTAAAAGTTTCATTGATGCCGACGTAGATATGCTTGTTAACTGCGGCGGAGATGACGAAGCCGCCGAAGCGGCTGTAATAAGACGGCAGGTCGGTGCCGCCGCCGCCGATCGAGATTCGAAGTGGGGTACGTGTAATAATCATGCGGACAGAAGAGTCCACTTGTTGATCGGCCACCGTCCGGGAAGTCTTTAGCTGGATGGGACGGGACCTGCATCCATATTTATATGCGCTTTCCGCGTTCCAGCGGCATCTTGCTGCATCCCACTTCGATTCCAGGGCCATTTGGCATCGGCGATTTGGGTTCCCGACGCCCGGCGTTTTATCGACTTCCTTGCCGATGCTGGTCAGACGCTGTGGCAGGTGCTGCCGCTGGGACCAACCGGATTTGGCGATTCGCCGTACCAGTGCTTTTCCGCGCTGGCTGGGAATCCGCTGCTCATCTCGCCCGAACGGCTGGCAGAGCAAGGCTGGTTGGATGGATCGGCGCTCCGCGAGGTGCCCCGGCTTCCTGAAACGCAAGTGGAGTACGAGCGCGTCATCCCATGGAAGACGGCATTGCTCGAATCGGCGGCGCACGTTTTTCTGCACAACTCTTCGCCCAGCCACCAGACCGAGTTTCAGTCTTTCTGCGAACTGAATCGCGACTGGCTGGATGACTTCGCTCTGTTCATGGCGCTCAAGCAGCACGGCCACGCAGTCTGGAGCCGGTGGGAGCCTGCCATTCGATGGCGCGATCCGGCGGCGCTTGCGGCCCTCCAGAAAAAGCTAGCCGAGCCGATGGCGCATTCAGAAAGTTCTGCAGTTTGCTTTTTTCACCGAGTGGCGGGAGCTTCGCGATTACGCGCATGCGCGCGGCGTACGTCTGATGGGCGACCTGCCCATTTATGTCGCTCACGACAGCGCCGATGTCTGGGTGAATCCCCAATATTTCGAGCTGGATTCAGAGGGTAATCCCGCGGCGGTGGCCGGTGTGCCGCCGGATTACTTCAGCGCCACCGGGCAATTGTGGGGGAATCCGATTTATCGTTGGAGCGCTCTCGCCGCCGACGGGTACCGCTGGTGGCTGCGACGTTTTCGCGGGGTGTTGGAGCTGGTGGATATGATCCGACTGGACCATTTTCGAGGCTTCGAAGCCTACTGGGAGGTTCCGGCGGGCGAGACCGACCGCCGTCAACGGACGTTGGGTGAAAGGGCCGGGCGCTGACCTTTTTCGCGTGGCGCACGAGGCTCTGGGCGAGCTGCCGCTGGTGGCCGAGAACCTGGGCGTGATTACGGCGGAAGTGGAAGCCATTCGACATGAGTTCGGTTTTCCAGGCATGACCATTCTGCAGTTCGCTTTTGGCAGCGATCCGCAAGCGCGTAGTTTCCGGCCGCACAATTATCCGCACGAAGTGGTGGCGTACAGCGGCACGCACGATTGCGACACGACGGTTGGCTGGTGGAGCAGCGAGGGCCGCGGAGAGAGCACGCGCTCGTCTGACGAGATACGGCGCGAGCGCGAGTTCGCGCGGGCGTATCTGAATACGGACGGGGCGCGAGATCCATTGGGTGTTTATTCGAACGTTGCTGGCGTCGGTCGCCGATACCGTTCTGATTCCTTTACAAGACGTGCTGGGCCTCGGGAGCGAGGCGCGCATGAATCAGCCGGCGACCATTGGCGGCAACTGGCGCTGGCGTTACCAGCGAAAAATGCTGACGGCCGAAATCGCTACGCGGCTGGGCAAGCTGACGCGAATCTACGAACGCTAAGGCTGCTGGCGCTGATCGGGATCATCGGGCACCTGCGGCGTCTGCTGGAGAGGTACCGGGCGTTCAGTCACGCCGCCGCCATCGTCGGTAAACTCCACTTGCACCTCTTTGGGAGCGCATTGAGCAGTGGGCTGGGTGCCCTCAATGAAATACGATGTCCCGTCCGCCGGGCAATCGGGCCCGGCCAATTCACCGGTCTCGAGATCCACCGAAGCCTTCACGACGCCGGGCGGGGGATTGAACGGCTTCGCATTTCCATATTCTTTGATGCTCGCCGCGCGCATCATGAAATCGGTCCAGATGGGCAAGGCCGAGCGGGCGCCTTCGAGGTACAGGTCGCGGTAGTCGTCGAATCCGACCCAGACTACGCACAGGAGCTGCGAAGTGAAACCGGCGAACCAGCCATCGTGCGAGGTCCCGGTTTTCCCGGCCGCGGGCAGAGTGAATCCGCGCGCGCGAACGCCGGCGGCGGTTCCACTGCGCAGCACCTCTTGCAGCATGTCCAGCATGACGTAGGCGACGCGTGGGTCGATTGCGCGCCGCACGATCGGGGTATGCGCATATACGACATTGCCCGAGCGATCTCGCACGGCCGAAACGAACGAAGGCTCGACGCGCGACCCATAGTCGGCAAAGATTGTGTAGGCGCGCGCGATTTCGAACGGCGTCACTTGATAGGCGCCCAGCGCAACGGCAGGCGTGGGTTTGATGTCGTCGTTCATTCCGGCGGCGCGCGCCACTTGAACAACGTTCGAAAAGCCAACTTGCTGGGCGAGCTTCACGGTGGCAACGTTCAGTGAATGCGCCAGCGCCTGCCGCAGTGTGACGCGGCCCATGAACTCGTTCTTGAAATTTGTGGGCGTGTAGGTCTGGTTGCCGAACTGAAAAGTCGTGGGTGAATCGTCGATGGTGGAGAGCGGCGTCCAGACGGTGCTCCCGCCGTTGATCGCGCTTTCTAATGCAGCCGTGTATACGAATGGTTTGAAGACCGAGCCGGGCGGGCGTTTGGCGAACACGCGGTCGAACTGGCTGCTCTCGTAATCGCGGCCTCCGCACAGCGCCTTCACTTCGCCCGTTTGAGGATCCAAAACGATGAGGGCGACCTGCGGCCGGGGCCCTCGTTTGCCGCGTCCAGCGAGCTGCTTGTCGATGCCAGGCATGCTGTCGGCGATAGCCTGTTCGGCGGCGCGCTGCAGCCGCAGGTCGATGGTGGTGTAGATGGAGGCCAGGCCAGTGAGCTTCGATTCACCGAGATCCTTCTGAGCTTCTTCGCCCGCGACGTCGAAGAAATACTGCGATTGCGAAGCATCGGTCGCTCCGGGATGCAGACCAAGCGGCGCAGAGATCGCGTCCTGATACTGCGCCGCTGAGATGTACCCATTCTCGTGCATCAAGCGCAACACGACGTTGCGGCGGTCGACGGCACGGTCTGCATAGTGAAAAGGATCGAAATAGCTGGGCCGCTGGATCAATCCGGCCAGCGTGGCGGCTTCGGTCAGGTTCAACTGGCGGACGTCCTTGTTGAAATACGCCCGAGCCGCTTCGGCGAAGCCGTGGAAGCCGAATGTACCACGGCTGCCCAGGTAAACCACATTGCAATAATCTTCAAAGATTTGCTGTTTGGTCAGCGTGCGTTCCAGGTGGACGGTGGCCAGCGTCTCAGTCACTTTCCGCTTCCAGCTTTTGTTGTGACGCAACCAGAGGTTGCGCGCGAGCTGCATGGAGATGGTGGATGCGCCTTGTTCTTTTCGATCTTCCCGGAGATCGACGTACATGGCTTTCAAGATGCGTGCGCCGTCGAAGCCGGAGTGTTCGAAAAAGCGCTTGTCCTCGGCGGAGACGATGGCCTGAATCAAGACCGGAGGCAGGTCGGAGTAGTGGACGATAGTGAGCCTGGTGCGGTCGTTGCCGTCGGTGCTGGTGATGAGCTGCGGAGCGAGCTCGAAATGTGCCAGACCGCGACCGCTGGTTAGATCGGTGAGGGCAGCGATGTGGCCCGAGGCGAACTGAATGCGCACCGGCGGGCGCGCATCGACGACGATGGCGCTGCCGCTTGAAGTGAAGCTGGAGCCGGCACGTTTGAGCGCGGCGCCAAGTTCGGCGGGCGTTGCCGGGATCGCCTGGTGTCAGTGATTCAGGAGCGGTGTAATAGCTGAAGGTGTTGTGCCAGGGCCCTGCAGAGAGCTGTTGGTCGATATGTTTCGAGAGTTTGTAGTAAGGGATGGAAAAAACGGCCAGCGCAGTGAGCGTGAGAATGGAGACCGAAATCGCCACCCACTTCAAAATCTGTTGGGTGCGATTGGGCGGCTGAGGCGACGGCTGCTGCGCGTCGTGTGCGCGTCTGTTTCGTTCTGCGGGGGTTTGTCCATCCGGTTTGCATGGAGTGCACGTTAACTTCCGCGTTCAGTTTGCGCGAGGTTGGAGGGCGTTACGTTTTGTGAAATAGCGGAAAAGCGGTCGATTTTACGTTGGCTCGCGAGAAGTTACCCAGAAGTGAGGGCGGCCTGGGCCGGGCGGATCGGAGATAGCTCGGAGCGATGCCCGCTGTGTGTTGGTCTTCGGTTGGAGATTGGTGTGGCGCGTTGATGTACCCGGTAGGGGATGCTGGATCGGTGGGTTCGTTTTTGCAAATTTTGTTTTCGCCGGGGGCGGGGCTGGCGGGTGCGGCGGCGGGCGAGTGGCGGAGCCGCTGGAGCTGGAGGAGATTACGGAGGGCGCGGGAATAGGAGCGGCCGAGGCGAGACTCCATGCGATGGAGGAAACCAAGGGAGGTGCCGTTGGCGAGCGTTCGGAAGGCAGCGGTGAGGGACTCAACGGGAGTGAGTGGGCTGTCCGAGTCTTCCTCTTCGCGCTCGATGGCGGCGGTGAAGAGCTGGGTTTCGATGAGGGCGATGCGCTGGAGACGCCACTGGGCGGCGGCCATTTCGTGGACCAGGTCGAGCTCGACGGGGCCGTCAGGTTGGAACTGCTGGGTGTAGGAAGTGAGGAGGGCGTCGTATTCGTCGGGGTCCTCGGTAGGGAGGACGATGGTTTGGGCCGTGAGGCCGTGCTTGATGGCGTTTTTGGAAGAGCGGGCGCGGCCGGCTTCGGTGACGGGTCCGCGGGATTTTGCGCCGTTGATGCGGGCGGAATCGGATTTGGATGGCATGTGGGATCTCCGGAGGGAAGGTAACTTTGCAAAACGATGTTTCGACGGAGTTATGCGTGTAACCTGTTGTGGGGTGGGGCGATTGAGGCTTGGTACGTTAGTGACTCGCGGGTAGCGTGGCGCGGTTATTATCTTTCATCGCCCGTGGGCATTCGATCGCATCTCGCGGCGGAGCACCTCGTTCATGTAGGTTTGGTAGCGTTTGCCGCGGCTGCGGAACCAGGCGAGAACGTCGGCATCCACGCGGATGCTGACCAGTTGCTTGATCGGGCGGTAAAACCGGCCGATATGGACCTCCGACGGGAGTGGATGCTTTTCGGGAGCGTCGGAATAGTCGATTTCGATCGTCGCGCTTTCGAGCAAGGCGTTTGAGATCCCGGCGTTCTTTGTCGCTAAGTGGAGTGGTAAAGAGCACGCTCGCCGCGATTCGCTTTTCGCGCCGAGATGATGCGGACTTTTTCTTCGCCATTTTCTTCCTCGCTGGTGTGGACCACTAGTAGCAGCGTGATGCCACCGACTAAGCCAACGGTGTGCCATCGCTCCTCGTCGTCTACGACTTGATCCAGGTACGAAACGGCTTGCAGATCTTCGAATACCCGTGCCGCCGTCTCGAAGGAAACACCATGTTTCCTACGGTTAACGCGGTCCTTAACAGGATCCCAAGCGAAAACCATCTGTATATACGGAATTGTAGCACAGCGATATCGTTACTTCTCCGTCATTACAACCTCTGAAGACTGGCTCGCGCGAGGATGGAGAGCTTTTCCCAGGTTGGGACGCGGATGCGTCGGGCGAGGACGTCGTAGTTGGAGCGCTGGATGCGGCGGAGCAGGCGGCGATAGATTTCGATCATCGCCCATAACGACGCGCGGCTGCGCAGAGCAACCAGCGAGAGCAGCGGGCGGGATTGCTCGTAGTAGTCGCGGGCGCGCTCGGCTTCGAAGCTCATTAGGGACACGAAGCGGTCGTCGTGCTTGGCGAGATCCGCGCCGAAGCGCTGGATGTCTTCCGCCGGGATGTAGACGCGGCCGTTCGAGGAGTCCTCGCGCACGTCGCTGAGGATGTTGGTCAACTGGAACGCGATGCCACATTTTTCGGCTAGTTGCAACGCGTCCGGGGATTCGAAGCCGAAGATGTGGATGATGATGAGGCCTACGACGCTTGCGACCTGGTAGCAGTAGCGATACAGTTCGTCGAAGGTCTGGATGCGGCGCGGCTCCAGATCGCCGCTCACGCCGTCGATCATTTCATGGAAATAATGGCACGGGATTTTGTAGCGTTGCACCGTGTCGTGGAAGGCGGGCCAGAGCGGGTTGTCCGGGTAGTCTCCAGCTAGCGCACGATCCAGATCCTGGCGCCAGTGGTTGATGGCTGATTCTGTCGCGCCTGCGGCTTCGCTGATGTCGTCGCAATAGCGCATGAAGGCGTAGATCGCGCACATGGCGTTGCGCTGATCGCGCGACAGCAGCAGGAAGGAATAGTAGAAATTTCGGGCGCGCGTGCGGGCGATCTGCCGGCAGAAGGTGTAGGAGGCTTCGAGATCGACGGTGCGAGTCATCGCGATCATGGGTTCACGTGAACGCGGCGCGTACGAGAGCATGCGCTACCAGACCCGCGCGGTCTAGTTTGGAGACTTTGGGGCGCTCGGCGAGCACGTTGTATTTCTGGCGCTCGATTCTCGAGAGCACGCGCAGGCCGCCGCGGCTGAACAAGTCCAGATCGAAAGCCAGGCGGCGATCCACCATTTTCAGCAACGGCAGGCCTTCCAGGAACAGCCGGCGCGCCACGCCTACGGCCTCGCGCATCGCTCCTTGAAAGGCTGGGGTGAAGTTGCGCATCGCAATGTCGCTTGCGGTGCAGCCATGTTTGGTCAACAGGTCGAGCGGCAGGTAGATGCGATTTTTATCGTAGTCCACCGTGACGTCTTGCCAGAAATTGGCGAGTTGCAAAGCGGTGCAGGTGGCGTCCGACAGACGGTCGCGTTCCTGGTCGGCATAGCCGCACAGACGCAGAACCAGGCGGCCGACGGGATTGGCCGAACAACGGCAGTAGGCGAACAGTTCGGTCCAGTTGTGGTAGCGGGCGACGACTTGATCCTGTTCGAAGGCGCTGATCAAATCGGAGAAAGGGCGCATGGGCAGATCGTACTTGTGGATTGTATCTTTAAGAGCCACGAAAACCGGGTGACGGACTTGGCCCGCGTACATGGCTTCGAGTTCCCGCCGCCACCAAGCCAGCAGGCGCAGGCTCTCGGCCGGATTGCCGATTTCGTCGCCCAGATCGTCGGCCCAACGGCAGAAGGAATAGACGTTGTAGAAATCCTGATGCAGTCGCTTGGGCAGCAGGAAGGTGACGACGTGGAAATTTTCGTAATGGTGGGTGGCGAGCCAGCGCGTGTATTGCTCGGCTTCCGGTTTACTGTAAACGCTGCTGAGCGCCTCCGGGGAGTGAACAAACTCTTTGGGGGCGAGCAGAGTGGTCACTTCCTTGGACGCCTAAGGTATGATAGCGGTCTTCATGTGACCGTTGTGACTCATCAGGTGCCGCATCACTTCCAGCAGATTGGTGAGAGGCTCGACGCGGTTGACGAAATCGGAGGAAGTGATCACGCCCCGCCGCACGAAGTCGAGGGCTTTCTGGATATGTGCGGGGGTGTGGTGGAAGCTGGCCTTGCAGGTGATCTCGGAATAATGCAGCAGCGAAGTGTCCAGGCTGATGCGGCTGTCGTTGGGGCAGCCACCGAAGAAGTTGACGATGCCGCCGCGCCGCAGCAGCCGGACCGCCATTTCCCAGAGGTCGGGATGGCCCACTGCCTCGATGGCGATGTCGGCGCCGTGGCCTTTGGTCAGATCGCGAACGCGGCGCACGGTTTCATCGCTGTCGGCTGAGACGATCATCTCGTCGGCGCCCATTTTGGCGGCGCGATCCAGCTGGGGCTGGCGGCGTCCGATAGCGATCACGCGCGCGCCATAAGCCTTGGCCAGGCGAACGAACATCAAACCGATGGGGCCCAGACCGATGATGGCAATGGTGTCGCCGCTTTGAATTCCGGTTTCGTCCAGGCCGCGCAGCACGCATGCCAGCGGTTCCACCAGGGCGGCGTCTTTGTAGCTGACGTGCGAGGGCATCTCGTGCATGTTGTGCTCGACGATGCGGGCCGGGATGCGGATGTACTCGGCGTAGGCGCCGTTGTTGAACAAAAGATCTTCGCAAAGATTGGGGCTGCCGCGCCGGCAGTAGAAGCATTCCAGACACGGCGCGGAATTGGCCGCCACCACGCGCTGGCCGGTGCGGAATTTGCGGACCTTTTCGCCGGTGGCCACGATGTCGCCGGCCAGCTCATGTCCGAACAGGGCGGGAGGGACGATCATGCGGGCGTGGTAGCCGCGCCGAAACACTTTTACGTCGGTACCGCAGGTTAGGGCTGCCTGGACGCGCACCAGCACATCGCCGTCTTCGATTTGCGGTACTGGTACGGCCTCTACCTGCAAATTTTCTTTGCCGTAGAGCACCGCGGCCATCATCTGACTGTTCACTAAGACCACCTCTTACTCACTAAGTCCACCTTTTACTCATTAAAACCACCTCTGAGGCTGTACTATAATTTTCAGCGATTTAGGTTCGGGATGCAACGCGAGGTCAATGCCGGTCCGTATGTCATTCAAGGGAAAGCGGTGAGAGATGAGGTCCTCTACCGGCAGTGCGCCGCTGAAGACCAGGGCGGCTGATTCCTTTTGGAGGTCGACTGAGGCACTGTAGGAACCGAAAATGAGGCGCTCGCCGACGCAGACATCCGCGCCGGAAATCTCGATGCGCTCCTGGTGGGAGGTTTGGGCGAACAGAAGGATGCGGCTGCCGGGGCGCGAATAGCTCACGGCTTGTGGGACGATGCCGGGGACGGATGCAGCGACAATGACGGCGTCGGCGCCGCGGCCTCCGGTCATTTCCCGGATGCGTTCTTCGAGTCCCGGTTCGCGGGGATCGAGCGCCAGAACCGCGCCGAACTTTTCAGACAGCTCGCGGCGATAGGGCATGGTGTCGGTGGAGACAATGGTGGATCCGAATCGCTTCACGATCATGGTGAACATCAAGCCGATGGGGCCCTGGCCCAGGATGACCACGACGTCTTCGGGCTGCGGAGCGAGTTGGACCACGCCTTTGAGGCAGGTGTTGACCGGTTCGACGAAGCAGGCGCGATCAAAGGAGACGCCGTCGGGGATTTTCTCGACGCCGCGCTGGACGATCCAGTCCATGACGCGGACGTATTCGGAGAAGCCGCCGCCGGCCGGTTCGTAGCCCGCGGTTACGCCGACGCGTTTGTAGACCGGGCACTGGGCGTACAGCTTGTGACGGCAATAGAAACATTCCCCGCAAGGGATGTGATGGAAGACGATAACGCGGTCGCCGGGCGAGAATGCGCGGACGCCCGATCCGGTGGCCGCGACGACGCCGGCCGTTTCGTGGCCGTAGATGCGCGGGGGAGCCAGCAGATTGTATTCGATTTTTTTCAGATCGGTGTGGCAGATTCCGCAGCTTTCGACACGAATCAGCAGCTCGCCGGGGCCGATAGTGGGGGTGGGCACTTCGGCTACCGAGATGGTGCTGTCGCCGGTGTAGACAGCGGCGCGCATTTGGGCCGGAGCGGCTACGAGTTCAGAAGCGAGTGCCGGCAAGAAAATCTCCTAAGGCCTGCGAGGCCTGTTTGCATCTTTGATTCAAGTTTAAAAGAGCCGGGAACGCGGAGGGGCGGCGTAGGGCGGCGGCTAGGATTTTCGGGCGGCTGAAGCGGCCTTCCGGGTCGCGGAGGCGGTTGAAATCGAGCGGGAAGGTTTCAGAAGCCGTGTCGGTTACTACTTTGATGGCATAAAAGGGGATGTTCCATAGGTGCGCTTTTGTGGCTAGTGCGGCGGCTTCCATTTCGATGGCGGCGGCGTGGGTTTGATCGAACAGGGTGCGCTTTTCTTCGGCCGTGGCGGCCACGCGATCGATCGATAACAGCTTCCCCGGCTCGCGTTCACAGCGCGGAATGCTGCGAACCTGCGGCAGGCCGTGCAGCTGGTTGGCCACGAAGATATCGCACGCATTCAATGCGGGATTCAACGCGCCACAAAAGCCGATGCTTACCAATCCTTCCAATTCGCGATGCTCCTCTATCACTCCAGCCGCGCGTGCCGCCAGCTTTGGGCCGGGACCGTTGGCAGCCAACATTACCGGCTGGCCGTTCAGGCCGGCACTGCGCGCAAAATCCAGCGGCCAATTGGGCGCGCGGCCGCTCCGCATGGCGAAGCAGCCCGGCAAATTCCCCAGCCTCGGCGGCAATGAACGCCAGCAATCAGACGTAACCATTCGCCCGAAACCATTCGACCGCGCGTGGAGCGCGCCATCCATCGGGTCCGGATTGAAACCCAGCTCCCGCTTCGCCTTGTCAAACGAAACGAACACTTTCTTGCGAGACATTTTCACCGCGTCCAGCGGCACACGCGGTTCGTGACCGGTCAGGTTCGCCCATCCGGTACTCGCGACGCCTGCCGCGTAGGCAAGCGGCGTAAGGGATCCGCCAGCGCGGCGCGTTCCTCCCGCACACAGCAGCCAGGCGCTCGAGCATCTGCTGCAGCGTCAAATTTTCAGATCCCAGGATATAGCGCTCGCCCGGCGCGGCCGCGTTCGGACGCCAGCACATGACCCTCGGCCGTATCCTGGACGTCGACGAAATTCAGACCGGTATCGACGAAGGCCGGCATTCCCCGGTCAAAAAATCCAGGATGATCTTGCCGGTGGGCGTGGGCTTGAAATCGTGATCGCCGATGGGCGCGGTGGGGTTCACGACTACCACCGGGAAGCCGGAGCGAGCGAACTCGAGCGCGACTTGTTCGGCCTGGAATTTCGAACGCTTGTAGGCTCCCGTCATCTTTTCTAATTCCACTCGCTCATCCTCGCTGCCCAATCCGTCCCTGGGGATTCCGATACAGCCCACGGTGCTGGTATAAACAACGCGCTCGACGCCGGCATTTCCGGGCCGCGTTGAGCAGGTTTCGCGTGCCATCGACATTGGAGCGTAAAGCTCACTGGGGTCCTTGGCCCACAGCCGGTAATCCGCGGCGACATGAAAAACAACGCCACATCCCGCCGCCGCTCGTTCTAATGATTCCGGATCGCGCAGGTCGCCCATCGACAACCTCGACATCCAGTTCCCGCACCTGGCTCGACGGCCGAGCCAATGCCCGCACCTTATCCCCGCGCGCGAGCAGTTTTCGAGCCACGTGCCAGCCGATGAAACCGCTGGCACCCGTTACCAGGGTCGGTTTCACCGTCCGTGCGCTCCGATGGTCCTATCGAAACGCCCAAGTCATCAGCTTGAACGTGTCGCCCGCTTTGGAATTAATTCCCAGGGCGGCGGATGGCTCGAATCCGCAATGGACCATGCAGTGGTCGCAGCGCGGATCATTGCCGGCGCCGTAGCTTTCCCACGGCGTCTTGGTCATGAGTTCCTCGAAGGTCTGGTGGTGCGCGTCGGTGATGAGATAGCAGGGGCCCTTCCAGCCCTTCACGTTATAAGTGGGGTTGCCCCAGGCGGTACACGGATAGTCGCGCTTGCCCTGGAGAAATTCCAGATACGTGGGCGTGCTGAACAAGCGGGAAGCGCGCCGCCAGCCTATCGATATCCTTGAATTTTTCGTGGATGTCGTCGCGAGTCATGAAAATCTCGCGATCGTTCACGGCCGAATAGCCGTAGGCCGGCGAAATGGTGTGGCCGTCCACGTTGAACTGCGCCAGGTATTCGAACAGCTCCTCGATTTCGTTCATGTCCGTCTCTTTGTAGACGGTGGTGTTGGTGCAGACGCGGAAGCCGGCTTTCTTGGCGGCCTTCACGCCTTCGATGGCTTCGCGGAACACGCCTTCGCGCTCGACCGCGATGTCGTGATTCTTTTCCATGCCGTCCAGATGGACGTTGAAGAAGAACTTGCCGGCCGGCTTGAAGTCTTTCAACTTCTTGACGATGAACATGCCGTTGGTGCAGAGATAAATCGTTTTGTTGCGCTCGATCAGCTTGGCGGCCAGGGGTCCGATCTCGGGATAGAGCATGGGCTCGCCGCCGCAAATGGAAACGACGGGCGCGCCGCATTCATCCGCCGCGTTCAGGCACTGGGCGAGCGAAAGCTTCTGGGTGATGGTGGACTCGTATTCGCGGATGCGCCCGCAGCCGGTGCAGGTGAGATTGCAGGTATGCAGAGGCTCCAGCATCAGCACCAGCGGGAAGCGCTTGTTGATCATGGGATGCGGCTTGCGCGGCGCGTCGGTGTGCGTGTACACGATATGGAAAGGATTGGCGGCGTCGGCCGTTGACGTCACGGTCTTTTGCCATTCCGGTTTGGGGCGGAGCCTGTTACGGGCGATATAAGTCGCCATGTCCGCCATCATGGAAAGGGGGAATCTCATTTCTTGTGGTCCTCGATCGCGGTCTTAGTCTTGAGGAATGTGTTCATAGCCAGCAGCGGGAACGAATTGCGGTACATGTGGTAGCAAAGATAAAACACCTGCGGGAAGCCGGTGCCGGTGGCCAACTGTTCATCCCAGGTTCCTTCGTTCGTCTGGGTGCGGATCAGATAATCGATACCGTCGTGCAGGCTGGTGCTGGTGGTGTCGCCACCGGCCAGCAGCGCCAGGATGGCCCAAGCGGTTTGGGAGGGCGTGCTAGGCGCGGCCACGTAGCTACTCAGCCGGTAGCTGTCGCAGCTTTCGCCCCAACCGCCGTCGAAGTTCTGGATGGAACGAACCCATTCGAGCGCGCGCTGGATGTAGGCTTCGCGATCGCTGACGCCGGCGGCTTGCAGTCCTCGCAGAGCCAGGAATGTGCCGTAGATGTAGTCGACACCCCAGCGGCCGTACCAGCTTCCGTCGGCTTCCTGGGTTCGCACCAGGTATTCGACACCTTTGCGGATGGCCGCATGACTGCGCGTGTAGCCGAATGAGCACAATGCTTCAAGCACGCGGCCGGTTATGTCCGGGCAGGTTGGGTCGAGCATGGCGTTATGGTCGGCGAAGGGCACGAAGCTCAGCGGTCGCCAATTGTTGTCGACGTCGAACGCGGCCCAGCCGCCGTCTTTGGACTGCATGTCGATCAGCCACTGGATAGCGCGGCGCTCCACCGCTTCCTGCTCGGAGCCGCTGGACGCTTCCGAGCGGTTCAAGGCCAGCAGAACCATGGCGGTGTCGTCGATGTCGGGGTAAAACTCGTTGGCGAACTCGAAATACCAGCCGGATGGCTGGGTGTTGGGGCGCTTGATGGACCAATCGCCTTTGCGGCGCACTTCCTTGGTCAACAGCCAGTCGGCGCATTTGCGTAGGGCATCGCGAGGGGGCTCGGCCGATTCACCCATGGAGAAGGCCGCGATGGCGCTATCCCAGACTACGGAATAACACGGCTGGAAGAAGAAGCGCCGTCCATCGTCGACCATGAGAGCATCGAACTGCTTTTGCGCTTCGGCGCGCTCGGGATGATCGGGCGAATAGCCGAGCAGATCGAGCGCCATGATCACATACATCATGGGCGGATAGATGGCCGCCAAGCCCTCGGTGTATTTGGTTCGCTCCAGCATCCACTGTTCGGCTTTTCGGATGGCTCGCCGGCGGATGGCTTGGGAGCCGTATTTTTCCCAGAGCTTCAAAACCTTGTCGAGGCGCAGGAAAACGTTGTGCCAGGTGTAGCTATCGCGGGAGCGCGCGTACTCGGGATGGCCGCTTTCCAGGAAAAGCTCTTTCAGATCGAAACCGGCGGGGACCGGGCGGCGCGGATTCAGCGCGTGCACAATGGCGAGCGGAATCACGATGGCGCGCGTCCAGGAGGACATCTGGTAGATGAAGTTGCCCGAACAGGACGATCTCGGGGGGAATAGACGGCGCGTACTGGCGAGGGTACAGATCGAAGAGGCTGAGGTTGACCTTGACGTAGCTGTTAGCCGCGTGCAGGCCGCCCAGTGCCAGGATGCGTTCGCGAGCTTGCGCCAGGCGCGGATGGTCGTAATCGCAGGCCCGCGACCTTGAGGGCAAAATACGCCTTCACGGTGGCGCTGATGTCGGCCGGACCCTGGGGATAAATGTTGAATCCGCCGTCGGGGAGCTGGCGCGCCAGGATGGATTCAACGGCTTTATCGATCAGCGGGCGCGTGGGAGGATTCCATACGCCGTCGACGGGGGGTGCAGCCAGAGTTGCAGGAGGACGAAATCGGATTCGAGCGTGGTGTCGGCGGTAAGGTCGGCCAGCCAATAGCCCTGCTCCTGCTGGGTACGCAAAAAGAAATCGAGCGCACGCCTGGCGGCTTTGGACGTACTGGACAGCAATGAATCAGCAACTTGGAGTTGCGGCATCATGCGGGGGCGATGGTGGTGAGCTGAAGCGCGGATCGCTCCAGGTCGGAGGGAAGATGAAAGCGCACATCTTCCTCTTTGAGTTCCATTTCTTCCATGTAGTCGAAACCGAAACGGGTCTCGAGCGACTGGATCAATTCCTGTACCAGGTTTTCCGGCGCCGATGCGCCCGCCGTGACCGCGACGGTGTCGACGTCTTCGAGCCACTCCGGGTTCACTTCGCGGCTGTCATCCAAAAGGTACGCTGGAACTCCTTCGTTTTGACAAACTTCAACCAGGCGGCGGGAATTGGAGCTGTTCTGCGACCCGACCACCAGCAGCACGTCGGTTAAAGGCACAACCGCTTTGACGCCTAACTGGCGGTTCTCGGTTGCGTAACAAATGTCCTGCGTGCGGGGGCCTTTGATGGCGGGGAAACGCTGCTGCAGGCGCTCGACGATGTCTTTGGTTTCATCCAGGCTGAGCGTGGTTTGAGTTAGATAGGCGATCTTGGAGGGATCTCTGACTTCCAGGCGGTCGGCGTCGTCCACCGAGGAGACCAGGATGGTGGATTCGGGCGCTTCGCCCAGCGTGCCGATGACCTCATCGTGGCCGGAGTGTCCGATGAGCACGATGGTGTAATCCTGGCGCGCGAATTTAACGGCCTCCAGATGGACTTTAGTGACCAGCGGGCAAGTGGCGTCAATTACCTGCAGATTCCGCTGTTTGGCTTCTTCCCGCACGGCGGGTGAAACGCCATGGGCGCTAAAGATGACGCGCGCGCCCTCCGGTACCTCGCTCGAGCTCTTCGACGAAGATGGCCCCGGCCTGGCGCAACTCGTCCACAACGTGGCGGTTGTGCACAATTTCCTTGCGCACGTAAACCGGCGCGCCATAGAGGTTGAGAACGATCTTGACGACGTCGATGGCGCGGACCACACCGGCGCAAAAGCCGCGCGGACGTAACAGAATGATTTTCTTGACACCCCTGTCGCGAAGCTGCCCCATGCGTAGTTGATTATAGCAGCTTGTCGGCATCTTGATGGTACGGGGGTAGTTAGGGTCCGGCGTCGCCCGATAATGCTGAATGAACAACCTTGTAATAGTACGCCTCTTGCGTAGTTTTGAACCTGAATGTTCATTTGATACCGGTTTTTCGGCGTATTCTTAAGCTGGTGGGAGCCATCAGTCCGGTGGACTGAGATGTTGGGGGCTCGACCGCCGTGAAAAAAAGTCTAGCGTTCCTCGCCGCCGGCACGATTTGCGCCGGTGTAATAGCCGCTGTCGGAAGTTGGCAGCGGACATTCGATCAATTTCCTGAAAATCCAGCCGCGAACCAGACGCCAGTTATGGTAGCGCCGGCGCCCGTGGTCAGGATCGTGGAGGAGAAACGCCGGGTCTATCCCTACTCGATCGTTCCAGGCGGCGCCCGGACGGTGGAGGAAGCCAAGCGCGCCATGAGCGATCCGGCGGTGCGCGGTCTGTATGCCGCCGTGAACCTCAAGAACCTGAAGCAGGTAACGCTGGCCGAAGATATCTCCGGGTATGTCTCGTATCGTTTCGGCGACAAGATCTACTGGACGTCGAACAAGCTGCATTTGAAGGCGGGGGAAACAGTGTACACGGACGGCCAGAACATCGTGCGTGGCCGCTGCTTGAATACTTACTCCACCCATCCCATGATGCCTACGCGGCCGCACGAGCCGAAGGAAGTAATTATGGACACGTCGGTGGAGGTGCCGGCGATCGCCTTTAGCTTTCCGCGTGCGCCGTTGGAGACTGCCCCGGCACTGCCTGCGCCCGGCGGGATAGCAACCAAGAGCAGTCTGGTACCGGGACACCGGCATTTTTGGTTTGTCCCAATTATTCCCATCTTCCCGATACACAAACATCACGCGCCTCCGCCGAACAACATTGTGCCTCCCCCGCCACCGCCGCCCACGGTGGTACCCGAACCGCGATATAGCTGGTTGGTTCCAGGGGCGCTGCTCGTGCTAGTTTTCTTGGGAAGGACTTGGAAGCGCAGGCGCTCGTGCTAACAACGTTAGAACCAGCGACAGAGCGACCAGCAGTCCATCTCTGAGCAGAGTCTTGACGCTGATGGCTTCGCCCAATCCAAAACAGCCGCAGTCGATAGCCATGCCTTTGATGAACGCGCGCGTCATCAGCGCGAAGAAGACCAGAAGAAGGCCGGTGGCCCCCGCGGCGATGTAACGCAGAAAGATGCCGCCCGCCAGGAAGAGGCCGATGAAAAGTTCCACCCATGGCAGCCAATGTCCGAGCAGCAGCACCGCCCATTGGGGAAAAAGCTGGTATGCATCGATGGACATGGCGAACAGCATCCACGGCTGGCGGAGCTTCGTATAGGCGGCGTAGAGGAACACCGCGGCCAGCAGCAGCCGCAGCGGGAGAATCAGGCGAGGCACGTTAATTGGCGATCAACTGATCGATGAATCGCGCCAGGATTTGATATCCCGTGCCGATGGGAACGCGGTACTGCTTGGCGCCGTGTTTGATGAAAATGGTTGGCGTTCCATCCACGTGCGCGGCTACTCCGTCCTTGATATTGGCTTGCACCTCGGCTGCGATGCTGGGGTCCTTGGCGAGCGCCATCACCTGTTTGGCTTCCCCGGCCGTTAACACGCTGCACGCCGTTTCAGCCACTTTGCCGCTGGACGCCCAACTCTGCTGCTGGCGAAACAAAACATCGGCAACTTGTTCGTACTTGCCGATGCGGCGGGCGGCGAGCGCGTAACAGGCGGCTTGCATCGCGAAGGCGTGCATGGGAAGCGGGAACTCGTGATGCACCAGGTAGACCTTGCCTTTGTCCACGTAGTTGTCCATCAGAGGCCGCAGCGTGGTTTCATACATCGCTTTACAGCCGGGGCATTGGAAATCGGTGAAGACGTCCATTGTGACCGGAGCCGAAGCAGAGCCTCTACTATTGATCTGCGGGTTGCCGGCGCCGGCGGCCAGGGCAGCGAATGCAATCGCGGCGAGGATGGTTCTCATAATGACCAGGATATCGAAAATCGCGCGAGGGTCGTTGCCGGGTCCTGTGAAATATACGATGATGATTGCCGTAGTCTGATAATGATCGAGTTAGATGAGTATGTCGAAATGAGGCTGTCGCCGTCTGACTTCGTGAGTTACCATCGACCGTCCAAGTGTGAGCTTCGACTGTACCTCCGCTACCATGAAACACCCGAAGATCCAGTCGGCCCATATGATGCAGTCTTGAGACGACTAGGCGACCGACACGAGAAACGCCACTTGGATACCTTTCCAGGCGCGGTTGATCTGAGCACCGGGAGAGTCGCCGACCGAATGCGTTATACGCGTGAAGCGGTTCAATCAGGAACGCCAGTGATCTACCATCCGTCGTTGGAGACCACAGTCTGCCTGAACGGGGCAAGCTGTGTGCTCTTTGGCGAACCGGACTTCCTCATCGGTCTCAAGATGGATACGCGATCCGAGATTGTAAGCTCGCTCGCCGTATCAACGAAAAAGATCATCCCGAGATCTTTCTTCAGCTGGGCGCTTATGGATGGCTGTACGAAACCATCTTCGGCTCAACCCCTGCTGTGCTGGAGGTGTATAGCGGTGCAGGCGAGATCATTCAAGTACCCTACGATCGCTCTGACGTAATACGCCAACTAACTGGCGTCCTCACCATAAAACAAGGCCCTGAACCGTTTTCAGCCATTGGCTGGACGAAATGCGGCCATTGTACCTTCAACGGGCGCTGCTGGCCAGTTGCCGAGGCGAAGCACAGCGTCGCTTTGGTGCTCGGTGTTGACCAGGGCTTGGCGCTCGAACTCCATAATCAGGGCGTCGACACCATCGACGAGCTACTGAAAGCTTTCGATGAGGAAAGGCTCTCCCAATTGAGGCGGCCATATGGCTCGCGTGTGCAGCGAGTAGGGAGCAGTGCCACAAAGATTTTGCGAATGGCGCGTGTTATGGCTTCCGGTGAACTGCTTTTGATCAGCCGTCCAGATGTCCCAGATGCGGCCAACTACGTGATGTTCGATCTTGAGGGGCTCCCGCCGCAACTTGATGAACTGGAGAAAATCTATCTCTGGGGGATCCAGGTATTTGGCGAAAGGCCTAGCGGTTATCTTGGGGCCATTGCCCAGTCTGGTCGCGAAGGCGACCAGACTGGTTGGCAGCATTTCCTAAATGACGCAGAGTCGATATTTGCAGAGTATGGTGACATTCCGTTTGTCCACTGGCACCACTATGAAAAGACTCACGTGTCCATGTACATTTCCCGGTTTGGGGACAACAACGGAGTTGCCTCAAGAGTGCTGAGGAATCTGGTTGATCTCCTGCCAATAGCGCAGGAGTCGGTTGCCCTACCTCTGCCTAGCTATAGCCTCAAGATCGTAGAACAATATGTCGGGTTTGAACGACAGCTTCACGAGTACGGAGGGGACTGGGCCATGGCCAAGTATATCGAGGCGACCGAAACAGATGACGAACCGACGCGAACTGCTCTCATCGACGAGATCCTTGCCTACAACCGAGAGGATCTCGAAGCGACCTGGAGGGTTATGACTTGGCTCAAAGGCTTGGGCACAGCCGCCGCGCCGCGGACGTGAGGCCCTGGCACCTATTGCTCGTCAAGGCCTACGAAGCAATTCTAGGGATCGTGCGGGGCCGCGGCCCTCAAAACAGTTCGGCTTGCCGCCCTTCCGTTGGGCTGCGCGAGCCAGTCGGACGATTGAAACGGACTTTACTTGCCTCCAAATATTCAAGAACACGCTCCATAGCTATCCACCGCCGCCGTAGTCCCTCCGCGACGACGCCAGTTGTATTCGAGCCGGCGAAAGGGTCAACGACCACATCGCCCTCATCGGTGAGCAATTTGATAAAGAACTCAGGCAAAGCGCCGGGGAAGCGCGCCGGGTGCATTTTCAGACCAAGCTCTTTGCTCCGCTTCGCGTATTCGTCATTTGCCGCATTGTTGCCAAACTTCAGCATCCCTTCAGCAACGGGAAGGTCCAACATCTCGTGCAAGTCGTGCTCAACGACATTGGAAGGAATCGCCCCACCCGCTTCAATTCGATCGAATGAGTCTCGTATTACATGGCCGGAGGGGCGCACTGTCGGACGGACACCTCTACGGCTAAGGCGGATCATGTCGGGGCTGTATTCCTTCAGAACGCGGACATTGCTTGCCTTGGGCCAGGGCGTCTTAGAAAACCACCAGACATATTCCACGGAATCCTTGACGCGGATCCTACGAACCGTGACCCATTCCGCTGGCATGGGCATCTTGGCCGGGTTATACCAAAAGCACTCCTGTGCCAAATGAAACCCGATCTCTTCAACCAGTGCGATCAGAAGATGGAAGTGGTAAAGAGAACGCGTGGGCCTCCCCTCGTTGTAGCTCCCCCCGATGTTCAGTACAAAACTACCGTCGTCCCTTAGGATGCGCAGTATCTCGGTTGCAAATGGCATAAACCATCGCACGTAATCACGCTTGTCAGCGTTCCCATATTCCTTCTTAAAGTGCAGAGCGTAGGGTGGCGAAGTGAAGACAAGGTTAACACTGCCTGTCGGAATTCGGGCGAGCAGACCCTGCGAATCGCCGAGAAACGCTGCTCCATGCAGCGTGCGGTAAAGAGGCTCCGCAGTGAGAATCGTTTCCACGCCAGCAGGCTGGACGTTACTATGTGAACGGCTTCCGGACACGAACTTACTTCACCCCATTCTGTGCAGCCGATATAATTATCGATGATTTCCAACCTAGCATAATCGGTTGACAATGTCAAGTCATTTACGCGATGCGGATGAGTGGATTTCGCAGGCCCAAGCCGCCAGGCTTCGGGGAGTGTCACGACAGGCAATCGCCCTTCTTGTTAAGAAACGGCGTTTATCCGTGCTGAAAATCGGAGGGCGCCTGCTCGTTCTACGCAAAGATGTGGAGGAGTTCAAACCCGAGCCGCCCGGAAGGCCTCCTAAATGAGCGAACTGACTGACGAGATATGCAGGTTACTTGACAGAACGAATCAGGACGACCGGCGGTTGATTCTTGACTATCTACGTAAAGAGGTTACTCTTCATCCGCTCGAACAACAGTGGGGTACCACGGCTGAGTCGATACTTACGGCGATTGCTCGGTCGTCGGATCTAACGCAGCGCGGTGTCCGCGGCATTCTCGCGGAGGCCATATTCGAAGAAAGCGTCCTGCCGAAACTGGAGTCGTCTGGCTGGAATGCGATCGCCATAGGGGGCGATCAGACGTATGACTTTCTACTAGCGAAATCGGTGGCCCGCGTGCGCATCCAAGTCAAGCTACAACGCAAAGAAATCGGCGTCCCTAAGCAATATGGGGAGCGTGCCCGTGCTGCACTCAACTGTCCACCGGGCACCATGTACGTAGTCGAGGTGCAGAAAACTAGAGGCGGCGAAAAGAAAGGCGAGAAAACGCGACCGTATCGCTTTGGAGATTTCGATATCCTGGCTGTCAACATGCATCCGTCGACCGGAGATTGGAAGCGATTCCTGTATACGGTGGCCGGTTGGCTCCTGCCCCGTCCCAAGCATCCGGGATTGATCGAGATCTTCCAGCCAGTACCCAGTGCTCCGGACGAGTGCTGGACTGACGATCTAGGCCAGTGCATCGAGTGGTTCCTGTCAAGCATTGACAAACGGCTCTATTCGTGATTGCGCTCGATCTGGAACCTGACAAGCGCTTCGAAGGTTCTGGCCGACTGCTACCCCATCACATCGATCGGACGCGCCGGTCTTCGTGTCATCCGACGGTCTGGCTGAAGGTGTCACCCCCGAACAGGCGATCTTGACACAACGGGCTGGAGTATTCTACTGTAAACATTCGACTTGGACACGCCCTGCGAACCTATGGCAGAACGACGCATGCTGCTCGATTCCACTTTAGATAGCGTGGAGGTGGCGGAAAAGGCTGTTTTGCAGGCGGCCGAGGATATTGGATTCGGAGAGGACGAACTGCATCAACTCGGAATGGCGGTGCGGGAAAGCATGGTCAACGCGGTGGTGCACGGGAATCGCTACAACGCGCGCAAGAAAGTGCATGTCTCGATTGCGAAGGCGCCGGACCGGTTGACCATCGTCATCGCCGACGAAGGGGATGGGTTCGATTTGACAAATATACCGGACCCGCTGGCGGATGAAAATCTGCTGCGGCAGTCCGGGCGAGGTCTGCTGTTGATGCGGGCTTTCGTGGACGAGTTTCAGGTCCGGCGGGGTGAACCGAACGGGACCGAAGTACGAATGGTGAAGTACCTGGCGAAAGCCAGTTGACAAGATCCAAGAGCGCACAGCGCGGGGCGCGCTCGCTTGAGAAGGTAACTAATCGCGGCCCGCTGCGTTGTGCGCGATGTTAGTCAAAAGAATGCGAGGAGGGTCCAATCTGTGAGCGTTAAACTGACGACGCGCCAAGTAGGCGACGTGACTGTGATCGATGCCAGCGGGCGAATCACGCTGGGAGAGGGCGCGAGTACTTTTCGGGATACGGTCCGCGATCTGGCAACGAAGGGGAACAAGAAGCTGCTAGTCAACCTGGGGGATGTGTCTTATATCGACAGCTCGGGCATCGGCGAAATGGTTTCTGGGTTTACCACGGTGACCAATCACGGGGGCCAGCTCAAGCTGCTGAGCTTGAGCAAACGCGTGAAGGACCTGTTGCAGATTACCAAACTGTACACGGTCTTCGAGGTATTCGACGACGAAGCTGCCGCGGTTCGCAGTTTTTCCTGACGCCTGGGCGCCAGGTTAATTCGCGGCGGCTCTGCTCTTGCCCGCCAGGGAAGCGAGCGTTTGGCCGGGCGCGGCCGCGGCTGATCGAGGGCGGAAGAATCTCCGAAAGCAGCTACGGCAGCGGTACGGGTCCAGCAGAACCTGGCGCAGAACGACGGTCAGCAAGCTGGACTGCCGGGACGGGCGAACGCTTCGCGAGCCGCAGCGCGGGCAATTAGGTTCGAGCGTAATGGTCACGTTGATTTAGAGGAGAGCGGAGGCGAAAGCTCTCATTTTTTCCGCTGGGCCGTTCGTGTCAGAATTGAAGTAAGCGGCCAATCCCTGCGCGCGCAGTGGTTGGGTCGCATGTTATCATCAAAGTTCCCCAACAACGAGGTTCTTGTGGCTAGGATTAGTCGTAAAGAATTGAAAAGTGACAAGTTCGCGCTGGAAGTTCAGCACAGCGTCGAATACGTCAGCCAACATCGCCAGCAGCTCATCCGCTGGGGCGGCGTCGGCTTGGCCGCGGTGATCCTGGTGGTGGTGTTCTTCGTCTACCGCACGCACCAGCGCGCTGCGCGGCAAGAGGCCCTGCGGCATGCCATGCTGGTTCAAAACGCTACCGTCGGGCAACAGACCGGCAACCAGTTTATTATCACCTTCCCAACCGAAGCCGCCCGCGAGAAAGCAACCGTCCAGGCGTTCACCGACCTCGCGACCAAATACGCGGGGACGGAAGAAGGGACGCTGGCCGAATATTTCCTGGGCACGAACGCGGCTGACGGCGGGAACTTTCCAGAAGCGCAGAAGCGCTTCCAAAAAGTACTGGACTACGGCGATCAGAATTTCAGTTCGATGGCCAAGCTGGCGCTGGCGAAAGTATATGCTTCGGAGGGAAAGCTGCCGGACGGCGAGAAGCTGATCCAATCCGTGATCGACCATCCATCCACGCTGGTCTCCAAGGACGAGGCGACGCTGGCATTGGGGGAATTGATTGCGCCGTCGGATCCACAGCGGGCGCGCAAGCTGCTGGAGCCCTTGCGCAGCAGTTCGCGCAGAGCGATTAGCCAAGCGGCCATTACCGACGTCGGCGAACTCCCGCAGAAGTGACCGGCTTAGGCCGCTTGCGGTTCCCGGTGTCGGAGAGCCGGGGGCGGCGCTATCCTGAACTTCCCCATCCTTATCGCAACGAGTTCCAACGCGATCGCGATCGCGTGATCCACTCCCGGGCCTTTCGCCGGCTGGAGAACAAGACTCAAGTTTTTCCGGCCGGGATTTCGGATCATTTTCGCAATCGGCTCACCCACACCATCGAAGTGTCGCAAATCGCGCGCACGCTGGCCGCGGCGCTGGAGCTGAACGAAGATTTGACGGAGGCGCTGGCGCTGGCGCACGACATCGGGCATCCACCTTTCGCGCACGCCGGCGAGGAGGAGCTGGATCGGCAGATGCGGCGTTTCGGCGAGCGCTTCGATCATAACCTGCATGCACTGCGGATCGTGGAGACGTTCGAGCATCGCTACGCGCGGTTTCGCGGGCTCAACCTGACGTTCGAAGTGCGGGAGGGCATCGCCAAACATTCGCACGATTTTGGGCCGGGCGAAAATCCCGCGCTGGATGAATATCTGCCTGGGCTGCGGCCGCCGCTGGAAGCGCAGTTGATCGACTTGGCGGACGAAATTGCCTACAACACGGCCGATTTGGACGACGCGTTTTCGGCCGCGCTGTTCGCGGCCGGCGAGGTGCGCGAAGCGGTGCCGGAGTTCAATCGCCGCTACGAGGAGGCCGAAGGACATTTCCCCGCCGCTTCCTGCCGCGAGCTTTTTCAGGAAGTGGTGCGCGGGCTGGTGGACATGCTGGTTACCGGACTGGCGCGTGGCACGGTGGAAATGGCCGCAAGCGCGGCGGTGGGCGATTGGAACGATGTCCGCTCGCATCCCGGGCGGCTGGCGGCCTTGCTCCCGGATTCGCAAGGCACCAATCGCGAGCTCAAACAGTTTCTGCATCACGCCGTGTATTTCTCAGAGCCCATGGCGGAAGAGCGGCGGCGCTCGGCCGTGCAGATCGCCGAGCTGTTCGATTTTTACGAGCGGCATCCGGAAAAGCTGCCGGAGTATTACGCCGAAGCGCTGGCGGCCTCACCGGCGCATCGCGTGGTGTGCGATTACATCGCGGGAATGACCGATGGATTCTTCTTGCGATGCTACCAACAGATGGAAACGGCTAAGCGGCCAGCGCGCTAGTTCAGGACTACCATGCCCGCGCCGGTAACGTCGTTCTTCAAGTCCCAGGTGCGCTCGTACTTGAGCGTGGCGGCATCGTAAACTTCGATCTCGAAGCCGGCGCCGAAGATGTACAGCTTCTTTCCGTCGGAGGACATGCCCATGCTGAAGCGCGTGCGGCAGGGAACCTCGGCGGTCTTGGTAATCCGATCCGAATTCAGATCGAAGGACCAGAATTCGCAGCGCTTGTTGCCGTGCATCCCGGTAGAGACAATAGTATAGGCGTCTTTCTTATCCGGCGCCACTTGTAAGCCGGCCATTCCGGCGGGAACCGGACCGATCGGGTCGAACTTCTCCTGCCGGGTATTCAGATCGAAGCGCGCGATGCCGAACACGCGGTTGTGCACGATGGGATCGTCGGAAGTGAAGACCGAAACGTGCTTGCCGGGCTCGCCGATTGAGTCTAAATTCGCGCCGAAGCCGATGTTCTCCATCCCTGGAAGATCGGGCTTGGCCAGATCGATGCGTTCCACCACTTTGAAATCGTCCGCGTTCAAGATAACCACTTTGTCGCGGAACTGGTAGAGCAGCTTGCCGTCGGGCGAGATCTCGAAAGTGTCGCGGCCGTAGCCACCGGAGGCCTCTTTCTCATCCTCGGGCGCGACGTCCACGGTCTTGACGATCTTCTGCTGCGCCAGGTCGATAACCGTGTATTTGGGTTTACCGATGTCGTAGTGCTCGAGCCGCTTGTCGATTTCGGTACTCACCGTGTAGAACAGTTTGCCATCGGGGTCGGGCGTTCCGCCGTTGAAGCGGTACCGTTTAGTTGGGGTGTTGAGCACGAAGTGATTGAGCACTTTGTGAGTGGCCACGTCGATCACCTCGACGCCGCTGTGATCGTTGGTGGTGACGTAGATCTTCTTTTTGTCCTCGGACAGCCGCATGCTGGTGGGCAGGCCGGTCTCCAGATGGATCTTGTCGACCACCTTCCCCTGGCTCTCGTCGAACACCAGAACCCAATCCGGATAGGCGCCCAGGAAGAGCGTGCCGCCCCATGCCACGCGAGGCAAGAGCGCTTGCCAGAAATAACGCAAAGAGGTGTTTCATGTTGATTTATGGGAAGACCAGATCGAGATTTCGCCAGTCCTTGGTGGCGCTGGCGCATTTGGCTCGTCCAATCCGGAGAATTATTCAGATGATCGGGTACCTGCGCCGGCCAGAAGCAAGTGACATAGCAATCGTAGATGTCGCGCTCGACCGGCTGGCACAGACCGGCGGTGCCGCCTGCCGAATCCACTTCCCAGCCGGGCGAAAACATCAGCGAGCATCCCATGGGAACGTGCGGGCGCTGCTGCGTTGGGCGATTGGAGGGGTTCTGCAACGCCACTACGTCCTCGGTGCGGGACTCGACGTAGCCGTCGATGCGCGCGGCTTTCTGGTTTAACGGTCGCATGTGTTTCATGCACTGCCTTCCTTTCAGCAAATTGTCGCAAAAATGCGGGATTCTTGGCGGCGATCGCGCCATAAATTTCAAGACAAGTGTTGGTCCAGTCGCGAATCCAATCGCAATAGTGCAGATTGGGATGCCCGGTGTCGCCGTAACGCACGAACGCTTCGTGATGGCAGCCGCCCGCGCACAACGGCCGCGCCCAGCAGGTGTGGCAATCGTATTTGGAATCGATGTGGCCGCGGCGCAGAAAATCGGCTTGCTTCTCGCGATCGATGCCCGTGATGATGTGACCCAGCGCGTGGGCATCGGAATCCACGAAACGGTGGCAAGGCGCAATGTCGCCCGAAGGCCCTACGCCCAGCAACCCCAGGCCCGCGCCGCAGGGATGCGATTTGTTGACGCCCTGGCACAGCTCGGCCAGCGTGTCGCTGACGTTCGAGAAACCGTGCATCTCGCCGCGCATCGCGTATTCCAGATATTCGTCGGCCAGCGCGTGGAACTGCTCCAGCACGCCGTCCATGCCCTTCGCGCCTATGGCGTAGAGCTGGTCGGGCGATGTGGTCACCGGCGCGAAACCCACCTCGTGAAAACCGAGATCCTGCTTCAGATGCCGGAAAATCTTGATTACGTCGGTCACGCCCGCCGTCAGCGTGACGCGCGCCGTAATCGGACGCGTGCGGTGATTCTGAATCAGCGCCCGCACTCGGGGCTCGATGATGTCGTAGCTGCCGCGCCCGTTCGCGAAAACGCGCAGATTGTCGTGCATTTCCTTCGGCCCATCCATGCTCACGGTGACGCCGATGTGGTTCTCCGAAAGAAACTCGATGATGGCCGGCGTCAGCAGCGTGGCGTTGGTGGTCAGGCTGAAATCGACGTTCCGACCTTGTTCCGCGGCCCGTTGGCTCGCGTAGCCGACCACTTGTTTCAGCAGCGGGAAATTCATCAGCGTCTCGCCGCCGAAGAACGTGATGTGAACCGACCGCCGGTCGCCGGACTGCGCCAGCAGAAAATCCACCGACGCCTTGGCCGTCTCCAGGTCCATGAACTTCGGCTTGCCCTCCGGCGTCGCCACTTTGTCGTCGCCGAACTCGTAGCAGTATTGGCAGGACAGATTGCACTGGTTGGTGAGATTCATCACCAGCGTCTGCAGCGGAAATGCTTCAGGAAGGGCCTGCGGCTTTTCGGGCACCGAATCATCCGCCAGAATCACATTGGCGTGATACATCTCCGCGATCAACTCTTCGGCATCGGCGTTCCACGCCCTGCGTCTGCAGTTCGTCGATCAGCCGTTCGTGCGGCAGCGCGCCGAGCGTCAGGCAGTCGATCAGCTTCGCCGACTTCCCGGTCCACCGCGAAGATCGCGCCGGCGGGCACCAGATACAGGAACTGCGCCCCGGCAGCCTGGAAGCGGTGAAACTCGCCCAGACGATAAGCGCGAGCGGTGGCGTCCACAGCCGTGCAGGCGGCGTCATTGTCCCACCTCGGGCTGATCCCACTTGATGTACGTGGGAACCGTCACCACCAGGTACGATTTGCCGATCAGCGGCTTGCCGTCCTTGTCCTTTTCGTTCTTGGCGGTCGCCACCACCCATACATCGCCGTAGTTGTTGCGGCTGAATTTGCGCTGGGGATTCGGGCCGTCGAGCGCGGGCGTGAACAAGCCCGCGTTGCTCAAGGCGCCGACGAACTCCTTGTCGTCGTCGCCGTAGACCGCGTAAAACTCCTCCACCGACCAGTTCACGTCGATCGGCCCCAACTCGACATCGTCGGCGGTGTGGGGCTTGCCGTCGGCGCCGCGCTGATAGGCGATGGCCTCGAACTGCTGGTATCCCTTGGGATGCACGTCGCTGCCCAGATGGGCGAGAGCCGTGTCCGGCGTTACCTTAATATAGTCGATGCGATCGTAGACCGCGATTGCGCTGTGGAGCACGGAGCGGCGCATGCCAATATCGCGCTTGCCAGACACTGCGTCGGCAGCGACCTCCACTTCCACTACTACTTCCGCGGGCGTGTGCGAAACGATGCGCTGCACTGTGACGCCGGAACCGAAGTCCAGATCGGACGCCGCGAGCTGAGCCGGAAAACTCTCGCCAATCAAACGAACGCGATTGCCTTGCGAGCCGGTCTTGAGTGCAGTCGGTCCACGCCGATCAGCGTCGGATCCGCGGAAGCCCGCCGCATCTTCACGTCGAAGCCGAATTCCTGATACTGTCCCCAGAACCAGCGTCCTTCGGCCTGCGATTCATCGGGGGAGAACCACATCACTTCGCGCGCTTCCTTATTCAGATCGTCCAGGTGCTTGCGTTTCCGCTTCCCTTGGATCGCCCGCGCCAGGAATATCCGGCATACACGACGCTTGTCCGGAGCGAACCAGCGCGGATCCATCTTTCACCGACTTCAGCTTCACGCTGGTCTTGAATTCGTCGGCGGCGGCGCCCGGCTCAATGGTCATTTCGCCGAAGTACATGCCTTTGCCCGGTATGTGCGCGGACACCAGCCAGCGCCCCGCCAGCTTGGGTGCACGCATGCGCGCGCTCCACGCGGCCCACTCGGGAGTATGCAGCGGAGCGGACTTGTCGAGAAACGCAAGCGCTTCATCCACCGGCAGCTTGGGCGTTCCGCTCTCGCGGGCCGCGACCATGGGAGCGTTACCACCGCCTCCGGCGCCCAAGCCGCGGCGAAAGGCCTGTTCGGCGGTGGCGTAAAAGGCAACGTGAAGATTTGTGAGCAGCTTCCAATCGTCGGGCGAGCGACGCCAGGATAGTGGCCGTGCAAAGGCGTGACAATTCGCGCAAGCGCCGCGTACCGCATCGTTAGGAATGTTGGTCTCATCCTGGATGCGATGCTCGGCGAAATACATGATCGGCTTGGCTTCCTCAGGGGCCAGTCCGTGATAGGTGGCGAGATACTTGACGACGGCGCGCGCTTCGACCGGCGAAAGCGAGACGCCGTTCAAGCGCACCATGCGCTTGATGGCTTCTTCCCAACCCTCGGGAGTGGCGCGCTCCCAGGAGATGCGCAGCATGTTTCCTTTGGCGTCGCGCGTGTGGCAGCCGCCGCACTTGGAAATGACCAATTGGTCGGCGACGGGAATACCTTCTTCGGGCGGGGCCTTGGCTTCCTGCGATTGCGCGGGCGCATTACCGTTCCTCTGCGCCAGCACCGGTATAGCAACCACCAGAAATGCTGTGGCGGCCGAAAGCGCCTTGGTCATCACGCCCTCCTTAATAATATAGAACGCCTCAGTAGGAACTGCTCGTTTCCTGAACGCGGAACATGTTGCCGAATCCTACATGGGCGGTTGTCCTGCGCTGTTAGGTCCTAAAGTATAGCATAAACGCGCAAGGTTGCGAGTCGTTTTTTAATCGTTATCGGGTAACGCGAAGGCCAGGTATTCGCCGGAGTAATTTCCGCCGCTGACCGCCACCACGATGTACTGCTTACCCTGCCACATATAAGTCATGGGCGAACCGCTTTGCGGCGCCGGCATCCAGACCGCGCCAACTTCCTTGCCGGTCTTCTTGTCGTAGGCGCGCAGCATGGCGCCGCGCGGATGCGTGCCCGGATTGGTGACCTGGCTATCGCCGAGCACCACCAGCGTTTTGGTGACCAATAATCCCACGCTGCCGCCCTGGCCGGTGTTGCCAATCTTCAAACCCTTCAACGCTGGATTATTCCGCACATTGTCCGGCGTTTCGCCGTACGGCACCTGCCATAGAATTTCGCCCTTATCCATATCGATGGCCGAGATGATGCCGTAGGGTGGCTTGATGAGAGGCAAGCCTTGAACCTGAAGCGGATTGGGGCCGAAGTTTCCTCCGAACGCGGCGGCCGGGGGCGCTCCTGGCTCGATCTTTTTCTGCGGCGCATCCGAGGCGGTTCCCGCACCGGCTGCCTCCGCTATGCGGAAGGGCTGGTCATTGCGGCCGGAAACGAACTGCAAGTCCGAGAATCCGGGCGGAGGCGTACGCAGCGTCATGGACTGGACCTGCGAATTGTTCGCCTCCACGTATACAATGTGCGTTTCCGGATCGGCGCCACCGCCCGGCCAGTTGGTTCCACCACCGGAATGGCCGATATTCAGAGCGCCTAGCAATCCTTTGGAATCGCCTACCAGCGGAGGATTGAAGACCCCCGCGACACGATACCGAGACACAACGTCTTTCGCTTGCGCCCGCATCTCGGGCGTAAAATCGATCAGGTCGTCTGGGATCTTGATTTCATTCCGCGCATAGGCCGGCGGCTTGGTGGGAAACGGCTGCGTCTTGGCGCTCTTTTCGCCCGGCACATCGCTCTGCTGCACGGGCCGCTCCTCGATGGGCCAAACCGGCTGCCCGGTAACGCGGTCGAATGTATACATCCACACCTGTTTGGTCGGCACCGTCACGGCCTTGATCGTTTTGCCGTTCACGTTGAGGTCGAGCAGGATCGGCGCGGAGGAAATATCAAAATCCCAAATGGGATGATGCACGAACTGGTAATGCCATTTGCGCTTGCCGGTCTTCAAATCCACGCAGACTAAACTGTCGCCGAACAGGTTGTCTCCCGGCCGCGAGCCGCCGTAGAAATCCGAGGTTGGATCCTCTACCGGCAAATAAACCAACCCGAGTTCCGGGTCGGCGCTCATCTGCGTCCATACTCCCGTGTTGCCGTTCTGCGCCCAGGATCCGTTTTCCCAGGTTTCGTTGCCGAATTCGCCGGGACGTGGAATGGTATTGAAGGTCCACAACAGTTTTCCGCTTCGAACATCAAAGGCGCGGACCAGGCCCTTGGTGTTGTTATGCGTCGCGACCGTCATGCCTTCCTTGAAGGACGATCCCACGATGGCGACGTCGTTCACGATCAGGGGCGTCGAATGCAGGCCCGCCTCACCGGTCTCGAGATCGATCTGCTGGCCGGTTCCGGTCACCATGCCTTTTTTCAGGTCCACGATGCCGTTCTCGCCAAAGGACGTAATCGGATGCCCGTCCTTGGCATTGAGCGCGATGAGACGATAACCGGTGGAGACATACAACACGCGATCGTCGCCGCGGCCATCGCTCCAATACGCCACGCCGCGGCCAGAGAGCTGGCGCGCCGCCACCACCGCCCGATTGCCTTCGTGCAGGTTGTATACCCAGTTGACTTCGCCAGTCTTGGCATCGAGCGAAATGACCGAGCGCCGCGTGCCGCCGGTGGTGTACAGAGATCCGTTGACCATCAGCGGCGTGCCTTCCAGCTTGTATTCCGGGCGCGAGCCGAGATTGTCGGTTTTAAACCGCCAGGCGAGTTCGAGCTTGTTGAAGTTGGACGCGTCGATCTGATCGAGCGGCCGGTATTTGGTGCCGGCCATGTCGGCCGTGTACCAGGCCCACTCGCCATCTTTCGGATGCCACTGGCTGGAACGGGACTGCCCCAGCAACACAGCCACCAGGCACACCGCCAAAACCACCATCACTATGCGTCCAAGTTTCACGCCACGACCTCCTTAGCGTCTTCCAAATTTTCGTTTAGAAATCGAGACCATCGGCAGCTACATCCACAAAACTTCAGCAAGGCGGTCGAGACTAAATCTTTTTCAGAAAGTGATTCGCCCAGTGAGTTGGATCGCCCGTGGTCCTGCGCCCTCCGCGCTTTGCATAGCCGTAATCTGCCCAAAATCCGGAACTCCTAGCGTCAGGTTCGCAGGAGGAGCGTAGTTGGGATGGTTGAACAAATTCGATACCTGCGCTCCGAACTCTATATGAAGACGTTCCGTGATTGAAATGTTCTTCAGCAGCGACATGGAGACGGCTTTCGTCCCAGGCCCCTGAACGGCGCCGCTCTGCGAATCGCCGAACCGGCCGATGTTGTTGGGCGGATCGACGAAAGCGTTGGGATTGATCCACTGGAAAAGCGACTGGCCTTGGTATGGATTGACTCCCGGCACGGTGTCGGCGCGCCCGCCGGTGGTGTTGTTAACGAGGTACCCGGTGCCGGACGGATCGTTCAGCGTGTTGACGTCGAGGAATGGCCCGCTTTGGAGCAGCACAACGCCGCTTAACACCCAGCCTCCGACAACTCTATCCAGCACACCGTTAGCGCCGTTCAAGTATGTCCTGCCCTTGCCGAACGGCAGATTGTAAAGGAAGGTGGCCAAAAACCGGTTGCGCCGGTCAAAGGGAGTGTTCCCGTAGTCGAGCGACGGATTGTAGGGATCGCAGACCAGGTTTCCGAATTCGGTGGCGAAGTTTGACCCGGTTCCGCCAGTGTAGCAGCCGTTCAAATTCGACAGATCTCGCGTGTAGGTGTAGCTCGCCTCAAACTGATAGGCGCCCTTGCGCGCATGCACGTCTACGGTCCCGGCCTGATAGTTTCCGAAACCGTTATTTTGATTGACCTGGATCTCGCTCAGCAGCGGAAAAGGAATGGCGGCTTGGGTCTGGGCCGAATTGAAACCGGCCGTATTCACTGTGGGCTGATCGATGTTGGCCGAAGTCGGCAGATTATAGGAATGGTTTCCGGTGTAGGAAGCACGGAATCCAATCCCTTTTCCGAGGTCCTGCTCGAAGGTCAGATTCCACTCCTCCACCATCGGGTTCTTGAAGTGAAGTGCGGCGCCCAAGTCAAAGAAGTACGTACCCGGCTGCGCGATGTTGGAGGGGAAAGAGTAGGGCATCGAAAATGTAGGTTTTCCGCTGACGATCGAATTCGCGAAAAATCCCTCATCGACTGCCGGCACGGCGAATCCAAAGTAGGCCGAACCACTGGTCAGCGGTTCGATGAACCTTCCGTATCCCCCTCGTATCACCGTCTTGTCGTTGCCGAAAGCGCGCCATGCGAAACCGACGCGCGGCGCGAAGCCCGTTTTAGAGACAAACTGGAGGCTTTGGGGAACTCCCAGCTGACTGGCCAGCAGTACAGGCGTGGGGGCAATCGCAGCCACAAAATCGGGATTCAATGTTTTGGTCCCCTGGTCGGGGATGACTACCGCGCCATGAACCGTCTGTCCATTCACGGTGCTGGTGTAAGTCGGGTCGAAGTTGGCGATGTTGTATTGAGAATCTTGAAATGCGGGATGATACTCCCAGCGCAGCCCAAAATTGAGCGTGAGGTTATTGGAAACCTTCCAATCGTCCTGAGCGAAGGTAGCATAGGCCTGGGAGTAAGCGTCAGTGTTTGGATTTGTCACCGAGGAGATAGCCGTGCGGTCGGGATAGCCGAGCAGAAAACTGGCGAACGGCGTGGCGCTGCTAGAGCCAAGCAGGCCTTTCAGCACCGAGCCGTTAAACTTGTATTGGCCCAGCTCGGAACTGGTAAACCCATCGCCGAAAAAAACATTCATATGGCGATAGTCCACGCCGAATTTCATCGTGTGCTTGCCCCTGATCCATGTCAGGTTATCGAGAAATTGATAAGTAGCTTCATGCGGACGAGTAAAAACAACGGGCTCGGCGATCCCCGCGAATCCCGTGATGCTCACTACCGGCACGCCATATTCGGGCGGAATGTCTTTCAGCGGAGGAGCGGTGAGTCCCAGCGTGTTCACGGACTCCTGTGAAGTGATGGCGGTGCTGTAGCCGGTATGCACCCTGGTGAATCCCCCGCGCGCCTCATTGATTATCGAAGGAGTGATGGTCCAATTGTGTGCCACCACCAGCGCTTCGGAAATTTGAGGCTCCGAAGTGGATCCCTGCGAGGGTAGGTTGAGACCGTTGCCGGGAGCCAGCAATACACGGCGATTCTTGTATGTGTACCGGGCGTAGATTTGCTGCTTTGGAGTGAGCGTTTGATCGAGGCGAAGATCCCCTTGGGCGCTGTTGATTGGAGTGCTGTAACTTGCTAGATAGTTATTTGCCACCGCGCCCGGCACTCCGTAGTTGGGCAACGGATAAAGAAAATTCAACAACTTTGTGGAATAGGGATTGATCTGGCCCTGAGGGATAATATCGCCGGGGTATCCGGTCAACTGATTTTTAGCCGACCCTCCCAGGCTCGGATTGAGATAAGCGGAAAGATCCCCGGTCCGCATCGCCTCGGTAGGAACGCTGAGGATGTTCGTAAGATTCTTGGGCAATCGCAGGACCTCGCCGCTGGCGAAGAAGAAGGTCTTATTGCGCACAATCGGACCGCCCACGAACACGCCGAAATCGTTCAGCTTGACCGGGGTAACCTCATGACTGAATGTGTCGCTGGCATTCAAATCCGTATTCTGGAAGTTTTCAAAGGCGCCGCCGTGGAAAGTGTTGGTCCCCGACTTGGAAACCGTGGTTACGTCGGCGACCCCGCCGTATTCCGCCGGATTCAGGGTCTCGCTGATCTTGATTTCTTCGATGGCATTGAAAGAGGGGAATAATTCGGCCAGAGCATCCCAATTTCCCAGATCGACCGTGCTGATACCGTCTACGGAGATGGTAGTCATCGACGGCAGAGATCCGGCAACGGCGATATTGTTATTGCTATCGGTTTGCACGCCAGGCTGCGCCGTCAGGGTGGAGAAGGCGCTGGTGGATCCGCTGGCGCGCGTGCCGATGGCTACCGGAAGGTCGTTCAATTCCAGGCTGCCCTTCGTTTCGGCCACGTTAGAGGCGTCGGTGGTTACCACTGAAACGGCCGCCTCAACCGTAACTGCCGTCGCCTGCGTAGCGACCTGCACAGTGATGTCGACGCGTTGGGTTTGCCGGGCGCCCAGGTTGAAGGAATTGACAGTCGCCTTTTGGAAACCCGCGGCATCCACGTTTATCTGGTATATCCCGGTATCGACGTTCACAAACTCGTAGCCGCCATTCGCGTCGGACTGTACCGAACGCACGGCGTTAGTCCCGGTATTGAGGAGGTCCACTTTCGCGCCGGGAACTACGCCTCCGGAAGGATCGCGGACCGTGCCAAGCACCGTGCCGAACGTCGACTGACCGTACGCGGCTCCGCAGGCGATCAAAAGGCAGAGTAGACTTTGAGAGAGCGCGGACCGTACACCTGTTCGCTTAGAATTCACGATTTACCCCTTTCGGTTTCTAGTGAGTGTAGGGCGGTTTGTAATACCTGTCAAGGGCGCGCCGGCGGAGTCTGATTCGCAGTAAATTACTTATTTTCAGCGATGTAGCGCCGATGTTATACCGGTTGCAAACCTGTTTGCTACCGCATTTTGAAACGGGTCGCCGTGGACGTTCGCGTGTGCTAACATCGATTTCTGCCCATGTTGGCAACTGACGAGTCAGTCCAAGTCGACCGCATTCTTCAGAGCGAAACACTGCATTCCTCGCAAGCTCTGAGGCATCTGTTGAAATTTCTGTCCGACAAGGCCCTGGCTGGCGAGGCCGATCAGCTCAAGGAATACACCATTGGCTTGGATGTGTTCGACAAGCCGGCCGATTACGATCCTCGCAAGGATGCCACGGTTCGGCTGCATGTTTCCCGGCTGCGTCAGAAGCTGGCCGATTACTATCGCACCGAGGGAAAGAACGATCCGGTATTTGTCAGCCTCCCCAAGGGGCACTTCAAGCTGATCTGGGAGGCTCGACCGGTTCCGATGGAGCCGCCCAGGGATCAAGCCCCGCCCCCGCTTAGCCCGCTACCAACGAAAA
>CAVXJU010000014.1:0-18057 GCA_963761935.1 Terriglobia bacterium | reverse complement strand
TCGAACCACCGACCTCCTGGTCCCGAACCAGGCGCTCTAGCCAGGCTGAGCCACGCCCCGCGGATACGGCGGGAACCGCCGCTTTCCTGAGTATAGCATCGCGCTTGTTATTCGGCGTCAGACTGAACGGCGACCAGAATGTATTTCGCCAAATCCGCACTCAGACGAATCGGATCCGGGCGCCCGGCCAACTGAACCGTGAGCGAGCCGGCCGAGTTCCTGTACGCGACGGTTAGCGCGATGCCGGGCCTCAATCCCAGTCGTTCCAGCTCGCGCAGCGCCGAAGAACTGCGGTCGGAAACGCTGCTGATGACCGCCGGCGCATCCAGCGGCCATTGCGCCAGCGGAGCTTCATTGCGATACGAACCAGTCTGGTATTTCTGAGGAATCACGTGGCCATGCGGATCGATCTCCGGATCGCCCAGAATCGCCGCCACGCGATCTTCAAAACGTTCCGAGATGAAATGTTCCAGGCGTTCCGCTTCCTCATGCACTTCGTCCCAGGAGTACTTCAGGACATCGTGCAGGAACAATTCCAGCAGACGGTGATGCCGCACCAGCTCCCACGCCCGACGTTTGCCGGCCGCGGTCAGCCGGACACCACGGTGCTTTTCATACAGAACCAGAGCGGGACGCTGCGACGCCAGCTTCTGCAGCATGCCCGTTACGGAAGGCGTGCGGACTGCCAAGCCTCAAGGCCAGGGCGTTGGTGGTTACGCGCGAATCCTCGGCGCCGCCCAACTCCAGGATGGCTTTAAGGTAGTCGTCGACGGATTCCGACGTGGGAATCGCCAATGGTTTAGCAGCCACTAACTAATCTTAAAGCTGCATCCAGGCTGGTCGCAAGCGCTCGGCCTTGATTCTGAGTGGGCCAGGTTATCTATAATATTAGGCGTGCCTAAATTCGTCGCCATCCTGGTCGCCGCATTGGCTTCGATCTGCTGTTCCCATGCGTCTTCTGGCGCAGGGCGAAACCACCAGCGCCATTGTGGGCACGGTGATCAGATCCGTCCGGAGGCGCCATCCCGGGCGCAACGGTAACCGTCGCCGGGAGCGAGACCGGATCGAAGCGCAGCGCCAAAACAGACGGCGCCGGCCGCTTCAATTTCCCGCAGTTGAAGCCGGGACTCTACACGGTCAGCGTCGAGGCGGATGGATTCGCATCCGCAGACCAGCGCTGCCATCTCGCCGGCCTGGGTCAAAGACAGACGGTCAACTTCACCCTGAAACTGGCCGCCACCAGAGGGCTCGTCACGGTCACCGGCGAGGCCCCGCTGGTGAATCCGACGAACCCGAACACCGCTACCACGCTGAACGCGCCGGCGCTTGAAAACCTTCCGAACCCAGGCGGCGACATGACCTATCCGTTGCAGTTCGCGCCGGGCGCTCTGATGAATACCGCCGGCAGCGGCAACGACTTCGTCGGCGGCACGAACGGCTACGGCAACGTCCAGTTCAACGGCCTGCCGGCGCTTTCGAACGGCTACATCGTGGACGGGCTGGAAACGCAACGATCCGCTCACGAATCTCAACAGCGGCCTCTCGACGAATCTCGTGCTGGGCCTCAACTCCATCGCCGAAGTCACCGTGAATACGCTCTCCTACACCGTGGATCAGGGCCGCTATGGCGCTTCGCAAATCAACTACGTCACCAAGTCCGGCACCAATCAGTTTCACGGAAACCTGTACGAGCTCTGGAACGGATCGAAATTCAATGCCGCCGACTTCTTCACCAACGCCACGCCGGGAAATCACAAGCCGCGCTCCACGGTGAACCATTTCGGCGGCAGCCTGGGAGGGCCGATCCTGCACGACAAGCTGTTCTTCTTCTTCGACAGCGAATGGGTGCGGATCGCTTTGCCGATCGTGTCCGCCACCACGGTTCCCACGCCGGCCTTTCAGCACTACGTCCTGCAGCAACTGCCGCTGGGCGGCACGGATGCCGTCACCGGTTCCGTCTACGAGCCCGCGCCGCAACTGGTTCCCTTCTATCAGAAAATGTTCAGCCTGTATGGAAACACCGCCGGAACGCCGCTGGCCGTTCTGGGCTGCCCGTTCAACAGCGACGGGAGCGCGGCTCTGGGCCTTCCCCCGAATGGGAACGGCTGCGCCAATCGCCAAAGCGTCTCGCATTCCAGCGACGATCACGAACAAGTGCAGACCGCCCGCATCGACTACAACATCGATGAAAACAACACCACCTGGTTTCGTTTTCAGGCCGACACCGGCTTACAGGCCGCCTACACCGACCCGATCAATCCGTTGTTCGATGCGGTTTCGCCGCAACCGCTCTACTCGTTCGCCGCCGGCTACACGCATATTTTTTCCTCGAAGCTGGTGAACTATTTCAATCCGGCGTTCTCCTGGTACGAGAGCCTCTTCGGACCGGCTGATTTGCAGAAGACGCTGGCGGCGTTCCCCATCGTGCTGGAGGGCAGCGGCGCCAATGCGCCCTTCACCACCCTCGGCGGCCTGGACAACACCTGGGTGCAGGGACGCCGCGCGACGCGCTTCTTCATCAACGACAACCTGGCCTGGACCGTCGGCGCGCACGAGCTTCGCTTTGGAACCAACACTCGAATCTTCCGGCTGAACGACTATGACTTCGGCGAAGGCGTCGTTCCGCTGGTCACCTACACGACTCTGCCGCAATTCATCTACGGCGTCGCTTCCACGGCATCCAAGACATTTCCGCTCGCGAACTCGCGAGCCGTACAATTTTCTGAACTTGGATCTTTACGCGCAGGACACCTGGAAGGTGACGTCCAAGTTGACCTGGACCTTCGGAATCCGCGCCACCGACAATTCGAATCCATTGAACCCGCACGACGCGGTGGCGCGCCTTTCCGGTTCCTTTGCCGCGATCCCGCACGACGTCAACCAGCCGCTGAGCGCAGCCATCCAGACCGGACTTGGAAACATCTTCGACGCGACGCCGCTCGCCATTCTGCAGCCGCGAACGGCGATTGCCTTGGAGATCGCGCCCAAAACCGTTCTGCGCACCGGCTTCGGACTGTTCAGCGATCTGCTGCCCGGCAGCGTTGTCGATTTGGTGGGCGTCAATCCGCCTTACTCCCAAACCTTTCAGGGCGGCCTGCTGGGAACCGTGGGAGGAACGGCGATCGCGCCCGGAGTGCCGGGCAGCGCGATCGACGCGACCGTCGCCGCGAATCAGACCTTCAGCTCGGGCTTCGCCAAAGGCCAGCTCTCCTGCGCGTCAGCCTCTCGCGAATCCCCAGACGTGCTTGCAGCCCGTGGCCATCACAGCCGTGCCGGATGGAAAGCTGCACGCGCCCTATTTCATGCAGTGGAGCTTCGCGCTGGAACATCAGATCGGCAACACCATCAATCTGCGCGCCCAGTATGTCGGCACGCGCGCCGTGAACCAGCCCTACACCACGCAGGTGAACGGTTATCAGACGGTCTGCCAGGGTTGCTTTGCGCCCTTCCCTTATGGCGCGCCGACCGATCCGCGATTCGCAGCCGTCACGCAGCTCAGCACCGGCGCGAACAGCCACTACAACGGACTTCAAACCACCGCCGAGAAGCGGCTCGGCGCACGGATTGCAAGTCCAGGCGAACTACACCTGGAGCCACTGCATCGACACGGTGTCGAATGGCGGTTTTCTGCCGTTCTCCGCGGGCGGAATTCTGTCGCCGATTCCGGGCGATCTCGCAGCGCGACCGCGGCCCTTGCGATTACGATGTGCGGCACAACTTCACCGCCAGCTACGTGTATGAACTGCCGATCAAGCTGCGCGGCCGGCTGGGCGTGGCGCTGAATGGATGGCAGGTTTCCGGGTCGGTATTCTGGCACAGCGGCCTGCCGTTCTCGGTGTTGAGCGCGCCCTATTCCGCGAATGGAAACGGCATCGTGAATGGCAGCGGTCCGCAGTTCGCCAGCGTCGTTCCCGGCGTGCCGCTGTACGAGCACAATCCGATTCCTGGCGTCACGCAGCCGGGAACGATTCAGTGGCTGAACCCGGATGCATTCGTTTCCACCGTCGATCCGAGCACCGGCGCGTGCGTCGGCGGCGACACCGCCGCGAACTGCCAGTTTGGAAATCTGGGACGCAACGCGCTACGCGGCCCCGATTTCACCTGGAGCGATCTATATCTGACGAAATGGTTCACGCTGCATGAGCGATTGAAGTTGCGCATCGACGGCCAGTTCTTCAATCTGTTCAATCACCCGAACTTCGGTCTTCCCGTGCTCGGTTACGCCGGAATTCCCGGCAAGCCTTCCACCCAGACCGGCTTTGGCGCTCTGACCTACACCACCTCGCCGCCGACCGGCCTGCTCGGGGTTGGGCTGGGCGGCGACAGCTCACCGCGCATGATCGCGTTTCAGGCGCGGCTCGAATTCTAGCGGGGCCCGCGGTTCGTTTGGCGTTCCACTAAGAATCGTGCTGCTATTCTGAGGGAAGGACGCTTTGGAGGGATCTTGCATCTTTTTGCCATCATTACACTCATCTTGTCGATCAGTGACGCACTGCCGCGACAGGACGCTCCCTCCGCCACCGCACCAGCTCTTTCCGAACCGGCCGATTCCGCATCTTCAGACGACCCGCAAAACCCGGCTGCGACTTCGCCGCAGGCCCAATCCCCGGCGCAATCCACCGTTCCGACTTCCAAACAACAGCCCAAGCGAATTTTGGGCGTGATGCCCAACTACCGGGCGGTCAGCGCGGGAGCGATCCCACCGCCCGCCACACCCAAGCAAGCGTTCAAAATCGCCACCCAGAACAGCTTCGATTACTCGTCCTTTATCTTCGTCGGCATCACTTCACTCCTGGCGGAGGGCACGGGCGCACACACTCAGCTAGGGCACGGCATAAGCGGATATGGCCAATACTACTGGCGCGGCCTTCTCGACAAGACCGACGGCAATTACCTGGTCATCTTTGCGTTGCCGACCATCTTTCATGAGGACGAGCGCTACTATACCAAAGGCGAAGGTAGAATTTTGAAGCGCGCCATTTATGCCGCATCTCGCGTTCTGATCACGCCGGACTATCACGGCCATAACACCATCAACGCTTCTGAAATCTTAGGCCGCGGCATCGCTCAAGGCATTTCGGCGTCTTATTATCCCAGCCAAGACCGCACGCTTGGCGCGCTGGCTATCAAATACGGATACGCCATCGGACGCGACGCCCTCACCAGTGTCTTTCGCGAGTTCTGGCCCGACATCGCCACCCACGTGCTGCATCGGCATCCATAAACACAACACCGCGCCCCGGCGGAATATATTTTTATGACTAGAGAACACATTCGCTCCCATCTTGAAGAGGTCGGCATTATTCCGGGGGTGCGCGTCTCCAATCCGGACTCCGCCCGCTACGCCGCCGAGACACTGCACCACGCTGGAATTCCCATCGTCGAAATCACTATGACTGTGCCCGATGCGACGCAAGTGATTGCCGACGTCGTGAAGACCTTTCCGCATATGATCGTGGGCGCAGGTACGGTCTTGGATAAAATGACCGCGCTGCGCTGCCTGGACGCCGGCGCGAAGTTCCTTACCAGCCCCGGTCTGGTAGTGGAGGTTGTGGAGGCGGCCCTGGAGCACGATGTAGTCGTTTTTCCCGGAGCTCTGACTGCCAGCGAAGTGATCGCGGCCTGGAAGACCGGCGCCGACTTTGTGAAAGTGTTCCCGTGCGCCGCAGTGGGAGGCCACTCTTACATAAGATCCTTGAAAGTGCCCTTCCCTCAAATTCCGCTGATCGCCTCAGGCGGCGTGAATCAACACAGCGCCGCGAACTTCATTCTGGCGGGCGCCAGCGCGCTGGGCATCGGAAACGAGCTGATCCCGCAGGAAGCTCTCCAGCACAAACAGCAAGAACAGATTCAGGAACTATCGCGCCGATTTTTGCACATCGTGAAAACCGCGCGAGCGCAGGTGGCTTCGACCAAAAATGCAGGCGAGGATCCACTCCATTGAGCGCGGGCCGAGTCCTAGTGGTCGACGACGAACCACAAATCCGGCGGACGCTTCGCACTGCCTTGACCGCGGCGGGCTATGAGGTGGACGACGCAAGAAATGGCGAGCAAGCCCTGGAGAAAGTGCGCGAATACCGGCCGGACTTGGTCCTGCTCGATATCAACATGCCGGGTCTCGGCGGGCTGGCCTCTTGCCGCGCCATCCGCGCCGATTCGGGCGTTGGCATCATCATGCTGACCGTCCGCAATTCCGAAGAGGACAAGATCGAGGCCCTGGACGCGGGCGCGGACGACTTCATTACCAAGCCGTTCAGCACTCCCGAATTGCTGGCTCGTATTCGCGCCGCGCTCCGGCGTATTCCCGCTTCGCCGCAATCCTCGCAGGTCCGGCTCCAGGTGGGACGGCTGGTGATCGACTTCGCCGCGCGCACGGTCTTCAACGGGTCCAGCACCAGCCATCTGACACCCAAGGAGCTGGATCTCATTCGCTATCTCACGCAACACGCTAATCAAGCCGTGCGGCACCGCGAGTTGCTGCAAGCGGTGTGGGGGCCGGACTACGGCGATCAGGTGGACTACCTGCGCGTGTTCATCCGCAACTTGCGCAAAAAAGTTGAGATCAACCCGGACCATCCCGAGTACATCACCACCGAGCCCTGGGTCGGCTATCGCTTCAACGGCCAGCCCGAGACAGTGTGACGCATCGCCGGGTATTTTCCGCCGGGCACGCGCATCAGCAGGCCCCTGGAGGCTGCTGCGTCTCTTTGTACGAAGTTTGAAAGGAGATCGCTATGGACAACGTCCGCTGAATCGATGTACTTGGGCAGGACTTCCGGTGTGTCACATCGTTATTCGGTTCGCAAGGCCGTAATGGGGTCCACGCGTCCCGCGCGACGGGCCGGCAGGTAGTTGGCCAGAATGCCGATCGCCACCAGCGTGACTCCCGCCGCCGCGAAGACGCTGGCGTCGGTGGAGCGCACTTCGAACAGCAGCGCGGCCAGCAGATGGCCGGAAAGCGCCGCGCCGACCGCTCCCACCGCCAGCCCCGCCAGAATCGGAACCATGCCCTCGCGCAAAACCATTTGCACCAATTGGCCGGGCGTGGCTCCCAGCGCGGAGCGAATGCCGATTTCCTTTTCGCGGCGCACAATCGCATACGACGCTACGCCGTACACTCCGATACTCATCAGCAATAACGCCACCACGGCGAAGCACGCCAGCAACGACGCCGCGAAGCGGCGATCGCCGACGCCGACGCGCATCAGCTCGGTCATTTCTACGATCGGCGATACCGGCAAGTTGGGATCCACCGACTGAATTTCGCGCGGCACGGCACGGCTGAGCAGGGCGCGGTCTCCCGTGCCGCGAACCAGCACGCCCATCAGCCTTCCAGGCGTCTGGTACCCACGCGTCTGGTACAAGCTGGTGTAAACGTGCGGAACATCCTTTTCATCCAAGCTGGCCAACTTCACGTTGCCAACCACGCCCACCACCGTAAACCAAGGCGTCGGCTGCACGATGCCCCTGCGGATGGTGCTCACGGAACGAATCCGCTTTCCAAGGGGATCCTGCGCGCCCCAGAAATGGCGCGCCGCGGCCTCATCGACCAGCACGACCAAGCGTGATTGCGTGTCATCCGTATCCTGAATCACCCGTCCCCGAACCAGCGGCGCGCCGATGGTCCGAAAGAATTCGGGCGTCACGGATACGGGAACCGCTGTGGGAGCGTCGCCGCTTTCGGGAGCGCCTTCCACGCGGTATCCGTTTTGCTTGAGCGCGCCCTGCAGGGGAACCACGCTGGACAACGCCGCGTTCTCCACGCCCGGCACGGCGCGAAGTCGCCGCACCGTCTCACGAACGAGTGCGGTGCGCGTTTCGAGCTTGTCGTAAACGTCGGCCTTGGGATCATTGGGCACCGGCAACGAAACGCTTCCCGCGACCAAATGCTGCGAGTTGAACCCCGGATTCACTTGCAGAAGATTCCAGAACGTCCGCAGCAACACCCCCGCGCCGACCAAAAGCATCAACGACAACGCGACTTCCGCGCCAATGAGCACCTGGCGGACTTTGCTGTCGTGCCGCGATCCGGAACTGCCGCGCTCGCGCAATCCGGAAAGCGATGGTTCCACCTTTCCGGCTTGGAACGCCAGCACCATTCCGAAGAGCACGGTGGTGAGCAAGGAGAGCGTGAGAGAAAACGCCAGCACGCGCGCATCGACATGAATGTCGTTGAGGCGCGGAAGTTGCGACGGCAACATGGCGATCAGCGACTGCAAACCGAGCGTCGCAACGCCGACGCCGGCCGCCGCCGAAAAGAGACTCAGGACTGCCGATTCGGTGAGCAGTTGCCGGACAATTCTCGCGCGGCTCGCGCCCAACGCCAGGCGCACGGCGATCTCCCGTTGCCGCGCGGACGCGCTGGCTAACAGAAGATTCGCTACATTCACGCAGGCGATCAACAGAATGAACGCCACCGCCAGCAAGAGCGAAATCAGCAGCGTCCGCGTGTTGCCGACCACGACTTCCTTCAACGGACTCACGGACAGCGTCCAGCCTGAGCCGGCCGGATAGTCGCTGCCATAGTCGCGGCGCAGCGAATCACTGAAGGTGGCCAGCTTGGCCTGGGCCTGGGCGAGCGTCATCCCCGGTTTCAACCGGCCGATGATGCCCGGCAACAGTCGCGCGCTACGCTGCGGCGGCGGAAACGGATCGCCGCGAAAGCCCGCGGTGACGTATACTTCCACCGGACCAGCGCCAGCCGATGAGGGATTCCGAAAGTCCGGCGGAAGTACGCCCACGATGGTGTACAGATCGGTATCGATCCGCATTTGATGGCCGAGGACGGAGCGTTCTCCTCCGAACTCGCGGTGCCACAGGCCATCGGTGATCACCACGGCATCGGCGAATCCTGGCGCGGTGTCGCCGGGGTCGAACAGGCGGCCGAGTTGCGGGCGCGCCCCGAGAATACTGAAATAATTGGGACTGACCACCCCACTCTCCAGTCGCTCGGGATGCTCACCACCGGTCACGTTGCCCGGCCCTTGATATACAACCGAGACCGCCGAGAAAACGCCGGCGCGATCCCGCAGGTCGTCGAACTCCGGAACGGAAAAGCCGACGCTCTGTGCGCCCAGCCCCCGCAGATCGGCGTGCAATACGACCAATTGCTCCGGATCAGGAAACGGGAGCGGCCGGAAAAGGGTCGCGTTCACGACACTGAAGATCGCGGTATTGGCGCCGATGCCCGAGCGCCAAGGTGAGCAGCACGGTCGCAGTGATGCGCGGCGACTTCCACATGGTTCTCAACGCGAAACGGACGTCTTGCCATAGATCCATGGGGCCTCCCAGGGCTATCCAGTGGGTGGCAAGTTGGGTTCCTTCTTGGCTTGCGGCTAATCGATTGATTTAGAGGAGCGAGGTTTGTTGATAGACTCGGGTCGATGTCCACTACCGGGATGGCATGTTTCAGGACCGGACAGTGCCAGTGGGGCAGGCATCTCTGCCTGCCGCTATCTTCATGAGCGCAACGCCCGCGCACTACGTGATGCAGATTCCGCCGTCCACCGGGATGACGACGCCGTTCACGTACGCCCCGGCACGCGAGGAAAGATAGATCGCCACACCCGCCATGTCGGCCGGGCAGCCGATGCGATGCAGTGGGCATTGCTTCTCGAGCGATTCCTGGAAATTCTCCAGCATCCACTTGGTCATGTGACTCTCGAACGGTCCCGGCGCGATCGCGTTCACCGTGATGTTGCGGCCGGCCAATTTCACCGCCAGGTCGCGCGTCATGTGATGCACCGCGGCCTTGCTTGGACCGTAGGCGAAATTTTCGGTGAACGCCACTTTGATGCCATCGATTGAGCCGACATTGATCACCCGGGCCGGATCTGCCGCGGTCGCGGCCTTATCGAGCAACGGCAGAAGATCGCGCGTCAGGAAAAACACGGACTTGAGATTCGTGTCGATTACTTTGTCGAAGCCGGCCTCGGGATAGTCGGCCAGCGTCCCGCCCCAGGCCGCGCCCGCGTTGTTCACCAGAATGTGCAGCCGTTCTTCGCGCGACACCAGTTCCTTGGCGAGGGCGGCGCAGCCGGCGGCGGTGGAAACGTCGGCCGGAAGCGAAATGCACTCGCCCACCTCGCTCAACTCGCGCGCGACCTCGTCGCAAACTTCCTTCTTGCGCGATGAGATATAAACTTTGGCGCCCGCCTCCAAGAAACCACGCGCTATCATGAGCCCGATTCCGCGCGACCCGCCGGTTACTAACGCCACCTTGCCCCGGATCGAAAACAGGTCCCCTACGTGGATTGCTTCTCTAGGTTGCATACTCTTCAAGTGTCGGCGAAGGGGAGGTGGGGACACAACCGGTCTAAGATAGTAACTGAGTCGGCCTTCTAAGGTTCAAGTACTACCTACAATTAGACCTTGAATTGATTGATTTCTTGTATTAGAGTGGATGGGTTAAGAAAACCGCACCGGGGTGCCGGAAGGTGAGGACTGTCGAAGCCGCCGGTTCCGGTGCGGTTCGCCCAATCAGGGCCGAGAATCTAGCGTCGGCTCGGCTGGCCTTTCATGTTTCCAGACGGGGCCCGCGTCCTTCTTTCCCCATCCAGACACCAATCGCAGCCGATATCAGACTCTCATGTGAGACCGAATCGACGAGCAACCCAAAAAAAACCCCTCTGTTGCAACTTGCCGACGAGAGCAAGAGCGGTCACAAATCTAAAAGTCGCCGGTTCCCGCAAGCACTTCCGTTCACCAGCCCGCTCCTGACCCCTATCTGCCCGTTGCAATCAGAGGGCAGGTTTCAAAAAGGTCACTTCATCAATTCGGACCCATTGTTGCACGCCGTCGTCCATCGATTTCTACCAGGGGGTGAACGACTTGCAGAGGACATCGGCCCGACTTCTGAGGCGCGCGCCGCCGCGGGTGTGTCGATGTGACACAATGGATTCTTTGCGGACGTTGCGAGCCACCCTGTCCTGTTGTTGGCTGCTGGCGGGCAGCCTGGCGGCCCAAACCACGCTGGAAGAATATCGCGTCTACAATCCTCATCCCCGGCTGTTGCTGACCGCCCAGCGGTTGCGGCTGCTGCGGCGAGAACGCGACCGGGATTCGATGCGCTGGCACCAGTTTTCTCTGCTGGTGCGCTCGGCGGAGGAGATGAGGGAGCCGGGATTCGCCCTGGCGCTCTACTATCAGACCACCAGCGATGACGCCTTCGGCAAGCGCGCCGTGGATTGGGCGCTGGGACCGGGAGGGGATCTGCGCCAGTTGGCCCTGGTTTACGACTGGTGCCAGCCGGTGTTGAGCGCGGCACAATCCAAAGCGCTGGCGGCGAAAATCGAAAAGTTGGCCGAGCAGCGGCCGCTCGATTCAATCCCTGCGCGGCGCGACCGTGTGCTGGCGGCGATCGCCACCGCCGATGAAAACCAGCATGGCGAGGAGCCGTTCCTGCGCGACACGGTCGAAAAATGGTGGCGGGGACAGATGGCCCCGGCGCTGGCCGAGGGACGTACGGTTCCACCACTCTACGAGCTCTACGCGCTGGCGGAGCTGCTGCACGCGATTCGCGACAACTTGAAGATCGAGCTGCGAGACGACATCCCGGAATATTTCCGCGAGCTTCCCAAGTACCAGGTTCTGGGCAACTACCCGGCGCCGCTCGAAGCGCCGGAAAATGAGTATCGCATTCCGGTGTTCAGCGGCACCGGCCAGCCGGATGTCGACCAGGCGGCGTTGTCGCGCGTGGCCGGCCTCAGCATGGTGGCCTACGACAACAACGCGCTCGAGAACCAGTTCTTGCAAGGCTGGCTGATTCAGGATCGCTTCATGCTGCAAGGCACTTTCGGCGCTCCCTACGAATTTCTGTGGGCCAACCCTTATCAGCCCGGCCTGAGTTATTTTCAACTCCCGGTGTTGTATCACGATCAGCGCTCGGGGGCGTTGTTCGTGCGATCCAATTGGGAAGATGACGCGGTGTGGTTCGGACTTTATCAAGGAGAAGCGCAATTGTTTCGCGCCGGCAAGATCACGGTACTCAGTCCGCCGGCGCGGGGCGCGCCCAGTCCTAAACCAATCGAAGTGGGCGATGCCAGCGTGATGTGGGGCGCCGCGCCGCTCAAGTTTTCGATAGAAGGCGGGCCCATGCTGGTGGTAGGCTTGAAACCGCAGCGCAAATATCTGATCGAAACCGACGACGAGGAATTGCGCGAGGCCGAAACCGATCGCGCCGGGACGCTGGTGTTGGCCTATCCTTCGGATCGAAATGCCGGCGTCCGCATCAGTGAATTCAATCCAGGAGCGAACGATGGAAAATCCGGAACGGAATCAGGCCTTGCGGCGCCTGTCCGATAGCCGTGAAGTGCTGCGCCAGAAGGTGGATGGATTATCAGGCGAGCAGCGCTCGTTTCGGCCCGCGGCGGAGCGCTGGTCGATAGCCGATTGCATCGAGCATTTAACCATTGTTGAAACTTTCACCCTGCAGCGAATCCAGCAACTTTTGGAGCAACCGCCGGCCGGCAAACCGGATACACACGGCAAGGATGAACTAATCCTGGGTAAGGTGCCAGTGCGTGGCACGCGCGTAAAAGGGCCGGAAGCGGTGATGCCCGCCGGCCGTTGGCCCGATTTCGACGACCTGCTGCGCCAGTTCGAGGCGGCGCGCCAGCGCACCATCGATTTTGGCCGCGAGACCGGAGCCGAGTTACGCGCGTATGCGTTCCCGCATCCATTTCTCGGCCCGCTGGATTGGTACCAATGGCTGCTGTTCCTGGCCGCGCATTGCGAGCGCCACGCCGGGCAGATGGAAGAAGTGAAAAGCGATCCGGCCTTTCCGGGCAAGGTGGGCACGGCCATCGCTTGAACGCCAGGCGCCCTATCTCTGCGCCAGCACTTTAACTGAAACGCCCGCCCGCCAGATTTCCTTGCCGTTCCGGTCCAGCAGAACAACCGTCTGATTCTGGCCGGGCTTCGGCGACGGGGCTGAGTCCGCGAAGGTGCCGACCACTTTGTTCTTGCCGTCCACCAAAACGAAGCTCTGGGCTCGGAGCTCTTTCACCGGCTGCGCTTGAGCCAGAACCGGCCACGGTGCGATGTAGCGCGCGAGCAGGCCGCCCAATAGTCCCGCGGCCAGCGCAAGTGCAAGATTGAATTTTCGATTCATGCGCGTTTCTCCTCGTTTCGCTCCTGCTGCAGGGTAAATGCCTCCAGGCGGTTGCGCCTTTCAACCCGTCGCAAAGTTGAGTAAGGTGCGGTTTTTGATCGGCCGGCGAAACACAGCGCAACGAAGCGGGTGCGCACAAGGCGCGCCGGCCATCACGCATCGAGCGGGCATGAGAGTTCGACCGGCTTGTCCAGGACCAATCCGTTGAACCCGTCGCTTGGGGCTTTGCTCGCTTGCTCGAAATCAGGTCCCACTCTGCTGGCCAAGGCCTCGACATAGGGGGGCTTGAACATAGTTACGTGCCCAGCCTGGACATGATAAAAGTTGCAATCGCCCAGCAGGGATTCACGCCATTGGACGTCCATTCGCCAATGCTTAGCGGATGGCGTTTCATTTCCCTGCACCACCACAACGCGCCCAGAGTAAGGCGGCGGGGTGTACTCATTCGCAGCGTGAAAAACGATGGGGCCGATATCCACCATCTCGGCATCGGAATCCTCCCGGCCGCGCTCCCAGGCTAGGCGTTGTTTGCGGTATCGGATTTTGCCCTGCAAAATATTAAAACGCTCTTTCGACCAACGAATCATCCCGGCGTTGCTGGCCGTAACGAGGTTCTGCAGGTGAAACCACCATTTTTGCACTTTCATTTCCAGTCGCCCACCCAGCGACAGGCTTTTGGCATAGGCAGTGTTGGCGGTATCGAAAAGAGTGAGAAGCTGCACTTCGTGTCCCAGAGCGGTGAGCCGATGCGCGGCTTCATACGCCAGCAGGCCAAACAGACACCATCCGCCCAGGTAATAGGGGCCCTGGGGTTGGAACTCGAGGATGGCCTCGACCACGTAGACAGCCAGGTCCTCTAATCTGCACGGCTTGGGCAGCATAATCTCGTTCAGCGCGGTGAGATCCAAGCCATAAAAAGGTTGCTCAGGACCTAGCAGCCGGGCTAGCGGCAAGAACAGCGGGCCTGCTCCCAGGCAGATAAATGGCGGCCGCGTTCCCTCTGGTTTGATCGGAATGACCCGGCAGACCGCCGCCGCAGTTTTGCGAGCGGAAAGGACGGCCGCCAAAGCCTCAATCGTTGGTGCATTGAACACGGTAGCGAGTTGCAATTTCTGCGAGAACTGCTTCTGTATTTGCGCGATCATGCGCATGAGCAGCAGGGAGTGTCCGCCCAAGTCAAAAAAGTTATCGCGAATCCCGATCGGACGCTGATTGAGAAGTTTCTCCCAGATGGCGACCAATTGCTTTTCGACGGCGTCGCGGGGGCCAGCGAACTCGCGGGTTTCGAGGTTCTCCACCTCGGCCAGCTCCGGCAGGGCGCCGCGGTTCAGCTTGCCGTTGGTAAGTAACGGAAGGGACTCCAGGAAGACCAAGCGCGCCGGCACCATATATTCCGGCAGGCGCTGCTTTAAGAACGCCTTCAGCTCCTGCGCTTCCAACGCCGCTGCCGGGACGACATATCCAATCAACTGCCCTTCACGGTTGTGATCGGAGCGCAATACGACTGCCGCCATGCGGACCCGGTCATGGAGCAGGATGGTACTTTCAATCTCACCCAGCTCAATCCGGAAACCGCGCAGCTTGACCTGATTGTCGTTCCGGCCCAGATATTCGATATTGCCATCGGCCAGAAAGCGGGCCCGGTCGCCAGTTTTATAGAGGCGCGCCCCGGCCTGGTTGTCGAATGGATCCGGAATGAAGCGCTCGGCGGAGAGTTCGGGGCGGTTCAGGTATCCGCGCGCTACCGCAATTCCCCCGATGTACAGCTCGCCTGAGACACCGATGGGAACGGGCTCCAGGCGCGCGTCCAGGATATACATTTTGACATTGGCAATTGGCCGCCCAATCGGCACACTGGCGCCGGGCGTTGGAGCCGCGCAGTCCCAATAGGTAACATCCACGGCCGCTTCGGTGGGGCCGTACAAGTTGTGCAACTCGACGGGAATCTGTAATGCGCCCAGACGCTGATAGAACTTTTGCCGCAGGTCCGGAGGCAATGCTTCGCCACTAGCGAACACGCGCTTCAGCGAGACACAATCATCCAGGTTGCCGGCCTCCAGAAACTCGCGCAGCATGGACGGCACGAAATGAATGGTGGTGATGCCTTCCTCGGCGATGAGGCCGGCGATGTAAGCGGGATCCCGGTGCCCGCCCGGCTCGGCGATGACTAGCGTAGCGCCGCAAGTAATGGCCCAGAAGAACTCCCAAACCGACACGTCGAAGCTGTACGGCGTCTTCTGCAGAATGCGATCGCTGGGGCGCAGGCGGTATTCATCCTGCATCCACAGGATTCGATTCGCCACGCCCGCATGCGTGTTTATGGCAGCCTTGGGAGCGCCGGTTGACCCGGAAGTGTAGATGGCGTAGATGGCGTCGTCCGGTTCCAGCGGAATGCGCGGATTCGAGTCAGGCTGCTGGTCGATAGCTGCATGGGCGGAATCGAGCACCAGCATGGTTCCGGTGTGGCCGGCTAAGTCGCCGCTTAATTGTGGCTGGGTGATCACGCACGCCGGATGGGAATCGTCGAGCATCATGTTGAGGCGCGAGGCCGGAAGCTCCGGATCGAACGGCACGTAAGCGCAGCCGGCCTTGAGGATGGCCAGAAGCGTCATAACCATTTCGATGGAGCGCTCCATGTAAACGCCGACCAGAGATCCCTGCACCGCTCCGTTGAGACGAATAAAGTGGGCGAGTTTGTTCGCGCGGGCGTTGAGTTCGGCATAAGTGAGCTGCCGGCCGCGGAAGACCAGCGCGCAGCGGCCGGGATCCGCCTCCACTTGGGCTTCGAACAACTCGTGAATCAGGAGTTTTGAGAAGTTTTTGGCCGTATTGTTCCAGTCCACCAGCAGGGTGTGACGCTCCTCGCCGGTGAGCAAGGGAACTTGAGAAACGGTTTGGTCCGGATTGGCTAGAAATTGGCGCAGCAGCTCCTGAAAATGTCCCTGCAGGCGAAGGATCGTGCTGCGGTCAAAAAGTTCCGTACTGTATACGAAACGCCCGTCCAAAGCATCCGGGTGCTCGGAAAACTCGACGAAGAGATCGAAACCCGTGGCGCCGCTGTGGACCTCCATGTCGGTGACGTCCCAGCCTTCCGGAAAATCGGTGAAGGGCGGCCGCATGGAGAACAGGACTTGGAACAGGGGATGACGGCTCAGATCGCGCTTGGGCGCCAGTTCCCGTACCAGGGCATCGAAGGGAATCTCGCTATGCGTTAAGGCGCCTAGCACGGTGGTTTTGACGACCGCGAGGAATTGGCGGAAAGAAACATCGCCTTCCAACTGGGTCCGGAAAACTACCGCATTCAGAAAGTATCCGATCAGCCGCTCCAACTCAGGCCGGGAGCGGGTATTGGTCGCCCCGCCGACGACGATCTCATTTTGCCCCGAATAGCGATAAAGCAGAACCTGAAACACGGCCAGAAGAATCATGTAAGGCGTAACGCCTTCGCGCTGGGCCAATTCCCTGATTGCCGCGATCAGCGGCGCCGGGATGGTGCAGGTTTCCATGCCGCCCCGGTAGGTGGGTTGAGGGGGGCGCTGGCGATCCGTAGGTAGCTCGAGCGACGGTAAGCCCGGCGCGAGGGTCTCACGCCAGTAGCTCATTTGAGCGCTGTGCAGGCCGGAAGCTAGACGCTGCTGCTTCCAGGCGGCATAATCGCGGTACTGAACGGTTAGTTCGGGCAGCGGCGAGGGCTGGCCGCTGGAATAGGCGGCATACAGCGAGCCCAGCTCGGAAATCATCACCCGATAGATGGACACGCCATCGAAGACCAGATGGTGCAAGGTGAGATAAATCCGATGATAATCCTCGGCCCATTTCACTACATGCAAACGAATGAGCGGCGCCAGGTTCAGATCGAAGGACCGGCGAACATCCTCGGTTGCGATGAGAACCGATTCGATTTCGCGCTGCTCGATCGAAAGATGGCTGAGGTCGGTGAAAGGCAGATCCACCCGGACACCGGAATCGACTCGCTGGACGGCCTTCCCGTCGGCGGTGGGAAACGCCGATCGCCAGATCTCATGGCGTCGCGCGATCTCGTTGAAGCAGCGCTCCAGGACCGCCAGGTCCAAGGGTCCCCGCTTATGAATAGTCACCGATTCGTTATAGGCCGGAGCGCTGCCCGCTAATTGGGCGTGGAACCAGACCTGCTCCTGGCCCGGCGAAAGTGGCGCCTTGGCCGCCGGCCGACCGCGGAATCGCAGGTTCGGGCGTGATGTTTGAAACCTGCACTTCGCCACGCCGCAGCTTTTCGAGCAGTTGCCTCCGGGCTTCTGAAACGGTCGCGCTATTCGTCATTCGTCAACCCGCGTCTTCGATCTCGACAGGCACACCCGGACTGCAATCGGATAGCGTGCCGGACGAGCTGATTGAGTCGCCAAGCGGCCGAAGGCCGGAGTATCGGAATCAGCGCAAAGCGCGCTGTCTTTCGAAAATGATTTCGCCACGTCTGTCATTCACCCCGCTAGCATACGCGCGATCATACTCCGCCAGCCAACCGAAGATCCCTGTGCATGAAAACTTCCCCGCCGCCGATAGCGTTCCGGTTAACTGAAACGGACATAAGCTCATTATCTTGGTCCGACTATCTCTGTTTCAATAACTCATCAGTACTATGAATGGAAGCCAAGGTGGCTACCTTTTGCAGTACCGGAAACCAGGAAAATACACCTTGATTCCGGGAGGTTCGCGCTATTCATGCGATCAATGAAGAGCAAAGTCACCCAACTCGAGGAAGTACTCTTGAGGATTGTAGCATCGATCAGACAGGCGTGGAAATCAGTATTTGGGCCTAGTTTGTCTGGTAGTACTAGTACAAAAGTTGCATTTTCTTGAAATTGTTGCGCGTGCCTCAGCCGTTACAGGCGATGACCGCCCTCCGGGTCACAACAGGCGGAGACGCTCACGGCATCGTGACTTCGAAGACAAAATATGAATCCATGCGG
>CAVXJU010000013.1:0-100976 GCA_963761935.1 Terriglobia bacterium | reverse complement strand
CAAGCCGCGGACACGGGTTCCTCGCGAACCCTGAGGAGGCGTTGGCGCTGCTCGCCAAGCTCGCCACTGATTGGCGGCCCGGGTCGCGTTCATCATCGCCACCTCGGCGGAGTGGGGTGCGACCGAGCGCGCGCTTCGCCAGGACATCGACCTGGAGCACTCGACGGTGCTGATCCGCGGGACGAAGCGCTCGACGCGGTGGCGCACGGGCCGACCTACAGGACCGCGTCGAGCTGGCGTTTTGCGACGAAAACCGCCTGAATCTCGAATTACGCGACACACTCAGCATTGATGAAGCGGAAGGTAAGACATTTCACCTTCAGTTCGCTCAAAATGAGGATAACCCGGCTTGGCTGAAGTTGGGCGATTCTAACGCGCGGCCGTGTTATATAGGGCGGATCAGTGGGGCACAATTGGCCGTCCTGTTCACGCAACACAAGTCGAGTCTCTTCACGCTGAACATCCGCAATTATATCGGGGACAACGGCACCAACAAAGCAATCCGCGCGACAGCGATCAATAGCTCAACCGATTTTTTTTCGTTCAACAATGGTATTTCAGCGCTAGCCACTCGGATAACTCCCGACGAGCATGATCCAAGGGTCCTGATTTGCGAACGCCTTTCGGTAATCAACGGCGCGCAGACCATCCGGTCGCTTCACAAGGCTCATTTGGCAAACCCAGTCGCGCTGCGCGATGTGCACGTCCTGTTACGTATAACGCAGTTCGAGCCAAAGAAGACCCAGCGCGAGCAAGAGTTCCTCGATAACGTCACTAAGTACAACAACACCCAAAACGCGATCAAGCTCTCCGACTTCAGGAGCAACGACAGAGTGCAGCTAGATCTGCGAAGGAAATTCGAGCAACTCCCGAGCCTCGGCGGGAAGAAGTTCTCGTACAAGAACAAGCGCTCAGGTGAACGCGAGCGCGACGTGATCGCCATTGGAATGGAGGAGTTCGTCAAGACCCTTTACGCCTTCATCTACGGGCCCGACGACGTTTTTGGAGGTACCGGGCACGTTTTCGACGCAACGAAAGGAGGTGGGTATGCCAAACTTTTTGGGGATGGCGGCGAGATTCTTCCAGCCATCCCGGCCGAGAAGTTTCACGTCTACGCCGGCGTGTGGTTCCTCTGCGACGAGGCTAAGCGGATCTGGCGAGCAAGGAGTCGGGACGGTAACGAGCCTGGAATTGAACGACGGTGGATGTTTTATTACGCGCTCGGCGAATCCATCCGACTGGCACACTCCGAGCAGGGAGTTGATACAAGCTCCGCGCTGCGGTTTCTGTCGAATCCCTCCTGGTGAAAGGAAGGCGAGGACGGGCCCGTCATGCGGATACTTGGTCGACATTGCAAAGTCGCTTTCCGCGCTCTGATCGCTTCTTACAAAGAGGCTTCAAAGGACCCCAGCTTCGCACATCGAAATTGGTTTCGGTCGCAGGCAACCCTCGGATCGATCAAAGAGCACCTAGTCGAAGACTGGAGTTTACTTTCCGAACACGGCGAAGAGTATTTGTTTCCAGCAAAGAAAGAGCGGTGAGAATAACATTGGAATTGCGACCCGATCATTGAGCGGAAGGATCTTCGCGATAACATCACGTGGAATGTGCTTGGCACGTTCCTGGTGCGCTTTGGTGACATTTTTTTGGGAAGTTTTGGAGGTGATTGTTGCCGATCGTCTGATTCAGAAGGTGGTGGGCCCGAGAGAACTCGAATCTCTGACCTCTACCGTGTCAAGGTAGCGCTCTAACCAACTGAGCTACGGGCCCGCTTTAGCAGAAGCAACCAACTAGGCTCTGCCGATTTTAGCATGCGTTCCGTTTGGCGCACATTCCAGTGCACAGGGCATCCACGCGCCGCCGGCGCGCTTCATGACCCGGCAGATCCGCCGGGCGATGTACGGCGGGATCGCGGTCGCCACGGGAGCCGCACTGCTGTTTGCCACTAACTACGCTCGCTAACGGGCCAGCGCTAGGAGTCCGGGCCGCTCGCCTGGCGCGGACTCGTCGAGCCTGATCCCCGCTCAAACTCCCGGCTTCGCTTCTTGCGGTTACGCTTTCGCGCCAGCGCTTCCTTGACGCGCTTCTTCTGTCCCGGCTTCAAATAGAATGAATGCCGCTTGATGTCCTTAATGATGTCCTCTTGGAGGACCTTGCGCTTGAAACGCTTGAGCGCGCTCTCCAGGCTCTCGCCTTCGTGAACTTGAACTTCAGCCAACGGGAAGTCACCTCGGTTTCCAATCAGATTCGACTCTTAAGCGTAGCACCTTCATCCGCAAAAGATCGGCCTGTCGCCGGCCGACCTCTTTTACGATTGTCGCCCCACTCGGGCTCGGCTAGGGGGTAGTGTCTGAAATCTGCGTTGATTGAAAATCCACGCCGATTGCTTTCCGATCCGATTAGGCCGCACCATTGAAGCATGGCGACCGACCGAAGCTCACTCGAAGCGCTGCGGAATCTGATTCTCGAAGCGGACCTGATTTTGGAGACCACACCGCCGCTCCCGCAGAACCGCACCGCCGCCTGTCGTGAGAGCTGGCAGAACTGCTGGCGTAATGTCGATTGAAGGAATAAAATAAAAACACCCGAGTACCAGTCGGGTGTTTTTGCATTTTGAGATTGCCGAATCCGTTCTGTCGGACCTAGTTTATCAAAAGTCGAGTGCAATGGACACGGCGATCATAGAGCACGTTAGCATAAGTTCAAAGGTGGACGTATCGATGGTGCCGTTGAAGTGGGGCGATGTTCTCTCTACGCTCCTGCCGGGAGCGGTTGCACTGTTCGCCGTCGCGCCTTGCTTCCCAGTTCTGAGCGACTGGTTCAACAAAATCGATAAAGCCGGTCTAGTAGTTGGCATGATGCTACTCATAGCAGCAGCATTGGCTGGGGGAGTACTTGAGGCCATTACAAGGATCTTTTGGGAAAAATGGTGGCTGACGAAGAGATGCCCGTCGCCAGATGCCCTGTCCAATCTGAACAAGGACAATCTCGACCTGTATGAGCGCGGCGTGCAGAGCTCTTACAAATGGGTCACGTTCTACGCGAATTTTGCATGGGCGACCACGCTGTTGCTTGTCAGCCATCTCATCTACAGTCCGAACCGCTTTTCGTTAGGAACTGTGATCCTGGCCATATCGATTGCGGTCTTGCTTCGTGCCTCGCACGTGCAATGGACGTATTATGTAAATTACCTTAACAAAATCTTTGCCAGGAGCAAACTATGCTGAAAGACGATCCGCCGCCCGGAACCAAAGTGACGCTGCTCAGAGATGTCGGCCTAGCAAAATCACGCTCAATCGCTACGTTGGTGCAGCCCCTTCGCGCATACTACATCGAGCGCCCAGAAGATGAATTTCAGATTGAATATCGTGGACAACTCCTGACAGTGCGGAGAGAGGACATTGAGTAGCGAAGTGCGACTGGCTCTCGTCCTCGCCGCGATTGGCACGTTGTACGCACAAGGCGTGCTGACGTGGGGCGGTCTCAAGTTCGGAATGACCGAAACGCAGGCACGTTTGGTTCTGGGAGCGAAGATGCTGAAGCCAGATCCGGGTGCAGAACACCAGCCTGTAGATCAATCTTCTGGTAATGCTGTTATGGGCGTGGTGCGAGAAACATCCGTTAAAGGATTTGATGGGGAAGCTAGTTTGCTGTTCGATAAAGGCAGCAAGAAGCTATCGATGGTCACGTTGATGCTCACGCCGCAAAAGGATCTAAGTAATCAGGCCAAAACAGATGCATTCTCGCGTCTGCATAACGATTTAGTGAAGAAGTATGGTCCACCTGTAAGCGTTACGGATAACACCATCATATTTCGTTCTGGAGGGCAGTCAATTGATGTCTTCGCTACACTCGCAAACGATGTGCCGCTGTTAGTACACATCGCATATGAGCCTACCAGTGCCGCTAAAGGTATCTGACTAGCGTATCCTTCCTAGGACCACACTTTCCGGAACTGCTGGCGTAAAATAAAGTCTGACAACTAATGAAAATGGCCCGGTTGCCGCCGAGCCGTTTTCGGATCTCGCTTGGATGCTCCGATCCCATGATTGCATGGAGGTGTGCCCAATGCAAGGTTGGTATGGAAGCATCATTCCATATGTTCAACGCCCATTCAGGATGCCCAGCTTGATATGACCGCGATCTCAGTTGCTTACGTTAAGGCAGGCTTCGCAGTTGTTGCTGATGGGCGTTGTCGGTGGAGTTCAGAAGGCGAGACCGATAACGATATCCTAAAAGGCGAGAGCGACGCCGAACAGAAAATATTCGCTGGAAGCTATAAGGGGCAACCATTCGCCTACACACTGACCGGGGCCGTATTTGATAAGACGAAGACGTTTAGCCTTATAGATGAGATGAAGGACGCAGGACGGGCTCATTGCGCCAAGCCATTTATTAACTTAGGCGCAAGCATGGAAGGCATCGCGAACCATCTCAAGAATGCGCTGATGGCAGCGCGCGCCGATGGTCGAATTCAAGAGTTCCCGGACATGGATGTCATCTCGCCTGGCGTGATCGCAACAGTATTTCTTGTGGGCTACTTTAGGAAAGGAAAACCACCCTCACTTGTCACGATCAGGCTTACTCACCGAAATCAATTGCTATCCGTTCCTGAAATCGAAATACAAAGTCCTCCAGCTAGACTCCTCCGTGCGGGATCACTTGTGATTCTCGATCTGATCGACAATCGCAGCGATGACAGATTTAGTGAATTCTACCGGCCCCAACTTCGGCTGGAGAGTGCCCTTGAGGATGCAATCAGTTGGGGAAGGGCGTACGTTGATGCATGTTGCTCCGAAGCGGCGCGAGAAGTTGATCCTAAGGTTTGTGATGGAATCGGAGGCCACGTTCACATTGCGACCGTAACACAATACAACGGATTCCAGTGGGTTGTCCCGCCGATCACGACGGGCGACTCAAGCGAGCAGTAACCGTTCAACGCACTTTTCAGACACTACCGGCTAGGGTTGCTACCGCAGGCGTGCTAAAGTTGAGAGAGTCTTCAGAGGTCCGCATGTCTTTGTTGTACACGCGATATGTTCGCCCTGAAAAACTAGAAACGAGGCAATGTGAAAGAAAACGGTACTGTGAAGTGGTTTAACGCGGCAAAAGGATTTGGTTTTATACAACGCGAGAACGGAGAAGACGTGTTCGTCCACTTTTCCGCTATTCAAGCCGGCGGCTATCGCACACTCGAAGAGGGCGCGCGGGTGTCGTTCGTCGTAAAAAGTGGACCAAAGGGCCTGCAAGCGGAAGACGTGAATTTGGTCTGACCTCGACACTTCAGCCAGCCTAGCGAAGCAGTAGCCGAGAGGAGGCTCGTTGCATGAGCAGGTTTTCAACGCGAATCGGTGACAACTGGCTCGTCCTGACTCACCTCCATGACTCAACATGGCGACTTCAGGTGTGGGGTGATACCCCGCTCGAAGCCGAGGTTACCGCCGTGGATGAAGAAGAAGCAAGGAGCAGCGCTATCTCAGCAACTCTCGAACGTCTTAACATTGGATCTTTCGAGCCGCCTATAACCTGGAACGCCGTAATTACCAGCTTTTGGGACAGCCGCGAGACAGTCTGAGTAAACCAGGAGTTGATGCGGGAAGCTTTTTCAATCTAACATCTCCACGCCGGTCTTCCCACGCGCGAACGCCTGCAGCGATGGGCTGATTTCGCCGATAGATAATCAGGATATGGCGTCGGTTCCCAAGCTCGCGCTCTTGGCTCTGGGCTTGATTCCCGCGCTCGCCATCGGGCAGACCGAGGCCAGCCCTTGGCGTTTCATCGCACCGGACTCCAACGCGCTGCTCAGCGTCGACTGGGGCCGGATTCGCACGTCGCACATCGGCAAGCTGCTGCGTGAAAAATGGATAGACGGCGCTGGAGTCCCCGGCACCGAATTTCTGGATGCTGTCGACGACCGCTTCATCATCTCCTCGCCCGGTAAAAACAGCGATGATCCGAATGCCGAAATGGGGCTGCTGGTGGTTGTGTCGGGACATTTCGATCTGGCGAAGGTGCGGACGACGCTGGCACAGTACCGCGTCAAGCCGCAGCAATACAATTCGTTCCAGGTCTACCGGCCGCAGGGCAAGGACCCGAAAGATTGGGCCTTCGTCCTATTCGATTCGCGCACCATCCTGATGGGCGACTCCCGATCCATCTTCGCGTGTCTGGACCGGACGGCTTTTCCCGCGGCCGAACCGCCCGCTGGTTCGCTGGTCGCGCGCGTGGCCGACATGGATTCCACTTACGATGTTTGGGCCATCGTGAATACACCGGGTGCTTTCGGCACCGATCGGCTGACGGCTTTGTTGAGAGGATCGGACCAGGACACCGGGGCGCAGGGGTTGGAGTTCGGCCTTTCGTTGCGGGACGGCCTCGCCGCCGACTACACCATGTTGCTCGGCTCCAACGCGATGGCCAAACAGATGGCTGCCGAGCTTTCGCGGATTGTCAAGCTGGCCGTTAAGGACAAGCTAGGCGAACCCGCGCTGATGGATCTCGAGAAGAAAATGAAGTTTACCGCCCAGGGGTCGCTTGCCAAGGTCACCGTGCGGCTCACTTCACAGGAACTGGAAAAGAACGCGCAGCTCTTCGCCGCTACGCATAAGACGCCTGTGCAGCCCGCGGCGAGCCTCGCGCCAGTCCGGCCGGTGGTGAAAGCAGGGCCCGCTCCTCCGCCCGCGCCGCCGGAGAAAAAAGTCATCCGGATCGAAGGCCTGGACGGCGGTCCGCGCGAAATTCCCTACCAGGAAAACCAATAATCGCGCCTACCCGCGCCACGCCGTTTGCGCTAACATTCGGGTATGGCCAAAGGCAAACGGGAGCTGATTGAAGTTCGCTGCCCGTGTTGCGAAGCGACCTTGAAGATCGACGCCGAACTGAAGTCCATCATCAGTTACCAGGAACACGTCAAGCCGCGATCCATTGAAGACATGGAGACTGCGGTCCAGAAGCTGAAGGGCGAGGAAGCGCGCCGCTCCGAGGCATTCGACAAATCGTTCGAAGAGCATAAGAGCCACCAAAAGGTGTTAGAGCGCAAGTTCGACGAGCTTTTCAAGCAAGCTAAAGAGAATCCGGACGCACCCGCGCCCCGCAAGCCCTTCGACTACGATTAGCCAGCCAGTCCCATCCAAAAACCCCGGCCGTCAGACTATCTCGCCGCATCCCTATGCGCTAGAATCAAACCGATGAACGAACTCGTACAAACCAGCAAGGATGGAGAAATTGGCATTCTCACGGTGAATAATCCGCCCGTGAATGCCCTGAGCCCAGGGGTTCCGGAAGGAATCCTGGCCGGCATCGAGCAATTCGAAAAAGACGACACGGTGAAAGCGATGGTGCTGATCGGCGGCGGCCGCACTTTCATCGCCGGCGCCGACATTCGCGAATTCGGAAAATTGACCTCGGGAGGCGATCAGAAGCGCGGCCCAGGGTTCAACGTCATCTTGAATCGCATTGAGACCGCCAGCAAGCCGGTGATCGCGGCGATTCACGGCACGGCACTCGGCGGGGGCCTCGAAACCGCCATGGCCTGCCACTATCGCGTCGCGGTTCCCTCGGCGCAGGTCGGTCAGCCCGAGGTGAAGCTGGGAATCATCCCCGGTGCCGGTGGGACGCAGCGGCTGCCGCGTTTGGCGGGAATCGCGAAAGCTGTCGAGATGTGCGCCGCGGGCGATCCCATCAACGCCGCCGAAGCTCTGAAATACGGCATCGTCGACAAGATCGTGGACGGCGATCTGCTACAAGGCGCGCTGGCCTTTGCACGCGAAAAGGCCGGTTCCCCGCCCCGCCGCACGCGCGACCTCACGGGTAAACTCGGCGACGAGCAAACCAATGCTCCCGTCTTCGCCGCCGCGCGCGATGCCGCACGCAAACGCCAGCGCAACTTGATCGCGCCGCTAGCCGCCATCGATGCGGTGGAAGCCGCCACCAAGCTCCCGTTCGACCAAGGTCTGGAGCGCGAACGCGAGCTGTTCCAGCAGTGCCTGTTCTCCGATCAATCCAAGGCGCTCATCCATGTCTTCTTCGGCGAGCGCGAGGTGGCCAAGATTCCGGGCATCTCGAAAGACACCGCCGCAGATTCCGGTGAAAAGCGTCGCCATAGTGGGCGCTGGAACCATGGGCGGCGGCATCGCGATGGTGTTCGCCAACGCCGGCATCCCGGTGCTGCTGAAGGAAACCGATCAGGCCGCGCTCGATCGCGGACTCGCCACCATCAAAAAGAATTACGCCAATTCCGTTGCCAAGGGCCGCTTCACGCAACTACAAATGGACGAGCGCCTGGCGCGCATCACCCCCACGCTCAGCTACGACGGATTCGGCGCGCGAGACATGGTGGTGGAGGCCGTGTTCGAAGGCATGGCTCTCAAGAAGCAGATTTTTGGCGAGCTCGACAAAGTCATGAAACCCGGCGCCATCCTGGCTTCCAACACTTCAACGCTCAACGTCGACGAGATCGCCTCCGTCACCTCCCGGCCCGACATGGTCATCGGAACGCATTTCTTCAGCCCGGCTAACGTCATGCGCCTGCTCGAGCTGGTACGCGGCAAAGCGACGTCGAATGAAGTGATCGCCACCTGCATGGCGCTGTCGAAAAAACTGGGCAAAGTCGGCGTGCTGGTTGGCAACTGCCGCGGATTCGTCGGCAACCGAATGTTCCATCCTTACCGTCGCGAGGCGCAATTCCTGGTGGAAGAAGGCGCGACCCCTGAGGCGGTGGACGCGGCGCTCTACAACTTCGGCATGGCCATGGGACCGCTGGCCACCGGCGACTTGGCCGGCCTGGACGTGGGCTGGCGCATTCGCAAGGAATTCGGCGACACGCGCAACACCAGCGTCCGCCAGCCATTGATCGAAGACCGCCTGTGCGAAGAGGGCCATTACGGCCAAAAGACCAAGAGCGGCTGGTACAAATACGATGAGAACCGCAAGCCAATCGGCAGCGAGGATGCGGCGAGGATCATCGCCCAAGCGCGCCAAGACGCCGGTTTCCCGCAGCGTTCCATTTCCAGCGACGAAATCGTCGAGCGCATCATCTATGCACTGGTGAACGAGGGCGCGCGCATTTTGGAAGAAGGTTTCGCGCTGCGCGCCGTCGATATCGACATCATTTATCTCAACGGCTACGGCTTTCCAGCCTATCGCGGCGGCCCGATGTGGTACGCCAACACGGTGGGATTGAAAAAAGTCTACGACCGTATTCTCGAATTCGAAAAACAACACGGCGCGCTGTGGACGCCCGCGCCATTACTGAAGCGCCTAGCTGAGGAAGGCAAGAATTTCGCCGATTTCGACAAGCAGGTCGGTAGCGCAGCCAGCGCGGCGGACTCAAGGAGCTAACTCATGAGAGAAGCAGTGGTTGTCGCCAGTTCACGCACTGCGCTCGCGAAGTCTTATCGCGGCTCGTTTAACATGACGCGTCCGGACGATTTCGCGGCGCATTGCATTCAGCGACGTTCTACGCAAGACGCCGCAGCTCGATCCAGCCGAAATTGGCGACGTGATTCTGGGCTGCGCGCAGCCGCACGGCGCGCAAGGTAGCAACGTCGCGCGCGTCGCGTCCCTGCTGGCCGGGCTTCCAGTCACGGTGGCTGGCACCACGGTGAACCGATTCTGCTCGTCCGGCCTACAGGCCATCGCGATGGCGGCGCACCAGATTCTTCAAGAGGGCGCCGACGCGGCCATCGGAGGCGGCACCGAAAGCATCTCGCTCACCGAGCGCAGCACCAACAAGAATCCCTGGATCGAGCAGCATTATCCAGGCATTTATATGGTCATGGGTGACACCGCGGAAGTGGTCGCCAAGCGCTACAAGATCAGCCGCCAGTTGCAGGACGAATATTCGCTGCTCAGCCAGCAGCGCACCGCTCGCGGGCAGGCCGAAGGATTTTTCGACGGCGAAATCGCACCTATGAAAGTCACGCGCGCGTTGCTCGACAAGAAAACCGGGCAAGTCACCGGTACCGAAGAAGTCTGCGCGAACAAAGACGAGTGCAACCGGCCCGACACCACGCTCGAAGGCCTGCTGGCATTGAAACCGCACTTCGATCAGACGAGCGGCCAGGGCACGGTTACGGCCGGAAACACCTCTCAGCTTTCCGATGGCGCCTCGGCCACGCTGCTGATGTCTCGCGAGCGCGCCGACGAATTGGGCATCCCCTATAAACTGATTTTCCGAGGCTTCGCCGTGGCTGGATGCGAGCCGGATGAGATGGGCATCGGCCCTGTTTTCGCGGTCCCGAAGCTCCTGAAGCGGCACGGACTGAAGATCGACGACATCGATCTTTGGGAACTCAACGAAGCCTTCGCGGTCCAGGTTGTCTACTGCCGCGATCGGCTGGGAATCGACCCGGACAAGCTCAACGTCAACGGCGGCTCCATTTCGATCGGCCATCCCTTCGGCATGACCGGCTCTCGCATGGTTGGAACCATGGCCAACGAAATGGCGCGCCGCAATGCCAAGCTGGGCGTAGTGACCATGTGCATCGGCGGCGGCCAAGGCGCGGCCGGCCTGTTCGAGCGCGCGAATTGAGTTGAACCCGCGGTCCAACGTCGCTTCGGTTCTCAAAACCGTCGCTCTTTTCGCTCCCCTGACTGACGACGAGCTTCAATTCCTGGCCGCGCGGTCCAGCCTGAAATCGTATGCTTCAGGCCAGCTGCTTTTTTCCGAAGGCGACGCCTGCTCCGGCCTCTATGTAGTCGCCTCCGGCCGCGTTCGAATCTTCAAGACCTCTGCCAACGGTCGCGAGCACGTTCTAGCCATCGAAGGCCCAGGCAGCTCCATCGCTGAACTGCCCGTTTTCGATGGTGGCAACTACCCAGCTTCGGCCGCCGCGCTGGAGTCATCCGAACTGGTGTTCGTTTCACGCAAGGATTTTCGAGCAATCTGTCTGGAACATCCCGAGGTCGCGCTGAAGGTCCTGCAAGTCGTCGGTGCCCGCCTGCGCCGCCTGGTTGGAATCATCGAAGAACTGTCGTTCACCACCGTCCGTCACCGGCTGATCTCATGGCTGCTGCGCCAGGCTAAGAACGAAGGCCGCCAGTCCCCGCGCGGCGTCACCTTTTCTCTCGGGGCCAGCCATCAGGAGCTGGCGGCGCAAATCGGAACGGTCCGCGAGCTGGTCTCACGCAACATGGCCCGTCTCCAAGCGCAGGGCTTCATCGAAATCAACGGCCGCGAGGTCGTGATCCTCGATCCGGAAGGCTTAGAGGCCGATCTCGCCGCCGTTATTTAGAAGCCGCGTGACTTAAGTCACTGCCCAAAATCGCCGCGGGCCGTAACCTGAACTCAGAGGCAAACAATGACGCTTACTGAGAAGACGGTTCGAGAGATCGCGATCGAGAACCCCGCTACGGTTCCGGTTTTCGAGTCGCTCGGCATCGATTACTGCTGCGGCGGCCAGCGCCCTTTGAGCGAGGCCTGCGAACGCGCCAACGTTTCCGTGGACCGCGCTCTGGAACTGATAGCCAAGGCTCAGTCCGAAGGCGAGCCGGCAAACAAAGAGAAATGGAGCCGGGCCGCCGCGGCCGACCTGATCCAATACATCGTCGAACGCCATCACGGCTTCATCCGCAAAGAAGTTCCGCGCCTGGAAGCGCTGTTCGTTAAGGTGATCGAGCATCATGGCGACGACCATGCTGAACTGCGCAACATTCAGGAATTGTTCAGCGCCCTCGCGCAAGAGCTGTTCGCGCACTTGATGAAAGAAGAGCAGATCCTTTTCCCGTATCTCGAAAAATTAGAAGCTGCTTCCTTCGGACACGCCGCGCTGCCCACTGCCTGCTTCGGCTCGGTGGAGATGCCGATCGCGCGAATGTTGGCGGAGCACGACGATGCCGGCACCCTCCTAGCTCGAATCCGCTCGCTCGCCACGGACTTTCACCCGCCGGAGAGCGCTTGCCCCAGCTACCGCCGCCTCTACACGGGCCTGGAAGAATTCGAGCAAGACTTGCACCGCCATATTCACCTGGAAAACAACATCCTCTTTCCGCGCGCAGCGGTTTTGGAGCGCAGTTTACGGGAGAACCGGTCGTGACGGCGACTAAGCCGACCGCCAGCCCGAGCGCCGCCGGAATGGTGAGCCACGAGCGAAGCCTCCAGCGCCTCACGGCCGCCTACATCACTGCCGGCCTGCTCTTCATGCTTCTTCCGGGAACCTTCCTGGGCGTCTGGAATCTTCTTTCGATCAGCAGCACCCACACCGCCGCCAGCCTTTCGCCTGCTTGGATACAGGCGCACGGGCACGCCCAGATTTTCGGCTGGCTGGGCACGTTCGTGCTCGGCATCGGTTTCTATTCGCTTTCGAAGATGGGAAATCTGCCGTCGTTCGCCGTCTCGCGCGGCTGGACTTGCTTCGCACTTTGGACCACGGGCGTGGCGCTGCGCTGGGGCGTGAGCATCAGCGAATGGCACTGGCGAGTGCTTCTGCCAGTGTCCGCTGCGTTTGAACTGGGCGCATTCCTGATCTTCTTTCGAACCGTATCAGGCCATCGTCCGGTCCAAACCAGTGACGCGCCGCGCGCCAGGCAGCCCTGGATGTTGGTCGTAGTCGGGTCCACCATCGGGTTTCTCGCAACGCTCGTAGTCAACCTGGGCGTGACTGTGTACGTCGCCGTGCTCGGCACCGGACCGGCCCTCCCGCACGCGCTCGATCAACACCTGTTGATGCTTCCCACCTGGGCATTCCTGGTTCCGGCGGTGTGGGGATTCAATGCGCGCTGGCTGCCGGTGTTCCTCGGTTTGAAACAGCCGAGCCCGCGCCCGCTTTATGCCGCATTGCTCACCGCCTGGCTGGCCGCGATCGCGATGGCTTTCGGATTCGTCACGCTATCCACCGCGCTGCTACCAGTGGCCGGACTGCTGGCCATCGCGGCATTGCACGTCTTCGAGCCTTCCATCCAGCCCGCTAAGCTGAACGGAGTCCATGCGAGCTTTCCAGGATTCGTGCGCGGCGCCTACCTCTGGCTCATGGTCGCCGCAACAATGTCGGTCGCCGCGGCGCTGTACGACCAAGCCGGCGGTATCTGGGGCGCTTCTCGCCACGCCCTCACGGTCGGTTTTCTCGCGACCATGGTCTTCGCCATCGGTCAAAAAATCCTGCCGGCGTTCTGCGGCGGACGCGTTCTGTTCAGCAAGCGTCTGATGTTCGCCTCGCTTGCGCTGCTCAATCTGGGTTGCGCCCTGCGCGTAGGATCGGAGGTTCCGGCCTACGAAGGCTATCTGCGGCAAGCCTGGTCCGTGCTGCCGGTTTCCGCCGTGATCGAACTGGCGGCTGTCACACTGTTCGCGGCGAATCTTGCCATTACGTTCCTACGTCCGCCCGCGCATCTTCTGACGCAGATCGAGCGGCCTTAGCGAACCTTCACCAGCATCTTGCCGGTGTTGTCGCCCTTGAGCATTCCGATGAATGCCTTGACCGTGTTCTCGAATCCATCGACGATTTCCTCGCGATGCTTCAGCTTGCCCTCGCCCAGCCACTTCGCCATTTGCACGATGCCTTCCTGATAGCGATTCTGCCAGCGGAAAACGATGAAGCCTTCCACCTTGAGCTGCTTCACTAAAACATAAGCCAGTATCCTCGGCCCGGGCTCCGGTTTCTCCAGGTTGTACTGCGAGATCTGCCCGCAGATCGACATCCGGCCATACACATTCATCAGCGGAAACACCGCGTCGGTGATCGCGCCGCCCACGTTGTCGAAGTAGCAGTCGATTCCGTTCGGACAAAGTTCCTTGAGCTTGGCCGAATAATCCGAGGTCGACTTGTAATTGAACGCCGCGTCGAAGCCGAGATCCTTGGTCATCCACGCCACCTTGTCGTCGGTTCCGGCGATCCCCACCGCGCGGCAGCCTTTGATCTTCGCGATCTGTCCCACCAACGATCCCACCGCTCCGGCCGCGCCTGAAACCAGCACGGTTTCGCCGGGCTTCGGCTGGCAAATTTCGAGGAAACCAAAGTACGCCGTCATACCGGGCATGCCGAGCACGCCCAGCGCGGTAGAAACCGGCGCGAGCTTGGGATCGAGCTTCGTCAGCGTCTTCGGATCCACCGCCGCAAAGTCCTGCCATCCCCAGAAACCGGTTACGTAATCGCCGGCCGCGAATCCGGCGGCTTTGGACTCGACCACCTGGCCCACTGTCCCACCCTGCATCACGTCGCCGACATTCACCGGATCGGCGTAAGTTCGAACGCCTGTAATGCGCCCGCGCATGTAAGGATCGACGGATAGGTACGCGCTCTTCACCAGCACTTGCCCTTCAGACGGCGCAGGCATGGCCGACTGGACGAGCGAAAAATCCGATTCCTTGGGATACCCGACAGGAACAGCCGCGAGCTTGAACTGCCGGCTCACGCTAGGCAATGGTCCAACTTGAGTAGCTGACATAGGTTCCCATTATCGCAAGTTGGCCTGTGCCTCGATTCTGAAAGAGGTCCGGTCGACATGATCGTCATCGATAGCATCGCGAGACCGTCGGAGTACTAGCCTCATTAACAAAACGTCCGCTATTGAAAATGTTTGACAATCATGCTATGAATATTTAAGTTGGGAGGTTGTCGCCATGGCTAGCACGGTCTGGAAGGGGCATCTTACCTTCGGTCTCGTTTCGTTTCCCGTTAAGCTCTTCACCGCCGCCCGCAGTGAGAGCATCAGCTTCAACCAGCTCCATAAAACCGATAACTCGCGCATCAAGCAGGTCATCTACTGCCAGGCCGAGGATAAGCCCATCCCGCGCAGCGAGATTGTCAAAGGCTACGAGTACGAAAAGGACCGCTACGTCGTCATCGAGGACGAAGAAATCAAGAAAATGGCGCCCTCGACCGCCAAGGTCATGGAGATCCTCGAATTCGTCAAAACCGACGAGGTCGATCCGGTCTACTTTGAAAGCTCCTTCTACATGGCGCCCGACGATGCGGGCGAGAAACCCTACGCGCTGCTCTACAACACGCTCAAGCGCACCGGTTACGTCGGTGTCGCCAAGATCGCCATGCACAATCGCGAGCACATCGTCATTTTCCGCCCCGGTAATTTCGGCCTCATGATGCACACCATGTATTACACCAACGAGGTTCGTAAGGTGGAAGAGTTCCGCACCGATACCACGCTGGTCAAAGAACAGGAAGCCAAGCTGGCCGAGATGCTGGTGCAGTCCCTCGCCGCGCCCTTCGAGCCCGAGAAATACCACGACGCCTATCGCGACAACTTGCAGTCATTGATCGACTCTAAGATCCAGGGTAAGGAAGTCGTCACGCCTCCGCACGCCGAACCAGCCAAGGTGATCGACATCATGGAAGCGCTGAAGCAGAGCCTGGCCGTCGCCAAAAAGCCGGCTGCGTCCGAAGTGGCGCTGGAAGCGGAAGCGCCCAAACAAAAGTCGGCGCGCAAACCCAAAACCGCTCGCGGCTAGACCGCTGCCCGGGCCTGTTCGGGAAATTTCTTCAGCAATTCCTCGGCGTAGAGCGCCCCCGCCGGCGTCTCCTCGTGCTTGAAAAACACGTAAACGTCGTGCCCTCGCCCCAGCAATTGCTCCACGCGTCCGGCAATCTCCTGGCGATCTTCGACTGAGTACTCCGGCATCCGCAAGCGCGAATAGACAAAGTCCGCCGTTACCACCTCCGGAATCGTCAGCTTCTCCGATTCCGCCAAACACAGCGCGATGCGATACTTCTCGAGCAACCGGTAGACGCCCTCCTGGAGCCAGGACGCATGCCGGAACTCGAACGCGCAGCGAATGTCGCGCGGCAGCGTGGCGAGAAAATCGGCCAGAAGCGCTTCATCGCATTTCAGCGCCGGCGGAAGCTGGAACAGCACCGGCCCCAGCCGCCGCGCCGCCCGCAACGGATCGATGGCGCGAAAGAACACCTCGGTAAACTCCGATGGCTTCAGCCGCTGGATATGCGTGATGCGCATGTGCGCCTTCAGCGGAAACACAAAGCCGGGCCGCGTCTGCGCGACCCAGTTTTCGAGCGTCGAGGCCGACGGCAGCCTGCGGAACGTGTAGTTGACCTCCACTGCATTCAAACGTTCGGCGTAATAAGACAGGAATTTCTTGGACGCCAGCTTCTCGGGATAAAAATCCGGCTTCCAACTTGGATACGCGAATCCCGATGTTCCCGAGTAAAGATGAGCCATGTTTCCTCGCATCCGGCGGCTCGGACGCTGCATCCCATACAATAGTTCAAGTGGTCCCCGCATCGCAAAAGCCAAAAAAACGGTCTTCCGAGCGCCTGCGCGAGATGTGGCCCGACATTCGCGAGATGATGCACCCGCGGCGGCGCATCCTGGCCATCGGCTTCGGCCTGATGATCATCAGCCGCATCTGCGGCCTGGTGTTGCCTGTTTCCACCAAATTCCTGGTCGATAACGTCATCGCGAAAAAGCAGATGCAGCTGCTGCTCCCAATAGTGCTCGCAGTCCTGGGCGCGACTCTCATCCAGGGCATTACGTCCTTCAGCATCACTCAGCTAGTTTCCAAAGCCGCGCAGCGATTGATCGCGGAAATGCGCCGCAAGGTCCAGGCTCACATCGGACACCTCCCAGTCTCTTACTACGACTCCAACAAGTCCGGAACGCTGGTGGCGCGCATCATGACCGACGTGGATGGCATCCGCAATCTGCTCGGCACCGGGCTGATCGAATTTTTAGGCGGATTGCTGACCGCCGTCCTGGTCCTTGGCTTCCTGATCCGAATTAGCTGGCTGCTCACCAGCATCGCGCTCGTCATCATCGTGGTTTTCGCGGGCGCACTGCAACGGGCCTTCACTACCATCCGTCCCATTTTCCGCGAGCGCGCCAAGATCAACGCTGAGGTCACCGGCCGCCTCACGGAATCACTCGGCGGCGTGCGCGTGGTCAAAGGCTATCACGCCGAAGCGCGCGAGGAAGCGGTGTTCGGACAAGGCGTGCAGCGCCTGCTCGACAACGTTCTAAAGAGCCTCACCGCGACGTCCTTCATGAGCCTTTCGGCTACCGTGCTGATGGGCATAGTCGGCGCCATGATCATGTACGTCGGAGCGCATCAGATCACCAACGGCTCCATGACACTGGGCGACTTCATGACCTTCACCGCGCTGCTGGCTTTCCTGATCGCGCCCATGTTCCAAATCGTCGGCATCGGCACGCAGCTCACCGAAGCCCTGGCCGGTCTGGAGCGCACGCGCGAAGTTCTGCGCGAACGCCCAGAAGATCAAGATCCCCGCCGCACTGTTGTACTGCCTCCCATCAACGGTGAAGTGGTTTTCGATCACGTGAATTTCGCTTACGACGCCGGCAAAACCGTGCTCAACGACGTCTCGTTCCAAGCCAAGCCGGACACGGTCACCGCGCTGGTTGGTCCATCCGGTTCCGGCAAGTCCACCATCATCGGGCTGATCACTGCCTTCCACGTTCCCGAAGCCGGCACGGTTTCGGTTGACGGCGTCGACCTTTCCACCGTCCGGCTGGACTCGTTCCGCACGCAGCTCGGCGTCGTGCTGCAGGAAACCTTTCTGTTCGACGGGACCATTCGCGAGAACGTCGCGTTCGGCCGCCCCGGTGCAACCGAAGAAGAAATCATGCACGCCTGCCGCATCGCGCGCGTGGACGAATTCGCCGAAGGCTTCGAAAAGAAATACGACACCATCGTGGGCGAGCGCGGCGTGAAGCTTTCCGGCGGCCAGCGCCAGCGCGTCTCCATCGCGCGCGCCATTCTGGCCGATCCGCGCATCCTCATCCTGGACGAAGCCACTTCCAGTCTCGACTCCGAATCCGAAGCCATGATTCAGGAAGGCCTCCGATACCTGATGCAGGGCCGCACCACGTTCGTCATCGCGCACCGGCTCTCGACCATTCGCCGCGCCGATCAGATCCTGGTAGTGGAAATCGGCCGCATCATCGAGCGCGGCACGCACGAGGAACTCTACGCCGCCCGCGGCCGCTACTACGACCTCTACACCAAGCAGCACGGCATCGAAGCGAATCTGTTTTTCGCCCCCGGCGAAGGCGAGGAACAAGCGGCCGAAGCCGCAGCCGCCGGTCCTGGCGCGCAGCCCGGCGCCAATGGCAACGTCCTCTCAGACGCTGTACGCTTGTTGCGCGGCTAGCGCCTACTTCTTCCGAATCGCCCGATCCAAACTCCACGGCCCGGCCCCCGCGCTCACCAGCAGAAGAAAGATAAAGCAGTACAGCACCGCCAGCTCGCCGCCATTTGAAATCGGCCACAATCCGCGCGGCGCGTGCTGATGGAAATACGCCACCGCCATTTCACCGCACAAAACGAAAGCCACCGGTCGCGTAAAGAGACCTAGAAAAATGAGCGCGCCGCCAATAGTTTCGAGAATCCCCGCGACACCCAGTAACGAAGCCAGATGCGCGGTCGCCCCATGGCCGAGGCCTCCAAAAAGACCGAACAGCTTCTGATAGCCGTGGCAGGAGAACGTGAAGCCCACCACGATTCGCAACAACGACAGCGCGTACGGTTCAAACGAGGAGGTTTGAGCCATCAGGATGCCCTTTCGTGAAGCTTTATCGTTTCGCGACGGGAATGGCGTCGCCGAGATTCATGGACCCGCCGCCCTCGCTCACGTAGTTACGATTCCAGGACGGAATCTCCACTTCTATATCGCCCTGAACGACGCATTGGCAGCCCAGCCGCGAGCGCAGCGTCAACCCAGCCGCCATGTCCAGCCGGTCCGCCTCATCGTCGTCCATCTCCGACAAATTTTCCATGCCCTTGGTCACGATGACATGGCAAGTGGTGCAGGCGCAGTTGCCTCCGCAAGCATGCTCCAGATGGATGCCATTGTTCAGGCAAATATCCAGGATCGACTCCGGCTTCCCGTGCTCATGATAAGGGAGCTGGCCGGACTCGAACTCCACCGTTTTTCCGTCAATGGTTACCTTAGGCAAGTCCCCATTATATCGTGCGCATCGCGAACGTCTCCTGCATACTGGTAAGAAGTGTTTCATTCCATCGAAAAACAGATTGCCGAGCGTGTCGCCGCCTACGTCCGATCTCGTTACGGCGCGGAAACCGTGGCGCCGCTCGAGCAACCCAAGCAAGCTTCGTTCGGCGAGCTGGCCATCCCAGTGGCGTTTCATCTGGCGCGGCAACTCAAGCAGGCGCCCAAAGCCATCGCTTCACAAATCGTGGCTGACCTCGGCTCGATCGAAGGCGTCTCGGCGCTCGAAGTGGCCGGCAACGGCTACATCAACGTCCGCTTGGATCGCGCTGCGTACGGCCTGGGCGTGCTGGAGCACTCCGGTCAACCGCCCACGCCGATTCCCGGCAAGATCATCGTCGAGCACACTAATATCAATCCCAACAAGGCCGCGCACATCGGCCACCTGCGCAACGCCGTGCTGGGCGACACGTTCGTGCGCATGCTGCGCGCCAGGGGTTACAACGTCGAAGTGCAGAACTACATCGACAACACCGGCGTACAGGTGGCCGACGTCGCAGCCGGCTTCCACTACCTTCGGAAGATGTCCTACGACGATGTGATCGAGCTTATGCGCACCGAGCGCTTCGATTACTACTGCTGGGATCTCTATGCGGAAGTCTCTTCTCATCCCGAACTAAAGGAGTGGCGCCAGCACATGCTGCACGCCATCGAGCACCGCGAAGGCGACCTTGTGCACTTGGCGTCGAAGATCAGCGAAGCGATCGTCGGTTACCACCTGAATACGATGGCGAGGCTCGGCGTGACTTACGACCTACTCCCGCGCGAGAGCGACGTCGTGTGGCTCAAGTTTTGGGAAACCGCGTTCGAACAATTGAAAGAGCGCAAGGCGATTTATTTCGAGACCGAGGGCAAGAATGAAGGCTGCTGGGTTATGCCTGCCAGCGCCTTCAAGGAGCAGACGGGGGAGGACACCGAGGACAGCAAGGTCATCGTGCGCTCGAACAACACCGTGACCTATGTGGGTAAAGACATCGCCTATCAGCTCTGGAAGTTCGGTTTGCTTCCGGGCAAAGACTTTTATTACTTACGGTGGCCGGACAAAGGCGTATACATCACAACCGCGGAGCCGCAGCCGCGGCCTGCGCATGAGTTCGGCCACGCTAGTTCCGTGTTCAACGTCATCGACTCGCGTCAATCGTACCTGCAGGATGTCGTCGTGGCCGGTTTACGCGCGCTCGGCTACAACGAGCAAGCGGAGCACTCCATCCATTTCTCTTACGAGATGGTCGCGCTCTCCCCGCGAACCTGTGTCGAGCTTGGCATCGAGATCCCGGAAGAAGACAAGAAGCGTCCCTACGTCGAAGTGTCCGGACGAAAAGGCCTGGGCGTGAAGGCCGACGATCTGATCGACAAACTGATCGAAAAAGCGCTGGAGGAAGTCGATTCTCGCCACCCCGAGGCGCCTCAAGCCGAGCGCCGCGACGTCGCCACACAAATCGCCATCGGAGCGCTGCGCTATTTCATGCTCAAGTACACGCGCAATTCCGTGATCGCCTTCGACCTGCAGGAAGCGCTGAGCTTCGAAGGCGACACCGGACCTTATGTGCAATACACCACGGTGCGGGCCCGCAACATTCTTCGCAAACTAGCAGAGCGCGGCGAAGCGCTCCCGGATTTCGCGAGCGAACTCGACCGCGCCGCATTCGCCCGCCAGCTCGCCGCCGAAGATTTCTGGCAACTGCTCCTGATTGCCTCCAAAGCCGATTCAGCCGTCGAGCGGGCCATCGCATCCGGCGAGCCCGCCCACGTCGCAAAATACGCGTTCCAGTTAGCCCAGGCATTCAACAATTTCTATCACGCCTATCCCGTCCTGACCGAAGAAAACCACGAGAAACGCACCTTCCTGCTTTGGATCACCGGCTACGTCCGCGCGCAGCTTGAGGGCACCCTCGGAATCCTGGGCATCCAGGTCCCCGAATACATGTAAGCGATAAAGCCTTTATAGCTGGAACAAAAAACAAAATGGTACTCTTTGGTTGTCCGCGTCCGCTGGAGACTCCCTATGTTTTTGCGTCTGCTCTCGATCCTCGCCTATTCCAGCGTGGCTTTCGCTGCCACGGCGCCGACCTTTCCCGCACTGACATATTCCACTTACTTGCGCGATAGCTTCACTCCCACCGCCATCGCCACGGACCCCGCCGGCAACATCTACTTAGCCGGAAATGCCACCGTTGACGCAGCCAGTATACAGCAGACCGTTCTGGTGCTGAAACTGAACCCGCAAGCGAGCGCGTATCTCTACGCCCGGTTCTTGGGTGGATCAGTCAACGAGACGGTCAGCGCCATCGTCGTGGACAGCACCGGGAACGCCTACATTGCGGGCGTTACCACATCCCCGGACTTCCCCGTCACCAACACCAGCAATCTAGGCACACCCCCTTCCTTTGAAACGGAGCGATCATTCGTGGCTAAGTTCGATCCGAACGGCCAACTGGTATTCTCCACTCTGCTGGGCGCATCGACCAACAGCTTTGCGCAGGCCGTTGCGGTAAACGCCTCCGGTCAAGTTCTGGTAAGCGGCATCAGCGTCGCAACCGGGTTTCCCTCCACGCCCGGAGTTTACAGTGTCGGCGACACTTCCTTCGAACCTTACTTGCTAGAGCTCGACCCCACCGGCTCCAAGATCATCTTCTCGGCAACCGGTATCGGCGGCAACTCGCTTACGTTCGACGCGTCAGGAAACATCTACATGGCGGGAATCACCAGTTCTCTCACTTATCCCACCACGCCTGGCGCCTATCAACCCACGTTTCCGGTCTTCCAAACCTGCTTTGCGCCCTGCATGGGCAGTTTTCAGGGACCGAACCAGTACGTCACCAAGCTCGATCCCACCGGGACAAAAATGATCTTCTCCACTGCTGTCTCCGGCACAGGCAACACGATCAACGAAGGCTTGGCTGTGGACGGCGCGGGAAATGTCTATCTCACCGGCTTAGCGGGCGCCGGCTATCCGTACACTGTGCCTGCTCCGACGGCGCCGTTGGGTCCTGCGCTCGACCTTCTTGCGACACCCGCGGTGCCGTTTCTCTCCAAGCTCGATCCGAACGGACAGAAGCTTCTGTACTCGGTCCCGGTCGGCGGCGTGGGCGTGCAAGTGGACTCCAATGGAAATGCTTACGTCGGCGGTGTACTCGGTCAGTATTTCAACTATGATGTTGCGGCCTCACTTCCGGCGCTCGCCCAGGTTCCCTCCGGATGTTTTCTGCCCGCGATCACGAACGGCAAGTCCGCGTACGCCGCACAAGTGGACAGCTCCAGGAAACGTTCTTGGGATCGCAATTCATTGGCGGTTCCACGCTGGTGCTCTCTGGCGTAGCGCTGTCCGGCAGCACGTTGTGGATGACTGGCGCCACCAGCTTGCCGAATTTTCCATTCAGCCCGAATGCGCTCGCGAGTCCGAACTCAATACCGCTCCCCCTGCCGGGCGCCTATCTCGGCGCCGTTAATTTCTCAGCGCCCCAACCGCCCGCGGGAACCCCGCAGATCGGCTGCATTGTGGACGCGGCCGATCTAGAGCCGGCTGGTCCCATCGTTCCCTATCAGCTCCTCACCATATTCGGAAATGGACTGGGTCCGGCAACACCGGTGGTCGCAACGGACAATTCAACCACCTCGCTCGGCGGCATCAGCGTCACATTCGGTTCTCTTCCGGCGCCGCTGCTATACGTTTCACCGAATCAGATCAACCTGGCCGTTCCACTGGTCTCTGAAGGTCCGTCCGGCACGGTGATGCAAGTCACGGTGAACGGTGTATCGTCACCTCCGCTGCAGTTCCCCGTGACCTTCGAAAATCCCACCCTGTTCGTTGTGCCGGGCAGCTTCAATTCGCAATTTCAGGAGTTCGAAGCGGTGGTTCTCAACGCAGACGGGTCAGTGAATTCGGCCAACAACCCGGCGCAGCTTGGATCTGTAATCTCAATTTTTGTCAACGGCCTCTCTCCGGACCCGCGGCTCGGCGCTGGCTTGCCGCAACTCTTCAGCACCGCTGGATGGTCGATCACGAACGTCAGCGAATTAAGCCCGTTCGTTCTGGACGTAAACCTTCGGGTTCCTTCAACGACTGCCAATTTCTCGTGCCCGACGCCGAACCCAACGGCGTGCACGGCCGGCTTTGAAATTAACGATTTCAACTCCTTGGTGAATCCATTCGGGTCGGCCATCGCGGGACCGTTGCGAATCCTCGGAACTGTGTACGTAGCGGAACCGCAATGACGCGTGATCCGCTAGCGCTTCAGCGAATAGGTCCGGTCCCACAGCGCCATATCGCCAATGCTTTGGCCGGCGATTACGATTTCGACCCGGCGATTTTGTGCGCGTCCCGAAGCAGTCGCATTGGACTGGAACGGGCGTGAACTGCCGTAGCTCAATAGCTGGATGGAATTTGAAGCCACGCCATATCGCACCAGCATCGCCCGCACTGCGTCGGTTCGCCGTTCGCAAATATCGCCACGCTGGCGATCGTCCGTGAAACCTTCCACGCGAACCGCCAGGTCCGGATGCGCCTTCAACATGGACGCGATTCGCATCAGCCGTTCCGTCGCGGCCGGACGCAATGCATCGCTTGATTCGGATTCAAAGAACGGATCGCCCACGGTAACTATCAGCCCGCGCGGAGTGTCCCGGGTAACGAGCATCGCGTTCAATTGCGCCAGCAACTCGGCTCGATTCCGTCTCTGGTCCCCGCTCAGCTCATACTTGGCGCGAGCGATCGGTTCGCCGGTGACTGGCGGAGGCGGCAAGGGGTTCTGTGCTAGCTGCTCCGCTTCCCTCTTAGACTCTTCGGCTTCCTGACGCCGTCGATCCTCTGCGGCGCGTTCCGCACCAGCGGCCGCGCGATCCGCATCCGCTTCTCGTTCGGCAGCTTGAGCAACCTCGGCGGCTTGTGCAACCTCGGCAGCTTGCGCAACCTCGGCGCGTTGGGCCGTTCGTTCCACTTGGATTCGACCCTGGTCCCGCGCCCGTTGCGCTTCGCGTTGCTGCTCTTCATCCCGGTGTTTGGCGGCAATTACACGGGCATCTTCCGCAGTCTGCGCCGACTCACGCGCCAGCGACACCACCATGTGCGGGTCACCGGTGCCTCTGTTGCTTTGGCGCGCCTGATCGAGCAGCGCCACGGCCTTATTGAAAGCCTCCGGAGCGAATCGGTCGGCGCCTATTGAACGCGCAATCTGCACCGCGTTTTCTGCTTGATAAAGTTCCAGCACCGCTTCGTATTGGTCGTACGACAGCTTCCGGCCTTCCGGCAGCATCGGCGCGGCAGACTGTACGTTCAAAACGTAGCTGCCGCGCGGCATCAGGTCGTACCGGGCCGTGACGAGCTCACGCATCCCCATAGTGTCGGGCCGCACGACATTTTCCAGAACCACCACGTCACTCGGCGCGGTGACCGCGTAGTATGGCTCCGCGGTCACGATCAATCCAAACGCCTGCAGCTCCGTGGTCACGTTGATATGCGCTTTGTTTGACCCGTCCACCAGCACCTCACCCAGGTTCTTCGGCCGGCCTTCCGGCGTGATGGCCCACAAGACGTAAGTCAAATACTCGGCACCGAACTTGGTAGGCGCTTCGAGATGATCGAGTTTGGCGTCGATGCTGATTCTCCCGCTCTTGCTATCCACGATCGCCACACCTTTCGCGTGTGGCAGCAGCACTGTGCCATTCAGGTCGATGGGCGTGGGTCCGCTACGATGCGCGTAGTTAACCGCCTGCAGTGTTCGGGACACTACCGTCACACGATAGATAGGCTGTGGATCGGGCGGGTGCTCCCGCGGCGAACCCGGTGCTTGCGCAAAAACGGCGCCGCCAAGCCAGCACGCAAGAGTGGACGTTACACATACAGCTTTCATCAGGCTCACCTCCATCGCGACGTCGGCTGCAAGACGATGGCCTTCTCGGAACTCGCACATGACTAGCAAAATACACAGGTGATGAAAGGTGACAACGGCGCTCCGCCTGTAAACAAAACCGTGCATTGAATTTTTGACCCGCCCCGCACTGTGAACGCCCTCATCGGCTAAAATGGCAAATGGACTTTGAGACCAGAAGGAGACTCGAATGAAATACGTGGTTGGACTTTTGCTTCTCTTTAGTACGTTGCCGGCCTATCCTGCATCAGCCGCTGCGCCCAAACAAACCGGCTGGCTGGACGTAGCCGACTGCTCCGGTATCAGCGGATGGGCCTGGGACTCCACGCAGACCTCCTCGCGTTTGCAAATCGATCTCTACGATGGCAGCATCCATGGCCAGCCTTTCGCCACCGTGACGGCGGCCAACTATCGGCGCGACCTGCAGCAAGTCGGCATCGGCGATGGCGCGTACGGTTTCTATTTGACGACGCCGGCAAGTCTGAAGGACGGGCGCACGCACGCCATCGTCGCCGCAATTTCCGGAACCGATACAGCCATTCAGATCGGCGTCAATACGCTGAGCTGTCCGGCCGATGCCACTGGGTATCGCTACTATCTCTCGGACAAGCTCTCCACAATATCGACCGATAATTGGGCCATCAAAGGCGACGCGGCCTCGGCCAGCGGATCAACGCTGATATCGCGCCTGGCCGTTCCCGATGGCAGCAGCGAATACGAGGTGCGCGCGGCGTTGAATCTCAAAGAATCCGGCGGAGTCTACAGCATCTACTTACACGCCTCGCCGGACGCCATGGCTGGCCCGGCGGCGGCCGGCAGCTTCTATGCGGTCGAGCTTCAGAATCCGGTCTTCACCGATAAAGGCTGCACGGCTACGCTCGCGATTTCCAAGCGCTCGAGCGAGAGCGTCACCAGTCTGCATTCCGAGACCGTTGCCTGTCACGACGGGATGGTGCTGCGCGCGGTGTCGGGCGCCGATGGACACATTGGTGTGTGGCTGGATCATTGGAACCTGACCATGGTTGACGATGCGGAAGTCGCCGCCGGCCAACCGGGAGTCGGTGTGCGGAGCGCCCCGGCCGGGAATTCGTGGGCCGCCGTTGACCTCGGCCAGCTTGACCGCCTCGCCCCGGGACCGCTTTCGCCGGCCGATGTTCAGGTCAAAGCATCCGCACACAGCATCGAGCTGACGTGGCCGCGCATCACCGACGATCCCGACGGCATCGGCATGGGAATCTACACCATTTCGCGCAATGGCCAGGAGATCGCGAAGGTCTCTCGCGCCAATCCGACTTACGTGGATCAAAAAGTGCAGCCCGATGCAGTCTACACGTACGAGATCGCGGCCTACGACATGCACCTGAACCGCACCAGCACGTTCGTGACGGTGGCAACGCGCGAGAGCGGCGAAGTCGCGACGAAATAGCTCCGCAGGGATCCTAGAAGATCTTCTTGAAGACTTTGCCGACGCCGCGGACGACCTTGCCGGTGCCTTTGGCAGTGCCGACGCCCACATCTTTGCCGGTCTTGGCCGCGCCCTTCCCGACCGCGCCGGCGGCGTTGATGGGATGCAGCGTCACAAGATTGGCCGCGCCTTTACCCACGCCTTTGGCCGCGTCGCCAGCGCCTTTGGCCGCGCCCTTTCCGACGTCGCCCGCGCCGCCGGCAATGTCCTTGGTCGCGCCTGGACCTTTGTGCGGGGCGTTTTCATCGGTGCTCTGTTGTGCCCAAGCTGAAAAGGCCAGCAGCGCGCCGCAACATAAGACAGACGTAATTCTCGCCATGACGCCTCCTTTCTAGTAGGACGCTGGAGGCGGCCGAAAAGATTCCCTCGCCTACGTGGTGGCCCAGAGATGGCGCTCTGCGCCGCCGGGATCGTTGACCATGCGGCATTCGTCGTTGAATACCATGGTCGGACGCGTCTGGACATTGTAGGGCGCCCATTGCGGAAGCTTGGGTGTGTTCGGGTTGCCGGTGCGCGCAAACGCGATCCAAGCGTCGCTCATCTTGTCCGCCAGCGTGGCCGGCTTCGCGCCGCCGCCCGAGGGACCAGGCACGCGGCTGGTGTTGTCGAATGCGAACGTAATCTCGAGCGCGTGGTGCGCCAGCATCTTTGGATCGGGCGGTGTGTCCCACGCGAACAGATACGTGTACACCGGAGCTTTGTGCTGAGCCGTTTTGCGCTCGGCGATCACGATGGAATTGAAACGATAGATGCGATCCGTCTCCATCAGGATGTAGCGCACCGCGGGGTGAGAGCCGGGGTAAGCCTGGTTGTAAACATCCAGGACGTGATCGGCGGCCGGGCCGGTGAGCTCGCGCTCGCGTTCCTTCAATTCGTCCTCGGTCAGGGTGCGGTTGTAAATCTTGGGATCGCCGCGCGTGAATAGAGCCATCTCGTGTTTGTTGGTGCCGATGAGCAGCGGAATGTTGGCGGAGATTTCCGGCGCCACCGGATCGAATGGATTTTCCGGCAAGTCCGCAACGCCCGTGGTGGGAACAAACCCGTGTTGCTCGATCACGCCTTTGTCGCGGCTCTGCGCATCCAATCGGCCTTCGACGATGCTATAGGCCGCCAGGATTTTCTCCATGGGGAGTTCCTGAAGACGCGCGATCTGGCTGACGGGTAGGTCGAGCTCATTGAGCACCGAGATCGCAAGTTCGGTTGCCAGATCTCGAGGCTGCATGTGTACGCCCGGCCCGCTCTCGATAATCGCGCGATGAAACAGGCCCTTCGCGGCCGGCATCGCGAGCAGCGTGGACACTTTTCGGCCGCCGCCCGATTCGCCGAAAATGGTCACGTTGTTTGGGTCGCCGCCGAAATTCGTGATGTTGTCGCGAACCCAGTCGAGTGCGTGGACCAGGTCCAGCATGCCGACGTTTCCGGACTGAGCGTATTGGTCGCCCGCCAGGTCGGCGAGATCCAGGAAGCCGAAGACGTTCAGGCGATGATTGAGCGTGATCAGCACCACGTCACCGCGCTTGGCCAGATTCACTCCGTCGTAAGCTGGGCTGGAGCCAGACAGAGTGGCGAAGCCGCCGCCGTGGATCCACACCATCACAGGGCGCTTGACGCCGTCGTTGAGGCCGCGCGTCCAGACGTTGAGCACCAGGCAATCTTCGCTGATGGGTGCAACGCCGCGCGCCACAGTCTTGCCGTTGCCCTGAGGAGCGCTGGGTCCGTAGTGCAGCGCGTCGCGAACGCCAGGCCAGGGAACGGGTTTGCGCGCCGGCATGAAGCGATTCTTTCCGGTGGTGGATGCGCCGTAGGGGACGCCCTTGAAAACGTTGACGCCCTCTTGCACTACGCCGCGAATCTTGCCGGCGGCTGTCTCAGCGACGGGTGCTGCTTCCTGGGCTCGCGCCGCGGATGCACTGACGATTGAAAATCCCGCCAAGCCCGATAAGGTTCGGTTAAAGTCGCGTCGATTCAAATTGCACCTCCGTCGAGAATCTGGGGCGAGTATATCAGGGTCAGGGCGTGGTGCGGATGGTGGTGGTGCGGCGGATTCCGTTCGGATCGAGAATGCTGTTGATGCCGTCGTAGGTGATGTAGACAACCACGTCGCCGGGCGGCACATCGGCGGGCACTTTCACGTTGATCTGCCAGAGTCCGATGAAGCCTGGCGCAAGTCCCGAGAATTCAATGTCGCCATCGGGGACGAAACCGGCATTGATGAAGACCTGGGGGTTCTGCGGCGTCGCGATAGTTCCTTGCGCCGGTGCGCCGTCGGGGGGCATGCCATCCAGCACGCCCGCACCCGTTCCAAATAGCGAGACGTAGGAGCCGGCTTTGGCGGGATTCGATCCGCTGTTGACGGTGCCGTCTTGATTGAGCGCCAGGAGCTGTCCGGTGCCGGTGCCGTTCGACGTGAATAAGCCGGGCGAAGCCGCATCGACGCGGAATAACCAGCTGGCCAGCACTTGACCCGTGGATGCGCGCAGCACTTGAAATTGCTCCAATCCGCCGGCGGGAGTTGCGCTGGGAATTTGAAAATTGATCTGGCTGGGCGAGGCGTAGAGAAGTGGCGCGGCTACTCCGGCAACGAACACCTGAACGTCGCCGAGTGTGCTGGGCAGAGGAACAGTGCTCGCGGTGGCGGTCTGATTGCCGAATTGCGAGGTGGGAAAGGCGAAGATGCTGGCCAGCATTCCCGGAGCGAAGCGGCCGAAAAAGTTCGCGGCGTTTCCAGAGAGCCGTCCGGTGACGCCTCCGGCCGAGGTGGTGTAATCGATGGCGGGAAAATAAAACGAAACGCGGTTGGTCAGCGCTTCCGCGACTACTGGATTGCCGAACGGATCGAGGCCCACCGCAACTGGTCCGAACACTTGGAGCGTGGCAGTCGCGAGCGGATTGGTCGGGTAGGTTTGGTATCCAGGGAAGCGGAGCAGTTGATTCGCGCCCGAGTTCGCGACCCAGATTTCATAAGTCGCGGGATCGATCGCGACGCCTGACGGGTTGCTCAGCTGCGTGATGGCGAAGAGCACGGGAGGATTGTCGCCCGCTGTAGGGACGTTGGGCAGGACCGCTATGCGATTGTTGCCGGCGTCGGCCACGTATAACTGGTCGTCGGGATCGAGCGCGATCAAGCGAGGACTGCTGAACACGCCCGCGGCCGATGAAACGAAATCGGCTTGGCCGAAGACGTTGGAAGCCGGCTGGCCGGATTGAAAATCGCCGCCGGAGGGTTTTTGAAAGAAGAGCACGCGATTGGCGAGCGGGTCGGACACAACTAAGTCGCCTTCAGCCGTGAGAGCGACGCCGTAAGAACTGCTCATGGTCTGGCGGCTGAGGTCTTTGATGGGCTGGCCGAAGAAGCTGGTCTGGCCCAGCACCAAATTGGCGTGCGGCGCGGTGCCGGCGGGCTGGCTGAACGGCGTTGGAAAGCGGAGCACGCGCGCGTTGCACGCGTCGGCCACGTAGAGATTGCCGCTCGCATCGACCGCCAGGCCCTCGGGCGACCACAGGCCTTGATCGGTGGTCTGGCCGTTGGTCGGGTAGTTGATGATTCCGGTGACCAGGTCGGGCTGGCCGATCACCAGGTCGGCTTTTATGCCAGCGTTCACTTGGCGGTAATCGAGGAAAGCGAGAACGCGGTTGTTGAGCGGATCGGCCACGTAGAGGTGCGGAGGATTGGACGAGGAGTCGATCACGGCGCTGCCGCCGGAGGGAAACGCAAGAGCGCCATTTACTACGCAAGAATTGGAGTTGGGTGCGAATCCCACTTCGCGGCCTTCGATCAGGTTGGGGGAGTTGTAGAGAAAATCGAGTTGGCCGAGCAGGCGGGTGGCGGTGCTGAACGCGCCGCTGGATTGTTGCGGGAACGCAAGCACGCGATGGTTGCCGGAGTCGACCACGAACAGGTCGGTCCCGGAGAACGCGGCAGCAACTGGCCCAGCGAGCGTAGCAGCGTTGGGTTGAGGCAGGCCTTGGTTCGACAAGTTCGCTGCAAAACTCTGCTGGCCGATGACGACTTTAGCGGGCGGAGAGAAAGCCGTGGCTTCGGCGGGCCACTGATCAAACGGATCGTAACCCAGAATGCGCGCGTTGCCGGTGTCCGCCACGTAAGGATTAGCCCCGATGAACAAAACGCCTTCGGGCGGCGCGGCCTGGTTGTTGGCATTTTGAGAACCCAGCGTGCTCTCGTTGATCAGCGGGGCGGCTGCGCCGGCGGCGGGAGCCACGACGCCCATGATGCGCGCGGCAAGCTGGGCTGTCGCGAACGGTGGCGTGTAAACCACCACGCGGTTGGCATCGTCGGCCACGAACAGGCGGCCTTTGGGATCGAATGCCAAGCCGGACGGGGCGAGCAGGAAATTTTTCTGGGTCCGATCGATATTGGGCGGAGCCGCGTTGGATGCGAGATTGGGCTGGCCTAGAACCAGGTCGGCGGAAGGTTGATTCGCCGCGCCGCTTGAAAGAACGGTGGACGGGAAACGGAGTACGCGATTATTGGCTGGATCGGAAACCCACAGGTTGCCGGAGGAATCGAACGCCAGGCCGGATCGAAAGATTCCGGCGCTGGTTGCGAACGCGAGCGTGTTGGGCGCTGGCGTGGATTGGCCGGTGTTGGGGGCGCGGCTTTTGAGATCCGGCTGGCCCAGAATGAGGTCCACCGTGAGCAAGGCGCCGGTTTGCGAAAACGGAGCCGGGTAGCGCAGGATGCGGTTGTTGCCTGCGTCGACTACATAGAGGTTGCCGCTTGCGTCGGTGACAGCGGCGATGGGCTGATAGAGCCCCGTGCTCAGGTCGGCGCCCGGGCCCTGCGGCGCGGTGGTCAAGAAGTCGCGCTGGCCGATTACTTGGTCCGCCGGACCGCCCTTGGTGAAACCGGACGCGTTCTTCCAGGCCAGCACGCGGTTGTTGCCGGTGTCGACCACGTAGAGGATGGGCGGGTTGGACGAGGCATCGATCGCGATACCCTGCGGGGCGTCGAATTCCCTGCCCTCGACCAGATTCGCGGCGGTGGCGGTGAGCAATCCGGTTTGTTGCAAGACGGCTTGGCCGAATATGCGGGAGGGGGCGGGATTGAAGATGGTCTGCGCGCCGGCAACCTGCCCGGCCGCGATGGACGCTGCGGCCAGGGCCAAGGCCTGGATGAACCTCAGATGTTATGAGTGTAGCAAGTCGCTATTGTGGCGGCGGGCGCTATTGTAGGCGGCCTACCCTATGTTGTTGTCGTATATAGACATACAGGTCTGATAGAAGGCCGATCCTAAGCAGGCGTGGGTTCGTTTGTGCAAATTTTGAGGTCGCAATTGATTCTGATCCGGTGGCACGTGGCGGTGCGCGGTGCCTGGTGGGTTCGTTTGTGCAGATTTTTTTCGCGCGTTTGGAAGTGCTTGGAGATGAGCTTGGCTTTGAGCTTTCATCAAGACCAGCGTGCACCCGCCGAGGTGACAATGAGCAGAGCGGGGCGCGCAAGTGGTTGGCGGCGGACGATCAAGACTTGCGCAAGCAGTGGGAACGGCCGAAGCGACTATACGGCCAAGTGCATTGTTGTAGGCTCGAATCAAGCCGCAACCCCTTCGGCTTACAGGGAAGACGAGGGTTATGTGTCTCTCTGCCCGGAACTCGACATCGCCAGCCAGGGCTCCTCGATCGAGGAGGCCAGAGCGAATTTGGTGGAAGCACTCTCTCTGTTCTTTAAGACCGCCGACGCGTCCGAAATAGCACGGCGCTTCCGCAGTGGCGGCACATTATCAGGCATAATCAGACAGTCGGAGTTGCCGCGCGCGCATTTTGAAGCTGAGTAAGATCATGCTTCGGTTGCGTCCGAGACGGCGACCGCTCACCTGAGTGAAGCAGTGGGCTGGCCGCCCGCAATTTGATTCGACGGATCGCTTCCGGCAAAGCTATTTCAGAGCGCAGGGACTCCGATTGGCGTGGCTGAGGAAGATAGAAGAACTATTACGTAGCCACAACATCCACGGACCGCACTAAACGCTGAGCGCTCCTCCTGGGCGCCTGATATGCGTACGCAGCCAACTGCAAAACTAGAAACACACCCAAGAGATCCAAACTGAATTGAGCTCCCGCCAAGTGCTTGCTCAAATCTCGAACGCCCTCTCCTAGCACACTAGCTGCAAACTGAGAGGGGATGAACACCGCCAGCATGAGCGTCGCGGTCTTGATTTCGGCACTTACGGCCGACTTATAAGTGACAAATGGAAGCAAAAGCCCAACGATAATGATCGGCAGATAGTGCGGAGTAATGAACCGTTCTCGGAGCCGGGAGGCCAGCATAAGTGCCCGGCCTGCATGAAAGCTTTCCCCATCCGACGGAATCACGTACTTCAGTCCCGGACCAACATGGAAATACATCACCGTGAAATGCACCGGCGCGGCCCACCTCCACATATTTATCAGCAAGCCCGGATGTCGTAGATACGGAGCCAGAACAGTCCTAAGGCTGATTGAAGTTCGCTGCATGCAATCTATCGGTCCCATGCTAAGCTTCAGCGTGTCCCTTCTCTCAATCCGATTTCCCCATGGATCAACCCCAACGCATTCCAAGTCGGCCTCTTTCACTCCGAGTTGCTTCAATTGCTCATCGGGAAGCAGCAGATAAGATCCGAAGTAAGTCGAATTGTAGTAGTTCACTGCTTTCGTGTCAGCGTTGAACGCATAGAACCAACTAATGCCAAACGCAACCAGCAACAATCCAATCAATGGGAGATCTACTTTCCTCCGTTCCACAAGAGCCATCAGGGCCATGACGCCCGCAGCCATCCCGGCCAAGTAAAAATATTGCGGCTTGGCCCCGCTACACATGAGCAATCCCACCGAAACCAATACCACTCGAACCCAGCGCTTCTGTTCGAGCAGTCCTAAAAGGGCCACCGGCAGAAAGACGAAAAATGTATGCTCCCCGTAAAACGAATTAAAGAACGCAATGTTGTGTGCAAAGGAAACGGCCAGAACGAAGAGCAGAAACAGAGGAACTTGGAAAGCAGGGGAGATCGCAACATGCCGCATGCAAATCGTCGCGAGGCGGCAGCAACATGCCAACACAATCAGCTTCGAAATCAATGCCATGAAGAACAGATCAAAGTGCGTGCTGAACAGACGCTGCAACCTCGTATGCGCCCAAAGGTACATCCAGCTGAGATTGCGCTCATTCAACGGCTTGCTGTTTGAATTACTGTAGGCCCACACAAAAGCTGCTGTGGTAAAGCCGTTATAGGGCGCGACGTCCAGCGGCTTCTTCCCGAGCAGTGAATCAAACGCCTCAAAAAAATCGTTCTGATTCAACGTGGCCAGGTTCTTCGACATGCTGAGAACACAAACGCTGGTCAGACACGCAAAGGCGATCCAAAGGTACGGCCGCAATCTACTCCGTTCCAGCCACCGATACATAAGATCCATCCTTATAAGCGTCTCTCCGGATCCGTGACGCGTGCACTGCGGTAGCGAGGCCCCGCTCGGGCCGCCGTCGCTCAACTCATAAACCACATGCCATTATTCTGGCGCACCCGGAAGCTACTTGGACGCAAAACGCGCAAACCGCCAAACCAAGCCGCTATTGTGACGGTTGTTTCGGAAGACGATCGACATAGCCGATGAGGCCGTCTAGCTTGTCGCCGATCTCGTTGAGGCGTTCACGGAAGTCATTCGACCATTTCTCGTGTGCAAGGGTTCGTTCGCGCACTGCGTCCAGCTCAGATGCTTGCGTTTTTGCACTTCACCTTGGAGGCTTACCCAGTGTGGTCTTCAAATGCCGGTAGACTAGCGCAATCGGGAGGCCGACCACGTTGAAATAGCAGCCTTCTACGCGCTCGATGAATTTGGAGGCCAGGCCCTGGATCGCGTAGGCGCCGGCTTTGTCCATGGGCTCGCCGCTTGCCAGGTAGGTGTCGATTTCCTGTTGGGTCAGCGCGGCGAAGCGTACACGGGTCACGGCGGCGTCGACGGTGGTGCGCAGGTCCGTGCGCAGGCAGATTCCCGTGATTACCTCGTGCTCGCGGCCGGAGAGCAGCGCTAGCATCCGGGCGGCATCCGCTGCGTCGCGCGGCTTTTCGAGTAGCTGGTCTTCAACCACCACCGTCGTGTCGGCAGCCAGAATGATCTCGCCTGGATTCATGGAAACCGCGAAGGCTTTTTGTTCGGCCAAGCGTCGCACGTATTCGACGGGGGGCTCGGCGGGGCGGCGCTCTTCGACGATGTCGGGTACGCGCACCACAAATTCGAAGCCGGCCGCTGTCAGGATCTCGCGGCGGCGCGGCGAATTGGATGCGAGGACCAGCACCAGCCGGTCCGCTACTTTCGGGCCATGGCGGGGGCGGGCGCCGCAGCAGCAGGACCAGCAGGACCACCAGGTCCACCGGCGACCACCGGCGGCGGCACTTTCTTGGGTCGGGCGTCTAGCCTGGTGAGAATCAGGTCTTCGCGCACCTTTTGGAACTTGGGGGTTCCTAGTTTTCCGCCGGCCGCTACGACGTCGGCCTCGGTGACTTCCTGCGCGGCGGGCAGATATTTCTGTAAGTAGTTTTTGATGCGATCGTGCACTAGGCGTTCGGAAGAATGCGCCAGCAGGAACAGAACCTGATCGCCCGCCGCTTTGGAAAGCAACGAGTACACCAGCGAAGGTTTTTGCAGCTTGGCGGACTTCAAACTTTTTTCCAGGCTCTTTGAACGAGTTTCCAGCTTTTGCCACTGGTCGATGTCTCGTTTGCTCAAACCGATCCGCTTGATAAATGCGGCCGATTCCTTGGGGGGCATTTTCTCGGTCAGGAAATATAGGAAAATCCCCATCGATTCCAGGTGAATATCGACTCCGAAAGGAACCGTTTGGCGGGCTTTCTGCAATTTCAGCAACCCGGGCATGTTGAGCTTGGCGCCTTCGAGCGAACTTGAATAAAGCGGCAGCAGCTTCTCCTGGTCGAGCAGATTCACGACGTCGGCGCAATTTGGCTCGTTGGCGATGTGGCGCAGCTCTTCGAGCAGATCCTCGCGCGGAATGCGCGTTTCAAGTTGGGCCTCGCGAGCGTTGTCGTACTGCAATTTGGTGCGCTCGTCGATGTTGAAACTGAGCCGGACTTTTAGCCGCAGCAGACGCAGCAGGCGCACGGGATCGTCGTACAAAGTGTAGTTGCTGACGGCGCGCAGCTCTTTGCGGTCCAGATCGCCGACGCCGTTGTTGGGATCGAGCAGCAGACCGCGCGAGGCTGGATTGAGCGAAAGCGCGATGGAATTGATGGTGAAGTCGCGTCCGCGCAGATCGTCGTGGATGGAAGCTGGGCGCACGGCAGGCTTCGCTCCCGGCTGGGCATATTTTTCCTGGCGCGCCATGCCTAGGGTGGCCTTGACGCCGCTCGGGAACACGAGTGCGGCCAGCTTACGGTTGTCGTCTTCCCATAGCACCTTGGCGCCGGATTTCTTGGTAATGGCCGGGAGCAGCTTCAGCGCGTTGCCCTCGACGGTAAAATCTATGTCCAGGATCGGGAAGCCTCCCAACATGTCGCGCATCGCTCCGCCGGTAAGGAACACATTCACGTTGGCCTGTGTGGCGGCGGCTTGAATCTCGGAAACCACGCGCGCTTGGTCGGCGCTCAGGTGGCTCTCGAGCATAAACATGTAATCGCTCATCGATTCACTCTCTTCGCTCTCTGGGGGAGGCTACACATCTCCATCTAAGCCCTGGGATGGTGCTCGTCGACGGTCTTCCGCAAGCGGGACCGCATCACATGAGTATAAATTTGGGTGGTCGATATGTCGGCGTGGCCCAGCATGGTTTGCAGGCTGCGCAGGTCTGCCCCGCCTTCTAATAAGTGCGTCGCGAAAGTATGTCGTATGACGTGCGGGGTGAGGCCGCGGAAGATTCCGGCCTTCTTGCCGTAGCCGCCCAGCAGTTTCCAGAAAGATTGGCGCATCATGGCGCCGCCGCGATTGGTGACGAACAGGTACGGGCTGCCTCGTCCTTTGAGTAATTGAGGGCGGCCGGACGTGAGATAGTTTTCGACCGCCTGAAGCGCGGCCTTGCCGACCGGTACCAGCCGGTGCTTGTTGCCCTTGCCGAGCACGCGCACGTAGCCCATGTTTCGTTCGACGTCGGAGACGCGGACGCGGCAGAGTTCGGAAACTCGGAGGCCGGTGGCGTAGAGGAATTCCAGCATGGCGCGATCGCGGAGGCCTTGCGACCGGGTTAGATCCGGGCTGGCAATTAATTTATCTAACTGCTGTTGATTAAGGTATTTAGGAAGATTCTGCCACTGCTTGGGCGCGGTCATGAGAGCGGTGGGATCGGAGTTGACGGTGCCGGTCTCGAGTAGGAAACGATAGAAATTGCGTAAGGTAGCCAGGTGGCGGGCGATGGATCGGCTGGCCATGCCGGCCTTGTAAAGCGAGTCCACATGGCGGCGCAGTATGGTGGCTTCGGCGGGCCGGTCGCCGGGCTTCAGAGAAGCCGCAAATCGTTCTAAATCAAGGCGATAGGACTCCACCGTGGTCCGCGCCAGACCCTTCTCGACCCGGCAGAAATCGAGGAAACGATCAATTTGCGCCGATATCTCGGGAACGGGCGGCATTCTGCCAATGATACAATATTCGCAAAATTGTTTGGAAGAAAAGTGCTGAACTGAGAAGGGAGCCGCCTCGGCGGGCTAAAAGAGATTTGGCGGTATCGACCACCAAGAAAGTGCTCGTCACGCGGTTCGACCGGGAGCCGTTGGCGGGCTTCGTCAATCCGCAGAGCTATCTTCAGGCCGAGGGGCTGGAGCTGTTGAGTCAGGGCGGGGCCGTGAGCGTGGTGCCGTACGGCGATATCAAGCTGGTTTGTTTCGTCCGCGATTTTCAGCAAGGCGAGCCGCGTAAGGAGCTGCGGCTGTTTACGACCCGGCCCAAGATGGAAGGGCTGTGGGTGCGGATGCGTTTCCGGGATGGGGACGTGATGGATGGCATGCTGTCGAACAATTTGCTGCAACTTGATTCGTATGGGTTGTCGGTGGTGCCTCCGGATCCGGGTTTCCAGAATCAGCGGGTTTTTGTTCCGAAGTCGGCGCTGTCGACGGTGCAGGTGTTGGGGGTGGTGGGGAGCCCGCTGAGGATGCGGAAGCCGAAGCCGGCGGCGAAAGAGCAGTTGGAGATGTTCGACAAGCAGGGTTGAGCGGCAGGTCGGAATCACAGCTTGCGGACGGCGTCTTCCACTTGGCGGGCGAGTGCGAGGTAATCGCTGCCGGTGAGATGAAGCGGCTCGCCGAACGCGACCCGTACGCGGCCCATGCGCGCCATTTTCCAGTCCTTGTGAAGCACGTGGTCCAGGCCTTCGAGACGCACCGGGACCACGGGGATTTGCAGCTTGGAGGCGATCATGGCGACACCGGGCTGAAACGGTGCGATCTCGCCATGGCTGGTCATTTTGCCTTCGGGGAAGATCAGGACGCACCAGCCGCCGTTGGCGAGATCGCCCATGTAGCGCAAGGTGCTGAGCGCGCCTGGCTCGTGCTGCGGAATCGGAAACGCGTTGAAGAAAAGCGAAGACAGGTAGTAGTTCAGGCTGTTCGTAAAGCTGTGGCCGTGGAAATGTTGGTCGAAGAATTCCTTGCGCATGGCCGGAGCCACGCGATAACGCCAGCGGGCGGGCAGCGCGCTCATGATGGCCGGGACGTCCATGTAGCTTTGATGATTGGAGGCGAAGATCACCGGCGGCTGGAGGTCGCGGAGATGATCCAGGCGCTCCCTTCGAATGTGAGCGAAGATGCGCGCCAGAGGGAGCAGAAAGCCGGGGAGAAATATGCGGCGAGCGATGCGGGCTGGCAGGGCGCGGGTCCAGGTGGGGAAGTCGGCTGAGGCGACGTCGGCGGTGTACTCGGGCGCGGTGGTTTGATCCGGCTCCTCGACGCCCAGGGCGACCATGCGTTCCACGCGCTCGAGCGAGGTCAGCGATTCGAGCGGGACACTCAAGTCCAGACGCGCGTGCTTGGCCGGCGGCGGCGTCCCGCGGGCGATTTCGTGACGCTTCAGTTTGCCGGTGCCTTCGGTGCGCGGGAATTCGGCGATAGGGCCAGACGCTGACGCTGCGGACGCGCTGGTAGTCGGACAGCTGCTGGTTGGCGTGCTGCACGATGGCGTCGGGATCGGCGCCGGGATCGAGAATCAGGACGGCATGGACGCGGTCGGTTCCGATCACCGCGGCGTCGCGGACGCCCGGTTGCTGTTTCAAGACCGCTTCGACGTCTTCGGGAAAAACGTTCAGGCCTTCGGGCGTTACGATCATTTCCTTCTTGCGGCCCAGGATTTTGAGCCCGCCGTTTTCTTCTAGCTCGCCGATGTCGCCGGTATGGAACCAGCCGTCTTCGAAGGCGCGGGCGGATTCGTCCGGTTTTTGGAAATAGCCGGAGGTTACGTTTTCGCCGCGCACCAGGATCTCGCCGTCTGGCGCGATTTTGACCTCGACTCCCGCGATCGGAGTTCCTACCGTGCCTTGGCGGGCGTGGAAGGGATGGTTCAGCGTCACGATGGGGGCCGTTTCGGTTAGGCCGTAGCCTTGGATCACTAAGAATCCGAGCTCGGAGAAAAATTGCTCCAGCTCGGGGCTCAGCGGCGCGGCGCCGACGATGAAGCTCCAGAATTTCCATCCGAACATGCGGTGCACTTTGCGGTATCGCCACCAGCGCAGCAGCCAGTGGCCCTTGGTCGCGCGCGGTTGTCTCAGCCCCGGGAAGATCTGCTGCAAATATTCGCGCAGGATCTCGAGGATTTGCGGAACCGAGACCAGCACTGAGATGCGGCGCGAGCGGATCTGGCGCACGATTTCGCTGGGGTTGTAGCCGCGTATGAAGACGACCACGCCGGGGAGCATCGGCGGGATGAAGGTCGCCATGGCTTGGCCGAACATGTGGCTGAGCGGCAGCAGATTCAGGAAGCGAACGGGATGAAACGGGCGCTCGTAGCGGATGTATTTCTTGACTTCGCCTTCGACTGGAACGATGTTTGCCAGAATATTGCGATGCGTGATGAGGACCCCTTTGGGTTCGGCGGTGGCGCCGGAGGTGAACAGGATCTCGGCGAGTTGATCCTTTTCGATGGCGACTGGCGGCGCGGCGGCAACAGCGGGGGCTTCGCTCAGGCCGGCGAGTTTCCAGATTCGAGGATTGTCGGGGAGCGTGACTTCGTCGCCAGCCAGGATAGCGCGGGCTTTCACGATGTCATCGATGCGAGTGACGAATTCGGGCGCGGAGCGGTAGTCGATGGGCACGGCGACGACGCCCTCGAGCAAACAGCCCCACAGCGCTACGATCCATTCCGGCCGGTTCTCGGCGTAGAGGATCACCTTTTCGTCTTTCGCGATTCCGGCGGCGCGGAGGCGGGCGGCAAACGCTCGAGCCAGGCGGGCGACTTCATCGTAACGGAAGTGCCGGCTGCGGAAACCGTCGTCGTAAATGAGAAATTCGTCGGAGAAGTTCGCGAAGTCTTGGAAGAAATCGAGCAGCGTGTCGCGGGCCATCCCGCTCATTCCAGCTCGGCGCGGTAGATGTCGTGCAAGCGCAGGAGGCCCAGGCAGGCGCCGGTTTCAGGATCCACCACCGGGAGCACTGAGATCTGCGAAGGGCGATCCTCCATCAGGCGCAGGGCGTCGTAGAGACGCGCTTGGGGGCCGATCGAAATGGGACCGGCGGTCATCACGTCGGCGGCGCGGAGGGCGCGGATGTCATCGTGATCCTGGAGCGCGCGGCGAAGATCGCCGTCGGTGATCAAACCGGCCAGTTTTCCTGCGGCATCTACCACGCAGGCCGCTCCCAGCGGGTGATGCGTCATGGCGATGACCACCTGCTTCAGCGAATCGCCGGGGTGCGCTAAAGCGATTTCGCCGGGCCCATGCAGAACCTGTGTGGCGGTCAAGCGCAGGCTGCGTCCCAAATGGCCGCCGGGATGATAGCGTCCAAATTCTTCGGGGCTGAAGTTGCGGGCGCCCATGAGCGCGATGGCCAGAGCGTGGCCCAGCGCGAGCGCAACGGTGGCGCTGGCGGTGGGGGCCAGATTGCCGGGGTCGGCTTCGCGCTCGACCGATGCATCCAGCACGACGTCCATGCCGGCAGCCAACGGAGAATCCGGATTGCCGAGAATGCCGATGCACGCCGAAGGCAGCTCGCGCAGAAACGGGATGAGCTGGCGGAGCTCGTTGGTGTTGCCGCTTTTAGAAACCATCAAGGTTGGATCGCCGGGCGCATAGATGCCCAGATCGCCATGCGCGGCTTCGGAGGCGTGCAAGAAGACCGCCGGCGTGCCGGTGCTGCACAAGGTCGCGACGATCTTGCGCGCCACGTGTCCGGACTTGCCGAGGCCGGTGACCACCAGCTTGCCCGGATGAGCCAAGATCAGCTCTACGGCGCGCGAGAGGTTGCCGTCGAGACGGCGCGCGGCTTGGGCGATGGCTCGTGCTTCGATGTCCATGGCCCGGCGTGCAGCCTCCAGCCAACCGGCCTGTTCGTGCGCTTGCATACAGTGGTTTGCAACCATCATCGCATCCAGAGGGACGCGATGGGCAATTTGTTTCGGCTTCGGCTAAAGTAATCGGGCGCGGCGTCGATAAACAAATCTAGAAAGAAATGTTGCAAATGTTGCAGACATTGACCACAGTATCGCTACCGCAGATCTACTGTCGCTCGTGCCATCTACAGACGCGTTCGGATGTCGTGCGCTGCCTCCACTGCAATAAGCCGTTAGTGGAGCCGGCGGTCTCGACCAAGCGTCCGGTGCGGCGCGCCAAGATTCGTCGCGCGAACTAAATCATTCGTAGCGCAGAGCGACCACCGGGTCCAGGCGCGCGGCTTTATTGGCCGGCCAGATTCCAAAGAACAGCCCGACCGCGACCGAAACCACTACGCCTAACGTTGCTGCCCAGAGTGGCACCGCGGTAGGCAGCGCTGGAAATGCGAAATGGGCGGCCAGTGAAATAATCCAGCCGACCGTCATGCCGATCAAACCGCCCAGGCCGGTGAGCACCACCGCTTCGGTGAGGAACTGCAGCACGATGTCGGCGCGGCGCGCTCCGATGGCTTTGCGTACGCCGATCTCGCGGGTGCGTTCGGTCACCGACACCAGCATGATGTTCATGACTCCGATTCCGCCGACCAGCAGTCCGATGGAGCTCAACACCACCATCACCAGCGCCACCATGGCGGTTACGCTGTGAAACTGTTGGACCATTTGGTCGGAAGTGGAGATAAAGAAATCGTCCGGCTTGTCGTAAGGGTCATGGCGGCGTATACGAAGCACGACGCGCGCTTCATCGATGGCAGCCGCCAACCGGCCCGGTTTCGCCACCACCACCAGCATGTTCTCTTTGGCGGCGGGAAACATCTTATGCATGGTGAAATACGGGACCAGCAGCCGCGTGTCGTCCTGGCCGGGGAAGGATGCTGAGGGCCGCAGCATGACACCGATAATTTGGAATTTTTGGCCGTTGATATCGATCCACTTGCCCAGTGGATCTTCGCCGCTCATCAAGCCGCGAGGCACGTCCTCTCCGACCACGACCACCGGCATGTGATGCTGGTTCTCGATATCGGTGAAGAAGCGGCCTTCCTTCATTTCGGCCTGGCCGGAACCCTCGGCGTAGCTGGGATCGGTGCCGCCGATGTCGGGTTGATAGAGTTCGTTGCCCTTAAAGCGCGCCAAGTTGATCTGCGGTGCACCAAAGCCGAAATTATTCGGAAACAGGTACGGGCTGACCAGTCTTACCGACGGGCAGCGTTCCGCGATGGCGGCGCCATCCTCATAGGTGAGCTGTTTACGCTTGAGGTCGTCGCGGCTTATGTTGTTAAAGCCGATCGGAAAGCGGAACACGACGGCCGTCTCGCTTCCCATGCTGCGGATGACGGCGGTGATGGCGCCATCCAGGCCGGCGATGATGGAACCGACGCCGATGATGGTGCTGGTGCCGATGATCACGCCCAGCACGGTCAGGAAGGAGCGCATCTTGTGCTCCCGCACGGTAGCTAGAGCCAAGCCGGTTGCCGACGATAGTTCAACCCAGGTCATTGTTCCACCCGCAAAGCCTCGATGGGATCGAGCTTGGAAGCCCGTTGCGCCGGATAGACGCCGAAAAATAGGCCGACAACTACCGAGAGCGCCACACCGATTACGACGGCCGAGATGGGAATCTGCATGGGAACGGGCGTGAGCGTGCGCACCAGTAGCGCGATTAGCCACGACAGCACGACGCCGAACAGCCCTCCGATTCCCGCGAGCATGGACGATTCGACCAGGAATTGGTTCAGAATATCCTGCCGGCGGGCGCCTACCGATTTGCGAATGCCGATCTCATGCGTACGTTCGCTCACCGCGGCCAGCATGATGTTCATGATCACAACCCCGCCCACTACCATAAAGACCGAAACCACAGCGACCGCGGTGGCGGCAATGGCCCCGGTGAGCCGGTCCCAAGCGCCCACCAGCGAATCCGAGGAAAGAATCGAGAAAGTGTCGTCCTGGTTGGGGCGCAAATGGCGGCGAGCGCGCAGCAGAGTGCGCACCTCATCCTTGGCTTGCTCGAGCACGGTCTGATCGAGAGCCCGGCCGGCATAGCTGATGCCCTGCCGCGAACCATAAATCTGAAAATACGTTTCTACCGGGATGCCGACGAAACCGTCCTGGGATTGACCGAACACGCTGCCTTTGGGCACAGCCACACCGACCACGGTGAACGGGAGACCTTCGATCTTGATGGTTTTGCCGACGGCGTCCGCGTCGGAGAAGAGGCTGTTCTTGACGTCGGCGCCCAGGACCACGACCATGGAGCGGTGTGTATTTTCGAAATCGGTGAAGTAGCGTCCGGAGTCAATTTCTGTATCGGTGAGCTCAGCCCAATTGGAAGTGCCGCCGATCAACTGGACGCTGGTCAGGCTTTGAGTCCCCAGCGATACCGACACGTTGCGATTGGCGCCCATGCCGAGATCCTTGACCAACGTGACATTGTCTTTGAGAAATTGGAATTCGTCCGGCGAGAGCTGCGGGTTCTTCTTTTGCATCTCCAGGTATTTCTTGGGATCGAAATTGCCTAGAAAAGCGATGCGGACGATGCGAAAGCCGTCGGCTCCCATGTTGGAGACGCTGTTGGCGATGTAGACATCCATGCCGTGGATTACCGACATCACGGCGATCAGAGTGGTGGTGGCCAAAATGATGCCGAGCAGAGTGAGGAAGCTGCGCAGTTTGCTGCTGCGCAACGAGTCCGCCGCGACTGCAACGGCTTCGCGAAAGGACGCATTTTGAGCCATCTGTTTCATAGGACGGAAGCCTCCGCCACTTTGTTCCGCACTTGTTCCATCCATTCCAACAGTACACCGTCCAACCAGAGGCGCGGTTTTTTCTTGGCGACGAAGCCCAGGTGCCCGCCGTGCTCGACCGCGAGCAGCCGCAGATAGCGATTTTTAGAAAACGCGGGGTGGCGATAGACTTCGAACGGGATCAGCGGGTCGTCCTTGGCTTGGATCAGTAATGTGGGGACTCGGATGCGTTCCAAGAATTGGTTAGAGGACTGGGTCCCGTAGTAGTTGTCGGCGGTGCCGAAGCCGAACACGCGCGCCGTGAAGAGGTGGTCAAAGTCGTAAATGGTCTTGACGCGGTAGAGATCCTCCAGGTGGAACAGGCCCGGTGTCAGGCTTTCCTTCAGGCGGACGCGCTGCTTGAGGCGGCTCAGGAATCGGCGGGAATAGAGGACGTTGGAGGGTGCGTTCAGGCGTCTGGCGCAGGCGGCCAGATCGATGGGGGTGGACACGGCCGCGACACCCGCGATCAGCGCGCCGGCGGATTCGCCCAGCTCGCCCGCCAATTTCAAGACTACGTTGCCGCCCAGCGAGAAGCCAATCAAGATAACCGGCGTCTGGCTTTGAAGCTTGCGGATGACGGCGGCGAGGTCGCCCGTTTGGCCGGAGTGATACAGGGCGCGGCCGCTTAGGTGTTCAGTGCCGCCACAACTCCGCATGTTGAAGCGATGGACGGCGTACCCAGCCTCTAGCGCAGCGTGGGCCAGGCTACGCGCATACCCGGCCGCGCTGGAGCCTTCCAAGCCGTGCACCAGAAAAAGCTGGCCCACCGGATCGGACTGCGGGCGCTGAGAATGCACCAGTACTTCGACGCCAGGTTCGGTTTCATACAGCCTGGCAGAGACGGGGAAACGGCGCTCGTCCATTGGACGCGGCCAGTAGTTGCCCGCGATGGTTAGCAGGTGAGGATTCCGGAACAGGGGTACAAACGGCTCCAAAACATTATTTTACGGGATTTCGGCAGGACCTAGCGGCGGAGGAAAAAAGGAGGGCGGCCAGCGAGACCGCCCTCGTGGAGGACACAAGACGCTCTTTAGGCGCTCCAGGGCGCTAGCTCTGCGAGACTGCCAAATTGATGGAAGAAGTGATCTTCGAGAAAATAATCGAAATGTTGCCGGCAACGGGCGGAAATGCGGCCCCGCAGGCCACTGCCACAAAGCCGGCCAGAAGTGCGTACTCGATCAAATCCTGACCATGGGTCTGGTTCCAGAGCTGGAGGCGCCAGATGTTGCTTAGTAAGTAGCTCACAGCAGTTCTCCCTGACTGCGATTATCCCGTTAAGCCGGTACATTTGAAATTGAATGTTCGTACTAAGCAGCCGGGGAAATCGCCTTACTCCCTGCTACCGGAAAAAGGTTAGGGCTAAAGCGAAATTCAGTTCGCAGGCCCGCGAGCGCCCGCTGCTTGCGCTGCAGTTTGATGCTTTCCGGCAGCCCGCAGCCACGCGCTGAGCGATGTCGGACAGCATCCCCCCATGACGTGGACGGACGTTTGTGATAGGTTTGCCGGAGAGAGGAGTGGACGATGATAAACTGGCTGGCTGGTTTATGGCAACGCATCGAGGGCTGGCTGCGCCGTCGTGTAACGCCCTCGCCCGGGTTCCATCGTTCGAATTTACATGGGCGGAATCGCTGACTGGTGTTGAGGAAATCCCTCGGTGACGCCTCAGTTCGGCAGCCGAAACGCGATCAGCTCGCCGGAATAGCTGCCGCCGCTGACGGCCACGACGATGTATTGCTGTCCGTTGAGCATGTAGGTCATCGGCGAGCCGCTCTGCGGCGCGGGCATGTAGACGGCGCCCACCTCCTTGCCGGTGGCCTTGTCGTAAGCGCGCAGCATCGCGCCGCGCTGTCCCGATGGCGTGGTGAAGAAACCGGCTTCGCCCGCGATCACCAGAGTCTTGGTCATCAGCGTGCCGATCATGCCGGGCCGTCCGGTGCGCGGAATGTTCACGCCTTTCAGCGCGGGATTGTTGCGGATGTTGTCCGGCGTTTCGCCGTGCGCGATCTGCCAGCGATCTCGCCCCTGTTCAGATCGATGGCGGTGATGCGTCCGTAGGGCGGCTTCAGCAAGCGGCAAGCCGCGCACGGTGAGCCCGCGGCCTCCGCCTTCGCCGCTAGCTGCTGCACCGCCGCCTCTGCCGCCTCGGCCCGCTCTTGCGGCCGGCGCCGGTTCGCCCGTCCGTCCGCCGCCCGCGGACGATCCCGCGCCGCCCGTGGTTCGTGCGCCGGATTCCGCGTTCCCTGCACGTATTCCATGTCGGAAATGCTCGGGATTCGGGGAGGCACCAAGCCCGAAGACGGCGATCGCGGTCTGCGAAAACACGTACAGGGTGTGCGTCTCGGGATCGTACGATCCGCCGGGCCAATTCGCTCCGCCGCTTGCGGCCCGGCGAAACGATCGTCGCCAAGCGGGCCATCCGCTCTTGCTGACCGACGGCGGCGTGAAGAGCGGGCCGATTCTGATATTTCGACGACGATCTTTTCGGCTTCGGCTCGCAGCTCCGGCGTGAAGTCGATCAGGTCGTCGATCGAGACGCCCTGGTTCGTCGTAGGCCGGCGGCTTGGTCGGAAACGGCTGCGTGGGCGAATACCACTCGCCCGGCACGTCGCCTTGCGGCACCGGGCGTCTCCACGATCGGCCAGATCGGCTGGCCGGTGGCGCGATTGAAGACGTAAAGGAACGACCTGCTTGGTCGGCTGCGCCACCGCCTTGACGGTGCGTCCGTTGACGGTGATGTCGGCCAGGATCGGCGCGCAGGGAATGTCCATGTCCCACATGCCGTGGTGCACGAGTTGGTAGTGCCACTTGCGCTTGCCGGTTTGCAGATCCACGGCGACGAGGCTCTCGCCGAACAGGCCGTTGCCGGGGCGATGCGCCGCCGTAGTAATCGCCGGTCGGCAGCTCCACCGGCAGGTAGACCAGGCCGAGTTCCTCATCCACCGAGATCTGTCCCCAGACGCCGGTGTTGCCGGTGTACGACCAGGAATCGTTCACCCAGGTGTCGTTGCCGAACTCGCCGGGCTGCGGGATGGTGTGGAAGATCCACAGGCGCTTGCCGGTGCGCACGTCGAAGCCGCGGACGTAGCCCTTCACGTTCTTCTTGCTCTTGGGCACGCCGCCGGTGAGGTGCGCGGCGCCGACGATCACGACATTCTTGGCGACCACGGGCGTGGAGTGCAGCCCGACTTCGCCGGTGACCAGATCGATCTCCTGATCGTCGTCCAGCTTCAGATCGACCACGCCGTTCTTGCCGAAGCTCGGGACCGGGATGCCGGTCTTGGCATCCAGCGCGATCAGCCGGTAGCCGGGCGTGACGTAGAGGATGCGCTCTTCCTTGCCGTCGGTCCAGTAGGCCAAGCCGCGGCCGGAGAGCTGCCGGGGCGCGTTGCGGCCGCGCTCGCCTTCATTCTCGCTGTGCATCCAGAGCATCTCGCCCGTGGCGGCGTCGAGCGCCACCACCGCGCGGCGCGATCCGGCCGTGGTGTAGAGCACGCCGTGAACCATCAGCGGCGTCGCTTCGAATTGATATTCCGGCCGCGGGCCGAGCGAGTCCGTCTTGAAGCGCCAGGCGACTTCGAGCTTGTTGAAATTGCCCGCGTTGATCTGATCGAGCGGCGAGTAGCGCGTGCTGGCCGAGGTCGCCGCCATAGGTGGGCCACTCGCCGTTCTTCGCGCCGGTCTGCGCCGCGAGCGGAAGCGCCGTCGCAGCCAATAGAAAGATCGTCGATCGAGCCGAGATCGCCATCTAGATTTCCTCCTTCGCCTCTAAGGCGTCACCGTGATGGTCAGGTCGCTGGTGGTCGCGAGTCCTCCGTCGTCGGCGGTCGCTCGCAGTACATAAGTCCCAGGGGCCGCGAAATGCGCCGCCACTTGCGCTTTACCGTCCACTGGCTCGCCTGGCGTGCCGACACGCACCGGCACGGGCGGATCGAACGTCACCTTGGCCGGACCGCGATATTCGAACCAACTCACCGATACGCCGGAACGCGAACGTCCACCAGCGGTATTGGTCTGCGCTTTGCCGGGCGCAACTTCGGCGCGCACTTTCAGCACGCGCGGCTTGGGAAGGCCGTCATCGGTAACCAGCGCAGTCAAGGTGACCGGGTTCGCGACGGTCGCCGAAGGTACGGGAACCACGGATACAAACGGAGGCTTGTTCTTATCGTCCAGGCCGGGACTCAAGCCGCCGTGCGTCATGATCAGGCGCGGGATGATCTCTTCTTCCGGTTGAAGCGACGCGTAGGCTTTTTCTGTTCGGCCGTGCGCGGTGATGGTCCAGACCAGTTCTTTCTTGCCCCAATCGGCTGGGAACCGTCACGCGAAAAACCCAGGCGTGGCGTCGCGGCAGGAAGTAGGTGGGCTGGCCCTGATCCAGCGCGCTCCTGGTTCCAGCTTGGTTGTCAGGGCCGGCGGGAATCGCGAGCTGCTTCTTTGTAATTGCGATTCAAGTAGCCGAACACGAACGTGAAGGTGCCGTCCGCGTTGCGCAGCCAGCCGTCGAAGGACGGCACGACGTCCTGGCCGGAATTGAAACTGCGTTTGAGGAATCGCAGTGGGGAAGCTGCGGCTGTGCGGCGCGCGCGGAATCGCGATGCCAAAGCAGAAGCGCTGGCGCAGAATGCGGCGCGCGTCATTTTATTACTCGCCTGGATTTTGCGATTGCTTTGCGGGCGGCCACTCGCGCATCGAAGTCGGCTTGATCGAGATAGTACAGGCTGACCCAGGCGAAGCTCATCTCATCGATGGTGCGCTGGCCATATCCCACCCAATTTTTTGGATTGGGGTTGTGCGGATTGTTGTCGGTATTGTCATGCCAGGTGGTGACGTGAATCATCGTCCCGGCGGGCAGCAGCGGCGCGACGTCGTCGGCGTAAGGATAGGTGATGCTCCAGCCGAACTGGTAATCGCTCACGCAACTGAGGGTCTCGGTGCGGGCCGGACCGGGCCGCGCCGAGTCGGCTCGCACATCCGGATAAATCGCTTCAATGCACTGCGCCTTGCCGCGTGTGTGAAAGTGCGGCTGAAAGGCCGTGATCACCGCCGGTTTGGGCAGACGGAAGTAACCGTCGCTGCGGGTGATCTGGCCGGCCGGAATATCCAGTTCGGTACGTCGCCCATGTGCTGCGTGAAGGCGACATACTTCGGCACCACGCCCTTGGGGTAAAACTTGAAGGCCGACGCGAAATGCTGCACCGGAGTCTCTTGCCCGTCCGGATGCAGGTGGAGATTGAAATGGATCTTGGAGCCCGCCTTGATCAGACGGCCCGAATTCGGTCGGGAAAGATATCGGCGTTCTTGCCGACGGCGTATTCGTTCAGGAACAGGCCGACCGGATCTTCTTCGGGATCCTCCACCAGGTTCGTGGTGGCGTGATGCACCACCTTGAAGCCCAGATCCGGCTTGGTCTCCACCGCCTGAATGTAGCATGTCCTCTTTGAAGCCGGGGTCGACATCGATGTCGTAATACTCGTCGCCACCGGTGGCTTTCAGCATGTAAGGCTTGGGCATCGCGACGACGAGATCGGGCTGCCCAATGTGCCATTTGTCCACATCGGCAAATTCGCGCGGCGGAGGCATGTCGGCGGGATTGCCCTCCGGCGCGCCATGATCCACCCAAGCGCGAAATCGTGGCGATCTCCGCATCGGTCAACGACGGATCGTCTTTGAATTTGGTGATGCCGACGTTGCGATCGATGTGCCAGGGAGGCATCTGGCGGCGCGACGACCTTTTCCTTGATGGAGCGCGCCCACGGCCGGGCGTCCTTATATGTCAGCAGCGACATGGGGGCGATGGAGCCTTCGGCGATGGCAGTTCTGGCAGGAGCGTTGGAAAATGGGCGCAACGTCTTTGGAGTATGTCGGGACGGGCTGCTGAGCGGTAGCGAACCCTGCCAGCGCTGTCAAAGCAAGAGCCGATGTTGGAACCCACTTTCGCATCGTGCACCTCCCGGCGCCTGAGCGCCTCTTGTAATCGTCCTACTAAAGTGCGCCAGTGTCAAAACGCGGCTGGGGGCGAATATATACTTGGCTAAGATACCGATGACGCGTTCCAAAAATCGCTTTGGGCTGCTGTCGCCGCGGCGCTGGTAATTTCCCTCCTTCACGCAGCCAGCGGTCAGAACCACCGTGCGGGACTGGGGAGAACTGCCCGCCGGATGAAATGGCCCCCGGTAGCTGCAGTGGAGCCGAGTCCCGACAGCGGCATCTTCGTGATTGAACGCTGTTTTGCCAACTCCTGCGCGGGGCTCGGCGTGCCTTGCTTGGTTGCGTGCTGAGCAAGATTTCTTCAGTGGTCGTAAGTAAGGCGGCTAAGAACTTTTTTCTTGAGAGAAGCTCACAATTCCGCGGCACTATTCCGGTCAGTACCTACCTGAAATGAGTTTGGACGCCGATTAAACGCACTGGCGAATGGTACCGGCGGGAGCGCAATCATATTATGTCGATCAAACGAAGAGGCCTTGGAATGCTCTGGTGCCTTGCGGCTTTGCTGGCGCCGGCCGCGCTTGAGGCGCAGTCGATTAAGATCAGTCCCGGTTACACCACGGTGGGGGTCAACGGGACGGTCCAATATGCTGCCAGCGTTACCGGGCTCGCGAACACTGCCGTAACGTGGTCGGTGAGCGGCGTCAAAGGCGGCAACGCGACGCAGGGAACCATTACCACCGCGGGGCTTTACAGTGCGCCCGCGACGATTCCGGCCAACGGGATTACTGTCAGCGCGCTCGGCTCCGATGGCAAGACTTCCGCGATTGTGTACGTCGCTGTCGAACCGGCCGGGCCGTCCATCTCCGCCATTTCTCCGAATCCAATTCCAGTCGGTTCCTATAGCATCACCGTGACAGGCGCGGGCTTTCAGAGCGGCGCGATCGTCAGAACGCCAGGCGTCAACCTCTCGACCACTTTTGTCAACTCGACCACTTTAAAGACTGGCGGATATCAGGCTGCCGCCGGGACCGTCGCGTTTCAGGTGGAGAATCCGGGAACGCTGTGGGGGCCGGCTTTTGATGCGACCTTTGCGAAGAGCCAGCCGACGCCTACTCCGCCGTCCACGCCTTCGCAGCAGACCATTTCGCCCACTTCGGCGACCGTAAAATTGGGCGCTACTCAACAATTCACTTCTTCGGGCGCCACTGGTTGGAGTTCAACCGCGGGAAGCATCAGCGCGAGCGGTCTGTTTACGGCTCCTGCAACCATGCCGTCGTCGAGTTCGGTGACCGTGAAGGCGACCGGGCCGGGCGGCTCGGCAACGGCCGCGGTGACGCTACAGGCAGTGAATGCCGCGAATCCCCAAACGATTTCGCCGTCGGCCGTCTCCTTGAATCTCGGCGCGACGCAGCAATTCACTTCCGCGAGCGCGACGGCTTGGAGCGCAACGTACGGAACGGTGACGACGGCCGGTTTCTACACCGCTCCCTCTACGATGTCGTCCAGCGGAACCGATACGGTTACCGCGAAGGGGCAAAACGGCTCCGCCACGGCGACCGTCACGCTGATTGCGCCGGCTGCACCGAAGCCTACCATCACCGGGGCCGGCTCGAACGGCCAATTGCCATTGGGCATCTTCACTATCACGATTACGGGCACCGGTTTCACTTCATCGTCTGTCGCCTACTTGAATGGAACGCCGCTGGGGACTAGTTTTTCGATTGGCTCGCTGACCGCCTCTGGATTCGCGAGCCTTTCGGGAACGGGGCAGGTGACGGTGAGCAACGGCTCATCGACGTCTCTGCCAATTACGGTGCAAATCGGCGTGGCGAACGCGCAGGTCTCCTCTGCCGCAGCGCGGCGGTTTCTGGAACAGGCTGCTTTCGGACCCACTCCCAACGACGCTGGCAGTGTCCAGACGCTCGGCTTCGAAGGCTGGCTGGCACAGCAGTTCAATCTGCCGCAGGTGTCCAACTACAACACCATTACATCCAGCCAGAGCGGCATGCCGGCTCACTTCCTGACCAATGCCGTAACGAATGCGGATCAGTTGCGCCAGCGTGTCGCGTTCGCGCTCAGCCAGATTTTCGTCACGTCGCTGCAGAAGCTGATCTGGAACCAGAACATGGTTCTGTTCCAGAACATGCTGCTGGCGGACGCGTTCACTAATTACCGGCAGATCATGGGCGACGTGACGCTGAGTCCCGCTATGGGCCAGTATCTCGACATGGCCAACAACGCCATGGGAAATGCCGCGGCGGGCACGCTGGCCAATGAGAATTACGCGCGCGAGCTGATGCAATTGTTCACCATCGGGACGCAGATGTTGAACCAGGACGGCTCGGTCCAGTACGACAGCAATCATCTTCCGATTCCAACTTACTTGCAGCCTACCATCGCGGAATTCGCGCGAGTTTACACAGGCTGGACTTATGCGCCTGCCTCCGGACAGCCGGTGGTGTGGAACGCCTACATCAGCGGCAACGGGCCGATGGTCGCTTATCCGGCGGAGCATGACTCGGGCTCCAAGCAATTGTTGAACGGCTTCGTTTCGCCAGCCGGCGCGACGCCGCAAGAAGATTTGAACAACGCGCTCGACAATGTGTTCAACCATCCCAACGTCGGACCGTTCGTCGGCAAGATGCTGATCCAGCACCTGGTGAAGAGCAACCCGAGTCCCGCTTATATCTCGCGTGTGGCGGCCGCGTTCAATGACAATGGCCAAGGCGTACGCGGCGATATGAAGGCCACCATTTCGGCGGTGCTGCTCGATCCTGAAGCTCGCGCTAACGACAACGGCGGCGACGACCAGATTTCAGACGGTCATTTGCAGGAGCCCGCTTTGTTCATTGCAGGGATGGTGCGGGCCTTCGGCGGGCAGATGAACGACCAGAATTATTTCCCGTGGGACCTGGAGAATCTCGGCCAGGACATCTTCGATTCGCCCAGCGTGTTCAATTATTATTCACCCACGTACGCTGTTCCGGGAACCACGCTGCTGGGTCCGGAGTTCGAGATTCACACGCCCAATAACGCGATCTGGAGAGCGAATGTGGTGCGAACGCTGTTCAGCCAGTGGTCCAATCCGGTGGAGAATTACGGGCCGGGCACAACTGTGGATTTAACTGCATTCGTTCCGCTGGCGGCAGCGCCGGCCACGCTGGTCAGCGCGCTCGACCTCACGTTGACGCACGGAACCATGCCCGCAGTCATGAAGAGCACGATCGTTAACGCCATCACGGCCGACACGTCGCCCGCCTTGCAAAAAGTGGAAGACGCCTGTTATCTGATTCTGACTTCCAGCTATTACAACGTCTGGCATTGAGCACGTCACAAGGAGATCCAAGGCATGTTGATTCGTTCTAGACGCGACTTTCTAAGAGACACGCTGCGGTCGGTAACCGCTTTAGGCGCGGTGGGCAGCATGGCAAAATTCGGCGAGATGAATGCGCTGGCCGCTACCGGCTCGAATTATCAGGCGCTGGTGTGCATCTTCCTGCTGGGCGGCAACGACGGGCACAATACCGTGGTTCCCATCACCACGGCGCAGCAAAACTACAGCCTGTATGCGCAAGGACGCGGTGGTCTGGCGATCCCGCCAGGATCTCTGCTGCCGATTGCCAATGGAAGCGATACCTACGGCCTGCATCCCAGCCTGCTGGAAATTCAAGCGCTCTACAATGAGGGCAAAGCCGCTGTGCTGGCGAACGTCGGCATGCTGGTTCAGCCCATGACTCGCGCCGTCTATCTCACCAATAACAGCGCGGTGATTCCGTCGGCGCTGTTCTCGCATTCCGATCAAAGCAGCCAGTGGCAGACCGGGATTCCGTCCGGCACGGGCAGCTCCGGCTGGGGCGGGCGCATCACGGACGTTTTGCAGTCGCAAAATTCGGCCGGATATTTCCGCCCGTGACGGCGACCAACGGCTGCCAATTGTTCTGCACCGGCGTGGAAACGTTTCCGGCCACTGTTCCGCCCACCGGCATGGCCACGTTGAACCAGCTTTCGAGCGCGTCGGCCAATGCAGGAATGCAACAATTGCTTACCTTCGATAACGGCGTGCAACTGGTGCAGGCCGCCAACGGAGTGATGACGCGCGGCAACAATTACGCCAACACGCTCACTGGGCTGCTCGGAAGCGCTCCGGCGCTGCATACGCAGTTCCCGGCGGGCAATCCTCTGGCAGCGCAGCTACAGACCGTCGCCAAGGTCATGTCGGTGCGCAGTGAACTGGGGCTGACGCGTCAGATATTCTTCTGCCTTTTGGATGGATTCGATACGCACTCCGCGCAAGTGGAAACTCAAACGCCGCTGCTGCAGCAATTGAGCCAGGCGGTGTCCGCGTTTTATCAGGCCACGCAGGAGCTGGGGATCGATGGCTCCGTCACTACGTTTACGGCTTCCGAATTTGGCCGCACGCTTACGCCGAGCGGCTCGGATGGGAGCGATCATGCGTGGGGCAATCATCACTTCATCATCGGCTCGGGCGTGAAGGGCGGCCGGTTCTATGGAAATTTCCCGTTGTTGGTTCCGGGCGGCAGCGACGACGCCGGCACTCGCGGTGTCCTGCTTCCGAGCACCGCGGTGGACCAGTACGGAGCAACACTGGCGCAGTGGTTCGGCGTGCCCCAGAACAGCCTGCCCACGGTGTTTCCGAATATCGCGAATTTCGGGACGAGTCCGCTAGGCTTCTTGGGTTAACTTACGAGCAACGCCGCCGGGCCGCGCGCTATTTCCCGCCGCCAAGAATGCCCTGCATGGCGTAGTTGCCTTCATGGCAGGCGTATTCGTACAGCGGTCCGGGGATGGAGTTAAAAGCCAATTCCAGAGACCACGGCTTGGTCCAGGTGGAGGGATCTTCTATGGTGGCCCGATATTCAATGGCCTTGTCGCTTACTCGCTTGAAACGCTCGGTGACCTTCAGATCCTTGGTGGACCCGCGATAGTGTGTCTCGTCGTTGAAGTTCGTCGTCTCGACCACCAGGGTGTCGCCTTCCCAGTGTCCAATGGAGTCGCCGAACCACTGCCGCACGGTGGGGGGCTGGTGTTGCGCGTTGATGTGGATAATGCGGGCGTCGTGAACCATTTCCACCTCGATCAGAATGGAATCGGCGGTCTGCACGATCTCGACGTTGTTGTTGTAGGCGGCGGGCACTATGGGTACCGAGGGAGTGTTGCCCACCAGGCAGCGGGTGTCGTTGGGAAGGCTCTTGTAATCGCCGGGGATAATGGTGCGGCGCCGCGCCACGCGTTCGCGTGCTCCGGGGACCATGGGAGGAAGGTGGCCGTCGAGCGGATCGACTACCATCGAGGTCCGTTTCTGGCCGTCAATGCGCATCAGGTCCCGCCCATTATCGTAGAAGAGGACGTTGTAGGCGCCGCCTTGGATTGTCACCGGGCGGCCGCCGTCGATTTTCGACCCTTCCTCCCAGCGCTCATTTTCTCTGGTTTCCCACTGGTGGGCTTCCTCGTCGGAAATGGTGGCTCTTCCTTCAAAGACGGCGGGACGCTCGAAGGGTGTGCGAGTAGCGTTGGACCAGATGCCGGTGAGATCGGGATGCCCGTCCGCGGCGCGGGGGATTGCGCCTGCCTTGGGAGCTGGCGCGGGAGCAGGCGTGCTCTGCGCCCAAACGGACGCGACCGCCAAAAGGGATATAACGCTGGCTTCGATCAGGCTGCGGAATTTCATGGCATATCCTCAGCTAGCGATTATATATGACGCAAGCTGCTCTCGCCCGATATCCGCCCGATTGGTCGCGATCCGCGCCGGCTTACTTTTTCGCCAGCGGCTCAAGCAGCGACTTGACGCGCGGAGAAACTACGATGCGACCCTGTTTGATGTAGGCTTCATGATTGCGCTCGATCTGTGCGGGCCGGTAGGCGTAATTGACCATCAGGCCGAAGGATTGCGCCAGTCCCTTCTCCGATTCATCGGCCAGCCAATTGATCTGTTCGATGGCGGCTCCGTTCCCTAAATGAAACGCGGCCACTGGATCGAGCGCGCGGTCCCGCTTGCGTTCGTTCAGCAGATAGTGAGCGCACAGACCGAGCAGCAAGGGGCGAAGTTGTTTTTCAGTTTGGGGTTTTTTCCGCCAATTGCCGGCCAGCAACGCATCTAAAGCGTCCGCGGCTTCGCCCACCAATTCGCGCTTGCGTTCCAATGCGATGCCGTTCAGCCAGGTTCGAAAACCGGGGATCGGCGAAAGCGTGACAAACGATTTCAAGCCGAGGTTTTCCGACTCCAGTTCGGTCACCACCTGTTTGATAAGGAAATTTCCGAAAGAAATGCCACGCAGACCGTCCAGGCAGTTACTGATGGAATAAAAGACTGCCGTATCGGCGCGTCCCGCCCCAAGCGGTTCCCTGCTTCCATCCAGCAGATATTGAACCGACGGAGGCAGACCGCGCGTCAACGCTACTTCCACGAAGATCAGGGGGTCGTCCGCCAGCGCCGGATGAAAGAATGCAAAGCAGCGGCGATCGGCCGCAAGTCTGCGCCGCAGGTCATTCCAATCGCGGATCTCATGCACCGCCTCATGCTCGATGAGCTTTTCCAGGATCATGGCCGGCGTGTGCCAATCGATCCGCTCGATATGCAGGAAGCCGCGATTGAACCAGGAGCTGAGCAGATGACGGATGTCGGAATCCACCGACTTCAATTCGGGGTAGCGAGGGATCATTTTCAGCAGATCGTCTCGCATCCGAACCACTGCCTCTGTGCCGCCTGGGGCGAGATTGATTCTCCGGAACAGTTCTTGCCGGCGGGGCTCGGAAACTGCGAACAGCGCGGTCAAGGTATCTGAATCCGGACTCGCGCGATAGTTCTCCGCGGCTGCGATGACCGCTTGCGGATCGGCGAGAAACTCGGGCTGCACCAGATTGAAAAAGAATGCCTCGCGGCCTTTCTGAGGCAGGAGCCGGTATTGCTCGGCTACTTGGCGCGCTAAAGCTGTTCCGGAGGCTTCGCCCCGCTCCGAGAGCAGTTCGAGGCAAAGCGAAGAAAGAGAACTGGATGCCCGACCGCGCCTGCCGAGCAGATCCAGGCCTCGGTTGGCGATTGTATCCCAGAAGTCGCGCAACAGGCCTCCAGGCGACAGCACGGGATGCACGGGTCTCCTTGCTCGCATCTATCGGCAGTGTAGAACATTTGGTTTAACCGCAGGGTATCGTGCGTCGTCCCGATGAGGGCGCTATTTCGGGTCCAAAATATCCACCATCGCGTAGTTGCCTTCATGACAGGCGTACTCGTAGAGCGGGCCGGGCACGGCGCTAAAAGCCAATTCGATGGACCAGGGTCTCGTCCAGGTGGATGGATCTTCCATGGTTGCCCTATATTCAATGGTCCTGTCGCTTACTCGCTTGAAACGCTCGGTGACCTTCAGATTCATTGTGGAACCGCGATAGTGTGTCTCGTCGTTGAAGTTCGTCGTTTCGACCACCAGCGTGTCGCCTTCCCAGTGTCCAATGGAATCGCCGAACCACTGGAGGACGGTGGGGGGCTGGTGTTTCGCGTTCAGGTGGATAATGCGGGCGTCGTGAACCATTTCCACTTCGATCAGAATGGAATCGCCGGTCTGCACGATCTCGAGGTTGTTGTTGTAAAGGGCGGGCACCAAGGGTACGGAGGGAGTGTTGCCGACCAGACAGCGGGTGTCGTTGGACAAGCTCTTGTAATCGCCGGGGATAATGCGGCGGCGCTGCGCCACGCGTTCGCGTGCTTCCGGCAACATCGGAGGAACGTGGCCGTCGGGCGGATCGACCACCATCGAGGTACGTTTCTTACCATCGATGCGCGACAGCTCAGATCCGTTGTCATAGAAGAGGACGTTGTAGGCGCCGCCTTGGATTGAGACCGGGCGGCCGCCGTCGATTTTTGAGCCTTCCTGCCAGCGCTGGTTTTCTCTGGTTTCCCACTGGTGGGCTTCCTCATCGGAGATGGTGGCTCTTCCTTGAAAGACGGCGGGACGCTCGAAGGGTGTGCGAGTGGCGGTGGACCAGATGCCGGTGAGATCGGGATGGCCGTCGGCGGCGCGGGGGGCTGGGCCTGCTTTGGGAGCTGGCGCGCGAGCCGGGGCGTTCTGGGCCGAAACGGTCGCTATCGCCAAAATGGAAACTAGGCTGGCTTCGATCAGGCTGCGGAATTTCATGTCCTACCCTCAGCTAGCGATTATATCGGATGCGATGTGTCTAGATCACTTTTTGTTCCACTCGGCGGCTTTTTCCGGCTGACCCGATGCCTGATAGAACTGGATAATCGACTCGCGGGCGCTATCCAGTTGATATCGGTAGGGTGCTGCGATCCGCGATTTCCGCGCTAGCATTCCTTGATAGCCTTTGAGCAGCAGCGGCTCGGCTTCGGCGTACCGTTTCTGACCGGCCAAGGATGCGCCGAGAAAAGCCTGCGCGCGGAAAAGCTCCCAATCGTCGAGGTCCCCCTTTTCCCGGATTGCCAGCGCTTGTCGGAGGAGCGCTTCCGCCTGCGTATATTTGCGTTGCTTGGTCAGGTTTTGGCCGAGCAGCTCGCTGACATTGGCCGTGTTTATTTGCTCGTAGCTGCCTAGGTGCCGATAGCCCTGGAGCGCGAGCTGCCAAGTCTGCCCTGCGTGGGCCAGGTCTCCCTGTGAGTCGTAAGCCCGGGCCAGGGCCATTTCGGCCCAGAGCGTGTCGCTCGCGCCAGGGCCTTCCACTGCGCGAAAAGCGGCCACCGTCTTCTGCAATAAAGGAATGGCCCGGGCAGCCTGGCCTTCTTCTATATAGTTCATGCCGAGGCGGCCATCCACATACAAGGTGTTGACATGCCGTTCGCCGTAGGACCGCCGGTAGGCTGCCTGCACCTGTTCGTAGAGCTTTTGGGCCTCCGTGTAATCGCCTTCGCCGTACGTCACCTTCGCCAGGCCGAACATCTCACGTTCGGTGAACGGGTGTGTGGGACCATACAAACGCTTGTAGCTTTCCAAGCCTCTCGCAAGCAGGGCGCGGGCTTCGGCGTTGCGGCTTTGCCGAATGTATAACGCCGCCAGGGTGTCACTGGTATTCAGCGTGTCGATGTTGTCGTAGCCGATGCGGCGGGTCTGGAACTCCAGCGCCTTCTTCAGAAGCGATTCTGCCTCCGTGAACTGATTGTTCTGGAAATATAACGAGCCCAAGTTCTGCATCGCGACCACCGTTTGCGGATCGTCCGAACCCAGCTTTCGGGTCTTGCCTTCAAACACGGATTTGGCGGCGGCGATGGCTGCGGCGTTCTTGTCTTGATTAACGTCGGCTTCTGAAACCATCATTAGCATATCGAGGGTCTGGGGATCGTCGGCTCCGCGATGTGCCGCACTCAATTCATAGGCCCTGCGCAAATGCCGCTCGGCCTCGGGATAAAGGCCAAGGCCGTAAAAGGCTTTGCCGATTGTATGTTGGATCGCGGATTCAACCAGCGGCTGCTGCGAGAACCTTTTTTCCACCTGCGCCGCGGCCCGATTCAGGAGCGTGCGGGCCTTGACGTCCGGATCCGGCTTTGTATCGGCGCCACCCTGAGCTTCAGGATTGGCCTGCGAGAGTAGGTCGTCCTGGAGGAATTGGTTGACGGCTTTGGCGGTGGCAGCCTCTGCGTCGGCGCGGTGCCGCTGTCTGTTGGCGATGACACTTTGCCAAATGCTCACGCCGGCCGCGATTATCAGCACCAACGCGAATGCGCACGCTGTGACCAGCGCCGCACGGTAGCGTCGAGCGAACTTGCGCGCACGGTAGGCGAGCGAAGGCGGCAACCGCCAGCACTGGATTCATTCCTCAAGTAACGCTGCCGATGTCCGCCGCGAAATCGGACGGCGAACCATAGCGCTGCGAGCGGTCCTTTTCGAGAGCTTTCAGCGCGATAGAATCCAGGTCGCCGCGCAGCTGTTTGGCTAAGGCCGGAGGCTCGGTGTGCCGCTTGGCCGCCACTTCGGTTGAGGTGGCGTGGTCCTGCGTGCGGATCTTGGTACTGGGCTTGGCCGGCTCTTCCTCTCGCAATCTGCGCAGAAATTCTTCCAATGCGATTTTCCGCAGCTCGATGGGCGGCGCTCCCGCCAGCAATTCATAAAAGACGATGCCGAGCGAGTAAACATCGGTGCGCGTGTCGATGTCCTCGCCTGACGAACAGCGCCTGCTCCGGGCTCATGTATTCCGGCGTTCCGATCAGCGCGCCTACGCGGGTGAACATGGTATCCGCGGTCAGTTCTGGGTCAGCGCCTTGGCTACGCCAAAATCGATAATCTTGGGCGCCGGTTTGTCATCCACCTCAGCGACCAGGATGTTGGATGGTTTCAGATCGCGATGGATGATGGCTTTCTGATGCGCGTGCTGGACCCCTTCACAGACGCGCATGAACAGTTCCAGCCGTTCGCGAGTGCTAAGGCGGCGACTGTCGCAATATTCCGTGATCGGAGTTCCTGCGACGTACTCCATTACGAAGTAAGGCGCGCCCTGTGGCGTCGAGCCGGCGTCGAAAACCTTGGCGATGGACGGATGGTCCATCAGGGCCAGCGCCTGCCGCTCAGACTCGAAGCGCGCCACCACCTCGCGCGTGTCCATGCCGGCCTTGATCAGCTTGATGGCCACGCGGCGGCGAACGGGTTCTTTTTGCTCGGCCAGCCAGACCTCGCCCATGCCGCCCTCGCCGATTTTTTGGAGTAGGTGATAGCGGCCGATCACAGCCCCGGCAGACCCGTCCAGGCGCAGGGTCCGCGTATCGCCCATACCGCTTTCGTGGGGCCCGGAAACGCCGGTAGCATCGGGGTGTTCTTCAGCCGACGTGTTGATCTCCTTCCCGGAGGTTCAGAGGTTCCGGGCCAGAAATTCCATTGTAGGAAGTTTCACGGGATCGGCAACGATAAACGTTCCGGGCGATAAATTAAGATCGGTGAAGGCGACAGAATTGTCAGCAACGCGCGTTATGGAGATTGATGCTAGCAGCAGTCAAATGAACAGCCGCTCAGTTATTGGTCTTTGTGACGACATATCTGTCACCCTGCACAACGATGTATCCGATCACAGTGCCGGTGATGGCAATATCGGTGGGACTGATCGACAGGTACGCTTTTTGAAACGGAAACTTCAACCCGCGCAGGATGGATCCGAGGTTGATGCCGTCCACCTTGCATTGGGCATACGTTTCCGCCATGGCCTCCTCCAGCAATCTTAAGAGCATGACGTTGCTGTATCCCCAGATCTTCACGGACTCGCGGGCATCGCGAAAGAGGAAGAATTTTGGCGACAGAGCGGCATGAACCCGCTCATGCCATTTGGTCTTCTCAAATTCGACCTCGTCGAAATTGCCCTCATGGTCGACGTGGGCCAAAATGGATATCAACATGTCGCCAAAACGCTTGGTTACGCCGTTGACGGATTTTCCACCCACTACGACCAGCGCTTGTTCTTTCATTGTCGGCGTATGGAATGTTTCGCCCTTGGCCGCCTCCAACTGCTGCTTCCAGATCGCGGGGCCCTTCTGCAAGGCTTTGAAAAATGCCGCCTGCGCGAGCGCCATCGCAATCTGGCTCACGACCTCGGCAAGGGTTTGGGCGACGCGTTCCAGATCCCTCCGGGTAGAGGCGCTGTAAATCGTTTGCGCGAGGCGGGCCACGGCGCCATCGAATTGAAGAAGGGCAGAACCGAGACCAAACACGATGATCGCGTTCCGCAGGAAAGCGAGCCACGCGGCGGGCGTCAACGCGGCCGCAATGATGACTGCCAGGCTGCCCGACATGATCAGGATCGTCTCCCAATTCAGCATGCCCTGAACCTGGCTGCTGGCCGCCGGACCCAGATAATCCCAGCACCGCTTGCTAACGAGAATGGTCTTGTCCTCTACGCTGATAGGCACCGGGCCAATGCAGCAGCGCCTGAACCATTCGTCGAAACGCAGCCAGTCGGAAAGATTACCCGCCTGTAAAAAATAATAGTAGCGCCCGTTACTTGGGTCCTGCCAGTACATCCGGGCCAGACCTCGTTCCGGAGTGATCCCCAGGAAAACCGGGTCATCCTGGGCAAAATTTCCGGTTGGCACGCCTTGGAACGATTTGCGCAGATTCATTTTGTCGCGGATTTTGCCGATGGCGTAGTACCCGTCGGTATTCATTCTGGGGATGTTCGGATACTTCTGGGCCATGGCTTTGACGGTCGCCCAGGACGCCGCGAAGGGGCAGGAGACTCCGAGATCGTCCCTGGCAATGGGAACTAAGGAGCCATCGGTATATTTTTCGATGTGCTGGCAAGGAGGCTTGCCTCGGAGTGAGCTGGGGCATTGCAGGCAGGTGTCGAGATTGTAGTTGTTGATATCGTAAGCCACGAGATCCTGCCGGGCTGGGCGCTCCAGTATTGTAATTGATTTTTTCCCGCTGATCGCGCCGCGGGTCTCGACGCCGCTCAGCGCTGCTTGGTTTCGGCTGGAAACCTGGTGTCGATCGGCTTAGTTGGGTTGGCGCGGATTTGGAGGTCGGCACAGTGATGGTAGGTGTAGCCGCCGTCTTTATTAAAGCCATGCGCGCCCATGAACTCGATCACCTGCAGGGTGCATTTCTCGCAGTTGATGTTGGGGATCTGGACGTCGGTTTCCTGTTCCTTATCGAAAGGCGCGACATGCATGAATAAGCCGTCGGCAAGAACCGGCGGTGATGGCGGATAGTGAATGGCTCCCGAAATGGATCGTTGACGGCCGTCGGGCCCCGGCTGGCTGATGGCTTCGGGATCCGGCGGAAGTTCGGCGCGCGAGTTCACGGCCAGGGCCACGCGATAAAAACCAGGATGGAAAGCCATCTCGCGGATTCGGATGTGCAGCTTGTCGCCGCCCTGGATTTTGGTAATGGCGCCGGTGGGTTTGCCGGGGTCGGTCAAGGTTCCGCCGCAGGGAGCCGACCACTGCGGATCGCCGAGATCGGATTCGACCAGCCAGGATGCGGGCTCGATCAGTCTGAAGTGCGCGACGGCCCGTTCCGCCAGCGCGAACAGCAGGCCGGCGGCAAGCAGAATGGCAAACGCTCTCATGTAATTTGAATCCGCTGCAGGCCGTTGAAAAGCGCTGCATCGACACGCGCGGCGAGATGGGTCGTGAGTTGGTAGCCGGCGCCCATGATTAACCAGCTGGCGCAAGTCGCAACAGGGTCAGGATGTGAAACGGGCGACCGTAGCAAAGCCATTACAAGCCCGGCCAGCGGAAAACAAAGCACGACCATGGCGACACGCGCGAGCGTCGGAGTGACAAAGAGCTGAACTGCCCGGAAGAAGACTCCGTTGACGAGCCCGAAGAGCAGAAAGCTGGTGTGGAAACCTGCCGCGGCGCATGACAGCGTGACGACAGTGAGGATCGCGGTGAGCAGAAATGCCGCTTTCGGAAACCGGCGGCTTTCGAAAAGTTTTTCGAGAGAAATCACGCCCAGATAGGCAGCCACGGATGCCAGGATGTCGAGGGCTTCAATCACGGTGTGGCGGCTGGCGAGTACTTTCATGATTGGGTTGCCGAAGCCGAACGCCAGGCCGGCCTGCATGGCCAGCATCGCGGCTCCGAGACAGGTAGCGAGGAGCAGTGTGGAAAGCGTGAATGCGAAAGCCCGAAGACTGCGACGTTCGTGCCGGTAGACCCAGGCGAAGCCTTGAGCGATCTGGCCGGGGTCGCCAAAGTTAGCCCGCACGAGTTTTTCGACCTCATCCTCGCTGCGGCCAGCCTCGCGGGCGGCGTCCACGAAATCCTCTATATGAGAGCGAAGCTCGCGTTCAATTTCACTCCGCCGTTTCGCCGAGGGGATGTGGGAGGCGTTTACGATGCAGTCGATCAGTTCATTCGCTGCGGACATTTACTTGCTCTCCAGGACCGCGGCGATTGCACCGGTCAGATGTTGCCATTGCTTTTCGTAATCTCTGGCCGTTTTCTTTCCTTTGGCGGTCAGCGAGTAATACTTGCGTTCCCGGCCATTTTCGGCGGTGCGCCATGCCGACTTGATCTGACCCTTTTTCTCCAGTTGATGCAAGGCGGGGTAAAGGGTGCCCTCCTTAAACTCGAAAGCATTGGCACTGCGGCGCGAGGCTTCCTGAAGAATTTCATATCCGTACATTTCGCCTCGCGACAGCAGATTGAGCAGCAGTAAACTGATGCTTCCCTTTAAGAACTGGCGGTCGATCTCCATTGCCTTGTTTAACAACCCTTGGATAACAAGGTATCATGGGAGGGATCTAGTGTCAATTGGGAATGGAGGCGCACCATGTTGAAAAATCTGATTGTGTTATGCGGGGCTCTGATTGGCTTCACGGCGGCGGGCTGGCCGCAGGAGAATGCGCCCGGGGTCTCGGGCCTGGACGCTATTGCCGCGCGGCAGGCGAGTCTGGATATGTCCTCCATCACGTTCCGCTCGATGGGCGATGCCATGAAGGCGGGACGGGAGGCCAGGAGTCAGGGCTACGCGGCGGCCGCACTGGCGAAATGGGCCAAGGCGCTGCCGCGAATCTTTCCGGCCGGTACTGGCGTGGCTGAGACGTCCGTGGACACGCAGGCACTCCCCATTATCTGGAAGAACCGGGCCAACTTCGATCGGGCGGCGGCCTTTTATGCAGAGGCCACAGCGCGGCTGGCTGCCCTGGCCGGGGCCAACGACACCGCAGGTTTCACAAAACAGCTTGAGGAGGTGAACCAAGCCTGCGCGGCCTGCCATGCTCGCTACAAGGCAGGAGACCAGGGTCCGCCCAAGAAATGAGCGTCGCGGGCCGTGTCGATCGCGAGCGGCGGCAGCAGGCTTCTGCGCTTCCGGTGCGGAAGTTAGATTCAGGCCGGCGCGAATCCGTTCGCTGGGCTGCATCCAGGCTCGGATTTCATCGACGATGCAATCTGGCGGCAAGAACAATCCGCGCGAGTGCTTAGCGCATTCGCGGGACTCGCGCTGCCGTTAGCGGGGATTGGCTGGTACGGTGTCGCTTCGCTGGCCGTCGCCGGCCGGACTCGCGAAATCGGAATCGGCCTGGCGATGGGAGCCCGAGGTTCCGCTTTAGTGGGGCCTGGTCCTGCGCGAAAGCCTAACAGCCGTGTTAATAGAACTGGCGCCAGGATTCACCGCCGCGCTGGCGATGAGCCGGATGCTGGCAGCATCCTCTATAGAAGGGCCCCGACGAATCCGCTGGTGCTGGCATCCGTGGCAGGCGCGCTGTTACTGGCGGCGATATTGGCGTGCCCTCTCGCCACTGCGGAGCGCGTTGCGCGTCGATCCACTCTTCTCGCTGCGATGCGAGTGAATACAAAACGCCGAAGCGCTGCGGTCGCGGGATAGCACCCTACGCGCAACCGTATGCCTTTCCGAATTGCCTTAGTACCTATCTTGCGTTTCCAGACTTGCCGATGAATGCCAATGCGAGGTCTCGGAGTGGCGCGCGTTTCTATCTTCGCGTGCGAATCACAACCCGTCACCGTGGAAGGGCTGCAAAAGGTGCTCTCCGAGTGCGAAGACCTGGAGTTCGTCGGCTCGCTCGGCAAACCCACGGAGGCCATGGAAGCGCTCGCGCGCGTGCGCCCGGACATCGTGCTAATCGATGTGGCGGGAGGCATTATGCCGGCCCTCCGCCTGGTCAGCGCCTTGCGTGCCGTGGAGTCGAAAACCTTGCCGGTGCTCTGGGTGGCGGACCTGCCCGAAGCCGAAGCCTTTCGCGCCTTGCAGATGGGCGCCCGAGGCGTGGTCCGAAAAACCCTGCCGGTTTTGAAGCTCCTGGAATGCCTGCGCGAGGTGGCTAAGGGAAGAATCTGGATGGACGAACCACAGCCGGCGTCCGACTTTCTGCGCAGCCGGGAAGCCTCGCGACTGACGCCGCGCGAGAAACAGATCGTGGCGCTGATCTGCCGCGGCCTGCGCAACAAGCAAATCGCCGAGAATCTGCACATAACGCCCGGAACGGTGAAGGTTCACCTGATGCATATCTTCGAAAAGACCGGCCTCAAGGACCGGCTGGCGCTGGCGGTACGCGGGCGCGAGTTGATCGGTTCCGAACTGGGGGCCGAAGAGCAGGTTCCGAGCTAAAGGGAGAGGCGCGAAAGGCCGATCAAGCGAGAGGGGCGCGGAGGCTGCTCGTGCGCCACGCACCGCGGATCTCTTGGCTACTTCAACACCATCTTCACTGTGGCCCGCTCCGGCCGTACCTCCCAGCGCCGTAGTCGTCAAGCCTGGTACGCAGCGCTGGATTCGGGCGCTCACGCCGTCGTTTGCAGATTGCTTTTTCGTCGCGCTGTTGGCCTGGCTGTTCGTCTGCGGCGCCAGCGGGTGGAAATCGCTGCTGGCCGACGGCGACACCGGTTGGCATATCCGTACCGGGCAATACATCCTGGCGCAGCATGCCGTTCCCGCGCAGGATTTGTTCTCATTCTCAAAACCCGGCGCGCCGTGGTTTGCCTGGGAATGGTTGAGCGACGTAGCGCTGGCGGCGTTGTTCCAGTTGGGCGGATTAAAAGCCATTACGCTGGCGGCGGGAGCGCTGATCGCCCTGTATGCCACCGTACTGTTGCGCTATGCATTGTGGCTGGGCGCCAACGCGCTCGTCGCGGCGCTGGTGACGTTGCTCGCGGTGGGCGCTTCCTCCATGCATTTCCTGGCGCGCCCGCACCTGTTTACTCTGCTGCTGTTGCCCACCTGTCTGTGGCTGGTCCAGGCGGACCTACGGAAGAATACCCGCTGGGTTTGGTTGCTGATCCCGGTGGCGGCGCTGTGGACTAATCTGCACGGTGGCGTTTTCATGTTTCTGGCGTGTTTGGCCTTGCTCGTTTCCGGCTACGCGATCGAATCCTGGCTGGGGCGCCCGCGCTGGTCGGCGGTGCTGCGGCAAAGCGTCCTGCTGGTGGGATGCGCGCTGGCCACTTTGATCAATCCATACGGCGTGCGCCTGCACGCACACGTCATCGAATACCTGCGGTCGGATTGGATCCGCAATGCGATCCAGGAGTTCCAGGCGCCCACCTTCCGCTCCGAAGGGCAGCTACAGTTTGAAGCGCTGCTCGTGGCCGGGCTGGTGATGACCGGTCTCTTATTGAGACAGCGCCGGGTTGGCGAGGCGCTCTGCATTCTGTTTCTCGCGCATTCCTCGCTAACAAGCGTACGGCATGCTCCACTTTATGCCGCCGCGGCTGCCCCCCTGATCGCAGCCGAGTTCAGCGCCTGGTGGAACGTCTGGGCCGACCGGCTGCCTAGGAAGTCCGTGGTCCACATCCTCCGGCAGATTGGCCAAGATATAGTTCCGGCTTTTCGACGTAGTACGCTGTGGCCCGCGCTGGTGATTTTGATTCTGGCCGCTCTGAACGCTCCCTTGAAATGGCCACACGATTTCCCGGACGAGAATTTTCCGCTGGACACGATCCATTCACACGCGGACTTGTTGCAATCCGGACGTCTCCTTACCACCGACCAGTGGGGAGACTACATCATTTATTCGTTCTATCCCAAGCAGAAGGTTTTTGTAGACGGGCGTAGCGACTTTTACGGAGAAGCGCTAGGTAAGGAGTATCTCCAGCTAACCCAGGGGGGCTCTGGTTGGCATGCGATTTTGGAGCGCTACGGGTTCCAAGTGGCGCTGTTGCCTGTGGATCTGCCACTTAGCACGCTGCTTAAGCGAGACCCTGAGTGGCGCCTGGCGAGTGACGATCATCATGCACTCGTGTTTGTGCGTCTAGGTCCCCAAAGGCCAACAAATTAAGTAGATCTTGGTTGGTTTGGGGCAGCAAGGGGTACTAAAGAAATTGTCAGGTGGAGCTAATGAAAACCTCCCAGTTGGTCGAAGTTATAAGGCAGGAGAGCGATCCGGCATGAGAAGCAATCAGAACCTGCCAGGTTTCAATAGTCGGCGTGTCCGAGGCACGCTGGGCGTCGCAGGGTTGCCGCTGGAGTGGCTGGATGCACGCAGCTGGCGGCTTCCGTCCGGCAAGGCGCTGGCGGAGTTCGCGCTGCAGTCGGGCTTTCTGGCTCCCTTGCTGTTTCGCCCCAATGCTCCTAAGAGCAGTGACGGCTTTTCGTCCGGCACAGCGCCGGTCCGGCCAAGATCGTTGCGCAAAGGGGAACCGCGTTGACCGCACAGGCCTGGATCGCAGTCTTGGTAGGCATCGCCGCGGTGTCCGATGACCTGGCGCGGCGGCAGATTGCCAATTGGATTCCGGCCGCGGCTTTCTGCGCCGGATTGATTTTGAAAACTAGCCAAGCGGGCTGGCATGGCGCCGGCTCCTCGTTACTCGGCGCCGCCGCGGGTGCGGCCGTTTTCCTGGTGTTCTACCTGGCGGGCGGCATGGGCGGCGGAGACGTGAAGTTGATGGCAGGTTTTGGAGCCGTGCTGGGAACGAAACTGCTGCTCGAAGCGGCCTTATGGACCGCCGGATGTGGCGGCCTGATGGCTGCGTTTGTGATCGGTGTGCGTTCTATTCGTGAGCTGTGGGGAAGATTCGGAGCTGATCAAAAGCAAGCTTCTGTCAGCGAACACCCAAAGAGCAAGAGGATGGAAGCCATTCCCTATGCTCCGGCCATCACGGCTGGAGTCTGGCTGGCTTTGGTGCCCAAATGATAAGCCGCAGAACCATCGCCCTAGGTTGCAATTGGAATCCAGGCGGGAGAGAGAGATATGGATCGTAGATTTATCACGGTGCTGGGAGTGAGCCTGCTGTTTGCGCTCGTGATCTCCAGTATTTTTTATCAAATGACGGCGCGGGCCGGCAACGCCAAGAAGGTCGCCGAAGCTCCGGTGGAGATGCGCGATGTAGTCCTGGCTGCCAAGCCATTATCGGTGGGCATGACCGTAAAGCCAACCGACATCAAGATGGGCAAGATACCGGCCGTCGCCTTCCCTAAGGGCGGCTTCTCCAAGCCCGAGGAAGTCATCGATCGTCCCGTGGTCAGCAACATTCTGCTGGATGAAGCGGTTTTAGATGGCCGCCTGGCAGCGCGGGGCAGCGGTTTGGGATTGGCGCCCATCATCCCGGTGGGAATGCGCGCCGTCACCGTCCGCGTCAACGACGTCAGCGGGTTGTCTGGCTTCGTGCTTCCCGGCATGCACGTGGACATTCTGGTAACAGGCACTCCGCCGGCCGGCAATGGAACCGTCACGGTCACGCCGCTACAGAACATGCTGGTGCTCTCGGCCGGAACTGCGATTCAGGCCGACAACAAGGGGAACGCGATTCAGGCCGCTACGGTCACCCTGCTGGCTACACCGGAACAGGCTGAAATGCTGACGCTGGCCAATGGCGAGGGCCGAATCCAATTGGTCCTGCGCAATGGCAGCGACCAGAACATCGAGCGAATACGGGGCAGCCACGTGGCCGAGTTGTACGGCGCCGTCGCCGCGCCGCCCAAACCCTCCAATCCGGAGGTGGCTCGTCCCAGACGCCGGCCGGTTGAAGCCGAGCAGGTGCCTGTAGCTGCACCGCCGCCACCACCACCGCCTCCCGACCAGATTGTGGTGATCCGCGGAACCCAGAAGTCGGTAGAGGTAGTCGGAGTTGGGGGAAGGTAAGCCAATGCAAACGGTTAAACCGATCCATTTTGGAATTGCGCTGTTGGCGGCCACGGCCGGCTGGCTGGGTGCTCAGGCTGGGCCCGAAGAGGTCCGTATGACCGTGGGTAAGAGCATCGTTATCGACTATCCGGCCGATATTGCGCGCATCTCTACCAGTAACCCGGAAGTCGTGGACGCATCGCCGGTTACCGCGCGCGAAGTGCTGCTGCACGGTAAGTCGTTCGGCACCGTGACGCTGGTGGTATGGAGCAAGAGCGGCCAGCGCAACTTCTACAACGTCGACGTGGAACAGAATCTGGAACCCTTGCGGCTGCTGCTGCGCGAGACGTTTCCCAAAGACGATATCCACGTGCAGTCCTCGCGGGATTCACTTTCGATGACTGGACGGGCGTCCAGTAAGGAGGTGGCCGACCGCGCCGCGGCACTCGCCTCGCCTTTCGCCAAGACGATCGTGAACAACCTGCAGCTTCCCCCCGCACCGGTCGAAAAACAAATACTGCTGCGCGTCAAGTTTGCGGAGCTCGATCGAAGCACGGCCTCGCAGTTTGCGATCAACCTGGTTTCCACCGGCGCCGGCAACACCATAGGACGAATCACGACCGGAGGCGCTCCGGCGCCCACGCCTTCCGTAATCCAGGGGGGAACGGGCACTGCTGCCAATTCCTCCTTCAGCATTTCCGATGCGCTCAATATTTTTGCCTTCCGTCCCGATCTGAATCTGGGTGCGCTGATTCAGGCGCTGCAGCAGCAGAATCTGCTTCAGATGATCGCCGAACCGAATCTGGTCACCACCAATGGCAAAGAAGCCAGTTTCCTGGTAGGCGGCGAGTTTCCAGTCCCGATTCTGCAGGGCGGAGCCAATTCCGGAGCCGTCACCATTCAGTTTCGTGAATTCGGCATCCGGCTGACCTTCAATCCCACCGTAACCGAGAACAACACCCTGCGGATGTATGTAAAACCTGAGGTTTCTTCACTGGACTACACCAACGCGGTGTCTCTCAACGGATTCACTATTCCGGCGCTCTCCACCCGCCGGATGGAGACCAATATCGAGCTGGGCGAGGGGCAGAGCTTCGTGGTCGCGGGCCTGATCGACAATCAGGTCACCGAAACCCTAGCCAAGGTCCCAGGCCTGGCGAGCATCCCCATTCTGGGAACGTTGTTCAAGAGCAAGCAGCTCAACAAGAGCGACACAGAGCTGGTGGTTCTGGTAACACCCGAGATCACCATGCCATTGCAGCCGGGCGAGGCCAAGCCCGGTCTGCCGATGCCACGCGAATTCCTCCCGCCCCCGGGAGTCAGTTCGAATATCAAATCGACCAAGAAGTAGGAATCTACCATGCTTCACCGAGCGGAAAGGAATAGACCATGACGCGCCGGGCGCCGGTTTTGACGGCCTTGTCGATCCTGCCGGATCGCGAGCTGGCGATTCAATTCGCGAGCGCCATCGAGCGTTCCCGGTCTTTCCAGATCCTGTCGGAATTCGATTCCTATCCCGCGCAGCAGGCCTTGGAAGTACGACTGCGCCAGACCAGGCCGGACGTGGTCCTGCTGGACCTGGCCACCAATCTGGATCAGGCCTGCGATCTGATTCGCGCCATCGGCACGCTTAGCTTACAAACACAAATCGTGGGCCTGCACGTACGCAACGATTCCGACGCCATTTTGCGGAGTTTGCGCCTGGGTGCCAGCGAATTCCTGTACGCGCCCTTCGATGCCGAGATCCAGAATGAAGCGGTGGCCCGGCTGCACCGGCTGCTCGAACCGAGCCCTAGCGTCGAAACGCAACCCGGTAGTATCGTGACATTTGCGAGCGCCAAACCAGGCTCCGGCGCCTCGACGCTGGCGGCCCAGACGGCCTTCGCATTGCGCCGCGCCACCTCCAAACGAGTCCTGCTGGCGGATTTCGATCTGATGGGAGGCATGATCGCCTTCTATCTGAAACTCAGCAATGCCAAGTCCCTGGTGGACGCATTGCAATCCGCCCATCAGCTCCAGGATGCGCACTGGCCGTCGTTCGTAGCGGCCTCGGATGGCGTGGATGTCCTGGCGGCGCCTGAGATCCCTTATGTAGGCCCGGTGGATGCCGGACGGCTGCACGCCGTGCTGGAGCACGCGCGGCTGAACTACGACTGGGTGGTAATCGACCTGCCCGTAGTGTTCCAGCGCGTAAGTCTCATGACCATTTCGGAGGCGGACCGGGCTTTTCTGGTCTCCACTTCGGAACTTCCCAGCCTGCATCTGGCCCGAAAAGCAGTGACGTTGCTTGAGCAATTGGGTTTTCCGCGCGACCGCTTCCAGATCATGATCAACCGCATTCAGCGGCGCGACGAGATCACCGGTTCGGACTTCGAACGCCTATTCAATTGCAGCGTCAGCGCCCGCATTCCCAACGACCATTTTTCGCTGCATCGCGCCGTAACACTCGGCCAGCCCGTGGAAGGGCATTCCGATCTCGGCAAAGCCATTCAGAATCTGGCCATGCAACTGGCAGGCAAGGCGGGAAATGACCGGAAAAGGAACGAGCTGGCGGATTGGAGAACCGTACCATCGACGGTTTAACTAAAGACCCATTATGTTTCCGAATTTAGACACCAAAACGGCGCCCCAAATGAGCTGGGAGCAGCGCTTGCTGAAGAGCAGCGGCAAAGCCAAGGCTGCGCTGAAACCCGAATACCAGGAGCTCAAGTTTACCCTGCACCGCAAGCTGGTGGACAAGATCAACCTGGAAGCGCTGGCCGCCATCGACAACCAACGCGTGCGCAGCGAAGTGCGCCAGGCGCTCATCTCATTGATCGACGCCGAGCCGACGCTGCTCAGCTCGCTTGAAAAACAGCAGATCTGCGATGAAGTGCTGGATGAAGTCTTCGGGCTCGGGCCACTGGAGCCGCTGCTGCAGGATCCCACCATCTCCGACATTCTGGTCAACACGCACAAGCAGGTCTATATAGAACGTAAGGGTCTGCTGGAGCTCACCAACGTCACTTTTCGCGATTCCCAGCACCTGCTGCGGATCATCGACAAGATCGTCTCCCAGGTAGGCCGCCGCGTGGACCAGTCCACTCCCATGGTGGACGCGCGCTTGAGCGATGGATCGCGCGTGAACGCCATCATTCCGCCGCTGGCCGTAGACGGTCCGCTGATGTCCATCCGCCGCTTCAGCCAGGATAAGCTGATGCCGCCCGACCTGGTGGAGCGCTCCGCCATGACGCAAGGCATGATGGAGCTGCTCGAAGCTTGCGTGCGGGCCAAGCTCAACATCATCATCGCCGGCGGAACGGGCGCCGGAAAGACCACGCTGCTTAATGCACTTTCGGCATTCATTTCGCCCAAAGAGCGCATCGTAACCATTGAAGACGCGGCCGAGCTGCAGTTGAAACAGCCGCACGTGGCGCGTCTGGAGACCCGCCCCGCCAATCTGGAGGGCAGCGGCGCGGTGCGGCAGCGCGAACTGCTGGTCAACAGCCTCCGCATGCGTCCGGACCGCATCGTGGTGGGCGAGGTCCGCGGCGAAGAAGCCCTGGATATGTTGCAAGCCATGAACACCGGCCACGATGGATCGCTCACCACCGTCCACGCCAACAGCCCGCGCGACGCTATTTCCCGCCTGGAAGTGATGGTGGCGCTGGCCAACTCCAACATGCAAATAGTATCCATCCGCCAGCAGATCGCCAGCGCCGTGCATCTTTTGGTGCAGGCCGCCCGATTGAGCGACGGCTCGCGCCGCGTGGTTTCGCTCACCGAGGTAACGGGCATGGAAGGCGAAGTGGTCACTCTGCAGGACATCTTTGTGTTCGAAAAACGGGGCTTGAATCCGGATGGACGCGTAGTGGGGCGCTTTGCGGCCACTGGCATCCGGCCCAAGTTCTATGAAAAGTTCCTGGCGGCCGGCATCCGTCTCCGGGCGGACCTGTTCGACGAAGTGGTGGAGGTCTAACAGCAGTGTTCGTACTCATTGCCATCGTGGTTTGGGCTTGCGCTCTGTTGGTGTGGTGGGCTTGTTCGAACGCCTTCCGGCACTCCGACATGGACAAGCTGAAAAGCCGCTTGCTCGGGAGCAACAAACCGAAAAAGTCCAAGGCCAGCGTGATCGGATCGCTGATCCAGCAGGATGAGACCAATACTCTGCTGGCGCTGAAGTTCCTGCGACGCTTTCAACTGCAAGGCAAGCTGCAGGAGCTGCTGGAGCAGGGCGGGTTGAAATGGAGCACGCAAAAGCTGGTGAACATCAGCCTGCTGGCGGTGGTGGCGGGCTGGGTTCTAGCCTGGATGATCCTGCCGGGCCAATTTCGGAAAGCCTCCTATCTGGTGGCGCTGCTGGCTGGCGCGCTGCCTTTGATGTACGTGATTAGAAAACGCACTGCCCGCATGCGGCGGTTTGAAGAAATATTTCCCGACAGCCTGGAGTTTGTAGCGCGCTCCATGCGCGCCGGGCATGCCTTCTCGGTTTCCTTGGAAATGATTCAGCGCGAATTCCAGGAGCCTCTGGCGGGCGAGTTCCGCCGAACCTTCGAGGAACACAACCTGGGCCTTCCGCTGGATGTGGCGCTTCAAAAGCTGGCCCAGCGCATCCCCTCGCTGGATGTGCACTTCTTCATTTCGGCCGTGCTGTTGCAAAAGCGTACGGGCGGAAACCTGGCCGAAATCTTGGACAAGCTGGCCTACGTGATTCGCGAACGATTCAAACTGCGCGGCCGCATTCGCGCCATCAGCGCGCACGGCCGGATGACTGGCACCGCACTGACCTGCATTCCGATCGGAGTGGCGGTCATGATGTTCTACACCAATCCCGACTACGTCAAGTTCTTCTTCCTGGACGATGTCGGAAATATCATGCTGGGCTGTGCCGTTGCTCTGCAGGTGGTCGGCTACACCATAATCCGGCAGATCGTGAAGATCGAGGTCTAGCCATGCCTATACTAGTTGCCTTCGCGGTATTCGTCCTGTGCACGGTCGGTCTGGCGTACGCCGGGACCAGGCTCTATGTCAAGCCCAAGGAAGCCATCGAGCGCATTGCCGGCACCAACACGCGCGCGGAGGCCGCTCCGGTTCACCCCAGCCTGATATTCCACGACATCGTCAAACGGCTGGGCAATCTGGTGCCCGCCTCCCCCAAAGACGTGACGGTCATGCAACGCCGCCTGATTCGGGCCGGCATCCGCAACCCCAACGCTTTGAAGATCCTGTATGGCGCCAAGGCTCTGTTTGCCGTGCTGGTGCCAGTCCTGGCAGGCGTGGTGCTTTTGAACATGTCGGTGCAGCAGAGCAACAAGTTTGGGGTCGTGCTGGCCGCCATCGCGGTGGGTTTCTTTGGACCCAACGAATATGTGCGCATGGCCGCCAAGCGCCGCCAGCACCAGATTCACCGCGGGTTAGCCAACTCGCTGGATCTGATGGTGGTGTGCGTGGAATCGGGACTGGGCCTGGACCAGGCCATCATGCAAGTCTCTAAAGATCTCGATCGCGCCCATCCGGAAATCAGCGAGGAATTGGCCATTGTCAACCTGGAATTGAAAGCTGGAAAACGCCGCGCCGAGGCGTTGCGCAATCTCGCCGACCGCACGGCGGTGGAAGACCTCAAGAAATTGGTGGCGGTTCTGATACAAGCCGACCGCTTCGGCACCGGCGTGGCGCAAAGTTTGCGCGCTCACTCCGATTTCATGCGCGTGCAGGCCCGGCAGGTGGCCGAAGAGAAAGCGGCCAAGCTGGGCGTGAAATTGGTGTTTCCGATCTTCTTTTGCATTCTGCCCTCCTTGTTCGTGGTTACGGTGGGGCCGGTAGTGATGAAAATCGTCCGGGAGTTGCTCCCGATGATGAACAACATGTAGCGGAATCATTTTCGCGGGAAAGGAGAAAAAACGATGGATAGCTCGATGATTCGCATCGTTTGCGCGGTGCTGGCGGTCCTGTTTCTGGGGCTGATCGTTCTGCGACGCAAGAAAAGCACTGAGTAACGATCCTGGTCGGCGGGAGGAGAAGCGCGGCGTTTGAAGGCGGCTTCGCGACGCCGGCGCATTCGGAGCAGTTTGAAAGAGCCACGGGGGGCGCGGCCGATCGCCGCGCCTCGCCAACACCGGCTCCAAAAGAGCCGGAGAATTTTGTTTTTTGGGAGTGGACGTTTATGTTGAGTAAGTCTTATCGCTGGAAGACTGCCTTGGCCCTGTGCTTCGCAGCCTCGGCTTGGGGCGGAACCTTCGGTACGGTGGTCCCGATCGGCGGGCAAGCCTCGGACCTGGCATTGGATCAATCGCGGGGAGTCCTGTATATCTCTAACTTCACCGCCAACCAGATCGAGGTCATGTCGCTTTCGAACAATACGATCCAGACCTCTATCAACGTGGCGGCCCAGCCGAGCGCGCTGGCGCTGTCCCCGGACGACCACTGGCTGGTGGTTTGCCATTACGGGAACGCGGCCCCTCCGGCGTCCTCCTACAATGCGCTGACGATCATCGATCTCACCAGCAACAACCAGCAGGTATTCGCCTTGGGTAGCCCGCCGTTAGGCGTGGCCTTCGGCGCCGATGGCATGGCGCTGGTGGTCACTTCCACGGATTTTCTGCTGCTGGACCCGGTGTCGGGCACCACCACGGAACTGTCCACCATAGCCGGCGTCGCGGCCAACACTTTGCCGCAGCCGGCGGCCACGTTTCCCACTCAAATCGTAGCCGCCTCGGTGGCCGCGTCGGGCGACGGATTGACCATTGCTGGATTTGGGGACACGTTGATTTTCCTTTATGACGTAACCACGCATTCCATCAGCGGAGGCCTGTATACGGCCAGCCCGCCGCTGGGGCCACGCGCCGTCAGCGTGAGCCAGGACGGCTCCTTTTTCACCACCGGCTGGGCTCTAAAAGACCGGTCTTTCTATAACATTTCCCAGTTCAACAATCCCAGCGGCGCGCTCAACATCGGCACCACCGCCATCGACCAGGCCCATAACGTGATCTACGCTCAGATCCCGCCCGGAGCCACCACCACGGGCACGGGAACAGGAACAGGAACTGGCACCGGAACGGGCTCCGGGAGCACTACCACCACCAGCACCGCGCCCACTCTCCAGGTGGTCGCCTCCGACAACCTGACCGTGCTAAATCAGTTGAACCTCCCGGAGAATTTCGCGGGCAAAAGCATACTGTCGAGCGACGGCTCAGTTATGTACGGTGTTTCCGACAGCGGCGTGATGGTCCTGCAGGTGGGTGCTCTGTCAAAGAGTCCTGAGGTGACAGCTACGCAGCCGGACCTGGTTTTCCGCGGCAATTTCTGCAATCGCGCCGTGGCCACACAAGCCCTAACCATCGTCGATCCGGGCGGCGGGAATACGCCGTTCGTCATCACCAGCAATACTACGGGTCTCAATGTCAGCCCTAGCTCAGGCGTCACACCGGCCACTATCACCGTGAGCGTGGATCCGAATGTCTTCGCGAGCCAGCAGGGCACGGTCACCGCTTCGCTTCAGATTCAGAGCGGGCAGGCCGTGAACTTGATCAACCCGGTGCGCGTACTGATCAATTCGCAGCAGCCTTCGCAACGGGGAGCTTTCGTGGACGTTCCCGGAACCCTGGTTGATATTTTGCCCGATCCGACCCAAAATCGTTTTTACGTTCTGCGCCAGGACCTCAATCAAGTCCAGGTGTACGACGGCACGAACAACTCCCTGATCGCAACCCTGCGAACCGGCAACACACCCAAAGGCATGGCCATCACATTCGATCAGCACTATCTGCTGGTCGGCTGCGACAACGCCCAATATGTAAACGTATACGATCTCCAGACCCTGCAGCCCACGCAATCAGTGCGTATGTTTAATGGCGATTACGTGCAATCCCTGGCGGCCTCGTCCAACGCTATCCTGGCAGTCACACGCAACGCTTCGGGCGGCAATCCGACCATCCATCAAATCGATCTCGGGACACTCTCCAGTTCCCGTTTGCCGTCGCTCGGCACTTTCCAGAACCAGGTCGCGCTGAATTCCGTCCTGGTGTCCTCCTCCAACGGCGCGTCGATCTTCATGGCCGGATCGGATGGAACCGTTTTGTTGTACAACGCCAACTCCAATTCGTTCACGGCCTCTCGCAAGGACTTCACGTCCCTGTCCGGCGCCTACGCGGCGTCGAACTTCAACCAGTACATGGTGGGCAACGTTCTGCTGGATTCCTCGCTGGTCCCAGCCGGCCAGCTCAGCACAGGCGGAGGCTCTTCATCCGGGTTTGCGTTTGTGGATCAGACCGGTTACTTCACCAGTTCGACGGCGGCCGCCGGCAGCGGACAAAGCTCCGCGCCGGGCACCATCACGCAAGTCAACGTCGCCAACCCCACCGGTACGGCCAGCCTGGCAACGGGCATGGTGGAAGCGCCCCTGGTCGGTACCACTGGCGCGGTCTTCACTCGTACCGTCGCTCCGCTGTACGGCCGCAACGCGATCATCAACCTGACGGTCTCGGGATTCACGGTTCTTCCCTGGACCTACGCGGCCGCAGTCGCTCCGCCGGTGCTTAACAGCGTGCTGAATGCGGGCGATTCAAGCAGCAATATTGCACCCGGCGGCCTGATCTCGATCTACGGCTCGCAACTGAGTCCGGTTAATCTGGCTAGCTCCGAGATCCCGCTGCCCACGGCGCTGGCTAACAGTTGCATCACGGTGAACGGCGAACCGGTTCCGATACTATTCGTCTCCCCCAATCAGATCAACGCTCAGATGCCCTATGAAGCGGTGGGCGACGTGACGCTGATCCTGCGCACTCCGGGCGGCGTGAGCAACAATTTGAACCTGCAAGTTCTTCCGGCCGCACCTGGTGTCTTCATGTCGGGCGCCGCAGGTCCGGAAACCAACTTGCCGACCGTCGTGCGCAGCGACAACGGGCTGCTGGTCACCGATTCGAATCCCATCCATAAAAACGGCAACGAATATGTGGTGATCTATCTGACCGGTCTAGGCCAGACCAACCCAGCCGTTGGAGACGGACTGCCGGCGCCGTCCAACCCGCTCGCGATTGCTCTAAACGTTCCCACAGTCAGCTTGGGTGGCGTGCAGATTCCGGTCGCATATTACGGATTGACACCTGGAGAAGTCGGGGTCTATCAGATTAACGCCAAAGTTCCAAGTAACATTCCGACCGGTTTGTCAATTCCGCTGAGTATCACACAAGGCTCCGTCACAACCTCGGTTTCCGTGAGGGTGGTGGATTAGAAGAGAGGACACAACGATGAAACGTTTCGCATACATTATGATTTTCGCGCTGGCTGCCATGCCGGCCCTGCTGGCCCAAAGCTGGGAGGTCGGTTTTGCCGGCGGCGGCAGTTTCTATACCAACCAGACCGTGCAGAATTCGGCTGGCAATGGAACAGCCGGCCTGGCCGACGGTTTCGGCGCCAGCGGGTGGCTGGGCAACAACCTGAACGACCTGATTGGCGGCGAGCTGCGCTACGACTACGAGCATTCCGACCTGCGCCTGGCCTCCGCCGGCACGACCGTAAATTTCGGCGCCATGACCAACGCCATCCACTACGACTTCCTGCTGCATTTCGCCCCCAGCGAAGCGCACGTGCGGCCTTTCATCGCAGCCGGCGCCGGCGCCAAGTTTTTTTCCGGAACCGGTGCGGAGCAAGCCTACCAACCGCTTTCCAATCTCGCTCTGCTGACCAAAGGGACGCAGTTCGAACCGGTGATTTCGGTTGGCGGCGGCTTGAAAGTGAGTCTCAGCAAATCCAGCATGTTGCGGCTGGAAGTCCACGATTATCTTTCGCCTTTTCCGACTAACGTCATCGCCCCCGCCCAGGGTTCCAAAATCGGCGGCTGGCTGCAGGACTTTGTCGTCAGCGTCGGGCTGAGTTTCGGCATCTAACAATCCCCTGCCTTAGGCGCGGGCGGCGCTAACGCGCCTCCGCGCCTCTTTTCATTCGGCGATTGCCAACTTCAGTGTCAAACCCGGCTTTCGCCACCCGGCCTCAAGCTTCCTCTCTAGTTCCGATCCGCCACGGCCCGGCTCCCTATTCGAATCTCCAAAAAGATCCGATGGAATAGGGGTGCCAGTCACAGGGCCGAGACCGGCGATTCAATCCGCCCACTCCGGCCAATCGATCCTGCTCTGGCCATTTTGAGGTATGGGTTTTCGCGCTACACCCTATACGGTCACCACGGCCTTAATGGTCGCATTCGCATTATTGGTGATCTATGTCCGGATGAAGAACTGGCTGGACAGCAATGTCCCGCTGTACTTCTACGTGATTCTGATCGTCTACATGCGCGCGGTGGACGGCACCGTGCCGGTCTGGCTGATTGTGGCCGGTTTCGCCCTGACCATGCTGTTACGGTTCGAGTTTCTGAATCCCTTTTTCACCAAGTCGGTGAAGTTTATGGAGATCTGCGCGCTGGGCGGGATGATCTACCTGGGAATGCGCATGGTCTTGCAGATTTAGGTCCTGCAGATTTAGCTATTTTTCCACCGGTAGACCGGAACCGAGATACGCGCGCCAGCCGCCGTCGAGCGAGATAGCGTTTTGGTAGCCCATCTTCTGCAGTGCATCGGCCGCCAGCGCCGATCGATACCCGCCGCCGCAATACAGTACCAGAGTGGCATCCTTCTGCGGGACCTTGGATTCGATGTCGCGCTCGATAATTCCCTTCCCCAAGTGCAGCGCGCCCGCGGCGTGGCCCGCGGCCCATTCGCTTTCTTCGCGCGTATCGATCAGCACATGCGGGCGGCCGGATGCAGCCAGGCGCTGATATTCGGCCATGTCAATTTCGCGGATGCGCGATTTGGCGTCGTTGACCAACGCCAGAAACCCGGGATTATGCTGTGCCTTCGGTGCGCTCATGTTCAACCAATCCTTTCGATGCGCGCCCCCACGCGCGCCAGTTTCTCCTCGATTTTCTCATAGCCCCGGTCGATGTGATAAACGCGATCCACCAGCGTCTCTCCGCGCGCCACCAGACCAGCCAACACCAGCGAGGCGCTAGCCCGTAAATCCGAGGCCAGCACTTGCAGCCGCGGTCAGGTCCGCCACGCCGGCCACCATCGCCTGCCGGCCTTCCACCCGGATGTTAGCGCCCATGCGCGCCAGTTCCTGCGTATGCATGAAGCGGTTTTCAAAAATGGTTTCCGTGATGAAAGCGATGCCCTCGGCTAGCGTCATGAGCGCCATGTATTGCGCCTGCAAGTCGGTTGCGAAGCCAGGATACTCTTCCGTGGTGACGTCCACGGCGCGCAGCCGCATGTCCGAGCGCGCACGCGCAGCGCCGCAGGCCGCACTTCGTCCACTTCGGCTCCGGCTTGCCGCATCTTGGCGGATCAAGGCATCGACGTGCTCGGGAACGCAGCCGGAAACGACAGATCTCCACGCCGTGATCGCGCCGGCAATCAAGAACGTCCCGGCCTCGATACGGTCGGCGATGATGGCGTGCTCGGCGCCGTGCAGCCGGCTCACGCCCTGAACGCGAATGGTCGAGCGTGCCCGCCCCCTCGATCCGCGCGCCCATTTTGCTGAGCAGCGCGGCCAGGTCCTGCACCTCCGGCTCGCGCGCCGCGTTGCGGATCACGGTTTCGCCGCGAGCCAGCACGGCCGCCATCAACACATCTTCGGTGCCGGTCACGGTGATGCGGTCGAAATGCACCTCGAGTGCCTTTTAGCCCCTGGGGCGCCTCGGCCTCAATATATCCATGTTCCTGATGGATGACCGCGCCCAATTGTTCCAGCGCCGCGACATGCAGGTTAATAGGACGCGCGCCGATGGCACACCCGCCCGGCATCGAGACGCGCGCCCGGCCGCAGCGCGCCACCAAAGGCCCCAGGACGAGACTGGAAGCGCGCATGGTTTTCACCAGCTCATAGGGCGCCTCCGGCCGATCCAACTGGGAGGCGCGGATGGTGATGCATCCGTTCGCGCGCTCGATAGACGCGCCGCTGTACTCCAGCAACTGTTCCATGGTGCGAATATCGCGCACCTGGGGAACGCGCCGGAGCAGCACGGGTTCATCGGTCAACAGACAGGCGGCGAGTGCCGGAAGCGCGGAATTCTTAGCGCCGCTGATTTCGATCTCGCCCTGGAGCGGCTGCCCGCCCTGAATACGTAATTTGTCCATGCTAGATTTTCGACGCCGCTAGATTTTCAACACCGCTAGATTTTCAACGCCTCGGCAATTCGTCCGGCGGAGGCGGCCAGTTTGGCCTCAGCCGCCTTCCGGTCCAGATGCAAGCGCGCCATGACGATGGCAACTTTCACGTTCTCACCGGCCCGGTGCAAAAGCTCGCCAGCCTGTTCGTAGGTTACCTCGGCTGCCTGCGCGACGATTCGCCGGGCGCGATCTTCGAGCTTGCTGTTCTTGGGCTGCACATTCACCATCAAATTGCCATGGACGTGACCCAGGCGAATCATCACCGCCGTGCTGAGCATGTTCAGAACCAGCTTGGTGGCGGTGCCCGCCTTCATGCGCGTGGAACCGGCGATGACCTCGGGCCCTACCAGCGGCGTGATAGCAATCTCCACCGCGCGCGCCAACTCGGAATCCGGAGTGCAACTGATGCCGATGGTGAACGCTCCCAATTCCCGCGCGGCCGCTATCGCACCTAAGACGTAAGGCGTTCGCCCGCTGGCGGCGATCCCCACCAATGCGTCAGCCGGCGCGAAAGCGCGAGCGACCAGGTCCCGCCGCCCAGCCTGGGGATCGTCCTCATTGGCTTCCGTCGCTCGAGCCAGCGCGGCCTCCCCACCGGCCATGATGGCCTGCACCAACTGGGGCGCCACGTGAAAAGTGGGAGGGCACTCGGCCGCATCGAGCACCGCCAATCGCCCGCTGGTGCCCGCGCCGATATAGAACAGGCGGCCGCCGGCTTGAATCGCCGCCGCAACGCGGTCCACTGCCTCGGCGATGCGAGGAATCTCGCGCTCCACCGCGGGTGCGACTTTCTGATCCTCTTGATTGATGATGCGGAGCATACCGGCCGTGGTCTCGGAATCGATGTCGCGCGAGGCGGGATTCACTTGCTCTGTCAGTAAACTATCGAGCTTCATGAATATTTCTTAACCCAGCGCACAAGCGCGAAAAAAGCGCCGCGAGGACAAAGTCCTCACGACGCCTGATTCGATGCAAATTGGCCGTACCGCTCTTAGACGCTGAACGAACTGCCGCAACCGCAAGTGCTTTTGACATTGGGGTTGTTGAATTTGAAGCCGGACCCTTCCAGAGTTTCCACGTAGTCCACTTCGGCGCCGTCCAGGTAAAGCAGGCTGGCCTGATCGATGAAGACCTTAAGGTCATCGAAGCTATAGGTCTTGTCCAGCATGTTGGGAGTGTTCTCGAAGGCCATCGAGTAACTGAAGCCGGAGCAACCTCCGCCCACCACCGCAATCCGCAGCCCAGCCGGCCTGGGTTCTTGGGTGTCCAAAATCTCTTTTACCTTGGTGACTGCCGTGCCCGTTAGTTGAACCATAGCGTCATCTCCGTTTCTTCAGGAAACTCCCCCGAATCTTCATTATCCACCGAAGCATTATGGCTGGCAAGTCTTCTGCCATCAGACCTATCACGATTCACAAACCACGCCCTTGAAAAACCGTCCCGGTAACCTGGCTCCAATGCTTCTATTTCTTCGATGCTAAACTCCCCCTTAGGATGCGAGATATCTCCCAAGCTGGCTGCCAAAGGGTTGAAACCGCAAGAGGTTGGGGTACGTCTCGGAGAGTGTATGAGTGGTCTGGCGGGCGCACTTCCTTTTCCGGCATCCGGGACGCGTATCAAGGCAAAGGCCAGAGTGGATCACCGCAATTCTGAAGAAGCGGCCTTGGTGCGCCGTGTCCAGGCCCGGGACGAAATCGCGTTTCGCGAGATCGTGGAGCGGTATCAAGCCAAGGTTTTTTCCATCATCTACGGCATCCTCCGGAATCACAACGATGCCGAGGACATCGCGCAACAAGTTTTTTCAAAGATCTATTTTTCGATCCAGAATTTCGATTTCCGCAGTTCTTTGCTGACCTGGATTTATAAGATCACGGTGAATGAGTGCTACGACTATCTGCGCAAGAAGCGGGTGCGGAAGCTGGTCTACGAGAGCGATTTTACCGAAGAAGACGCGCAGCGCATGCAGAACACCGAGGCGGCCACCGATCAGGGACCCGCCGTGGATACGCAGCTGGCGCGCCGGGATCTGGTGCTGAAGCTTTTGTCCAAACTCTCGGCCGAAGATAGAAGTCTGCTGATGCTCAAGGAAGTGGAAGGGCATTCGGTGGAGGAACTGTCGCAGATGACCGGGATGAATGAGAATACGATCAAAGTGAAATTGTTCCGCGCGCGCCAGAAGTTGGTGAAGGCCGCGCAGCGGCTGAATCGTGGAGCCGGCAAGCTGTAGAGCGGTGTGATACAAATATCAGAGCGAACAAACGGGCGATTCGATCCGTGACGCAAGAGGGCAAGTGAATTTCTTTGAGGGAAGAAGTTATGCACGAACCAATCCGGGACAACCTTGAGGAATACTTGAGGGGTTCCGCAAGCAAGATTTCACAGGATTTTCAAGCGCACCTGGAAGCGTGCGAGGACTGCGCGGGCGAACTCCGGGAGATCGAAACCCAGGCGGATTTATTGCACGCGCTTCGCCCCGGAGAAGAGATCGAGCCGGGCGCGGGGTTTTACGCCCGCGTCATGGATCGCATTGAATCGCAGGGACGCGCATCCATCTGGTCGGTGCTGCTGGAGCCGGCTTTCGGCCGGCGCTTGGCGGTGGCGTGCGCAACGCTGGTGGTGCTGCTGGGAACGTATTTCGTGGCCAACGAACTGAGCGAGCCGATAGTGGCCGTGGCTCCCACGGTGGCAACCACCATCCCGGCGTCTCAGGATCTCGGGGCACAATCTTCCGACAGCCAGGCAACCGAGGACAGCGTGCAGCAACAGCGGCAGCGTGACGCGGTGCTGGTGAATCTGGCCAGCTTCCACGAATAGGCATGTCTAGCCCCGTTCGCGCCTCCTGGCAGAACCCGCGTATTCTCGCTCTGCTGTTCCTGATTTTCTTGTGCGGTGCATTGGCGGGGGCCATCACCGTCAGCGCCGGCCTGCATGAGAGGCTGCATCGCAACGCCAGCGCGGCTTTCTGGAAAGATAGCCGGGATGCCGAATTTTCCTACGACCGGCTGAAGAAGGAACTCAACCTTACGCCCGAGCAGGCCGACCGGTTAAAGGTGATTCTGGACGACTTCGTGAAATACCACGACGATCTGGAAGCCCAGATTGAAGACATGCGGGCAACCGGCAGAAACCGCATTGTCCAAATGCTGACACCCGAGCAGCGCTCCCGGTTCGAAAAACTTTCGCAGCAGCTTTCGGCCGAGCAATAAAACACACCCGACCAGCATTTTCAGGTATAGGCCCAATTTCATGTGGCGCGATCCCCGAATTCCCTATTGCATCCCGCCCAGCCCGGTGATAAGCTGAAGGCGAACGTGGATTGATTTAGGTTCTGCCGCGGGGCGGGGCTGGCTAATTGCAACCACGATAAAAAGTGCTAAAGGTGAGTCGGTCTTCACGAAACTAAAACCCCTGGCACTTGTCCAGGGGCTTTTTATTTGAGGACCCCCTCGCCGTTAGTAGAGGAGACTCTCTATGACGGTGCTCGACTACGAGGCCGGTCAAAGCCACGGCTTATTCGGCCGTGACGGCGAACTGGTTTCCGTATGCGTTTCCATTGAGCCCAGGCTTCTGGAGGATTTGCTCGAAGCGCTGGCCGCTCTCGAATTTCCCGTAAACCCGCAGCTCTACCACCAGACCGCACAGGTATCGGTGGAATTTCCCGCCTATTCAACTCAGCTGGAGAAAATTAGAGGAGTGCTTCGACGAAACGGTTTCGATGCCGCCACCTTCACCCACCAGCCAGTGCTAGCACGCGCGCAGACCGCCTAGTCGACCTACTGGTTTAGGCAAGCGCTTTTACAGCAACTGTCGATGACGGCGCCAGACAGCGGCGGGCTCTCAACCGGGAGCGGTGCGGCTCTTTTTTTCGGCGAGCATTCGCTCCACGGCCTGGTTCAGCCGCGAGCTAACGGCTTCCGGAAGCACCTGCGGCTGCATGCCCTTGTAGACCATGATGGTCTTCTTGGTGGTATCGAGTATCACAAAACAATTCGGACATTCCGTGATGTGAGCTTCGATATGCCGCCGCAGCTCGACATCTACTGCGTCATCGAGATAATCATTCAGCTCCTGCAAAAACTCCTTACAGGTAAGCAAAAACGTCGTCCCCTTTCCGCTTGAAGAAGCGCGTAAGTTTCTCACGCAACTGAAGCCGTGCCCGTAGCAGCCGGCTCTTAACCGCAGGAATCGAAATCCCCAAGGCCTCCGCGGTCTCTTCTGTGCTCAGTTCTTCGATGTCGCGCAATACGAAAACGGTGCGAAAAACGGGCCTGAGCCCTTGCACGGCTTCGTCCAAAATCTGCCCTAGTTCCTCGCGGGAGTACTGTTGTTCCGGATTCTCGTCCCACACCGCGATTTCGCGGACCACCGTATCCTCGCCCGTATCCAGCGGCTCGTCGAGCGGAACGGTGCGGTCCGACTTGCGTTTGCGCAGCTTCATGAGGGACTCGTTCACGGCGATGCGCACGATCCAGGTATAGAACTTCGACTGGCCCTGAAAATCGCCCAGGTGCTCAAAGGCCTTGAGAAAGGTCTCCTGCAGGACGTCCTCGGCGTCCTCTTCGTGCTGGGTGATGTGCTTGGCCAAACGGTAAATTTTGGGCGAGTAGCGGGTCATGAGCTGGTTGTAGGCCGCGGTGTCTCCCTCGCGGGCTCTGGCAACCAGTTGGGACTCGTCGAAGACGCCGGTCTCCGTCGTAGCAGGCATTCTTCTTCATGGTAACGCATGGGAAAAGGAGGAGCGATTCGCTAAGTTCCTGCCGTGTTATTATCCGCACTAATGTCCATCTCCGAGATACTCGCCGCGCTCGTCGCCGAACGCGACCGGCTGAATCGTGCTATCGAAGCCCTGCAGGGTCCGGTGCGCCGCCGTGGACGTCCACCGAAGAATTCCTCGGTTATGGCGGGCATGTCCGCCGCGGGAGCCACGAATCACAAGCGGGGGATGTCCGCCGCTGCCAGGAAAGCTGCATCCCAAAGGATGAAAGCGTACTGGGCGAAACGCAGGACGGCGTCGGCCAAACACTGATTGGGGCCAGAGCGAATTTCAGCGACTGCTGACGGCCGCTCCAACGGCTCGTCAACGGGAGGCTGCTGGCGCATCACTTAAGCCTTCAGGCATGGGGCAAATCCCCCACATTCGCACGGCCACCTAAGTAAAGCGGAGACATCCTGCTGCGGTTACGAAAATGCTCCCTTGGAGCGTGAACGCGCGGTTGTCAGGCCGTCGAACTTAGCTCCAACTGCGAGCTCCACAGGCTTGGTTCTCAGGTGCGATGTGGAAGCAAGACCTATCGTCGAGGAGGCGCTCGCGAGAGAACGGAAGCCGGCGCCACCATCCATGGCCGTTCCCCTGGTAGTCGATCTCGATGGCACTTTGTTGAAGACGGATCTGCTGCTGGAGTCTCTGCTGGTCTTGCTAAAGCAAAAACCGTTGTGTGTTTTTCTTTTGCCAATCCTAGCGTTTGCGGCATTCGGATGTAGTGCGTCGGTCCGGCTATGTCCTCAACGATCTATTCGATCTCGCTTCCGACCGGCATCATTCGCACAAGCGGCTGCGGGCACTAGGATCGTTGCCACGTCTACGCTGTTCAGGAGGAGATCATGAGTCGCTCCCGCATCCTGTTAGCTGACGACCACGCCTTGATACTGGAAGGGCTCAGGAGGATGCTGGAGCCGCATCACGACATAGTGGAAGCAGTTGGCGATGGCAAATCTCTGGTCGATGCGGCGTTACGCCTCAAGCCCGACCTGATCATTCTGGACGTCTCGATGCCGGTGCTCAGCGGTGTCGAAGCTGCACGCCAGATCCGGAAGCGTTTGCCTCGGATGAAATTGCTGTTTCTGACCGTCCATTCGAACCCGGCATATCTCCAGGAGGCCTTGAGCGCCGGAGCGACCGGGTACATCCTGAAGTCTTCAAGTCGGGAGGAGATTCTAGGCGCAGTCAAAAGCGTTCTCGCCGGTCAGAGGTACATATCGCTGGGCATCGTCGCGGAAGACTTCGATCTGTCACGGTGGCAAGCCGGAGCGGGCACTAAATCCCGTGCAATGCTCACGTCACGGGAGAGGCAGGTTCTTCAAATGCTGGCGGAAGGTCGTAGCACCAGGGAGGTTGCGTCCGAGCTGAATGTTTCGCATAAGACGGTTGAGTTTCACAGGAACAATGTCAAACGAAAGTTTGGTCTAAGAAAGACTGTCGAGCTTATTAAGCGCGCCATCGACGAAGGGTTGATTTAATGTTTCATTCGCGTCAACCTTGACGATTTATCTGGAAACCTAGTCTTTTGCCTAGGTCTCTTAATAGTGCTATCTGCCCTAGAATTGACACGGGCGGCGATTTTTACGGGCTTTTCAACATGCTGGGCCCGCTAAATCCGCCATGGCATCCAAACGGAACCAATCGAGAGAGGTTTGAGATGGCAAGTGTCGCTGTTGAAAAATATCGTGAAGCGGGAACGCTTCCCGAGACCCTGTGGCAAAAAATGAACGCGATCACCGATGACATTCGGAATCGCGCCTTCGATCTGTTCGAAAGACGCGGACGGACGACGGGTTCGGATCTGGACGACTGGCTCCAGGCGGAACGCGAAGTAGTGTGGGCCCCGGCATCCGAATTGATCGAGAACAAGGACGACTTTCGCGCCTGCCTTGCTTTGCCGGGTTTTGAAGCGAAAGATCTGGAGGTCACCGCGACTCCGAACGCGCTGATTGTCCGAGCCGAGTCAACTCACACACATGCGGGCAAGGAAGGCGATGTGCGCCTGTGCGAGTTTTCAGGGAAGAAGATGTTTCGCCGTCTTGATCTGCCGGCGGAGATCGATGTCGATAAAGTAACTGCGTCATTAGAAAAAGGCATCCTGGATGTAACCGCGCCCAAAGCAATGGCCAAGCGGCTACAGGTGGGAGCGTAAGCAGACTGCACCGGCGCGGCAGCGGGCTGAAGACGCATCCGCGCTGAGCAGACCGCCCCACCGCGCCATGGTCCGCGCAGGCCTGCTGACGGCCGCTCCGCGCGGCTCGTCAACGGTAGGCTATGGATGCTGGCGCATCACTTAAGCCTTCAGGCATGGGGCAAATCCCCCACATTCGCACGGCCACCCTAAGTAAAGCGGAGACATCCTGCTGCGGTTACGAAAATGCTCCCTTGGAGCGTGAAGGCGCAGTTGTCAGGCGTTGAACTAGCTCCAACTGCGAGCTCCACAGGCTTGGTTCTCAGGTGCGACGTGGAAGCAAGACCTATCTTCGAGGAGGCGCTCGCGAGAGAACGGAAGCCGGCCCCAGCACCCACCGCCGTTCCCCTGGTAGTCGACCTGGATGGCACTTTGTTGAAGACAGATCTGCTGCTGGAGTCCCTGCTGGTCTTGCTAAAGCAAAAGCCGCTGTGTATTTTTCTTTTGCCAATCTGGCTGCTAAAGGGGAAGGCTTATCTAAAAGAGCAAATCGCACGCAGAGTTGAACTGGATGTGAGCGTTCTGCCATATCGGAACGAGCTGGTGGACTACCTCGAGGTCCAACGCGCTCTGGGACGGTCCATCGTTCTGGCAACCGCCGCCGATATCCACCTGGCGCACCAAGTGGCGGACCATCTGAAACTCTTCGACGTGGTTTTGGCTAGCGACGGTGTCACGAATCTGGCGGGTGAATCCAAGCGGGCGCAGCTGGTGAGTATGTTCGGAGTAAATGGGTTCGATTACGCCGGCAACGAAGGGCGCGATTTGCCGGTCTGGTCGTCGGCGCGCAAGGCGATCGTGATCGATCCGGGGCGGCGGCTGCGGTTGCGCGTTGCGAGGGTGGCCGTAATCGATAAGACCTTCGAGCCGCCCAAAAAGGACTGGCGCGAGTACCTGGAGCCGCTGCGTCTCCGGCACTGGCTGAAAAATCTCCTGCTTTTCGTGCCGCTTTTTGCGGCGCATCGCTATTTTGAAACCGCGTTGCTTCAGAAGGCCGTGCTTGCGTTCGTGGCGTTCGGGTGTTGCGCCTCGGCCGGCTATGTCCTCAACGATCTGTTCGATCTGGCTTCGGACCGGCATCATCCTCACAAGCGGCTGCGGGCGTTCGCGTCTGGCCATCTCCCGCTTTCTTACGGCCTGGCGACGATTCCAGTGCTGCTGGCACTGGGCTCGGTCATTGCTTGGCTGGTTTCCCCGGTATTCCTGGGCGTGCTGCTCATCTACGTTGTTCTGACCGGGGCTTACTCGTTCTATCTGCGAAGGGTGGTGATTCTGGATGTGATCGTGCTCGCGGGCCTTTACAGCATGCGCATCCTGGCCGGTTCGGCGGCCGTCGCAGTCTGGCCTTCGCACTGGCTGCTGGCATTTTCAACTTTTCTGTTCTTTAGCCTGGCGCTGGTGAAACGTTACGGTGAACTGGTGATCATCAAGCGTTGCGACGGCCAGCAAGCCAAAGCGCGCGGCTACGAGCTCGGCGATGGAGAGCTGCTGGCGGCCATGGGCGCCGCGAGCGGCTATGTGGCGGTCTTAGTCCTGGCGCTTTACATCGACAGCGACACAGCCCACAGCTTGTATGGCCGGACCGAGCTCATGTGGTTTCTCTGTCCATTGTTGTTCTACTGGATCAGCCATATCTGGTTATTCGCTCATCGCGGGAAAATGCCGGACGATCCGGTGGTGTTTGCCACGCGCGACTGGATCAGCCGCGTCTTGATCGGGTTGATGATCGCGACTACGCTGTTGGCCTTATGAATCGCATCACAGTGGGGACGTTCGGTTTGCTCGCTGTCGCGGCGCTGGGAGTTGCGCTCGCTGGAGAGATCGCTCCCCAGACGATTGTGGAACTGCAGCAGTTTCGCGGCACGAGCTCGGTTCGTGTTGCGACTCATGATGGACGCCAAGGCATGGCGACGCTGATCGACTTGAATCCTGCGATTAATGTTTGGTACTTGCTCCAGGTGGCATGGGCCAACGGCTCGGCCGCTTACCACTTGGAAAACCCGAGACCGGACGTTCAGAAACTGATCCTGGATGCGAATTTTCCCGCCGGGCTGACGATTGCAGCCGGCAAGAATCGATATTCTTGCGAGCTTTTCGGAAACGATGAGTTGGCGAAGGCCCACGCTTCGCCGCTGATCTTTCAGCCCTTGTGTGACGGCCGGATTTACTTGAGAAACGCGGCGACCGGTCATCGAACCACTCTGGAGGCCGCAACCGAGTTTCTGCGCGAACATGTCTGGGGCGGCGAGAAAATCATTGATTTGGGCCACGTGCTGATGGAAGACGCGCATCGCGAGGCCGGGAAGTTGGGGGCCAACAAAGGCCAACCAGGCGCCGCCGCTCGCAGCGGTCTTCCGCTGGCCGCGTTGATCGATCCGAAATATTTCGATCGATTGCTGACGTCCGGCAACCTGGGCATCGATCTGGGCGGACCCGAAAAACGCGGCATGACGCCGGGAGCGTGGTATCCGGCGCAGTGGAAATCCGGGTGTCTATGTGAGCCTTCTCCAGCCGAATTTGATCGACGCGCAAATTCTGCGAAGTCACGCGAATTTGGTGAACAATCTGGATGGCGCCGAGGCTTCCGCACTGGCGTACCTGGTGGCCTTCGATCTGGATCGGTTTGATCTCGGATTCGCTCTCGGCACCGAGCATCCTGGGGTGGGCTGGTCCGATCGCGTTCCCGAGCAGGCCAGAAATTCCCAGCTGCCCGGGCCGGATGGCATCGGAAGCATTGCGCCGCTGATCTCGACCGGTCTGGTGAGCCCCGAGGATGCGGGAAGAACCGTGGCGACATTCACCGGCGGTTTCAAACGTACGCATGGAGCCTTTAAGTACGGAGAGCTGGCACTGAAGAATAATGGCAGCCATTACGGCTTTATAGAAAACGGCGTGGTATTCAGCAAGCTTCAACCTGGCCTTGCGACGCTGTTCGTGCTGAACGACGGTTCCATTCAAATGAAGACCTGGGAGGAGACGGATAACAAGCTCCTGGCCAAGATCAAATACGCGCGCCAGAATGGCGTGCCGCTGGTTGAGTTCGATCAAGCCACACAATCCAGCGTGCCCGGGCAACTGGTGGCGCGCTGGGGACCCGGAAATTGGTCCGGTTCCCAGGATGAAAAACTGCGCAGCATTCGCTCCGGCGCCGCTCTACAGACCAGCCACGGAAAACGGTTTTTGATTTATGCCGTGTTCTCCGGCGCCACGCCGTCCGCGATGGCTCGGGTGTTTCAGGCCTATCGGTGCGACTACGCCATGCTGCTCGACATGAACGCTCTCGAACACACCTACTGCGCGCTCTATCGAAGATCGGGAACACAGTTGTCGATCGAGCACATCATCAAGGGCATGAGCGAAGTCGACAAGTCCGCGCCTTCCGGCCAGCCGCTGCCGCGCTTTCTTGGCTATCCGGACAACCGGGATTTCTTTTATGTGATGCGGCGGCAGGAGGTCAAGCCATGAGAACACTGCGCCTGATTGCGCTGGGATTCGCCGTCTATTGCGGACTAATCGCGGTCGGCTCAAACTCGCTACAACAACTGAACGAGATTCTGTTCCGGCAATTGCAGAGCGTCCACAAATTATCGGACGCCCAAATGAGCGCCATCCGCGGCATCTTCGCTAAGTCCGGCTATATGGGACAAGGCAATCCGGCCGTGACTCGTCATCCGGTCACGCCCGAAGATTGTGAAGCCAAGCTCAAGAAATTGTCGATTAGCTATGAAAATCCCAGGTTTGAAAAAATCTGCGGAGGGAAATACATGGCGCCGCTGTATGACCCGGCCACGCAGAAGCCGGAAGACGCCAAAGCCTGCATCGATCAATTCGAGTTTCCCGACATCCCCTGCGCCTATCCGGTGGTTTGGGTGAAGGCGCGAGAAGCCGCCGAGATTTGCTCGGCCATGGGCAAGCGGCTTTGCGACGCGCATGAGTGGGAAGGCGCCTGCGCGGGAAGCCTTCAACCGCCCGATTACCGCTGGGATCTTGCCAAGGGTCTCAGCCCCAATGCCGCGATTGAACGCATGCGGAGCGCGCACAACCGGGCCGACAGTCCGACCAAGAGCTGGAGCTATGGCCCGGAGTATCAGAAAGGCATCTGCGCCACTTCCAGCCAGAAAACGCCCGGCTGCAATGGAGGAAGCTGGACCGGGTGCGGCTCCAACACGTTTCCCGATGGCGATTTTCCCGCTTGCCGCAGCCCGCTGCAGGTTTACGATCTGAACGGCAACGCGGCCGAACACATGAATCTGCCGCTGAATCCGGCGCAGATGTCGAGCCTGGGCAGCCGGGAGTTAGGCTACACGGAGATGAAGGGGAGCTGGTTTATCTTCGACGCTTACCGGGCGCATGAGGACTGGTGCCGTTGGCGCGCGCCTTTTTGGCATGGCAGCCGCGTGATGGACGAGCACAGCCACGCGAATTATCACTTGAGCTTTCGATGTTGTAAGACGCTGCCGTGAATTTGCGGCGGCGCTTAGCGCGCCACTGGGCTTTCTAGACCGGGAATGCGCTGGGGTTCCGTGCGGACGGACTCGGCTTGCCGACCGCATTCGAACTCGCCGGCGTCGCGCGGACCAGAGTCCCAAACTTGACGGATCGGGCCTTCGTCGCTGAGCACTTTGGCTAGCGAAGGATCCTGCAGCATTTCAGGAACGGATCGAAGCTTGCCGTTCACAACAGCCGTGTCGCTGACCAATCGAATGCCATGGCTATAGTCGGCGTAACAGGCGCCATGCACCGTGCTCAAGGGCTGGATCGGAGCGCCGGTGGGCAGATGCCATCCGTAAATTGCGATCCGGCCGGGCGTGCGGGCCAGCAGATTGGTGATTACGACGTCTTTCTTGTCGCCTGAAACCAGCGGGCCGTCGGGAATCCCGCGGCTGCGCGCCTGTTTTTCGATCATCTCATTATGGGTCTCATAATACGCCGTCGATCGCATCTGCGGTCCCGCCGGCAGCGGCTGAGGCACGAAATGAAAAGAGGATTGCCGGTAGATCGCATCCACGATCTTTTTCGTCGGCAGGACGAAGCCGAGGCGATCGACCACGGCAGTCGCGGTCTCCAGGTTCATGGGGATGCGCAAAAAATCCTGATTGGAGCCGATGGCAAGATAGTCGGGCACGACGAAGATGGTCGCCCGGATCGGCTTGGCATTGGGCGGCTCGTACTTGAGCTCGACCGGAACCAGTTTTCGCAAGAAAGCCGGGATGTTCCCTTCCAGAATTTGATCCAGAATGGCCTGTTCGCGCTGGCGCGGCGACATCCCCGCGACGTATTGGGCGAACTCAGATCCTGTCAGAGCCTCACGCGACCTGGACGGAATCTTTTGGGTTAGGTCGGGGACGAGAGCGGTCAACTCGCCGGCTGTGACACAATTCACTGCAAGAAGAAACAGGCTTACGGATTTCATTGATTGGGGGCGTTGTGGGGATCGTTCAAGACAGCTTTGAACATTGTAACATGGGGTCCAACCGCGGCTCCGAAATTTCGATTCACCTGCTTTGTTTCAGTAAGTTGCGAACAGCCTGCCCCATTCGGTTTGGAGCGCCTCCCGGACCCGGCGGCGACCCACGCAGTGGTACCAGTAGACATCGTGATAAAGGAAGGAAGCGGCGTAGGACCAGGGAGCCAGCACAGTACGCAGCAGGAAGTGCTCGAGCGGCTGCAGCGGTCCCCAGTAGATCATCTTTTGGCCGCGGCTGGCGAATGTGTCGCCCACATGAAAGTGGAAATTTACGTTGGATATGTCCTCGCCAACGACTTCAATTTCACGCACATCCCCGCAGCCCAGGCCTTGCTCGTGCGCCAAGCGAATGAACGGGATCGAGAGCGGATCGAACCCCATCATCTTGGCGGCCACCGCGTCGATCGCGACCATATCGCCGCTGGCCAAAATGAAATTCTTGACGTACGGGACCATGCAGCGCGGCCCCGGACCGTCGCCGGCAAACGTGCCATCCATCACCGCGAACATCCCCGGATGGATCTCCTTCTGAATTGCCAGCAGGTCAACCAGGGTCTCGTGAATCACGCTGTGGGTCCAATGGCGCTTTTCAAAGAGCAGCCCGCCGAAAGCGTTCTTCATGGCCCCGGTCATCTGGGTGAACACATGAGTCTTCATGGTGGGCAAATGGATGATGTTGGAGCCCACCAGGCGCTTGGGGATGCGAATGCCCTCGGGGTAGATCTTGTCCAGCGCCAGCATTTTCGCTTTAGGCTCGTAGCGGATCCACTCCTCGCCGGGATCGTATAAATGGATATTGCGGAGGCCGTACTTGTCCACGACCACCTGCTTCTGCTTGTTGGCGAGCTCCCCGCGCCGGGCGCTGACCACGACGGTACGGTTATGACAGGCGTACAGTTTGTCCTTGTCGTAGCCGTCTTCGAGCAGCGTGGCGATGACGCCGTCAAGCTGCCACGGCGTGGTGGAGCAGGCCGGATAAAAATAATGCCAGCTTATGTTGATCTTGAGCGCAGTTTCCCGGTCCTGGGGCAGAAAATGCTGATAGTTAGCCAAATGCAGGAGGCATTTGTAGTCGTCCAGGACGGTAGCCGCCGTGGTCTTCCGCACCGCGACTCGAGAGCGCAGCATCGATTGGACAAGAGCAATCCGGGGGCCAGGGCGGGAAGCAGCGAGAGACTGGGATCGGAAAGCTTAGTTGGAGGCGCGGGCGAGAATCGAACTCGCGAATAAAGGTTTTGCAGACCTCTGCCTTACCACTTGGCTACCGCGCCGGGAGGGTTTTCACTGAACTAGCGGCGTTTCCTCTTGCACCATAGCGCGAGCCGCTCGCTGAAGTCAATTCGCGCGCGCTCGTCCGCTCCGCGGGGATCACCGGCAACAATACCTCGGAAGTATACAGCGGTCCATGATAAATGGATTGATCGGCTTTTCTCAGTTCCGTCTCCTCGGCGAATGGACGGCCGGTGTTGGGATTGCGGTCGAAGCGCGGAAAATTGCTGCTGGAGATCTCGATGCGAATCGAATGGCCCGCGCGGAACACATTGCTGGTTACGCCCGCGTCGATTGACAACGGATAGACCTGGCCGGGCTTCGCTAGTTCCGCCTTCTGCAAGCCGTCGCGGTAGCGGATGCGCAGGATGCCGTCGGTCAAGTTGAGCGCTTCGCCGTTCGGGAACACGTCCACCAGCTTGGCCGTGAAGTCGGTGTCGGGGGCCGAGGTGGAAGCGTACAGCATCACGCGAATCGGCCCGGTGACCTCCAGGTCTTCTTTTAAAGGCGCACTGGTGTACACCAACACGTCGCCGCGGTTCTCCACCCCTCGCTGGTCCATGGGACCCCAGGGGAAAACTTTGGGATCGCAGCACACCGCGCCGCCGCGTGTGGGAACCGGGTTGCGCGGATCGTAACGGAAATGATCGGCCGTGTTCTTCTTGGCAAGTTTCCATTGCAGCTTGCCGTCGCCGGTCAGCGCGTTGGCGTAGCCTTTGCTTGTCAGATACAGCGGCGTGTAGCGCGTGCGCGCCAGCGGCCATTCCTGCTCGTCGCGCCAGCGATCCACACCCATCACGAAAATGTGGACCGGCGCTTCATCCACTTCCGAGCGCTTGCTATGCCAGGCCTCGGGCGAATAATCCTTGGCGTCGTCCGGCTGGCCCTTCAGCCAATGATTGAACCAGTCGAGTTGGTAAGAACGGATGGGCGCGGAAGAATCGTCGCCGAAATTTATTCCCGCGAAGGGCGTGGACATGTTGTGCGCCCAGGGACCGATCAGGATATGGTGTTTGTCGTCGGAGCCGGAAACCTTGTGCAACGCCGAGAACGCCGCCAGATCGCTTTCGACATAGTTGTCGTACCAGCCTCCCACCGCGAACACGGGCACGTGCACTTGCGCGATGTTCTCCACTACGCTCTGCTGCTTCCAGAACGCATCGTAAGTCGGGTGATTCAAAATGGTCTGGTACAGCCGGAGCGTCTGGCGCGTGGCGGCGCGGTCGGAGGTGCGCAGCGGCAGGTTGGCCACATAGTTGTCGAACTTCGGCCTGGGCGTACCCGGAGCGCTCATATTGAGCGACAGCCACAACAGCCGGTGGCCAAGCTTGGTGGCGCCGCCGGGAGAATAAAAGCGATCCAGGTAATCGTCGGAGCCGGAGACCACCGGGAAGATGGCTTTTAGATGTGGATTGTTGAGCAGTGCGACGCGCCACTGAGCGATCCCCAGATACGAGCCGCCGATCATTCCGATTTTTCCGTTCGACCAGGGCTGCTCGGCGATCCAGTTCAGCGTGTCGTAGCCGTCCGGTCCCTCCTGCTTGAGCGCGTCGAACACACCTTGCGAGCCATAGCGCCCCCGCACGTCTTGCATGACGACTGCGTATCCGCGATCCAGGAACACCGGATAACCGGGCGGCAGATCGGAGCCTTTGCCGTACGGCGTGCGGATCAGAATAACCGGGAAGCGGCAAGATTGCCGGCGGGTTTGAAGACGTTGGTGTCCAGATGGACGCCGTCGCGCATCGGGACGCGGAGATGCAGCAGTTTCTCATACCTTGCGTGCGGCGCGGCTGGCGGCGTAGCGTGCGACGCCGGGTGTAAGAACGCAAGCGTCCAGAGCAGCCATGAAGCGATGTTCGACACGGAGTTTTACTGCGAGCCGGTTTAATTTTTATGATAACAGGCGTCCAGCACGCGCCAAAATTCGCCGGCCACGCGCTGGGGAGCGTGGACTTCGCGGACGTAATCGGAAGCTCGCTGGCCGATCATCCGTGCGTCCGAGGGCGAGCGCGCCAGCATTCGCATGAACTCTCGAAGCATGTCCTCCTCGGCCACTCCTGGGTCAACTTTGAGGCAGGCCGATTCCGGGAATTGGGAGGTCTCAAGCCCGGCGGTCATGAGCACCGGTTTCCCTGCGCCCATCAAGCGAATGGAAATTCCAGATGTTTCTCCGGCCCCTGGATAGCGCAGGTTGATGCAGGCATCGGCGGCTGCGGCGTAGCGCCAGAAGTCGCGCTCGGGCGTGAATCCTACACGCAGGATGCCTCGGCCGGCGTTTAGGAGTGGGGAGGCGGCGCGCTTGAGGTCGGACGATACGAAATCGCCCGCCACCAGCAGCGCCATCCGTCAGAATCTCGCGACGGACTCGTTCGAACGCCTCGCAGCACGCTCAGCAGGCGCTTGGATTCCCGCAAGTGTCCAAACACCGCGAACAGAAATGTTCGTGGGTTCACGCCCAGGCTTGCCGCAGACGCAGGACTTCAGCCGCGCCCGGAGCTCCCGCGGCGGCTCGAACAAATGCGGAATTTCGTGGACCGTTGTGCCCGGAGCATGTTCACGGACCACTCCGCGCCGCGCCGGGATTGTGGACCACCACCGCCAGCGACCGCTCGGCTACGCGCCGAATCAGCGGGTAGCGGAAATATTGGCGGTCGGCGGCCGAGCGTGCCCGGTTGCCCCACAACTCGCCGGGCCAGATCTTCGCTCCACGTCCCGTAGTTGTAAGCAAACTCCCGGACGTACTCGCTCTCGCCGAGCGTTCCCAAAAGAAAATGATGCAGTACGGCATCGTGCAACACCACGACGCCCGGAGTTTCGAGCGCGCGCCGGTAGATCTCGCCATGCAGCCGATTATTGCCGAGATGGTAGAGCCGTACATCGGCTTGACGCGCGTCCACCTCCACGCGGCCGAGCGGCTGGAGCGCGCGTAGCAACGCAGCGGAATAATCGGCCACGCCCGAGGGCGCGGGCGGCAGCGGAGAATAGAATCCGGCCTTCAATCTCTCTTCCGTGGGCCGAACAAGGCCGTGCCGATACGCAGCATGGTGGCGCCTTCTTCGACCGCCACTTCCAGGTCGTGCGACATCCCCATGGAAAGCTGCGCGCAGCCGGTTTTGTTCTGCCAGCGCCCGCAGGCGCGCAAAGTACGGGCGGGATTGCTCGGGTTCGTCAGACCACGGCGGCATAGTCATCAGACCCAATAAACGAAGGTGAGTGCACGCGCCAATCGCCTCGATCAATGCCGGCAACTCGCCGGGGTCCCCGCCGGCCTTGGCCGATTCTCCTGAGAGCTTCACTTCAATCATGACGTCCAAGGGTCGCTCGGTTTCCTCCAGGCGTTGCGCCAGTTTGGCGGAATCGACGGTTTGAATGACGTCGGAAATCTCGGCGGCTTTCCTGGCTTTGTTGGATTGCAAATGCCCGATCAGGTGGAAGCGCGCGCCGGGACAAAGGGCGAGTTCGCCGCGCTTGGCTTCGAACTCCTGCACGTAATTCTCGCCGAACTCGCGCAGGCCCAGGTCGTAGGCTTCCCGCATGACGCTGGTTGGAAACTTCTTGGTTACCGCGAGCAGCGTGATATCGGAACGGCGCCGGCCCGAGCGCGAGGCGGCATTGGCGATCCTGGTTTCCACTTGCTCTAATTTTTCGCGGAGCACTGACGATTAATAGGGTAGCGCAGGGTCCGCCGCTGCCACGCCTGGATGCCGCTGCGCTTGGCTATCCCCCCACTACCGTCCCCAGTGACCGAAATTCGCGAGACTATCGAAAGCTTTCTCGCGGCTAGCCTTGAGCCCGTGCTTTCAGAGCCCGGCGAGGAGCTGATCCGCATCTCGACGGACAACTTCGCCCTGGAGGGAGGTCCTGGTTCGTTGCGGCTGCAAGCCTGGAGCGAGCGCCGCAACCTGGTGCGCCGCGTGACTGGAATCGCGCAGCAGAGCCGCGGGAAGTTGGTGCTCTCTACCGAACGGTTCGGCAAGCGTCCGGGAACACTGGCGCTGGTGGATCTCGGCCGCCCCGCCGGCCAGGACGCAACTCTGCGCAGCGACCGGCTGGAATTTCGCGAGCAGTTCCGCCGTTTTCTCCGCCGCCAGTTTCCGCTCTTTCGGATCGCGGAGCTCAGCACCGAAGCCGACCTCGAGCATAGCCTCTCGCCCGCCTATCCGCGCGCGCTGCTTCGACAGGGGAGCAACTGTTGGGCGGCCATCGGAGCCTCACCGGATCTGCTGCATGCCGAGCATGTACTAACGTTCGGCTTGATTTGGCTGGATTATCTGCGCAGCCGGGAACGGGATGCGGCGATTCGAGGATTAATTCTTTATCTGCCGGCCGGCCAGGAAAAGCTCACCTGCCTGCGATTGCTCTTTCTCGATCCGAACGCGGCTCAATACGACGCTTTCGTCTACGACCCGGAAGGCGGCCAAGACCGCGTCGATTTGCGCGATTACGGCAATCTCGAAACTGGCTTAGAACCCTGCTCGCGGCGTCTGCCTGGCGGCCTGGATGGCATGATCGAGACCATCAAGAAAATCCCGGACGTCGAGTCGATCGCGCGGTCCGATGGTGAGCTGAGTTTGCGAGTGCACGGGATGGAATTCGCGCGCACCACCGGCCATGAGTTGCTGATCGGCATCCATAGGAAGCGCCGGGGGGCGCTCGCTGAAGCCTTAGCCTTGGCGCAAAATCTGGCGCGGCTCCGTTCGCCCGACCCGGTCGATCGCCTGAATCCGCTGTATCTCGCAAATCCGGAAGCTTGGCTCGAATCGCGAGTGCGCGCGCACCTGGAACAGATCGACGCCCAGTTGCAGCCGGCGCCCGTGTACGGCCAAGTGCCGGCCTTCGCGGCCTCAGACCGCGGCGTGATCGACCTGCTGGCCGTGGAACGCACCGGGCGGCTGGCGGTACTGGAGCTGAAGGCGTCTGAGGACATTCATCTGCCCCTGCAAGCCTTGGACTACTGGATACGTGTGAAGTGGCACCTGGACGCCCGGGAGTTCACTCCACGCGGCTATTTTCCAGGACTGGAGTTGACGAACGAGCCTCCACGCCTGCTCCTGGTCTCTCCCGCACTCGATTTTCATCCCTCCAATGAACGCGTGCTGCGGTTCTTTTCGCCGCGCATTCCGGTGGAGAGGGTGGGCGTGGGCTTACAATGGCGGAGGGAGCTGAAAGTTGTCTCTCGCTCCTAAGCGGCCGCTGCCGCCAGACTAGTGGCGGGGCCGCGCATCGCTTCAATACCGGAGTTCCGCCATGCCCGTCCCAGGTTTTCAAAACATAAAAGAAGCCATCTCAAGTTTAAATCCACAAGAAATCGAGCGGCACACCGAACGGCCGCTGCGCCTGTTTCTCTACGCTCATTCGGAAGCCGCCTACCGCCAGATGGAGGATTTCCTGGCGCCGCCGAAGTTGTCTCCGGCTAAGCGCGCCGATCTCAGGCATCGCATCCATCGGGCGTCGGAGGGATTCTCGCCCTCGAGCCCGGAGGATCTTGAGATTTACTTCGAGGACTCGCCTCCCGATGAATTAACCCCGACCAAAGATCTGTTCGCATACCGCGCCCACGATCCCGGCCACGTCGTTTCCGCGGTGCTGAAGCAGCGTCCGGATATGGCCATCCCTCTGGCCATGCATATTCTCCCGTTCCGCGAAGAAGTCTCGCGGCGAATCGTGAAGAAAGTGGCGAGGCAAAATGCGCTGTTCGCCCTGGCCACCGCGGTCCCCGACATTATGCCGTTCGTGTCGCTGCCCTGGGCAGTGGGCGAGTTCGCTTCCGACACGGCGGTGCTCACGGCCAATCAGGTCCGCATGGCGTTTCTGCTGGCCGCCGCCGGCGATCGCGACTTCGGATATCGTGAGCAGCGCGGTGAGATCGCTTCCATAATTCTGGGAGCTTTCGGCTGGCGAGCGCTGGCCCGCGAACTGGTTGGAAAAATCCCACTGGGCGGCGGCTTGATTCCCAAAGCGGCCATCGCCTACGCGGGAACTCGCGTGGTTGGCCTATCGCTCGAGCGCTTCTACCGTACCGGAGCGGCCTACACGCGCGAAGAACGGCGCAACGCTTACGCGGAAGCCTTGGAACGCGGCCGCAGGGTGGCGTCTTCTCTGCTAGAAGGGGTCAAGCGGAAAGGCCCCGGTCCTGCCTGAGCTAGCAATACGTAGAACTGAACGTCGAGAGAAAACAGTGCAAAAAA
>CAVXJU010000012.1:0-89838 GCA_963761935.1 Terriglobia bacterium | reverse complement strand
CGCGGCCACGGGCGCGCCCGCGCGCAGCACCGACATCGGTCCGGTGCTGGCTGGGAAAATTCCATTGCTGTTTATCGTTGGCGAGCAGGATCAGCTCATCCCGCTTCCCATCATCGAGGCCATGCACAAGAGCATGCCTGGCTCGCAGCTGGTCAAAGTTCCGGGCTCCGGCCACTCGGTTTATTGGGAAAAACCGGACGATTACAACCGCATTCTGTTGGAGTTCTTGCAAAAGCACGCGGCGGCATAAGGGAGTGGGAGCGTGCGCCGGCGTTTGCGACTACAATCAGGATAATGAGTTCGGACCCACAAGCCGCCGCCGAGCACCTCAACAAGTTGATTGAGGTCTGCCTGGATGGAGAACTGGGTTATCGCACCGCGGCGTCGCATATACAAAACACCAAGCTGCATATCGTTCTCAGCGACAATGCTATCCGGCGCGCGGAGTTTGCCAAGGAGCTGCGCGCGGAAGTGGAGCGGCTGGGCGCCAATCCCAGCCATTCCGGCAGCGTGGCGGCATCCTTGCATCGCGGTTGGATGGCCCTGCGATCGGCCGTTACGCACGGCGATGCGAAGACCATCATTGCGGCTTGCGAAACGGGCGAGGATTCGGCATACGCGGCTTACGAAGCAGCGGTGAAATCGAACCTGCCCGCGCCCACTCGGGAGTTAGTGGAAATGCAGTGGCGCGCGGTGGACCAGGCTTGCCAACAATTGCGCCACATCAACGCGGAAATCGCGGCGGGCAGAATCTACGCTGAAACCGACTGACCGGGATGGCCACTCTCGCTGATCCGGGCGCGCGCACGGCTCTGTGCCAGCGCGTCGCGAACCTCTCTCCGGGCGCCACTCGCCAATGGGGACGCATGACCGTGCACGAGATGGTTTGCCATCTTAACGATTCCTTCCGCGTTGCGACGGGTGAAAAATACGCCAGCCCGCATACCAATCTGATTAAGCAAACCGTCTTCAAATGGGTAGCGCTGCACACTTCCCTGCCCTGGCCCCATGGCGTTGCCACTCGACCCGAGCTGCTGCATTGCCACGGAGGGACGCCTCCATCGGATTGGATGCGCGATCACACGGAACTCCAGGAGCTGATCCCAGCCTTCGCCGCACGCGAGAGCTACGGCTTCCATCCGCTGTTCGGTGAAATGAGCAAGGCCGACTGGCTGATCTGGGCCTACCGGCACATCGATCATCACCTGCGGCAATTCGGCGCGTAGACCGAGCTGCGGATTAGGTTTCGAAAAGACTGGTCTTCCAGAGCTTCTGCCCGGCCATGGATGTGTAGCAACCCCACGCCGCAAGAGCTAGGCCGCAGGCGATCAAGAATAGAGTATTGCCGAAATACCAAGCTCCCGTGTGCAGCGTGGCCTGCATGTTGCCGACGGTGTTATTGGACAAGATAAAGGCGCCCAGCGCCAGTAGGCCGAAGCGCCAGGCGGTGGCGGCGACTAGCATAAAAGCGACCAGTTGCTCGGCGCCATTCACGATTGGATGGGTGCTTCCGATGGTGCCTTGCAGCGCGAAAATGATCGCGAATGCCGCCATTGCCAGCCATTGATTCCTCAAAACCGCGCGTAGCAGAAAGAGGACCAAAGCCACGCCCAAAGTGTCGCGAATGCCGTGCGGCAAGCTTTGGAAGCAAATAGCGAGTGTACTGCGAAAACCCAGGAGAACATCGGTCGAGCCCAGGCGCGGGGGTTGATTGGACCCAAACACCAGCAAATTGACTGCCTGGCCAAATGCGGGGTAGCCAATGCCCAACGCGGTACCGATCAGAATATCGCGGCCGACGATCGGATCGCGCCATTGGCCCGTCAAAATAGCGGTCCAGGAGATCAGCGTGTGGGGCCAGCGGCGGCGGACCTGTGGTTCGAGCGCAATGTAGAGCACGTAGACGGCGTAGCCGTAGAACACCGCCGTGCAGATCGCGAGAATGAACATACCGAATGTGCCGATGGAGGCGTTGAAGTGCGATGCGCAGACCCACAGAGCCAGTTCCGCGCCACCGATCCAAACAGCCAGCCGCTGGGCGCCCTCACGATCGCCTCGTCCCTGCCGCATATTTCTTCGCGCCAGCCAGCCGCCGCCAAAAAGGATGGCGAGGGCGACCACGGCCAAGACAACAAATTGCACGCGTTCGCCGGCGGTGGAATCGTTGGGCATTCGGTCCGTGTCGGTCCAGGGCCCAATGAGAGAGAAGGCTACCGGTTTCCCGCGGAGGGCCGCTGCCTCGACGCGCAGCGGCCGGTTGGAGCCGGGCCACGTGCCAGTCCAGGCCGCACGCGTATCGGATGTCGCCAACCACGTCCGCAATGGTTCGGTGGACTGGAATTTCGACTGGTCCAGGCCCGCGGCGGTGAACAACGATTGCCAATCCACCTGAGTGCTTGAAGCCGCTGCGGGCTTTTGTTGCTGTTCGGGAATTCGTTCCAGGTAGCGGAGCCGCCCCTGCGGATCCAAGTCGACTGCGATCATGCCGGAAAGGATCGGCGGGGGATCGGTCGGGTCCACAATTCCCGGGGTCAACAGATCGCTGTGATACGTGGAAGCGGTCAACGGATACGGACTTTGCCGATACCAGAAACGCAACGGCATGGGTCGCTGGGCAAGCGCCTTGTTCCAATCGGGCGCCGGCTTGTCATGAGTGTCTATGTAATCGATAAGATGCTGGTCCCAATCGAAGCCGTAGCTCTGATCAGCGACCGTGTCAGGGAACCCGAGCGTGCGGATCAGGTCCTGCGCTTTCTGGGACAAGACTTCCGGAGAATAACTCGCGCCCAAGCGTTCCAGAGCGCTTCGGCGGACCTCCAGAACGTAATAGGCGGCTAAAGACAAAATCACCACCGCCAGCAACCCGAGGGCAGCAGCCGGTTGGAGTCCCAATCCCTGGCCGGCTGCGGCAACCATCTTGGGTGTTGGAGTTTCTCCGGCAGCCAGCGCGGCCGCCAGTGGATCGCCGCCTGGAAGCGCTGCTGCCACGGCCAGAGCGGACACTGGACGGCGCGACGGATCGGGATCCAAACAGCGCAGGATCACGCGCTCCACGGCCGGATCGAGATCCCGGACCAGCGACGTTAAGCTGATAGGCGTAGTCTCGGTTTGCGCCCGCACCAGATCCGCCATCGAGTTGGCTTCGAACGGCCGCTTGCCGGTGAAGATTTCATACAGCACCAAGCCGAGCGCATAGATGTCGCTTCGAACGGTGACTTCCTTGCCGGCCAGTTGTTCGGGCGCCATGTAGGCCGGGGTTCCATTGCGCACCTCGGCGCCGCTCATCTGGTCCGCCAGTCCCGCCAGACCAAAGTCGGTCAGCAGCACCTGGCCGCGCGAGTCCAGCATGACGTTGCTGGGCTTGAGATCGCGATGCAGCACTCCCTTTTCGTGCGCCGCCGCCAACCCCGCGCATAGTTTGCGGGCAATCTCGACACCTTTGTCGGCGGGAAGCCGGCCGATCCTGCGCAGCAAGGATGCCAGATCTTCTCCGTCCACGTATTCCATCGAAAGGAACACCTGGCCATCGATCTCGCCGAAATCGTAAACGCGGCAGACATTGGGATGCGAAACCTGGCGCGCGATGCGAACTTCGTTGCGGAAGCGCGCCAGAGCGGATTCATTGCCGGCCACGCTTGGGGGCAGAAATTTGAGCGCGACCGGCTGCTCGAGCGTCAGGTCGTCGGCGCGGTAGACCTCGCCCATTCCCCCTTTTCCGAGCAGCGCGACGATGCGATAGCGTTGCGCGAGCAGAGTCCCGGGAGGAAACCTGCTTTCCGGGTGCGTTGATGAGGTAGCGCTTTTGGGGCGAGGCGATCCTCCGTTGCCCGGCGTTCTCGGCGGGGCCGGGTGCGCGGTGGCAACGGTCTGCGTCGCGAATGTCTCTGCACTGAGCTTCTCGCCGCAAGATGGACAGAAGCGGCTATTTTCTGTCAGCTCCGTTCCGCAGGATGCACATTTCGTCATAGGGGTGTCTTAAAAACTCGGTATTTTTCATGCTACTGCACATGCAATTGCAGATGCAGGAGCATTCCATTCACCGGGGAGCCGGGACTTTCGCCAGGTTGGCGGCCTACGGGCGTAAAATCAAAACATGGAACTCGTGGTCAATCAAAAGCACTATCGCATCGTGCTTGATCCGAACCGCATGCTCCTTTGGGTCCTGCGGGACGAACTGGATCTGACCGGCGCGAAGTACGGCTGCGGCGAGGGTCAATGCGGTGCCTGCACGGTCTTGTTGGATGGTGTGGCCGTGCGCTCTTGCATCACGCCGGTATCCAAGGCCGCCGGCAAACAGATCACCACCATCGAAGGTCTCGCTCAGGACGGCAAGCTGCATCCTCTGCAGGAAGCTTTCATCCAGGCCGACGCCATGCAATGCGGCTATTGCACGCCGGGTATGATCATGTCCGGCGCGGCGCTGCTCGACAAAAAGCCTCAGGCGAGCGAGGGCGAGATCCGCTCCGGGTTGCAAGGCAACGTCTGCCGCTGCGGGACTTACCCGCGCATCGTCGCCGCGGTCCAAATGGCCCAACGCCAGATGAGCACGGAAGCGTCCAAGGGAGGCCGTCATGCTTGAAGTCGAACGCTACGAACTGCGTGAAGGCCCGGCCTACCGCTTCGATTTGGAGCGGCGCGATTTTTTCAAACTGGTGGGCGGCGGATTGATTCTTTTCCTGGTTTTCGACCGCTCCGGCGATGCGCAGGAATCGGGCCGCGCTCAGGCCATGCGTGGCGACGCGCGTCCGCCCGAGCTCGCCGCGTGGCTGCATATCGGCGAAGACGGCTCCATCACGGTTTACACCGGCAAGGCCGAAGTGGGCCAGAATATCCGCACGTCGCTTACACAGGCCGTGGCCGAAGAGCTGCACACGCCCATGTCGTCCATACAGCTAGTGATGGCCGATACCGATCTCACGCCGTACGACATGGGAACGTTCGGAAGCCGCACTACGCCGACCATGGCGCCGCAGATCAAGAAGGTTGGTGCGGCGGCGCGCGAGATGCTGATCGATCTGGCGGCCGAGAAGTGGAAGGTGAATCGAAATTCGGTCGCGATCGCGGACGGCCGAGTAAAGAACACGTCTACTGGCGATAAGGCCGGATTCGGTGAGCTTACTAAGGGGCGTCAGATTACCAAGACTGTGAACGCCGCTGCGGTAACTCCCGCGGATAAGTGGACATTAGCCGGCACATCCGTGGCCAAGGTGAACGCGCGGGATATTGTTACCGGGGCGCATCGCTATACCAGCGACATAAAGCGTCCGGGCATGTTGTACGGCCGCGTTCTGCGCGCACCGGTGGTCAATGCCAAACTGGCTAACATCGATCTGTCGAAGGCCTACAGGGTCGCAGGCGCAATTATCGTCCATGAGGGCGATCTTGTCGGCGCAGTGGCGGAAGACGAGACTACGGCCGCGAATGGAATTGTCGCCATCGGCTCCCGGTGGAATTTTCCCATTCAGCCGTCCAGCAAAGATCTTTTTGAATATCTCAAGCGCACCGGTCATGCCGGTGAACCAGCGCCGGGGCCCGAACATGGCGCCATTGACGAGGGTCTCGCGTCGGCAGAGCACATGTTGGATGCGACTTACACCGTCGCCTACATCGCGCACATTCCGCTCGAACCACGCGCGGCTGTGGCCGAATGGAATGGCGGCAAGCTGACCGTCTGGACCGGAACGCAGCGTCCCTTCGGCGTCCGCAGCGAGCTGGCCGAAGCGTTTGGCATCCCGGAAAGCCGCATTCGCGTGATCGTTCCCGACACCGGTTCGGCTTACGGAGGCAAGCACACCGGCGAGTGCGCCATTGAGGCCGCGCGTCTGGCCAAAGCGGCCGGCAAACCGGTCAAGCTGGTCTGGACACGCGAGGAAGAATTCACTTTCGCCTATTTCCGGCCGGCTGGCGTCATCGACATTCGCAGCGGCGTTACGACGGATGGCCTGGTGAGCGCCTGGGAATTTCACAATTATAATTCGGGATCCTCGGGCATCGATACGCCGTACGACATTGCGAATCGCAAGATCCAATTCCATGCCACTGACTCGCCTTTGCGGCAGGGCTCGTATCGCGGCCTCGCTGCGACGGCCAATCACTTCGCGCGCGAATCGCACATGGACGACCTGGCTGCCGCGTCCGGCTTCGATCCGCTCGAATTCCGCCTGAAGAACCTCAAGGATGCGCGTTTGCGTGCCGTGCTCGAAGCGGCCGCCGAGAAATTCGGCTGGCAGAACACGAAGAGCCAGCCATCGCGCGGCTATGGACTCGCCTGCGGCGTCGAAAAAGGCGGCTATGTCGCCAGTTGCGCCGAAGTTTCCATCGCGCAGCCCGGCGGCGAAGTGAAAATCGAGCGCGTCGTTACGGCTTTCGAATGCGGCGCCATCGTGAATCCCGAGCATCTGAAGAACCAGGTGGAAGGCGCGGTGGTGATGGGCATCGGCGGCGCATTGTTTGAAGCCATCGACTTCGACGACGGCCGCATTCTGAACGCGCGGCTATCGAAATACCGCGTGCCGCGCTTCAGCGACCTGCCGGCGATCGAGACGGTTCTGCTGGACCGCAAAGATCTGCCGTCGGCCGGCGCGGGCGAAACTCCCATCGTGGCTCTGGCCCCGGCGGTCGGCAACGCGATCTTCCACGCCACTGGCCGGAGAATCCGCTCGCTGCCGATGGCGCCCAACGGTATATCGTAACGTCGCGCGCGCAGCGGCACGCCAGGCGTCGCCGAGCTTCAACTCCCGGACAGCTGAAAAACTGGGCAAGCCCCTTTCTGCCGGCCAAATCAAGGGATGCTTATAACCAGATCACAAATAAAAAGCCGGCCGGCGGTCTTCTCCATCAGCTGAAAACAAAGAAGTAATCGAAGCGGACTCATCGCCCGACTAGTGCCGGGCTTGGGTTTCGGTGTAGGCTGGCGGTATGGCTGCCGTTTCAGACATGCCGCTGGCGCGCATCGTCGACTTGCGTCAATTGCGCGCGGGCGAGCTGGATCCGCTGCTGGAAGAAGAAACGCAAGTCTGGAGCGACACGCTGGATTGGGATTTCCGCGCCTCCGCCAATCTGGTGCGGCGCTTTCTCGAAATGCAGGCCCTCAACGGCTACGCCTTGCTCGGCAACAGCCATCCGATTGGATATTGCTACTACGTCTCGGAGGAAAAGAAAGGCCTGATTGGCGATTTGTACGTCATGCAGGATTTCGTCTCGCCGGAACACGAAGAGCGACTGCTGGGCGCAGTAGTGGACACGCTGATTAAGACACCCTACGTGCAGCGCATCGAGTCGCAATTGATGATGCTGCGTAACGCTCAGCGGATCGCGGTGCCGCAGCGCGCTCATCTGCGCGTATACGTCCGGGCCTTCATGGAAGTGGATCTACGCCAGGCAGTGCGCCTACCGGCGGCCAAGCCATCCTACGCGGTGTTAATCGATAGCTGGACAGAGCGCAAACAGGATGAGGCAGCTGCGCTGATCTCGACCGCTTACCAGGGCCATATTGACGCCGATATCAACGATCAGTACCGGTCGCCCGCGGGCGCGCGCAGGTTTCTGATGAACATCGTTCAATACCCTGGCTGCGGAAGCTTCTTTCAGCCCGCTTCGTTCTTGGCGGTGGAGCAAGGCTCGGGGAAATTGTGCGGCATTTGTCTCGCTAGCCTGGTCCACTCCGATGTGGGACACATCACGCAGGTGTGTGTTTCGAAGTCGGTCCGCGCTCGCGGGGTGGGTTACGAGTTAATTCGCCGGTCGCTGGAATCGCTGGCGCGGCACGGCTGCCGCAAAGCCAGCTTGACGGTGACCAGCGCCAATCGCGAGGCGATCGCGTTATACGAGCGCATGGGCTTCCGGAGGTCGCGCGACTTCACCGCCTACGTCTGGTCGAATTTTTCAGCCAAGGGTTGAACAGGCCTGTAACGAAGGAGTCCGCAAGTTGCTAGCCCACAGAGGCGCGGGTGCACCTCATTGCGCCGGAGTAAACACGCCCGCGCCTTCGTTGTGGGCGATTTACTTAGAAGCTACTGCTGCTTCGACGCCGTTGGGGCGTCCCTCGGCGTTTCCACCGGGTGCTGTTCAGCCGCGAGTTTCTTGGCCGCTTTGAAATCGGTCGACAGGTGTCTGGCGATTTTGTCCGCCACATCGGCGCTTGCGCCCAGAAATTTTCCACCCAGACTTTCGGCCGTCCCCGACCAGATCACGTCGTCGTCTTTGCTCACCAGGCGCACGGTCACGATGGCTTCATGCTTGCGTTCCTCCGAGCGGCGGCTGTCGTTCTCACCTATCGTGATGCCGCCGGAGTGGTTGGTGCTGCTGCTGGAGCTGTACCGTTCCGCCTCGCTCTCGCCGGCGCCGAATTGCGAGTGTGCACTGATGCCTTCCGCCGATTGATGCACGTCCGTGAAGACGTCGTCGTCGCCGGAGCCCTTGAGCACTGCGTCGGCTTTGTCTTCGTCTTCGGTAATGATGAATTGCTTGGTTCTTTGCAGACTGGTCATGAGGAGATCGCGGATCTGCAGTGCCGCGTCGCCGCCGGTCAGGATGCTGACGTAAATTCGCCGCACCTTGGCCAGCTGCTGCACGGTTTCATCTTCCGGCGCCGCAGTATCGTCTTGCGGGACTTCAAAAGGAATAAACAGCAATAGACAACACAGAAGAATCGACATGTCTCACCCCTTGCCGCCTTTGCGCGCATCGTCGTCCTGAAACTCGACCTTTCGGCCGGTGCGGGCTTCCAGGCTTACCAGAATCGCGCGGATGTCATCCTTGTCGACCTTGAAAATGAGTGCCTGCTGCTGGTTTTCATCGTCTTCGTAGCCGACCGTGAGGAAATGTTGCCGCTTCTTGGCCAGCAAAAACAGCGGCGATATCAAGACCGCGGCTAAATAGCGGCGATCCACCTTTTGCCCGTATTCGAGCAGGTTGATTTTGTCGTAAGGGACGCGAAAGCGGGCGTTCTTGGAGTAGAAGACGAAGTATTGCGCATCGAGAGCCTGGACTTTGCCATCGCAGCCGGCCGGAATCTGCGAAACAGTGCCGCCCACATATTCGGCGCGGCCCCCATCGCCGCCGGCAGCCAGCACGGAGCAAGCGGCTAAAAATACCAGAACGAGCCTCTTGGATGTCATAATGAGGTTAGTACACCGGCCCGCGCGAAACTCTCATCGATGTTAGCTAGCAATTCATCCAAAACTGGAGCCAAGCGCGGCCTGTTCCGCCGAAAATCACGCCTGGTCCAGATTGCTGGAGCGGCTCGATTCGCCGGCGCGGCAGCCCCTCAATTTGTACGCCGCATTCAGAGCGAGCGCCGCCGGTCGGTGCTTCCCGCCCCATTCGTCCCAAATCCCAAGCAATGGCCGGACCACGGTTTGCATGCTGCCTGGCTGGGCCATAGCACGGTGCTTTTGAAGCTGGACGGGTTTACGATCATTACGGATCCTGTGCTGGGTCTTCGCTGCGGCATTCGAATGGGCCCCATGACCCTGGGACTAAAGCGGCTGGTGGCGCCTGCTATTTCACGGCACGACCTGCCGCAAATCGATTTGATTTTGCTGTCCCACGCGCATTTCGATCATTTCGATCTCGCCACTTTGCGTGCACTGGAACGCGCGGGAACCTCGGTGGTGACGGCCAAGAATACCAGCGATCTGCTGCGCGTGAGGCGCTACAAGTCCGTCCACGAGCTGGGTTGGGACGAACACATTCGGGTTGGCCCGGCTTCTCTACGCGGCATCCAAGTGAGCCATTGGGGCGCCCGCATGCACAGCGATGTCCATCGCGGATACAACGGATACCTGATCGAGACCAAGCATCATCGAGTCGTGTTCGGTGGCGACACGGCGTTGACCGATTCGTTTCGTGCGGTGCGAAGCTCCCGGCCGGTGGATCTGGCCATTATGCCGATCGGCGCTTACGATCCCTGGATTCGCGTGCATTGCAATCCCGAACAGGCTTGGCGCATGGGTGCGGACTGCGGTGCGGAATTCCTGCTACCCGTGCATCATCAAACCTTCCAGCTCAGTCGCGAGCCGTATTTCGAGCCGGTGGAGCGCTTCGTTGAGGCGGCCCAAGGCCGGCCTGAACGCGTCGTGGTGACGCGCATCGGGCACGAATGGTCCGAGGATTGACGAACCATGCTCCGTTTCCGCACGCTAGTGTTGACGAGCATCTTCGTCTGCCCAGTGCGCGCGCAAGACGCTCGCGAAATCGTTCGCAAGTCGGTCGAGTTGGACCAGGCCAACTGGCTTCGCATGAAGGACTACACCTGGATCGCGAATGAATCCGATCGCAGCCTGGATTCGAAAGGCCAGGTGAAATCCACCGAAAGCAGCAAGTGGGAGACGGTGGTCCTGTATGGCGAGCCGCATCGCCGAATGCTGGAGCGCAATGGCAAACCGCTCACGCCCGACGAGCAGCGCAAGGAACAACAGAAGCTGGACAGGTCCGTGGCGAAACTCGAAACTGAGACGGATGCGCAGCGCCAGCGGCACCTGGAGGAGTACGAGAAGCAGCGCGAGAAAGATCGCGACTTTTTGCGCGAAGTGTCCGACCTCTACGACTTCCGCCTCGAAGGGCAAGATAAGATCGACGGGCTGGATGTTTGGGTGATCTCCGCGACTCCCAAGCCCGGCTATGAACCAAAGCGCCGTGACGCCCGGCCGCTGCTGAAGATCAAGGGCAAGATCTGGATCGACAAGGCCGAATTCCAATGGGTGCGGATCGAAGCGGAAACCACGGGCACGATCACCTATGGCCTGTTCCTGGCGCGATTGAATCCGGGCGCCAAGCTGCTGTTCGAGCAGACGCGCGTGAACGACGAAGTCTGGCTGCCCAGGTTCGAGCGTGTAAGCGGCTCCGGACGCCTGGGCTTGGTGAAGAAGATCGCCTTGGAACAGGATCTGACCTGGAGCAATTACCGCAAATTCCAGGTCGATTCCAAGATTGTTGCCACCCAATAGCGCCGCGCCTGATTACTTATCCGATGTTAAGTGGGCGCGGCGGTTTTTCTGCCAGCATTCTTCAGTTTGTAATGTACACAGCGGGCGTTCTTTTCCATAACTAATTGTCCGCAGTGTTGCCGAAGGAACGCCCAAGCTTTGTAAGAACTCCTTGGCGGCGCTGGCTCGCATGGCGCCGAGAGCGAGGTTGTACTCCGCGGAGCCGCGTTCATCGCAGTGGCCCTCGATAATCCCCTGGAACGACGGATACTGCGACAGGACTTGCTTCAGCAGCTCTGCATCAGAGACGAGCGCTTGGCGCGCGTCGGCACGCAACTCATGCCGATCCAGGTCGAAGTAAGCATCGCGCACCGGCGGCGGTTCTCTAACCAGGGTAACGCCAATCTCAGGCGGTGAGCTCTTTACTGAGTCTGTACTTTCTGTTTTGTCTGGGTTGGTGCCCATGGGCGCCGGACTTGTCCCGGCGGATTCCCCTTGAACTAGTGGTGGCGCAGCCGGGATCAGCGCGCCGGGGCGTGAATGCCGGCAGGCCGCGAGGAAGAAGATCGGAGCAGCGAGTAATACGGATAGGCGTTTCATAGACCTAGCATCGCGTTTGAAAGCCGGCTTAGAAATCCCGCCGCTGGAGTAATCTTCAACGCCGCAAATACTGCCGCGACAGGATATACTTTGTCCGCAGGTCTCCTATTCTGGAGTGAGCATGTTTCAAATACGTCGCTGGCCCCCTGGATACGTCCTCTTTGCTGGTTTCGGTGGATTGCTGATCTTGATGACCGCGGTGGGCGTGGACGCCCTGCGCATAATGCACCAAGCTGAGACCAGCAATACTGAGATTCGGCGCATCTTTCTCCTCAGGAATCACGCGTTGGGCGAAATTCGCGCCGGGATCTATGTTTCTGGCACCCTGGCTCGAGACTACCTGCTCGCGAATGCCTCCGCCAGCGCCGATGCGCAGCGCAATCAGCTTCGCGTAACCGAGCGTCAGACCGACGCTGCCCTCGCCACTTACTCCCGCTCACTTACTCCCAGCGAATCTGACACCTTTCGGAGCCTGTCGGCTGAGGTCCACACATACTGGCGCGTTCTCGACCTCTTACTAGAGCCCGACCGCGAAGCCCAACGCCGCAGTTCGGCGTACTTCTACAACCAACTGGTGCTGCGCAGAGCCGCCATGCTGGATCTGGCAGACCGGATCGAGCGTTGGAATGAGCAAGAAACCCGGGCGTCCGATCAAAAACTTGCCAGCATGTTTAACGGGTTTCGATTTCGACTCTTGCTGATCCTGGGTTTGAGCGTGGCCGGCGGTTTCGCGCTGGCAGGCCTGGCTACGGCACAGCTCTTAAGAACGCAGCGTCAATTGAAGGAGCTTTCTTCCCGCCTGGTACTAGCGCAAGAAGAAGAGCGCCGGTCCATTTCCAGGGAATTACACGATGAAATCGGGCAGTCATTGACGGCCCTGCTTATGGAGGCCAGTGCAGCGGCAGCCGAACCGCGCGAATCTTCTGAACAAGCTGCGCGATTGCTCTCCATCAAGACATTGGCGGAGACCAGCCTGGAGTCCGTCCGAAACATGGCCTTGCTGCTGAGGCCTCCGATGCTGGACGACCTGGGCTTGATTCCCGCGGTCGAATGGCAAGCCCGGGAGATTGCGAAGCGGACCGGCATGAAAGTCCGTGTTTCGGCGAATGAATTTGAGGATATTCTTTCCGATGAACAGCGCACCTGCATCTATCGCATTGTGCAGGAGGCATTGAATAACTCAGCGCGGCATTCACGCGCCCACACCGTTCACGTCGAGCTGGAGGATCGCGGCGGCCGCGTGCGGCTGATCGTGCGGGATGACGGCTCGGGGTTCGATGCACAAGGCGTGCGCGGCTTGGGGCTGCTGGGAATGGAGGAACGCGTGCGTCGCGCTGGCGGGAATTTCGATCTCGAAACTCAAGCCGGGCACGGCACGCAGATCCGAGTCACACTGCCGCTGCTCGCGAATTCGACCAACCTTGCAGCCCAGTGAAACGCATTCGCATCGTGCTGGCTGACGACCATACCGTAGTCCGCAATGGTCTTCGGCTGATACTCGAGCGGCAGCCCGATTTTGAGGTGGTGGGAGAAGCATCTGACGGCCGCGAGGTCATGCGGCTGGTTGAAGCGCAGAAGCCCGACGTAGTGGTCATGGACATTGGGATGCCCGGCTTGAATGGAATGGAGGCGGCGCGCCGAGTCGTCGAGGATTTTCCCGGCACCAAAGTGGCGATTCTCAGCATGCATAAGGATGAAGCGTACGTGATCCGCTCCTTGAAGGCGGGTGTGCGGGCTTATTTGCTCAAAGATTCAGCCGAAGCGGATCTGATCGCCGCCATCCGTGCGGTCATCGACGGAAGATCGTTCTTCAGTCCGGTCATCCGCAAAGTCTTACAGGAAGATTTCATGCGGCAATTAGAGGAACGCGAGGTGGAAGACACCTACGATCTGCTGACCGCGCGAGAGCGGGAGATTCTTCAGTTAGTGGCCGAAGGAAAATCCAACAAGGAAGTTGCCCAGCTGTTGAACCTCAGCCTGTTCACCGTGGAGACGCATCGCGGCCACATTTTGCAGAAGCTGAATCTTCATAGCGTGCCGGAATTGGTTTTGTACGCGGTGCGGAAGGGTATGATTTTCTAACGGTCTTCGAGACGCGCTACCAGATGTATTCTTTGGCTTCGGCGCGGCGTTCGTGACTGTCCAGCACGTGGACCACGCGGATCTTTTTCACCTTGGCCGGATTCAGCGCGCCAATCGGTATATATACGATACGCCGGTTCAGGTGCGCGGCGATGGAGCGAAAAATTGAGCGCGGCTGCTTAGCGGCCACGTAGACCACGTAGCGCTGCTGCGAATAATCCAGAGCCGCGAGCAGCAATCGCTCGGGCTTGTTCTGCGCGAAATCGTAATCGGGATCGGACCAGACGTCTACCAGGCGGCGCGGCGGAAGCGTCATCAAGAGGCCGCCGTATTCGGCCCGTCCTATCCCTGGTCCCACCAGGTGCTCGAACGGAAACGTGGAATAGAACGCCATGTCCGACTCGTTTTGATGCTCGCCCAGCCAGGTGGTGAGATAACGGTAGCGCTCATCGCGATCTTCGTCAAAAATTACCACCGCTGCGCCCACTTCGCCGGCAATCCGGTCGAGCTGACGCACGTAGATCTTATTCTGATGCCAGTTGCGGATCGTCTCCCGCAGGTCGATGCCGTCCAGGATCGACGTGGTGAATGGCTCAGTGCGCGTGCGCTCTTCAGAAAGCATGCTCTTGGCTTTTCGTTTCAGAAAGCGGCCGTAGTCTTCGATTACCAGATCCTCAGGCGGGTAGGAACAGATGGCGTTTCCGTCGGTCTTCTGCGCCCACTCGCCCTCGAACTTTTCCTTTTTGCGCCGCTTCAAGTTGTGTGGAACCAGGCGCTGCTTGGGCCGCGGCAGGCGCCGGCGAAGGCGCAGCTTCTTGGTATTGAGCCAGACTTCTTCGCCAGAAAGATTGACGGTTTCGAGCAGGTTGCTGGCGGCTTTCTGCGCCGGATAACGATTGGCCATCTGCCAGACTTCGTAGGCGTAGTTGTCGTCCACCACCGAGCGCGCCGCGACGGTGAGATCGAAGACCCCCGCGATCAGATCGCCATTGATTGAAGCCAGGTTCCGCGTGAAGCGCGCCAACATCCGGCGCTGCCAGTATTCGATCTTGTCGCCGGTGTTCTTGCTGTATTCTTTTTCCGCCTCGCGCAGCAGGTCAAACTGGACTTTGGGGCGATCGATCAGCTCCTCGGGCTGCATCTGGAGGCGATATTGTTCATAGCGAGCCTGCAAGTAAGGATATTCGACCGTGATCTCCGCCAGGCAATCGGGATGCGGGTTCAACAGCCGAATCTCGGCGGCGACTCATGTGGCGCGGGCGGATCCTGCGGCGCTTCCATCGCGTCGAGTAACGGGTCCAGCAGATTCAGCGACACCACCACGAACACCTGGGCCATCGGATCGGCGCCCTGCAACTTCCACGCCATGCCGCCGGCATGCGCGGCGATCTCTTCGTTTCGCTCCTGCGGATAGCACGCGGTAGGCTTCGACGTATTTTTCGATGCCGATGTAGCGCATTGAATAAGGATCGGGATAGGTGTCCGGAAGATGCGGGCGGTCGCCCGAGTCGGGCTCGATGAAAATCACCTCCGCATCCACTTCCAGGCCCGTGCGCACGGCTTCGCATGAATGGATCGCATGGCTCGACCGGGACGTAGATGCCGCGCTCTTCGTCGCTGCGCATCGGGATAAACGATGACCGACATCTCCGGCAGCCGCGCCAGCGCCTGCAGATAGGCGTCTTCAAACGACCCGGGCAGCTCGACGGCCACGATCCGGGGCCGGTCGCGCAGGATGGCTCGCCGCAGCGTCGATGGCGAATTCCACGCGCCCTGGCACGACCGGAAAATAAGTAAAGTTGCCGCGGCGCAAGCTGCCGGGATCTTCGGACGGTCTAGACGCGTGGGACATACCGCAGCGCCTCGTCGCCGAGCGTCTCGAGAATCGCGGTGCGCATCAAAAACCGTTCGTCGCTTTGATGCGGACGTTAAGCCGTCCTCCATGCTCTTGAGCTTCATGACAAAGCGGGCGATGTTGATGCCGTCGCGCACGGTGTAGCGCTCGTCGGCGGCGTGCGCCTGCTGCAGGAAGTCGGTCACGTAGTTCAGGATGTGGTCGTCGCCGAACGGCAGGTTCTCTTTGAGAATGGCGTATTCTTCGTGCCGCTCGGGAAAATCGATGGTGATCTGCGGCTGCAGGCGGGAGTGGATGTACTCGGGCAAGTCGAAGGTGGAGGCGTCGTCGTTCATGGTGGCGACCATGCGGAACAAAGGATGCGCCTTGATCTTGATGCCTGCCACGATGGATTCAACGTAGCGGCGGTTGTCGAGCAGCGGCGCCAGGCTGGCCCAGCTTTTCTCGCTCATGCGATTGCCTTCGTCCAGGATCGCGACCCCGCCGCGAAGCATCGCGGTTACTAAAGGAGAAGCGACGTAGCGGAGCCTGGCCGCGCCTTCGATCACCGGAGTGACCAGCAGATCTTCCGGGCGCGTGTCCACCGTGGCTTGCATGATGTAAACTTCGCGCTGCAAGCGTTTCGCGGCGGCGTAAGCTAGCGTTGTCTTGCCGACACCCGGTTTCCCCAGCAGGCGCGGGTTCATCGGAACATCCTGGGGGTCCACCACCAACCAGGAAGCGAGCAACTGGCGCATCACTTCTTCCTGACCCACCCAGGCGACCGTTAATTCGTCGGGGTGTGCCAGATGAAGGGTGACCCCTTCCATCTCGACCGTCATATGTTGTTATTCTAGCGTGCGCACGCTGCACGCAATGCCGCACGCTTTACGCAGCAGCGGAGGCGAAGGCCAGAGCGGGCCTATGCGCGGCGGACGATTCGTGATATGCCAGCGCGAATGCTTGCGCCATGGCGTGGCAGCCGGGCGCGGGATAAAGTTGGAAAAAGATCTGCTGCAGGCCGGCGGACTCCAGGCCGCGGCAGATGCTGGCGACACTGGCGGCGCTGCGGTGAATGCAGGTTCCGCAGTCCAGGCCAATGTTGGAACAACTCTCCGGGCTGTTTTCGGCTAACAGGTCCATTGAATCTCCCTACCGGTTGTACTAGGTAAATGCAATTATTGAGGCATAGGAGATTTTTTCCTATAGTACTGATGGGGGATTCGCCAGACTCTTTTGGGGGGATCGCTGGAAGGCGCAAGTGCGGCGGTCTGGTTCGGGTGGCTTAGTAAGACGAGATGCACCGGTCGAGTTGCTAGACTAGTTCTTCAATTTGGACACACGCTCGAAAATTTTAGACGCCGCGCAGGCTCGGCTGGAGCTCAACGATAAGGCGGTCTGCTGGGTCTCGGGTCATTTCGACCCTTTGTTGGCCGAACACGTACGACGCTTGCGAGAATGCGCGCGTCCGGGAAAACTCCTGGCGGTAGAAGTGACGGAACCGCGCCGTCCGCTATTGGCGCAACGCGCTCGCGCTGAGCTGGTGGCCGCACTGTCGATGGTGGATTACGTTGTATTGTCGGACCAGCCGCCGTCGGACGAAGCCGGTCCGGAGCTGGCTATAACGGAGAAATTCATTCAACACGTATTGAGCCGCCATCGTAAGGAAGAAGAAAGATGAGCGGGCCGCGTATTCTGGTGGTGCGTTTGGGGTCCATGGGCGACGTTGTGGCGGCGCTTCCGGCGGTTGCCAGCCTGAAGCACAGCCTCCCGCAGTCCCGCCTGGCCTGGGTGATTGAGCCCAAGTGGCGCATGCTGCTGGAAGGCAATCCCTACGTGGATTCGGTGATCACGTTCGAACGCCGCACCTTCCAGGATTGGCGCAAGGCTTGGCGCGAACTGCGTGCCGAGCACTTCGACATCGCCGTTGATTTTCAAGGCTTGGTCAAGTCGGCGCTGTCCGCTACGGTGGCGCGTCCGGAGCGGATTTTCGGATTCACTGCCGATTACGCGCGAGAAGCCGCCGGCGTTGTGGTTTTATTCCAACAAAGTTCCCATTCGTTCCTATCACGCCGTGGAACGAAATCTCGATCTGGCCGCGGCAGCGGGGGCAACCAACATACTCCGCACTTTTCCGCTTCCGGAGGGCGCTCCGGAGGGCGATCTACCCGCCGGCGATTTCATTCTGGCAAGTCCGTTGGCGGGTTGGGCGCAAAGCAGTGGCCGCTGGAATACTATAGCGAACTGGCCCAAGCGTTGCGCCGCGATTTCGACCTGCCGTTGGTTTTGAACACCGCGCAACCAATGGACGTCCAGGGCGTATGGAGCCACGTTACGGGACTGCCCGGCTTGATCCACGCGACGCGCCGCGCAACGGCCGTGGTGGGCATCGACAGCGGACCCACGCATCTGGCGGCGGCACTTGGCAAGACGGGCGTCGCTATCTATGGCCCCACGGATCCGGCTAGGCACGGGCCGTACGGCGATAGCTTCACAATGTTGCGAAGCTCCACAGCCGTCACCAACTATCGCAGAAGCGCGGAACCGGATGCGAGCATGCGCGCGATTTCGCCCGAGCAGGTTATGCAAGCTTTGGCCGCCAAACTTCCGGCCGCGCAAAAGCATAGATGACGCGAGGATGAGCGTATTTCCTAAACCGTACGCGGACCGCGTCGCGCGCCTGCGGGTCACGACCGGTTTTCTGCTGGCTGCAGCCTTCGCTTGGTTCTCGCAACCGGATGCGCGTTCGCTTGCGTGGGGTCTTCCACTTTCAGTCCTGGGATTGCTGCTGCGAGGCTGGGCCGCCGGGCATTTGCGGAAAAATATGCGCCTGGCGGTTGGCGGTCCGTACGCCCACGTCCGCAATCCACTCTATCTCGGGACGCTATTAGTCGCCGCCGGACTGGTGGTGGCCTCGCGACGCTGGCTGCTGGCGCTCTTGTTCGCGCTGGTGTTCGGGCTGATTTACTTGCCTGCCATCGAGCTCGAGGAACAGCACTTGAGAAGCTTGTTTCCCGACTTTGCGGGTTACGCCCAACGTGTGCCGGCGCTTTGGCCCGTCTGGAAGACCACCCCCACCAAGCCGGAGCGTTTCCATTGGCCGCTGTACCTCCACAATCGCGAGTACCAGGCGCTGCTCGGCTTTTTGGCGGGCGCCGCGCTATTAGTCGCGAAAGTTTTAGTACTTCAGAGGCGTTGAAGTTCCGTCGATCTGTGGAATCCTAGTATTCTGAAATCATGTGCGGAATAGTTGGGTACATTGGCAACCGGAAGGCCGTTCCAATCATTTTGGACGGACTCAGGCGCCTGGAATATCGCGGTTACGATTCGGCCGGCATCGCGGTTCTGAACGGCGACGATCATCTGGCGGTGCGGCGGGCGTCGGGAAAACTGCGGAATCTCGAAGACGCCATCCGCGTCAACCCAGTCGATGGGCCGTACGGAATCGGCCACACGCGCTGGGCGACGCATGGGCGGCCAACCGAAGAGAACGCGCATCCGCATCGCGATTGCACCGGCGACATCGTGGTGGTGCACAACGGCATCGTCGAAAATTATCTGCCGCTCAAGCAACAGCTGCAGCTCGAAGGCCACAAGTTCGTCACCGAGACCGACACCGAAGTGATCGCGCATCTGGTGGAGAAATACTTCGAAGGAAATCTGGAAGAAGCGGTTCGCAAAGCGGTCAGGCAACTGAGCGGCGTTTTCGCGCTGGCCGTCATTGCCAGCTCGGATCCGAACAAGATCGTCGCGGCGCGTCAGGGCCCGCCGGTGGTGATCGGGCTTGGGCGATGGCGAATACTTTCGTGGCGTCCGATGTGCCCGCGATTCTGAGCCACACGCGCGACATGTTCTTCCTGGCCGATGGCGACATGGCGGTGCTGACGCCGGAAGGCGTCCATCTGACCGATTTCAACGGCCGCGCCGGTGAAACGCGCAGGTCACGCACATTCTGTGGGACCCGATCATGGCGGAAAAGGGCGGCTACAAGCATTTCATGCTCAAAGAAATTTTTGAGCAGCCGCGCGCCGTCCGCGACACCACGCTGGGACGCGTGGGCCAGGAGTCCGGCCGCATTTTCCTGGATGAAATGGACATTACCCCGCAAGCGTTTCGCGAGTTCGACAACGTCAAGATCGTCGCCTGCGGTACGAGCTGGCATGCGGCGCTGGCCGGCAAGTTCATGATCGAGAAGCTGGCGCGCATTCCCGTGGAAGTGGATTACGGCAGCGAGTTCCGTTACCGCGATCCGATTGTGTCGGCCAGACACGCTCACGGTGGTGATCTCGCAATCCGGCGAAACCGCCGACACGCTGGCGGCGCAGCGCGAGGCCAAGCAGAAGGGTTCGAAGACGCTGGCCATCTGCAACGTGGTCGGATCCATGATTACGCGCGAAGCCGCGGGACCATCTGATCACGCACGCCGGGCCGGAGATCGGCGTCGCGTCCACCAAGGCGTTCACCTGCCAGCTGACCGCGCTGTTCCTGCTGGCGATGTATCTGGGCCAGGTGCGGGAGACGCTTGACGCCGGAAGCGTCGCGCTGATCTGGTGCAGGAGCTGATCCGCGTTGCCGGGCAAGCTCGAGACCGTGCTGTCGCGCGATGCCGATTTACGAAGAGCTGGCGAAGAAGCTTTTCCGGGCGCACGGATTTTCTGTACCTGGGACGCGGCATTCATTTTCCGATCGCGCTGGAAGGCGCGCTCAAGCTGAAAGAGATTTCCTACATCCACGCCGAAGGCTATCCGGCGGGCGAGATGAAGCACGGGCCCAACGCGCTGATCGACGAAAATCTGCCGGTGGTGGTGCTGGCGCACGCGCGATCGCGAAGAGTGAGATCGAGCCGCGTTGCTGTACGAGAAAACGCTGTCCAATATCCAGGAAGTGAAAGCGCGCGAGGGAATCGTGATCGCCGTGGTGTGCGATGGCGATCAGGAAGAGGTCCCAAGCTGGCCGATCACGTGATCGTGATTCCTCACAGCGACGAACTCCTGCTGCCCATCCTGGAGGTGGTGCCGCTGCAGTTGCTGGCTTATCACATCGCCGTGCGACGGGCTGCGACGTCGATCAGCCGCGCAATCTTGCCAAGAGCGTCACCGTGGAGTGAAGCAGTCGACGCATCAGCTTCACATTTCGACGCACGGCAAGGGACTGTATGAATTCACCAGCCAGGTTGAATCCTGGGTGCGCGAGCAGGACGCCCATACCGGGTTACTGACGGTATTCTGCCAGCACACTTCGGCGTCGCTGGTGATTCAAGAGAATGCCGATCCGGACGTGATTGCGGACTTGGCCGATTTTTTCGCGCGCCTGGTTCCGGAAGACACGCGGCTCTACCGGCATACCGCCGAAGGTCCGGACGACATGACCTCGCACATCCGCTCGGCGCTGACTCAGACCCAGCTTTCGATTCCGGTTCTAAATGGAAAGCTGGCCCTGGGAACGTGGCAGGGATTATATCTGTTCGAGCATCGCGAGCATCCGCACCGGCGTAGTGTGGTGTTGCATCTGCTCATGGATTGAGTTGGATTCGAGTTTCCAAATGCAGCGGTAGAATTGAGCGGCGGCGCACGCGAACCAGCGGCGCGGGGTGTTTCTCGCCGAAGGTCTTAGAGCGCCAGCTTTCGACGCATTCCGCACCATCGTGTAGGGTCATCCGGGCCCGCGCGTCCGCAGAACCAAGATGCCACAGCTGCTCGATATCGTGTTCGCCGGCCGGGCCCGCGATGTCATCGATGACAATGAGTAGGTCAGGCTTCTGGAACTCGACCCGGCGCCGGTGTGTGAATCCACGGTAGCCGCACTCAGCTTCCAGCGTGTCTCGCCCGGCGTTCGTGTCCCAGGAGAGCACGCTGACGTGCGGATGCTCGGTCCAGCGGAAGGGCCCGGCGGCGCTAGCTTGATCCAGCTGGTCGATACGAATGGTATTGTGAGCTTCGGTTCCGCGGAACCAATCCCGCCAGGCCGGCTCGCCTGTGTAAGTATAGGTCCCGGGATCGATGAGAATTTCTTGGTCGCCGCTGCGTGCCACGATGCTGAGCGCGCCGGCATGGGAGTGACCGCCACCGCTAGGACCGAATGCTCCGGCATTCACGACGATCTGATTCCCGCCGCAAACCATGATTGCGAGCCCGGCGTCGGGAAACAGACGCGACGTGCGAGATGGCGGCGTCGGTTGCGGCGCAGCGCCGAGGCCGAGCCACCAAGCGGCCTGCGAATGCGAGTCCTCCGCCTGCCAGTCCCAGCCTTCATGACCGAGTAGCGTGGCAGCGGTCGCCACGGTTGCCCGGCCGAATTGATCACGCGCTCCGTAAGGGTGGAACAATCTGCCGCCGTCGTCGTCGCCGATAAATGCCAAGCTGCGGGACGACCCCAGAAGCGCATCCAGATAGCCCACCATGCGCCGGAGTTTGTCGAAATACGCGCGATCGGGCTTCTTGAGAATGGCGTGCAGCAGAAACATGTCCAGGACGTACACGTGATAGTAGGTGGATTGTTCGACGTTGCTTCCGTCGGCGTGGACCTGGCGGTCCATCTGCTCCCGCATGATCCGCGCCCCGAGCGCTTCCCAGCGGACCGCCTTCCAAAGCGGCGCGAAGAATACTCCTAAGGCGTGCAATGCAAGTGCTTCGCCGAGCAGGTGATTGTAGGGGGAGAAATACACCGAAAGATTGTTCTCGATGAAGCACGCGTGCAAGTAGAGTTCGCTCAGCCATCGCGTTCTGAAACCGGCCGGCAACTCCTGCCCGACAAAATGATAAATCCACATCCAGGAAAGCGAGCGAAACGCTACCTCGATCGCGCTAGCCCAGTTCATTCCCCGAGCGTATGGGTTCTGGACGAACCAACTGCCGAGTTGCGCGCAGATCTCAGACAGGTTCGCCCGGTCGCCCGTGAACAGATAGGCCTGCGCCAAGGTCACCAGATGCTGATGCCGGTTTAGCTCCCAAATCAGCTTGTGATCGCCGGCACGGCGGGCATCCAGATAGGGAATGAACCGGAAATAATCCAGGCCAGTCTCGATGCCGCGCTGGTAGTCGCGCCGCCAGTGGATGGCCGGGCCGGTGTCCACCTCAACGCCAAGCAAGGGAAATCGATGCGCTCGAATGCCGCTGGCCAGCTCGATCACCTGGCGGGCAAAATCCGTATCCAGCAGCTCCGCGGAGACCAGGCGGGCGTCGGGCGCGGGAAAGCGAGGCGACCATCCCGGTTCGAACCGTGCTGCCGGCGGCCGCGCCCATAGGCGAATGTTCGCTGCCTCTTGCCGGACGCGAAAGGCGATTTCCGCGGCCGTCCGCAAGCGTCTATTCTAACGTGCAGCCCCAGGCTCAAAGCTGAACTGAGATAATAAACCCAGGGAGCGCACTCCTAGGCAAAGCCATGTGTGGCATTGCCGGACAATTCCTGCGCGAGAGGAACGTCGAACTCGCACACGTCAGCAGCATGTGCGACGAGATTCGGCACCGAGGTCCGGACCACGAAGGATATTACGTCGAAGCCCGCTGCGGTATCGGTATGCGCCGTCTCAGCATCATCGATCCTCACGGAGGCCAGCAGCCGATCTCGAACGAAGATGGAACCGTCTGGATAGTCTTCAATGGCGAGATCTATAACTACCGCGAGCTCCGCCAGGAGCTAAGCGCGCTGGGCCATCGATTCAAGACGCGCTCCGACACCGAAGTCCTGGTGCATCTCTACGAAGAGCACGGCCCGGACGGAATCCAAAAGTTGCGCGGGATGTTTGCGTATGCGATCTGGGATTCGCGCAACCGCTCAATGCTTCTGGTTCGAGACCGATTCGGAAAAAAGCCGCTTTATTATGCCGCCGTTCGCGATGGCCTGTATTTCGCCAGCGAGCTGAAGAGTCTGCGCCGCGCCGGCGTCCCCTTGGAGCTGGACCGCGAAGCTTTGCAGCTTTACTTTGTGCTGAATTTCATCCCCGATCCCTGGAGCCCGTACCGCGCGATTCGCAAGCTGGCGCCGGGAGGCTGGCTGCGTTATCACGCCGATGGGCGTGTGGAGCAAGGGCGTTACTGGTCGCTTCCCTGCCCTTCGGAGGAAATCGAGCCAGGTGTGGACGAAGCCGACGTGCGCGAGCAATTGCGCGAGGCATTCGACGACGCGGTTCGCGCCCGCCTGGTTGCCGATGTCCCACTCGGTGCGTTCCTGAGCGGCGGAATCGATTCGGGGTCCGTGGTTGCGTCCATGGCCGCGCAGCTTCATTCGCCAGTCAAGACGTTTTCCATCGGCTTCGATGAGCCCGGTTTCAATGAACTCCCACTCGCCGCGGCCACGGCGAGAAAGTGGAAGACAGATCATCACGAGCTGATTGTACGCCCGGATTCAGCGGCGCTGGCGCCGAAATTGGCTTGGCATTTTGACGAGCCATTCGGCGACTCATCCGCGATTCCAACCTACTTGGTTTCCCAGTTCGCGGCCCGTCACGTCAAGGTGGTGCTTACCGGCGACGGCGGCGATGAGCTTTTCGCCGGCTACGAGAGCTTCCGCAACGTCCAGCGCTGGCGGAAACTGGACCACGTCCCACTGGGCGTCCGCAGGGCCATTTCCGGCGTGGCCGATTCCCTGCCCTATTCAGCGTATGGAAAAAACTACCTGCGCATGATCAGCCGGGCCACTCCGCTGGATCGCTATTTCGAAAACGCTTCGCCGCACTTTTTTCTTCGGAGCCTCTTCGCTCCCGAATGGATGCCGCCCGCGGAATCGGGCTTCATGACCCGAAAACTGGCGCACTGCTTGCCGGGAAATGGCGCGGACGTTCTCACCCAAGCCCTCTATTTCGAAACGGCCGCGCGGCTCACCGGCGACATGCTGGTGAAAGTGGACCGCATGTCCATGGCAAACTCGCTCGAAGTGCGCTGTCCGTTGCTGGACCACCGCCTGGCCGAACTCGCCGCCCGCATCCCGCACGCCTGGAAGCTCCGCAACGGACGCGGGAAGGATATTTTCATTCAGGCCGTTGGGAACCGCTTGCCGCATGAGATTCTGCGTCAGCCCAAGCGCGGTTTCGGAGTGCCGCTCGGCAATTGGTTTCGAGGGCCGCTGCGCGACCTGCTGTGGGACCATCTGAGCGGTGCATCGTTCCTGAATCGCGGCATGGTTTCACCAGCTTTCATGGGTCATCTGCTCGGCGAGCATGACCGAGGCCGCCGGGATCATTCCCATCGGCTCTGGAGCCTGCTGATGCTGGAGCTGTGGTTTTGCGATGCCCAGACGCGTGAAACGCCGTCTTCTACGCAGGCCGTGGCCTTGAGCGCCTGACCCATGCGCGCGCAAATTGTTTTTTGGATTTCCTTGGCCGCCGTGTTTTATACATACGCCGGTTACCCGTTGACCCTGCTGGCTCTGCGTCTGTTCGTCCGGAGGCCGGTGCGTCGAGCGCCGATTCTACCGTCGGTTAATCTGTTGGTTCCCGCCTACAACGAGTCGCGCGTCATTGAAAGGAAGATCCGGAATGCCCTCGCTCTGGACTACCCAGCCGAGCAGCCTCGAGATCGTGGTCGCGTCCGATGGATCCACCGATGCTACGGTGGCCATTGCCGAGCGGCTGGCCGACGGGCGGCGAGTCCGCGTGCTGGCGTATCCGCACAATCGGGGCAAGATGGCCACGCTGAATTCCAGCGTGCCGCATCTCACCGGAGACATCATAGTGTTTTCGGATGCGCCGGCCCTGCTTTATCCCGACGCGCTGCGCCGGTTAGTTGAGAGCTTTGCCGATCCGGATGTAGGAGCTGTGAGCGGCCGCTATACGGTGGTCCAAGCCGGAGAAGTGAGCACGGGCGCGTCCGAGGACCTGTATTGGAAGTACGAGACATCGCTCAAGGAAATCGAGTCCGATCTCGCTTCGACGCTCGGCGCGCACGGCCACCTATACGCGATTCGGCGCGAGCTTTATCCTTATCCTGCGCCCGCGACCATCAACGACGACTACGTAATTTTCGTGTCCGTGCTGGCCAAAGGCTATCGCGCGGTTTATGACGCGTCGGCCGTCGTTTACGAAGAAGCGCGCGAGATGGCTGGATTTCAGCGCCGCGTTCGCATCGTAGCCGGTAACATTCAGCAGCTCCGGGAAATCGGGCCATTGATTCGTCCGCTACGCCCGCTGCCGCTCTTCTTCTTCCTCTCGCACAAGCTCGCCCGCCTGCTAGTCCCTCTGTTCCTGCTTGCGGCGCTTAGCGCAAATGTTTTTCTTCTCGACCAGCCCTTTTATCGAGCCACGCTCTGTGCGCAGGCTCTTTTCTATCTGCTGGCCTGCTGGGGCGCGCTGTGGCGTCTCAGGCCGAAAATCCTCATGCTTCCGTTCTATTTCTCGATGATCAACGCGGCCACGTTTTTTGGCTTCTACCACGCTCTCACGCGCCGGCGCAGCATGGCCTGGGAGTAACCAGAACGCGTCGCGAGAGATTTTTGCTCCGGACGGCCCACTGTTTGTGCGGTGGACACCAGCATCATCTCGGTGGATGTCGAGGATTACTTCCAGGTCGAAGCATTCGCACGAGCGATTCATCGCGACTCCTGGGGCGCATATCCCAGCCGCGTGGAACAAAACACCGCGCGCCTGCTGAATCTGTTCGACGAGCTGCACGTTAAAGCGACGTTCTTCATCCTCGGCTGGACGGCCGACCGTTTCCCCGCGCCTGGTCCGGCAGATCGTTGAGCGCGGCCACGAGCCGGCCTGCCATTCCTACTGGCATCGGCTGGTTTATAAACTAACGCCGGATCAATTTCGGCGGGATGCTGAGCGCGCCAAGGACGCCATCGAACAGGCCGCCGGAGTCCAGATTTATGGTTATCGCGCGCCCAGCTTCTCCATTACTTCTCGCTCCACTTGGGCCTTGGACATCTCTGCGTGAAGTCGGATTCTTCTATGATTCCAGCATTTTTCCGGTCCGGCACGATGTGTACGGCTTTCGCGATGCACCGCGTTGTCCGTTCCGGCTGGAGACGGGTTGTGGCGAGTTGCTCGAGTTTCCGCTGGCAACATTTCGCTTGCCAGGCGGTGCGATCCTGCCAGTAGCTGGAGGCGGGTATCTGAGGATGCTGCCTCGTTGGTACACCAAGGCCGGCGTTCAGCAGGCGTGGCGCGACGGACTGGCGGTGGTGAGCTATGTGCATCCTTGGGAGTTCGATCCCGACCAACCTCGCTTAAACGGCCCCATCCGGTCGCGTCTTCGCCACTACACCAATCTCGGCCGAACCGAAACCCGCTTGCGGGACTTGCTGGCTCTCGGAAGTTTCACCAGTTTTCGCCGCAGCGGTCTCGCGAATTTCTCAGCGCCGTCCCGGCTTCGCATGGCAGGTTCCCAATGATAATGCGCGACACAATGCCCCAAGTGGCCGAGTTTTGGAATAGCGCCGCCCGCGAGTTCGACGCGATTTACAGCGGCGCGGGCAAGAGCCGCTGGGCACGCTTCCTGGACCATTTTTTTCGAAGCGACATCTATCAACGTTTCGACTGGGTGATGCAGAAATCGGGCGATGTCGGCGGCCAGACCATTTGCGACCTCGGCTGCGGCTCGGGACGCTTCGTCACGGAATTCGCGCAGCGCGGTGCGACCCGCGTTACGGGCGTCGACGTCGCCCCCGAAATGCTGAAACTGGCCCGCGACCTGGTGGAGCGCGGCGGCGTCGAGCGCCGGTGCGATTTTGTTCTGAACGACATCCTGGATTGGAAAACCAACCGCGTTTTCGACATCACCATCGCCATCGGTTTGTGGGATTACATCGCCGCCCCGCACCAGCGCCTGGTCAACATCCGCAAACTCACCGGCGGGACGTTCCTCTCGGCTTGGCCGCGCTTCTGGACCTGGCGCATGCCGATCCGCAAGCTGCGTCTGGGATTCATTCGCGGCTGCCCGGTCTATTTCTTCCGCAAGTCTCAGGTTCGTCGTTTGCTCGAACAAGCCGGTTTCGAAGTAGTGAGCCTCGAAACCGTGGGCAAGCTGTTCTGCGTGGAAACCCGTCCTCGACGCGGATGTGATATCCAGTAAGCGTGAAACGAACTACTCTCTTCTTGCCCGACGCGCTGCACGAACGGCTCCGCGAAGAAGCCTTTCGCTCTCGGATCAGCTTGACTGAACTCATCCGTTCGCACCTCGAGTCCGCAACCAAGCCCAGGCTCGATCCCCTGTTCCGGGTTGCAGGCCTGTGCGATGGTCCCCCCATCAGCGCCTCGGTAGATGAGGAACTTTACGGCATCTGAGAGCGCTTTCGCTGGACACCTGGGGCTGGCCGGTTCTCGCCGAGGAACGATCCAAATTATCCCAGCTCCGGTTGCCCATTCGGGCCGCCGGCCAGCGGTATCGAGCCCCCGAGTCCTTCACTGTCAGCCCGTCGCCACCGGAACACGTTGTGTCAACCGGCACACGTCCGCGTGAGATAGATTTACCGCATTATCAATAACTTCATCCTTTGGTTCCCGCAGTGCTTTTCCCTCGGCATGCAAGAAAGGGGAAAAGCGATGCAGGCACTGAAACTGGTGGCAATCCTGGCGGCAGCCAGCGCGGAAGTCTATGCGGAAGGCGCGGCGCGCCGGCTGGTGATCAGCATTCCCGACCGCAAGATCGCGCTCGTCGAGGACGGACGCGTGGTCAAAGTTTATCCAGTGGCCGTCGGCAAGACCAGCACGCCCAGCCCACGCGGCAGTTTTCATATCGCGAGCCGCGTCCAGCATCCCACTTGGTATCAGCCCGGCAAAGTGGTTGGACCTGGACCCGCCAATCCCCTGGGCACGCGCTGGATGGGCTTGGGCTACAGAGGCTACGGCATTCACGGAACGAACATGCCGCTTTCGATCGGAAAAGCTGTTTCGCATGGCTGCATCCGCATGCGCAATCGCGACGTTGAAGACTTGTTCAATCGCATCGAAGTCGGGGATACGGTGGAGCTGGTAACCCAAGTCAGTCCGGATCTGGCCGAAGCGTTTGGTGAAAACAAAGCCAAGCCCAGCATGACGACCGCGACTACGGCGGCTCTGGTTTCAGGTGGTGGAGATGCGCAATGACCAGCCTCAATCTACTAGGCGGATTCCCGCTGCCGGCCCTCGCAGTGACGCTCGCGATGGGGTGCGCCCTGCTTCTGGGCTTCCTGCTGTTGAAGCTCATCTTGGGCCTAATGACACGCGAACGGTATAATGTTTCCGATGTCCCGCGTCGGGTTCGCGCTATTGTTTTGGTTGACGACGCTGGGCAGGATGGCGGCGCAACCCATAGTGGAGGCGGCAGCGCCGCTCGCGGCCCGTATCTCCTCCCGGCTGCCGCGCCGTACAACCGTTTCGCTCGAGTTCCAGGTGCTGACGCCGCTCGTGGCCCCCGAATCGTCCCGCTTTCGCAGCGCTCTGGAGGAGGAGCTGCGCAAGACCGGCTTGGAGCTGACCACCACGGCGTCGCCTGATTCGCGTCTGCGCGTCACCGTGAGCGAGAATGCGCGGGGCTTGCTGTTCGTCGCCGAAGTATCAGGTAAAGACGCACCACAAGTAATCATGCTGCCTTGGCCCCGGCCGCTTCCAAGCGACGCGAGACCGTCTGTGCGGCTCGTCATAAAGCCGGTATGGGAGCAACCTGAACCGATTCTGGATTTGATGATTCTCGATTCAGATTCGCAATTGCTGATTTTGAGCCCGGCCAGAGTCACGAATCTTCGCTTGGCAAATGGAAAATGGTCGGTGAATGGTCAGGCTTTTCTCACGCTGGACCGGCCGGTTCCGCGCGACCCCCGCGGGCGTCTGGAGTTTCTCGCCGGAGCCCTCCGCGCCTACTTGCCCGGCACGACGTGCGGCGGTCAACTCAAGCCCCAGCTCGAGTCCTCGTGCGCACCCGGTAACGAGACGTGGCCGACAAATCCTCAGGATCCGGCTACGGGCGTGCGCTGGATCGGCGATAGCAACGTAGTCGAGTCGCCCGGCGTGAAAGGCTCGTTCTATAACGCTGCGCAAGGTTTGTTCGCATCGTCGAGCGAAAGCATCCAGGATCGCGCCGGTGTTGTAGCACCAGGAACCGAGTCCTGGGGCAACGATCTTGCGGCCATCGCGAATCCCTGCGGTTCGGGAAACGTGTTGATCGTTTCCATGCAGCACGATCAGGTGCAAGTTTTCGAAATGATAAGCGGGCAACCGGTCGCGCGGAGCGAAGCGATGACCCTCCCGGGCCAAGTGACTGCTCTCTGGCCCGCCGAGACGCCGGGACAAGCCACGTTGGTGGTTCGAAACTCCAAGACTGGAAATTATGAGGCTTCGCGCCTGGCTCTGGCTTGCGCTGAGTAGCGTCGCGGCGGGCGCATTAACTGCCGGAACGCGTCCGCATTACGGCGGAACGCTCACGCTGGATCTCTCCGCGACGTTCAGCACGCTGGAGCCTTCCGAACTGCCCGGCTTGCTCTCAACTCTGATCGGCGAAACGCTGGTGCGCATCAATTCGCGCGGAGAATTCGAGCCTTGCCTGGCGGTTGCCTGGCAACGCGAAGCCGAGGGCCGGCGCTGGCGCATCTCGCTTCGAAGCAACGTCACGTTTCACGATGGTGAGCCTCTGAACGCCGTCACCGCCGCCCCGGTTCTACTGGCCGCGCTGAAAAAAGAGCATAGCGACGTATCGATAACGCCGGGTGGAACGACGCTGGTGATCCAGTCGGATAATCCTCTGCCGGACCTGCTCACTGAGCTGGCGAACCCGCGCACCGCCATTGTTCGTAAGAGCGATACCAATCCTTTGATTGGAACCGGCCCGTTCCGCGTCACTGGCTGGGAGCCCGGGCGGCGTCTGGCTCTGGCCGCTTTCGACAACTACTGGAGCGGTCGGCCGTTTCTGGATTCGGCTGTTGTGAACCTGGGGTCAACCCGCACGTCCGCCGCCGTTTTCGATGTCCCGTTTGGTTCACTGCGCCGCATCCTGCCGGAGACAATTAGAATCTGGCAGTCGGCTCCGAGCGAGCTGCTGGCATTGGTGGCGGCGGATATTCCGCCCGTTGCCGTGCAGGCTCTGGCACTGGCCATCGATCGCGATCCTATCGTAAACGTACTCGCTCAGCGCAGGGGTGAGCCGGCGTTCGGCCTGCTTCCGCAGTGGTTGAGCGGATACGAATTTCTGTTCCGGGGTGCACCCGATCTCGCAAGGGCGCGCCAGCTTGTTTCTCAGGTCAAGCTCAACCCAGTCACGCTCGGCTACGCTGCCAACGACCCATTTGCGCGGGCCGTGGCAGAGCGCATCGCATTGAACGCGCGCGACGCTGGCATAACTCTTCAACCCGCGCCAAACAACAGCGGCTCGCTGCGATTAGTCCGCTGGCCGCTCGAATCTGCTGACGCTGCGGCGGATCTGGTCAATCTGGCCCGCTCGTTGGGCCCTCCTGAGCGCACGAACTCGGTCGACCCCTTGAAACCAGAAACACTGTACGAAGCGGAAAAAGCTTTGCTCGAAAGCAATCGAGTGATCCCGCTGGCGCACTTGCCCCAACTCTACGCTCTGACGCCGCGAGTCCATTTCAGAGAACCCGCCCGTGGAAATGCGCTGAGGCTGCATCTTGAAGACCTGTGGGTCGACCCATGAGTTTTCGAAGCAAGGTTTTCCTCAGCATCACCGTGACCGTACTGATCGCCGTGTGGGTAGTGGCGGCTGTGGTTTCCGCGCTGGTAACCAACTCGTTCGAGCTGCGTGAGACTCAGCGGACCGCCGCGCTGGTGGCCGAATTCCAGCGCGAATTCGATCGGCGCGGCCAGGAAGTGACACGGCGCATTGACGCCATCGCCAATTCCGACACGGTCCAGCGCATGGCCGTGAACTTGGCCGGTCCGCAGCCCGACGCTAGCCGCTATGTCGACGAAGCCGCGGCTCTGGCCCACGAGCAGTCCCTCAATTTTCTCGAACTGGTCTCGCCGGACGGCCACATCATCAGTTCAGCCGAGTGGCCAGCTCGATTCGGATACCAAGAGAACTGGCTTCTGGAGCCAGTCGATTGGAACGCCCAAGGAGTTTTCTTGAAGCGCGAGGAACTCGCCGATGGCGCCGCGCTGGGCCTGGTAACGGTCCGCGGTATAAAAGCAGGGGAACGAACTCTGTACATCGCGGGCGGTTCGCAACTCGACCAGCAATTTTTCGATTCGCTGCCGGCTGCCGAAGGAATGCGAGTCCAGCTCTACCGTAATTTCGAGCCACGACCGCCGCCGGGCAACTCGGGATCTGGCCTAGCGGCAGCCTTGGTGCGCGACGTCCAGCGGCAGCCCCGCCAGCTGACCAGAACCAGTGCGAATGCCAGCATTTCAGCCATTCCGCTGCTGGGACGAGATAAACAACTGCTCGCCATTTTACTGGTGGAGAGCTCGCGCGCGGAATTGGCTAGCCTGAAGCGCACCATTCAAGCCACGGCCTGGAGTGTGGGCGCGGCCGGCGTCCTGCTCGGTTTGATTTTGAGCTTCTGGACTGCCAGCCGGATAACCCGCCCTGTACGCGCGCTTGCGGGCAGCGTGCGCCAGGTGGCGGCCGGAGATTGGAACACGAGAGCGGCCGTGGAGTCTCGCGACGAAATCGGCCAGCTCGCGCGCGATTTTAATCACATGACCGAGCAGCTTTCCGAACAGCGTGATCGGATGATCCAGGCCGAGCGCGTGGCCGCGTGGCGCGAACTTGCTCGCAGGCTGGCCCACGAACTGAAGAACCCGCTGTTTCCGCTGCAGATTACGGTGGAGAATTTGCAACGGTCACGCGAGATGCGTCCCGAGCAATTCGACGAAGTGTTCCGCGAAAGCACAGGCACCCTGCTAGCCGAACTGGACAATCTGAAGACGATCATCGGACGCTTCAGCGATTTCGCGAAAATGCCCGCGCCGCAGTTGGAGCCTGTGAATCTGAATGAGGTCGCGCGTGACGTGTTGAAGCTTTTTGATGCCCAGATTCACGCCCCCGGACATCCTCCCATCGAAGTGCGGTTCGCTCTCGAGCAGGATCTCGCGAGCGTGACTGCCGACCCCGAACAGATACGGCGCGCTCTGCGCAACCTGGTGTTGAACGCGCTGGACGCCATGCCCAAAGGTGGAATGCTCACGGTGCGTACGCAACACATCAACGGTGCGGGCGGAAGCCGCGCGGCGATCGAGGTATCGGACACCGGCGAAGGACTGACGCCCGAGGAGTGCGAGCGCTTGTTCACGCCGTATTACACCACCAAGCAGCACGGCACCGGCCTGGGTCTGGCGATCGTGCAATCGGTGGTGAGCGATCATAAAGGCACCATCTCCGTGCACAGCCAGCCGGGCCACGGCACAACGTTTAGAATCGAGCTGAACTCATGAGTAAACTGTTGCTGGTGGACGACGACGCCAACACCCTGGCGTCGCTGGCGCGCGCCTTCCGCCTGGCCGGACACGAAGCGGTAGTTTGCGATCAAGCGGACCGCGCGCTCGAACTCGCGAAATCGCAGCGTTTCGACATGATTCTTTCCGACGTCGTCATGCCCGGCAAGGATGGGCTCACACTGCTCGCGGAATTGAAGGCGGCCGGTATTTCGACGCCGGTGGTCATGGTGTCCGGCCAAGCCAACATCGAGATGGCCGTTCGAGCAACGCGCCTCGGCGCGGTGGATTTTCTCGAGAAGCCGCTGTCGACCGAGAAGTTGCTGGTCACCGTTGAAAATACGGTCAAGCTCACACGCCTGGAAGAAGAGAACCGGCGCTTGAAGCAGCGAGCCGGCCGGCAGGAGTTGGTCTGGAAATCTCCCGTGATGCAGGCCGTCATGGCTAAAGTTGACCGCGTCGCCGCCAGCGAGACGCGAGTCTGCATCCTGGGAGAGACCGGCACCGGTAAGGAATTGGTGGCTCATACTCTGCATAGCAAAAGCGCCCGCCGCAATGGGCCGTTCGTTACGTTGAACTGCGCCGCAGTGCCTGCCGAGCTGATCGAATCCGAACTCTTCGGTCACGAAAAAGGAGCGTTTACCGGCGCCACTACCCGGCATTTGGGCAAGTTTGAACAATCGAACGGTGGATCGCTGTTCTTGGACGAGATCGGCGACATGCCCGCGATGATGCAGGCCAAACTGCTGCGGGTTCTGGAGCAAAACGAGATTGAGCGGATCGGCGGCGACCGTTCCATCGCAGTGGACGTGCGGGTCATCGTCGCCACGCACCGCAACCTGGAAGAGCTGGTCCGGCGCGGCGAGTTTCGGCAGGATCTGTATCATCGTATTTTCGTGTTCCCCATTTCGCTGCCTCCTCTGCGCGACCGCAAAGAAGACATTCCGCTGCTGGTGGATTTCTTCGCGCGCAGCGTGGCCGAGCAAAACGATTGGCCTCCGCGCGAGATCACCGCGGACGCTTACGCCGAGCTGGAACGTTATTCCTGGCCCGGCAACGTGCGGGAGTTGCGCAATGTGGTGGAACGTCTGCTGCTGCTGGCCGACGATCGAGTGGACCGCGGAACCGTGCGCCTGGCCCTGCCAGCCGAAGTATCAGCTTATCCGGCGGGAAACGGCAGCCTAGCCGAGCGCATGGAGACGCACGAACGCGAAGTGATTCTGGCCGAACTGAAGAAACACAACTTCAAAATGACGGACACCGCTCGCGCGCTCGGGCTGGAGCGCAGCCACCTGTACAAGAAGTGTCAACAATTAGGAATCGAACACAAGGCAACGCCCAATTGAGGCCGCGCTGCGGGATGCCTGTGCTATTCTGCCCCAGGAGCGTCCCAGATCATGAGAGTTGGCGTGTTTACCGCATTGCTCGCGCAGTTTTCGCTCGATCAAGTTCTCGACAAACTCAAGAAGCTCGACATTCGCACCGTCGAACTCGGCACCGGCAATTATCCGGGCGATCCGCATTGCAAACTGTCGATGCTGAAGGATCGTGCCGCATTGAAGGACTTCAAGCAGAAGCTGGCCGACCAGGGCTTTTCGATCAGCGCGCTGAGTTCCCACGGAAACCCGCTGCATCCCGATAGAGACGTCGCCAAGGCGTACCAGGAAACCAGCCGGAAGACCGTGCTGCTGGCCGAAAAACTCGAAGTGCCGGTGGTGATCGATTTCTCAGGCTGCCCCGGCGACAGCGACAAGGCCAAGTATCCCAACTGGGTGACCTGCCCTTGGCCGCCTGAATACCTCGACCTGCTGGAGTGGCAGTGGGAGAAAAAAGTCGCGCCGTATTGGATCAAGCACGCGCAGTTTGCCAAAGACCATGGTGTAAAGATCGCCATCGAGATGCATCCCGGATTCGTCGTCTACAGCCCGGAGACACTGCTCCGGCTTCGCTCCATCGCCGGCGAGACGGTCGGTTGCAATTACGATCCCAGCCACATGTTCTGGCAAGCCATCGATCCGATCAAAGCCATCCGCGTGCTCGGCGATTCCATCTTCCACGTGCACGCCAAGGACACGCAGATTTACGATTACAATCTGCCTAAGACGGGCGTGCTCGACACCAAGAAATACACCGACGAGCGCGGCCGCGCCTGGATCTTCCGCAGCGTCGGATACGGGCATGCGTCCGAGTGGTGGAAAGAGTTTATCTCCACACTGCGGATGTACGGCTACGATTACGTGCTCTCGATCGAGCACGAAGACAGTCTCATGTCGCCCGATGAAGGTCTCACCAAAGGCGCCGCGTTTCTTAATGCAATCGTGATCCGAGACCAGCCGGCCGCGGCGTGGTGGGTCTAACCTCGCGCGGACTGGTCGCGAAACTTCGCCGGCGTAAGCCCGGTGTGGCTCTTGAACATCGCGCAGAAGTGGCTCTGATCGGAAAATCCGCACTGCAGTGCGATCTCAGAGAGCGGCGTGCTGGTGTTGGCCAGCAGATGCGAAGCATGCTCGATGCGCCGCTTGCGGATGTACTCGCCAATCGTGGACTGGTAGTGTTTGCGAAATTCGCGCGACAAGTGTACCGGGTGCACTCCGGCAATCCCGGCCAGTTCGGCCAGACTGGGGGCCAGCAGATAAGAATCTTCGAGGGTCTCGCGCACCCGGCGCAGCCAGCTCGGCGCATTCGACCCGGTTCCTTCGCCGATGGCGCGCGCGCTCTCGGCTAAGATCTCGAGCAGCACGCCTTCGATGGCCAGAGGAGCGACATCATCGTCGGCGTGGAATTCGCGCACCATTCGATTTGCCAGCCAGGCTGCCGCGAGACCTAACACTTCGCCGGGCTTCGATAACACGGCGGCATGATCGCCCAGCCGCGTAAGAGTCAACGGATCGATTCTGACCAATAGGCAGCGCACTCTTGCGTCGAACTCGTTTTCGTGCAGCTCGCTGGGCGGCAAGTAGCGCAGCGATCCTTCCGGGCACACGCAGGTGCGCTCGGCATATTTCTCCGTGTAATTTCCCGACAGAACAAAACTGAGATAGCCGTGGGCGTGACAATGCGGCGACAACACCAACCCCTGCGGATAAACATTTTCGGTAAGAGAGAAGCCCGCAATGTCGCGTCGCCGCAGAATCGTGCCGGAGGTGTCCGTAATCGGACAAGACAAAAATTGTTTTTGTGCTATTGCACCCGTCGCGTTCATAGCAGTTCCACCTTGGCCTTCCTTATTCGACGACAAGAAGTCGGATCGGTTAGCGTCTCGATCGCGCGAATGCATGTTTCAATGACGTGCATGCATAACTTTCGTACGCAAGACATGGTCCTTTTGTTCGATCTACTGATTTCAAACGGATGGAAAAAGTTGGAACAGGTTGAGTGTTTATGCGCGCGTCCCAATTGCGAACGCTTCGTCCCACACACGCACACGAATCGTCGAAAATGATTTAGGTCAATCTAGGTTGGCGAAGGCGGTTACTTCAGTTCCGGACTGCTCGCGTTGGCTGCTTCGGCGGTCCAGTTCTGATGAATCGTCATGCTCTGATCGGAAAAGAAGGTCCGCCGGCCGGTGCTGTTGTACACCTTTGGGTTGGCATTTACGGTGTAGCCTTGCGGTGTCGCAGTGAGGACGAACGTATATCCGTCCTTATCGCCGGAAGCCAGGCTGTTAGGAATCAGGTCCGCCGCCTCTGGTCCGGGGCCCCCGCTCGTGGGCGGCCCGAGCTGAGCCAAGGTAAGCGCGTACTTGCCGAATTGCGACTGGTACTGCGTCTCGGCTTGATGGATGGTCTGAATTTCACGGATGACCACCATCTCGTTCGCGTTCTCTTTGGCCGTATTGAGCTTGGGAACGGCGACCGCCAGGATCACCAGAATGATCGAGATCACGATCAGCAGCTCGATCAACGAAAAACCACGCGCGCGCAGACGGCGCTTCAAATAGGACCTTTCCATGACATTAATTATGACGCGAAACCGGCGCTTAGTGTGCAGTGCCGCCGGCGGGCTTGGGTTCGGGTACGCTGACGGCCGGGACATTCTGTTCGTGGACCAGCTTGTTGAAAGCTGCTAAGTCCGCGCTGGTCAATTTCTTAAGGGTCTCCAGTTGGAGGTTGACCTGGCTGGCCAAGTCTTCATAGACCTGGGTGTCCTGAAGCGTGGGCGCATCGTCGGAACTCTCCACACCGCCTAGCAAAGTCGCCAGCTTATTGTTGAGCTTGATGGGGAAATTGAGCGGATCTTCACTGGCGCGATTCTTGGTCTGATACAGCGCTTCCTCCACCGCCGTCAGCTTTCCGGCCAGTGTTTTGGCGGCCTCGGAAATCTTCGCGTCCTTCACGCGGCCCGCATATTCGTCGAGCTGTTTGCGGACATCGCGGATCTCCACCACGGCGTCGTTGGCCTGGCTAAGCTTGCCGTGAATTTGCTGCGCAACTTCGAGCTGGCGCGCGAAATCTTCCGGGGTTGTCGCCAGACGCGGATCTTTCTTGACCTCGAAGGTCTGCACTTGCGATTTGCCGTCTACCGTGAGCAGCACCTTGTAGGTTCCGGGAACCACGGCCGGCCCACGAACGCCGCCCGCCCAGAGGACCATGCCAGGGAACGAAGTCGCATCCGGATAGCGCAGATCCCAAACGAATCGATTCAAGCCCGCCTCGGCCGGAACACGGTCGGCGCCCGGCGGACGGCGCGGCCCTTCATCCTCGTCTTCATCGTCTGAAGCGGGTTCCGGTCGCTTCGCCGCTTGGACGCTCGAAAATTTCCGGATCAGCTTGTCGGAATTGTCCAGGAACTCGAGCGTTACCTCGCCTTGCGGTTTGTCGCGGAAGGAATAGTAGACCACCGCCCCGGCCGTTGGATTTTGTCCCTCCGGCGCGTTCGGAGGCAGCCGGAAGCCCCCACGGAGAGTCCGATAGGTGTCTCGCGGTTGCAGAAGCTTGAAGTCTTGCTTCAGATCGCTATCGGCAAGTTGATAAATAATAGGCAGATCGTCGAATATCCAGAACGCGCGGCCCTGCGTCGCGACAACCAGCTCTTTTTCGCGCTTCTGAAACGCCAAGTCGGTGATCGGAACCACCGGCAAGTTGAGTTGGAACGCTTGCCAGTGTCGCCGCCGTTGAAGGAAACGTACATGCCGGTTTCTGTTCCGGCTACCAGCAGGCCGCGATGATTTGGATCTTCGCGAATCACTCGGGTGAAACGCGCTGGGCGGAATGCCGTTGATCGATTTTCGTCCAGCGTCTTGCCGTAGTCGGTGGTCTTGTAAAGGTAGGGCCGGAAATCGTCCAGCTTGTACATGGTGGCGGCGAAGTAAGCGGTGCCGGGATCGAAGGGCGAGGCCTCGATGGAATTGATCTGGATCCATTCGCGGCAGTGTCCTTGGGCGTCACGTTGTCCCAGTTCTTGCCGCCATCGCGCGTCACGTGCACCAGGCCGTCGTCGGAGCCAGTCCAGATCACGCCCTTCGTCACGGGCGATTCGTCGATCGTAAAGATCGTGTAGTAATACTCGATGCTGGTGTTGTCCTTCGTGATCGGTCCGCCGGACGGTCCCTGCTTCGACTTGTCGTTGCGCGTCAGGTCGCGGGCTGATGGCCTCCCAGCTCTGCCCTTCGTTGGTCGTTTTGAACACACGTTCGCCGCCGGCGTAGAGCGTGCTTCGGATCGTGCGGCGAAAAGAGCGATGGGATAGTCTCCACTGGAAGCGATACTTCATGGCTTCCGCGCCGTAGCCCATGGGATTGTCGGGCCACGCCGTTGACGTTGCGGAGCTGGCCAGTGCGGTGATCGTAGCGCGTGAGCAGGCCGTCGTAGGAGCCCGCATAGACGATCTGTGAATCGCTTGCGGATCGGGCACGATCCAGCCGCTTTCGCCGCCGCCGACGTCGTACCAGTCGCGCGCGTCGATGGCGCCCTCGTCGCTGCGCGCTGGCGATGCGCACGGTGCTGTTGTCCTGCTGCGCGCCATAGACGTGATACGGGAAATCGTTGTCCAGCGCCACGCGATAGAACTGCGCGGTGGGCTGGTTGTCATGCGTCGACCAGGTGCGCCCGCCGTTGGAGCGTGACGTTGGCGCCGCCATCGTTGCTCTCGATCATGCGGTTGGGATCGTTCGGGCGCGATCCACAGGTCGTGATTGTCGCCGTGCGGCGTGCGGATGGTCGGTGAAGGTCTTGCCGCCGTCGATCGGAGCGGTAGAAGCCGGTGTTCAGCACGTACACCGTGTCGGCCTTCAGCGGGTCGGCGAAGATGTGGGAGTAATACCAGGCGCGCTGGCGCAGGTTGCGCTCGTCGTTCACTTTGGTCCAGGTGCGGCCGCCGTTGTCGGAGCGAAATACGCCGCCATCCTCGGCCTCGACAATGGCCCACACGCGATCGGAATTGCCGGGCGAAACGGTGACGCCGATGCGGCCCAAGACACCTTTCGGCAGCCCGGGATTGCGGCTGAGATCGGTCCACGTATCGCCGCCGTCGGTGGACTTGAACAGGCCGCTGCCGGGCCCGCCGCTTTCGAGCGACCACGGCGAACGGTGCACGTCCCAGAAGGCCGCATAGAGCACGTTGGGATTGGTTGGGGTCCAGAATCAGATCAACCGCGCCGGTGTTGCGGTCCGCGCGTAGAAAATCTTCTTCCAATTCTTGCCGCCGTCGGTGGACTTGAAGACGCCGCGGTCGTCATTCGGCCCGTACAGATGGCCCAGCGCGGCGACGTACACGATGTCGGGATTCGTGGGATGAACGCGCACCGCGCCGATGTGATAGCGTGTCCTCGAGCCCCACGTTTTTCCAAGTCTTGCCGCGCATCGGTCGGTCTTGTAGACGCCGTCGCCATTGCGAAGCATTGCCGCGGATGTCAGGCTCGCCCATGCCGACGTAGACGGTGTTCGGATCGGATTCGGCCACCGCGATCGCGCCCACCGAGCCGGTTTTGAACTGGCCGTCGGAAACAGGAATCCAGGTGGCGCCTCCATCGGTGGTCTTCCACACGCCGCCGCCTGTTCCGCCGAAATAATACACGCTAGGCTGAGACGTCACGCCCGCAACGGCTACGGCGCGACCGCCGCGAAACGGGCCGATGTTGCGATACTTCAGCTCCTTGAGAGAATTCAAGTCGGGTTGCGCGGTTAGCAATAGCGCAGAAAACGTGAATGCGGCGAGGATCTTCATTGAACTGCTTTCAACTACTAGTTGAACTTATTTTGCAACTGGCCGGGGAATCTTCTGCTCCGTCATGGCGGCGTTATAGACGAACCAAGCCATCGCGACGGCGGCTTGTCGGACATCATTGATGTCGACGCGCTCCACCATGTCCATGTTGGTGTGGTGGGTGCGGATGTCGTAGTTGTAGTAATCCTGGATAGGATTGAAGCCTGGAACTCCGACATTGTCGAAGCTCAGATGGTCGGTAGCGCCGACGGGCTCGATCACATTGCGGCGCGCGCCGTATTGCTTGAGCGGCTCGAGCCAGGTATCGAACATGGGCTTGGCGGCTTCGTTGTTTTGCAGGAACCAACCGTAGATGGCGTTCGTTCCGTTGTCAATATTGAAGTACACGTCGAATTTGTCGCGAGCCTGCGCGTTAGCTGCGCCTGCCAGATGCTGCTGCACCCAGGCGCGAGAGCCGAGCAGGCCCTGCTCTTCTCCGCCCCACAGAGCCACGCGAATGGTGCGGCGGGGCCGCGCGTCGATGGCTTTGAGGATCCGCATCGCTTCGATCACCGTAGTAGCGCCGTCGGCGTTGTCCGTCGCGCCGACTCCGGTATGCCAGCAATCCAGGTGCCCGCCCAGCATGACCACTTCGTCGCGCAGTGCCGGGTCGGTACCGGGCAGCTCGGCCAGCACGTTATAGGCATTGCCGCCATCGTTGTCGTAATATTTCGTCTGGACGTTGATGCGCAGCTTGACGGGAACATTGTGTTCGAGCATTCGCACGATCATGTTGTAGTGCTCGGCGGCTAGCGTAATGGATGGCGCCGCGCCGGGTCCCAAGTCGCGTCCGGTGACGAAGACGGTGCCGTGCTCGCCGATGCTCGGCTTGAGCAGGACACCCGCGCCGGCCTCGCCCAGGATCTGCACCACACGCTGTGCCGCACTCGGACCATTCGGACGCTCGCGGCCGATCCCCGTCGCATAACCGGCCGACAAAGACACATAATTGGGATCGCTCGGTTGCGGACGGTCCTTGCGGACGAAGTTGGTCATGATCGGCTGCGTCATCACGATGGCGCCCTTGTATTGCGCGCGCGCGCGGTCGATTTCTTCCGGCGACTTGCCGCCGGCAAAGACGGGCGTCGCCACGATCTCGCCATTGGTGGAAGGCGACCAGGCGTCCGCGTAGCCGATTAGCGGTAGATAGCGCGGCTCGATCATCTCAACCGTGACTTTTTCCATGGACCAGCCGCGGCCGAATTTCCACGGCTCCAGCCGCGCGCCCTGTAGCCCGTACGATGCCAGGCGATCGCGAACCCATTCAGCAGCGCGTTTGTGGGCGGGCGATGCGGTGAGCCGCGGGCCGATATTTATAGTCAACATGTCGAACACGGGCGCAACCTGCGAGTTGGCGGTCTCCTCGTCGTGAATTTTCGCCAGCATGCTGCGATCGATGAAAATCTGTCCATACGCCAGGACGCCGAGGCCCGCGAGAACGGTCAACCCAACAAGTTGCTTGATCATAAATCTCCTCAAGATTATCCTACGCCTGCCCGCCCGGTATTCGAAGTTGAGTCCGCCAGCACTGCCTCTGCCAGAGCCATCGCGCCTAGAACGCCAGCGCGCGAGCCAAGCGACGGAGGGACGATATCGGGAGCGTCGACGTAGCCATTCAGCAGTTCCGCTACGTTGCCGCGAATCATGGGGAAGAGCTGCTCCCTCGCCATGACGCCGCCTCCCAAGATGATTCGCTGCGGCGATAGCACGCAAATCGCATTGACTAAGCCGAGCGCCAGGTAACGGGCCTCGAGATCCCAGGCAGGATGGCTGTCGGGCAAGCCGGACGGATCTTGGCCCCAGCGCGACTGGATGGCCGGAGCGGCCGCCAGACCTTCCAGGCAATCGCCATGATACGGGCAGTTGCCGGGAAATGGGTCGCGGCCGAGATCGTGCGGCACTCGCACGTGGCCCAGCTCCGGATGCATGCGTCCGTGCAGCAGGCGCCCGTTCGCCATTCCGCCTGCTCCGATTCCGCTGCCGACCGTAACGTACAAAAACGTATCCAGTCCCTGTGCCGCGCCCCAGCGGCTTTCCGCGAGTGCCGCGGCATTAACGTCGGTGTCGAAGGCAACCGGCGCGTGCAGGGCGCTTCGGACGGATTCCGCGAAATTGAAATTTCTCCAAGCCAGCTTGGGAGTCCAGGTGATGAATCCAAACGTGGGCGAGGAAGGATCGAGATCAACTGGACCGAAGGAGGCGATTCCAATCGCGCGCAGCGGCAGTCGGGCCTTGAAAAACTCCAGCACTCGGCCGATGGTTTGCTCCGGCGTCGTGGTCGGGATTTCTGTTAACTCCAGATCGTCGGGCGGGTGGCCCATCGCGCAAACGAACTTGGTGCCGCCCGCTTCGATTCCGCCCAGAGCTAACATTCGTTCCAGTTTACCTGTGAAGGGATGCGATGGAACGGAGCGCGCGACGCGTCGGAAAGCTGCGATGTTCTAAGATCGAACTGATGGGTCCCAATCCAGCGCAAGCTGAGCAACCAAAGCTGCCGATACCAGGCGTCAAGAATCTGATCGCGATCGGATCGGGCAAAGGCGGCGTGGGCAAGACCACCGTTTCGGTGAATCTGGCCATCGCGCTGGCGCGCCTGGGTCACAAGGTGGGCCTGCTGGACGCCGACGTGTACGGGCCCAACGTGCCGCTCATGCTGGGCTTGCGAGCGACGCCGCACGCGATCGGCGAGCGCATCCAGCCGCTCGAGAAAAACGGCGTTCGCGTCATGTCCATGGGCTTCCTGAATCCGGGCGACAAGCCGCTGGTGTGGCGCGGGCCGATGCTGCACAGCGTGATCCAGCAATTCCTGCGCGGCGTCGATTGGGGCGAGCTGGATTACCTGCTGATCGATCTTCCGCCCGGCACCGGCGACGTCCAGCTCACTTTGATCCAGACCGCGCCGCTCACTGGAGCGGTGGTGGTGACCACGCCGTCCGATGTCTCGCTCGAAGACGCACGCAAAGCCATCCACATGTTCCAGCAAGTGCGCGTGCCGATTCTAGGCGTGGTGGAGAACATGAGTTACCTGGTGTGCCCGCATTGCCAGGAGCGCATCGACGTGTTCAGCTACGGCGGCGGCAAGAAGACCGCGGAGGCGATGGACGTGCCATTTCTGGGCGAACTGGCGCTCGATCCGGCGGTGCGCATCGGCGGAGATTCCGGCAACCCGGTCACGCTGGGCGAAAGTGGCGCGCCATTTGTAGCTATCGCCCGCGAGATGCAGCGGCGCGCGGCGGAAGAATCAGGCAAGAAGGGCCCGTCGATCAAAATTGAAGAATAGTGGTAATGCGTATCGCGACGCTCGGCTAACATGTGAGGAGTGGATCGAAGGGGACTTCAGCAGCTTTCCAGGATCCGCCTTCGCGAGGCGCAGTCGCTTGCGAGGGTACGCCTCTACGATGGCGCGTATTATCTCGCCGGTTACGCTGTCGAATGTGCGCTCAAGGCTTGCATAGCCAAAGAGACTCGAAGACATGATTTTCCCGATAGGAAAAAAGCTGAGGCTAGCCACAAGCACAATCTTGGCGAACTGATCAAGGTTGCGAATTTGGACGATCATCGGCGTGCGGAAGCCAAACGTGACGAGGCATTTCGCAAGAATTGGGATATCGTACAATCTTGGTCAGAAGAGAGCCGGTATCGAATCATTCAACAACAGGAGGCTCTGACTCTCGTCGAGGCGGTGGCGCAGAAAAACCATGGAGTGCTGCAATGGATAAAACGGCATTGGTGAGTGTTGATGTCGAAAGAGGGGCCCAGATCCTCAGGATTCTGGACGACGCAGGCCTAAACGTCAAGATCGCGCTCTGGTCATACTTACCGGAATACGAGGAGTGGCGCCTGGTTTTGGCTTCGCGCAAATTCGACAACGTCGGGCAGTTTGATGCTTATGGGTTGCTCCATACGGCGCTGGAACAGGCCGGCCTCACACTCGAACAAACACCGTCTGTCATGATTCTCAACATGAACAACCCGTTCATCAAGACTCTACGCCGCATCTTTGGTAAATCAAAAAGCGTAGTGGGAATGCGCTTGGGCGGTCAGACTATTGGCGATCGCTACATTGAAGACGGCTACGTCTATCGAATCTCGTAGCTTACCGCCGCGCCCAACTGGCCTCGATGTAATCCCGGTTCATCCGCGCGATCGCTTCCAGCTTGATGCTTTTCGGGCACACCGCCTCGCACTCGCCGATGTTGGTGCAGCTACCGAAATTTTCTTGATTGAACTGGCGCACCATGCGGAGCGCGCGCTCATGCCGCTCGGGCTGGCCTTGCGGCAATAATCCCAGATGAGCGATCTTGGCGCCGGTGAATAGGGCGGCCGAGGCATTCGGACAGGCCGCCACGCACGCGCCGCAGCCGATGCAGGCCGCCGCGTCCATGGCGCGGTCGGCATTTTCCTTGGGAACCAGAATCGTGTTGCCGTCCGGCGCGCTGCCAGCCGGAATGGTGATGTATCCACCGGCGGCGATGATGCGGTCGAACGCGGCGCGATCCACCACCAGGTCCTTAATCACCGGAAACGATTTGGCGCGCCATGGCTCGAGATAAAGCTCCTGGCCATCCTGAAAATGGCGCATCGTGAGCTGGCACACCGTGGTGGCCGGCAGCGGGCCATGCGCGATGCCGTTGATCATGAATCCGCACGAGCCGCAGATCCCCTCCCGGCAATCGTGCTCGAATGCAATTGGCTCTTCGCCTTTGAGGATCAGACCTTCATTGACGACGTCCAGCAGCTCCAGCATCGACATGTCCGGATTCACTTCATTCGATTCATATCGCACCATCGCGCCGCGTGAGGCGGAGCTTTTTTGACGCCAGACATGCAGAACCAGATGCATTACTTGTAGCTCCGCTGGCTGGGATGGACGTACTCGAAATGCAAGGGCTCTTTGTGCAGCGCAGGCGGCTGGTTGTCGCCCTGAAACTCCCAGGCCGACACGTAGGAAAACTCGGCATCGTTACGCTGCGCCTCGCCGTCGGGCGTTTGAAACTCCTCGCGGAAATGCGCGCCGCAGGATTCATTGCGGTCCAGCGCATCCAGGCACATCAGCTCGGCCAATTCGAAGAAATCGGCCACGCGGCCGGCCTTTTCGAGCGATTGATTCAAATCGTCCGAGCCGCCGGTCACGGTCACGTCCGTCCAAAATTGTTCCCGCAGTTCGCGAATCTCACCCAGAGCCCGCTCCAGCCCCTGCGCATTGCGCGACATGCCGCAAAACTCCCAAACGATCTTGCCGAGCCGGCGATGGAAGTCGTCCACGGTGTGGTGGCCGTGGATTTCGAGCAACCGCTTGGTGCGGCTTGCTACCTCCGATTCAGCGCGAGCGAACTCGGCATGCCCGGTGTCCAGCTTCTCCGAGCTTCACGCTGGCGATGTAATCGCCCACCGTGTACGGCAGGATGAAGTATCCATCCGAAAGCCCCTGCATCAAGGCGCTGGCGCCCAGCCGATTCGCGCCGTGGTCTGAAAAATTCGCCTCGCCGATCACGAATAAGCCGGGAATCGTGCTCATGAGATAGTAATCCACCCACAGGCCGCCCATGGTGTAGTGAATCGCGGGATAGATCCGCATGGGGACCTGATAAGGATCCTCGTCGGTGATGCGCTGGTACATCTCAAAAAGATTGCCGTAGCGTTCGCGAATAAGATCCGCGCCGAGGCTGCGGATGGCGTCCGAAAAATCGAGGTAAACGCCGTGTCCGGTTTCGCCCACGCCGCGCCCTTCATCGCACACCGCTTTGGCATTGCGGGAAGCCACGTCGCGCGGGACCAGATTGCCGAAGCTCGGATAACGCCGCTCTAAATAATAATCGCGCTCGCTCTCGGGGATCTGCTTCGGTGGACGCTTGTCACCAACCTTCAGCGGAACCCAGATGCGGCCGTCGTTGCGCAGCGATTCGCTCATCAGCGTCAGCTTGGATTGATAGTGCCCCGAGACCGGAATGCAGGTGGGATGAATCTGCGTGAAACATGGATTGGCGAAAGCCGCGCCGCGCTTGTACGCGCGCCAGATGGCGGTGCAGTTGGAACCTTTGGCGTTGGTCGACAGGTAGTACGCGTTGCCGTAGCCGCCCGTCCCCAAAACCACCGCGTCGGCCACATGGGACTCGATCCTGCCGGTAACCAGGTTGCGTGTCACGATGCCCCGGGCGCGGCCGTCGATCACCACCAGGTCCAGCATCTCGCTGCGCGGGAACATGGCGACGCTTCCGGCCTGCACTTGCTCTTCGAGCGCCTGGTAAGCGCCCAGCAAGAGCTGCTGTCCGGTCTGCCCGCGAGCGTAGAAGGTCCGGGAGACCTGCGCGCCGCCGAAAGATCGATTGGCCAGCGTGCCGCCGTATTCGCGCGCGAACGGAACGCCCTGGGCCACGCATTGGTCGATGATGTTCACGCTGATCTGCGCCAGCCGGTAGACGTTGGATTCGCGGGAGCGGAAGTCGCCGCCCTTCACCGTGTCGTAGAACAGCCGGAAGACGCTGTCGCCGTCGCTATGGTAATTCTTGGCGGCGTTGATTCCCCCTTGTGCGGCGATGCTGTGGGCGCGCCGCGGCGAATCCTGAAAGCAAAAGCACTGCACGCGATAACCCAGCTCGCCCAGTGTCGCGGCGGCGGAAGCTCCAGCCAGGCCCGAGCCCACCACGATGATGCTGTGCTTGCGCTTGTTGGCCGGATTCACCAGCTTCATCTCGAAGCGCGCCTGGTCCCACAGCTTTTCGATCGGCCCGGAAGGTTCTCGCGAATCCAGCCGCATGGCTATCTCACAACTCCCGCCAGTACGGCCACTGGGATCGAGATGTTGCCGGCGGCGATCAGGATCGCGACCAGCGCCGCCAATCGCTTCAGCACCGGCGTGTAGCGCGGATGATAAAAGCCGAGCGATTGGAACATGCTCCACAAACCGTGATAGAGGTGCATGCCCAGCAGCAGCATGGCGAAAATGTAGAATGCCGAAACCGGAATTACGCTGAAGCTCGCTACGACGTTGCTGTAGACGTCGCCCTCGACGAAATGCGGGTTCAGCGTGCCGAAGGTAAAATCCAGCAAGTGGTAAATCACGAACGCCAATATGATGGGCCCGCTCCAGTACATGGTGCGCGAGGCGTAAGAAGATTCCGTGGCCTTTTTCTTCACGTATCCGATCGGCCGCGCCTCCAGGTTGCGCAACGCCAGTTGCACGGACGACCAGATGTGCAGCAGCACCATCGCCAGCAACACCAGGCGGACAGTCCATAGCAACGCCGGCAGCGATCGCAGAAACACGGCGTAGCGATCGAGCTTTTCAGGCCCTTCATAGATCTGAAGATTGCCGATCAAATGCCCCAGGACGAACAGAAAGAGCACGCAACCGCTGATCGCCATCGCGGCTTTTTTGCCGACGGTGGAGGTATAGAAGCGGTCTGCGACTGCCGTGGCCAACTTATTCCGTTCCTGTTTCGGTTATTCCTTCGCGCTTGGAGAAGCGGCCCTCATAGTCATGGCAGCTATGCAGGCCTCTGCTCTTAGAATACTGCACTTCTAAGTAACTGCCCGCAAAACGGAGCGCGCGGGCTGCTTACTTACTTGCAACGAGGGTGCCTGCGCGCCCTTTGCGGGCTAGCGGGGCTTTCTTCGCCGCACATATAAATAGTGAATGGCGATATAGAGTACGATTACCACTCCGGCAATTATGGACCAGAGCTTCAGATGATGCTCAACCAGGCCCAGGATCTCTTCCCAGCGTTTTCCGAAATGGTATCCGAGGAACAAAAAAGTGCCGACCCACGCGACTGCGCCACTATAGGCAAACAACGCGAAGGAGCGATATTCGAGCTTGGACGTTCCCGCGACAATGGCGGTGAAGTGCCGTACTCCTGCGACAAAGTATCCGATCAGCAGCGCCCAATGGCCGATGCGATCGAACCAATCGTGGATTGTCCGGATGCGTTGATCCGTTACATGCAATAGCTTGCCGAAGCGGGAATGCAGGAACTTCCAGCCCACCGTTCTGCCAATGATGTAGCTCAGAGTGATGCCCGACATGCTGCCGGCCAGCGCGCTAAGAAATGTCGGGACCGGCCGGAGATGGCCTTGATAGATGAGAAACCCGCAACCGGTGAGCAGAAATTCGTCCGGCACCGGAATTCCGACGATGCCCAGCACCAGCAGCGAAAAAATGGCCACGTAGCCGTACGTCGCCACCCACTGGAGGACGGTGTTCTCCAATTAGAGAGGATAGCGAAGTAGCGCTTCGATCGCCGGGCTCTGCAACGACGGCCGGGGCGAGGGTGCGTCTAGCTAGCGGATTTCTTAACCGGCACAACGGCGGTGTTGAGCGCGGGCGATACCGAAAAGAATTCCAGAAAACGCTTCCTGGAATCGAGCGGAACGGCGCTGGGCTTCTGTTCGAACATAGTCTGAGCCAAGGTAGTAAACTTTTTGCCCAGCTCTGAACTGCCGTCCAGCCAACGGCCAACGGTGAGCGCCCGTTGCACGGCCTGGTAGTCATTGGGAAAGGTCATGAAGACCGGGACCCCTACCAGCTCCTCGATCTGAGCCGGCGTGATGAGCGGCCGCTTGTGGCTGCGATTCAACAGCAGACAAATCCGGTCCGCCAACTCCAGCTGCTTGAGATACAGCACCTTCTCTCGCGCCAGATGCAGGGCCGGGATCTCAGGGGTGGCCACTAGGAAGATTTTCTTCGATTCGTGCATGATTTCGAGCGAGTACTTCTCCAAGTTGCCCGAAAGATCGAAGCACAAAGCGTCGTAGTTGCGCCGCATGAATTCCATCAAGTGCCTGATCTGCGCAGGTTCGATGTGGAAGTCGGGATTCAGCTTGCCGGCGTGCAATACGTCCAGTTTGTCGATCTTGCTCACCATGGTTGGCCACAAGCTCTCGTCCATTTCCACGGCGTGCTCGGCTGCATCGGTTACGCAATAGTTGCTATCCAGCTTCAACATAAAGCGCAACATGCCCGAGTTCAGATCAAAATCCGACAACAATACGCTTAAGTTCGGCAGGCGCGATATGGCCACCGCGGTATTCAGCGCGATCATGGACGTGCCGACTCCCGCCTTGGAAGGCAGGAAGCTGAATACTTGATTGGTGGCTTGTACCGCCGGCGGCCGCTGTTCGACCGTGTCTCTAATCCTGATCAATGCGTCGATTAGAGCTTGCCGGTCAAATGGCAGTGAGGCAAACTCACGTATGCCCGCCCGCATCAGCTCCAACAACACCTGCGCATCCAGGGAACGGCTGAGGGCGAACAATTGAATACCCGGTGTGTTCTTCTCCAACTCCCGGGCGATCTCTAAAGCCTTCGCGATCGATTCTGTGCTCACGAACACTACTTGTGGAGCGTGCGCTCGAACTACGCGCAGCAGCTCCAGTGAACCAGGATAGCGGTCCAGGGTCCGTGTCACGTGCGCGCCGATCTCACTCAAAAGCTTCTCGAGCCGTTCATTGAGATCCGCGTCGGGACAAATGATGATGCTTCGCAGCATGCAAGACACTCCTGAGGCTAGACTAATGCTTTGGCACCCCCGCAACAATTGGTCCTTAGTACTAGTTACACATGACCAAGACCTTAGGCTTTTTGTTGGGGCGTGTTTTATCCTAGGGTCTTGATCGTAGGACTAACGTTCCCGCTCGCTGCCTGCCGGCGCTGGCCGCATCTAGAATCGCATCGTAACGTCGTCGCCGAATCTTCCGCCGTATGATATGAATATGAGGATTCTCGCGCTCTGGCTGGCTACCTCGGCGCCACTGCTGTCGCAAGTCATCGATTTTGAGTCCAATGGGCTGCACTACAAGACTTTGACCAAAGGCGGCATGACGGTGATGTTCGCTTATCTGCCATCGCACTTGAAAGAATACTCAATCGTTCAGGTTTCCATCTCCAATGGGTCGCCCATTTCCTGGGTGGTGAAGCCGGAGGATTTCGGTTACCGCAAGCAGGATGGGAATGTGACGCAGGGGCTGCCCGCGCTCACCATCGTCCTTTCGCTGCTCAACAAGGCCAGCCGGCACGACGTCATCAAGCTGGTAACGACTTACGAGCAAGGTATTTACGGAAACATCAACATGCAGACCACCAACGGCTATGAAAACCGGCGTCAAAGCGCGCTTGCCGACGGTGGATCAAATCGTCTGAAGGCAGGCGCGGCGGCCTCGGCGCTGGCTTTGGTCAGCACCAAACTTCTGGCCGGCCAGTCTACCGACGGCGCCGTATTCTTTCCCAACGGTGGCAAGCTTTTCGGCCCAGGTACATTGGTTGCCCATATGGGCGGCGAAACGTTTGAATTTCCCACCGAAGGCGAACCGATTCCTACCAAATAGGGGCGCAGCTAAGTGGCCCACACCGGTTTTTTCCGCGTCTTTCTGGCTGGAGCGGTTGCCGTCGCGGGGTCCGCTCAGACCGCCGTAAGGTTTTCCGAAAACCCGCTGATCTCGGTTTCAACGTCCAAGTCGCTCGGCGATAACGTCAACGGACCGTCCGTAATTCGCGTTCCGGGCTGGATCGCGCATCCGCTCGGCCGCTACTACCTGTATTTCGCGCATCACAAAGGCGCATACATACGCCTAGCGTACGCCGACTCGCTGCATGGACCTTGGAAGATCTACGAGCCCGGCGTTTTGCAGGTCCGCGACACCATTTTCTACCGCCCGCAGCCCGATCCTGCCGCGAGCCCGCCTACGCTCTACACCCATGTCGCCTCGCCTGAAGTCTTCATAGATGAACCGGCCAGACGGCTGGTGATGTACGTTCACGGCATGTGGACCGATCTCAAGCCCTGGCCGTCGGAGCCAAGCGCGGCGCTGCAATGGATGCGCGACAACCGCTACGCGCAATTTACGCAGACCACGGTGTCGGGCGACGGCATCCATTTTGAACCGCGGCCGGGCATCACGCTGAGAAGCTCCTACCTGCGTGGGTTTCGATGGAATGGGAGTTTCTACGGGATGGCGCGGTTGGGCGTGCTGGCGAAGGCCGGCGATCCGCTGGCGCCGTTCGATTTCGGGCCCAATCCCTTCGACCACTCGGCTTATGCACGCCGCGTCCGCCATGTCGCGGTCCTGCTGCGCGGCAACACGTTATACGTTTTCTTTTCGGCCATCGGCGATGCGCCGGAGAAGATCCTGCTGTCGACGATCGCGCTCCAGGGCGATTGGCGCACCTGGAAAGCGTCATCGCCGGTGGAGGTGCTGGCGCCGCATGAGCCCTACGAGTGCCCCAATCTTCCTGTGATCCCATCCAAGGCTGGAGAGTCCGAAGGCCCGGAGAACGCGCTGCGCGATCCAGCGGTGTTCGAGGATGGTGGAAAGGTCACCCTGTTCTATTCAGTGTGCGGCGAACAGGGTATTGGCGCGGCCGATGTCACGGCTCTGATCAAATAGTTTTCGTTGAAAGACACGAGTCTTTGGCGTGCACCAGGCAGGTATCGTCCGCTTCGTGCTTGTCGCGGCGCAGCGATTTTACCGAGAAGATCTTTCCCGAGCTGATTTGTTTCGTTATAGAACCATTCAGATCCGGGTCTCGCAGGCTGGTGCAGGAATAGATCATCACGAAACCGGCGCAGCGTACCGGGTAGGTTTCGCCCTCGCGCTTTACCAGGAGCATGCATCCCTTCCCGCCCACTCCCGCGTCGAACGTCAGCGGATAGAGCAAACGTCCGCCCGGCTTCAGCCGATCAAGCCACAAAGAGGAGGGATGCGTCACGCCGGCATTCACGAAAATCACGTCCACGGGCCCAGGGTCGAAATGGCTTCCATCGCCTGAGACAACCTGGACCGTGTTCCAGCCGGCCAGGTTTGTGCGGGCACGCGCCGCCAGCTCTTCATCCACCTCGATGGCCACGACGCTGCCGCCGGACCCAGCCACTTCCGCAATGATCGCGGTGTAATAACCAATCCCCGCTCCGACGTGCACCACGCGCTCGCCTTCCCGAATGTCCAACGCATCCAGCCAGGACGCCAGCGCGCTCGGTTGCCCGTTGTTCAAATGGCGCGATTCGTCGATCGACACCAGGACATTGTGGTAGATTCGCTTTGGATCGGCGTCCGGGGTGGAAACATAGCGGGGCGCGGGACTCACGCCGGCATCCAAGCTGCCGAGTTTCCAGGGACCGGGTCCGAGAAAATGCTCGCGCGGAACAGTCGCAAAGGCCTCAATGAGCGCTTCCGAACGAATCCCGGCCACCGCCGCAATCTCGTCGGCGTAGAAGCGCCGGTACTCTTCGAGCGACGGAGCGCGCGTCGCCGTCATAGATGGTCAAGATCCCTGCGCGCGCGATCCAGAATCTCTTCAACCTTACTTCGCAGTTCGGGATCCTCACCGCTGTCCTTCATCGCGCGAAAAGCGGCTTTGATCAGGGCGCCCATCGAACCTGAAATCATTGCTACTCCCGGGCTCATCCATTGCCCCCAATCTTCCCACTGCGAGGCGCGCCGCCAGATCCGGTCGGCCGTCGCTTTTTCGCGTTCCAGCTCTTTTCGTCCCGACTCGGTGAGCTGGTAAACTCGCCGGCCCGCTTTTTGCTCCGATACGATCAGGCCCTCGTCTTCCAGTTGCGCCAACGACGGATACATGGTTCCGGCGCTGACTTTATAGGCTCCGCCGGAGCGCGTTTCCAGCGTCTTCATTAGCTCATAGCCGTGTCTGGGTGCTTCCGAGAGCAGCGAAAGAATCGCGATGCGTACTTCGCCCGCCTCGAAGAATCGGCCGCGTTGCGCCCAGGGGGCATAACCCCAAGCTCCCCAACCGCCTGGCCCATGAAACTCCCAGGAATGCTTTGCCAACTTCGCCCCCGATCGATGTAGCTCGCGCTAGCTCTTACGATGCTATCGTACGATATAGCGATCGAGTGGTCAAGCCATTTTGCTAGACCTGCGCGAATTTTCGCAATCAGCCAGCTACAATATGGAGAAGCAATGAAACCCCAATTTTTTGTTCCCCCATTTATCCTGGCTGTGGCCGCGTTCGCGCAACAGCAGCCTCCCGCGCCAACGCCGCAGCAGCGTCCCACGCCGCCGCTGCTCACTGCCCCGGCCGCACCGGTAGCGCCTGACGCGGTGGTGCTCACCATCGGCGCCGACAAAATCACGCGTATGCAGTTTGAAGAGCTGCTCGCGGCCTTGGCCGAAAATGGCCGGCCGGTGCCCAACGCGGCGGCAAAACGCCAAGTGGCGCAACAGTTCGGACAACTGATGGCGTTGGCGCAAGAAGCGCGTAAGAGAAAATTGGATCAGACTCCGGCGGCCAAGCAGATGGAGACCATCCAGGTGGATTCTGTCCTCGCCAATGCGTTGCAGCGTCAAGTGGCCGACGAAGCAAAGCCCGACGACGCGGCGCTGCACTCCTATTACGATGCGCACAAATCGCAATATGAACAGATCAAAGCCAGCCATATTCTGATCCGCTACAAGGGCTCGCAAGTGCCCGTCCGCCCGAACGAGAAAGACCTGACGGAGGCAGAAGCGCTGGCCAAGGCGCAAGACATCGAAAAACAACTCGCCGGCGGCGGAGATTTTGCCGCGCTCGCCAAATCCGACTCCGACGATACCGGGACCGCTAACAACGGCGGCGCGCTGCCTCCCTTCACGCGCGGCCAGATGGTTCCGGAATTCGAGCAAGCGGTGTTGAGCCAGCAGGTGGGCAAGATCAGCGAACCGGTAAAGACGAAATACGGCTACCACATCATCAAAGTGGAAGAACGAACCAGCAAGACCTTCGAGGAAGCCAAGCCCGAGATCGAGAAGCAGATCAAGCCGCAGATGGTACGCGAGGCAATGGACCGGATCGAGAAGCAGGTGCCGGTGACGCTGGACGACAGCTATTTCGGTCCGGCAGCGCCTTCACATCCTCCGCTGCCGGCCCCGGCGCACTAATCGGCCGAATCCATTCGCTCGGCCCAATTGAGGAAACGTTGGAGATCGCGCCGGCGCTGCCAGGCGAAGCGCCAGAAATCCAAGAAGCCGATCTCGTCGGCGGGTGTTCCCCAATAGGTTTCCATCCGCCAGCGCAGGTATGGACTCCGCCACGGCCGCAGGCGATAGCCCCGCGTAGCGCGCCACAAAAAGCGCATCAATGGAGCTGGCTCACAGCCTTCTTGGTTGGGCTATCGGGCGTTGCGTAGTAACCCGTGCGGGTGCGGACGATAGGGTGGCCGGCGCCGCTCACTGTGACTTTGATTTGACGGAAGCTGCCATCCATGGCCTGCAACGTGGGCGAATAGCCGATGGTGTACTGGTTGCGGATCTCGTGCGCCACTTGCAGCGTGATCTGGTCCACTTCAGCCGGAGCCTTGGGGTAAAAAGCCATCCCTCCCGACTCGCGCGTCAGTTCATCCAGCGCGCGTTTGGCGATGCGAGCCTCCCTCCGCTCTTCCTCATTCAGCAAGCCGATGGAATAAAGCAGAACTTCTTCTTGCTGGGCGCGGTTGACCAGCTTCTCCAGGCTGATGGAACTGGCATTATCGTTGCCGTCCGTGATCACCAGCAAAACCTTCTTCTGCCGTTTGCCCTCTTTGCGGAGGTAGTCCATCGAAAGATTGATGGCGTCGCGCATGGCTGTTCCGCCGCGCGAATCGATCTTGGCGATGCCTTCCTCCATCTTCTTAATGTCGCTGGTGAAGGGGACGTCCAGCCAGGCGTCGTCGTTGAAGTTTACGATGAAGACCTCATCCTGCGGGTTGGAGGCCCTCACCAGGTCGAGCGAAGCGGTCTCCACTTTCTGCCGCTTCTCGCGCATGCTGCCGCTGTTATCGATGATGATGCCGAGCGAGATGGGCACATCCTCGCGCCTGAAGATTTTGATCGGCTGCTCGGCGCCGTTCTCATAAACCTTAAAGGCCTTTCGTGGAATATCGGTGATCAGCTTGCCGCTTTTGTCAGAGACGCTGATGGGCAGAATCACCAGGCGCGTGTCGGCGCGGAAGGTCGGGTCCTCTTGCGGTTGCGGCGCGGCAGGCGCGCGCGCGGACTGGGCAAATAGGAGAGAACCGGCTAAAAGAAAACTACTGAGAAGGCGCATAATACCCAAGGCGGAAGAAGGCTTTCAGAGGCGGAAGGCCGCGCGGCTGAACCAGCTTGACCTGAACGTGGCGATATTTACCGTCGCGCGTGGCGTTCTTGGGCGAATAGTAAAGCACATATTGATTGCGAAGCTCGATTCCGATTTTGGCCGCGATGTCGGGCAGTTCATTGACGTTTTCTACATTGTAGCTCCGCCCGCCCGTCAATTCCGCCACCTCGCTCAGCAGACCGGGACCGGCCAGCTCTTCCGGCGTACGCCCGCGGTTACCGAGCGACTCAAAAATTCCGATTCCGTAAATTTGCACGTCGGCTTCCCGGACCGCGTTCTTCACTTCGCTTTCGGTGTAGCGGCTATTGTTGTCGCCGCCGTCGGAAATGATGAGAATGGCCTTGCGCGGGTTGCGCGCCTTCTTCATTTGGTTCATCGCCAGGTACACGCCATCGAGCAGCGCGGTCTTGCCTTTGGATTGCGTAAAGGTCAAGCGATTCTGCAGTTCCTCGGTGTCGGTGGTGAACGGCACCATCAGTTCCGGCCGATCGTTGAACTCAACCAGGAAGAATTCATCTTCCGGATTGGCGGTCTTGAAAAACTCGGCGGCGGCCTTACGCGACTGCTGCAACTTGGGGCCCATGCTGCCGCTGGTGTCGAACACCAGGCCAATGGACAAGGGCGCGTCTTCGCTGGAAAACTCGAGAATATTCTGCTCCACACGGTCCTCGAATAGCTTGAAATGCTCTTTTTCGAGGCCGGTAACAAAGCGATTTAGTGGATCGGTAACGGTAACGTTGATCTGGACCAGCGTGGTGTCGATGCGAATATTCGCATTGCGGCGGGCCAGGTCTGCGTTCGGGTCGGCCTTTTCGGGCGCGGCTGCTTTGACGCGCGGCGCAATGGAAACCTTCTCGTCATCGGCGGCCCGACAGAGGAGGGCGCCCGCGACCACGCAGACAACCGGAATGATGAGAAGAAATCTGCCGAACCTACAGACGGTCTGCGCCACCGTATTCACACCCGCTTACTACACACCCAAACCCAACTCATACAGTATATCATCCAGTGCGCGGATTCGTTTAAGGCTTCGACGCGCAGCGGGAACGGCGCTAACTGTGACAGGTGGCCGCATGGCTTTGCAAGTGCTCACGCGAAATGTGCCAGAATCACGGCATGGCCAATGAGTCTCGCATACGAGTGTCCAGTCCTCCTCAACTTCCCAAGACCGTGGGTTATTCGCATATCGCTGAAGTCAGCAGCGGCAAGCTGATCTACATCTCCGGACAGGTAGCGATGGATGCCTCTGGAAATATCGTCGGCAAGGATGACTACCCCGCGCAGCTTCGGCAGGTGTTCGCCAACCTAAACACGGCGCTCGAAGCCGCCGGCGGCAGTTTTAAGAACGTTATCAAGCTGAATTACTATATCGTGGACACGGTGGATCGCTCGCAGTTCTTCGCCTATCGCGAGGTGCGGGACAAATACGTCGATACCGCGAACCCGCCGGCGGCCACTGTAGTAATCGTGCGCGGGCTGTTTCTTCCGGAATTTCTGGTGGAGATCGAGGCGGTCGCGGCAGTGTAGGGCTTTCGCGCTGTCAGGTCCGCATGCGGGTGAAAAAATACATTCCGGCCATGGCAAACAGCAGGTCCGGCGACCAAGCCGCCAGCGTCGCCGGCAGCAAGTTCACGTCGCCCAATTGCTCGAAGAGTTTTTCGATCGACTTGTATGCAATGGCGATCGCAAAACTCACTCCTACCCCGGCCATGGCGCCGCGATTTCCGGTCATGAAGGCAAAGGGGACCGAGATGAGCGCCATCACCAGCGCAATCAGCGGCAGCGCGAATTTCAAATAAAAGCGGACCTGTAGCGTGATGGTGTCGATGCCACTGCGCTGCAGCTCCCTGATATACGCGGCCAGCTGTTCGAAGTTCATCTGCTGGTCTTGCAGCACTTCCTGCAGGAAATAATCCGGACGCTCGTTGATTTCCGGAATCGTGGTGGCTTGACCGGCGAAGTTGACGAAGCTGTCCGGACGCGACGGATCGCGGCTCCAGCCGTTCTCAAAAATCCAGGTGTGCAGCGCGGGCTCCCAGCGCGCTTTCTCGGCTGCAATGTGTTTTCGAACTCGGAAATTCGATGGATCCAGCTCAAACACCTGCGGCCCGATCATGGCCTTTTGGAAAGGATCGAAGTACTTGTAGTAGAAAACCCGCGGATCGTCCTTGGGCCCCGGATCGAAGACCCATTGCCGCTCGGGGTGCAAGTAAGTCTGCACCGGCTTGCCTTTGATTTCCTTGCGGATCGCGTCCTGCTTCCGATTCGCGTCCGGAACGTAGTAATGATCGAAAGCGAACAAGCCGCCGCTCAGCACCACCGCCGCCAGCAGAACCGGCACGGCTAAGCGGTACAAGCTGATACCAGTGGCTTTGAAGGCGGTAATCTCGTTGTGTTTGGTTAGAAGTCCGAACGTGACCAGGACGGCGACGAGCACGCTGAACGGCGCTGAGTCGTAGATCAATTGCGGTGTCAGGAAGAACAAGTACGTGAATACACGCGTCAGCGCGATGTGATTTTTTACGATGTCGCTCAGCAGTTCGAAAAATGTGTAGACATGAATCATCAGCACGAAGCTGATCAGCAGGACTGAGAAGTAAAACAGAAAGCTTTGCAGGACGTAGGTATCCACCACTTGCGGGACGAAAAAGAAGCGCCAGCCCTTGCGCTGAGACTGAGCTAAGGGCGTGGTACCGGGGAGACTCTTGCGCAGCCGCCGCCACAGCACCGGAGCCCATCCGGTAAGCATCCCGATAATGTCGCGGTCGCCAGGCCGCTCCAGCCGGCTCACCAGAACAATTCCGACCAGCGCGAAAACCGCGTTCGGGATCCACATCGCGACTGCAACCGGCAGTCGCTGGTCCTTAGCCAAACCATTGCAGGCCAGCAGACCCATCCAATAAATGAACGCCAGCGCGACCGTCACGACAAAAGCCGTGGATTTGCCGCCTTTGCGCGAGGAAACGCCCAGCGGTATTCCGACCAGAGCGAGCAGCAGGCAGGCCGGAGGCAATGCGAAACGTTGTTGCAGCTCGACGCGCGCCTGGATGACATCGTCGTGGTCGAGCGTGGGATCGCGATAGGCCTTTTTATAGAGCGGAATCGTGTCCAACTCCGTGTAGCCTCGCGCGTGCACTTCGTTCGGCTTGGTGGCGGCGAGAATCTGGTCGCCCTTTAGGCCGCCCTGAACGTAGTAGTCGGTAAAATCCTTGCCGACGTCGTATTTGATGCCGTTTTGGAGCGACAACTGGATGTCGTTGTGCTTTACGTCCGGTATGGCGATGGCGTCGGAGGCGATGGTGATTTGCGGGCCATCTCCGCGATCATGATCGGTCTTTTTTTGTTCTTCCGGCGGCGTGGTATCGGCAATGAACACGTTACGCCAGCGCGTGATCGCGCCGGGAATAACGTCGCCGATATAGATGATGCGGTTGGGGAAATTTTCTTCAAAGACGCGCGGCTGCACGTCGGCGGTGAGGGAGGCGGCCACCAGCTCGTTCAACACCCGGTACGTTTTCCAGGTGGCGTAGGGAGTGAGCCACAGCGAAGAGGCGGCCGTCACCAGAGTGGCCAGGGCGGCGCACGTCATCACCGGTGCGATCACGCGGCGGCTGGGAACGCCGGCGGCGCGCATGGCCGTGATCTCTCCATCGGTGGACATGCGGCTCAAAGAAATCAGTACGCCCACCAGGATGCCCATCGGCACGGCGAACGTGACCGTGAAAGGAATTGCCAGGACAAACAGATGCGCCACGGTCAGCGGCGGAGCCGAGGCGCGCACCAGGATCTCGAAGAAGCGGCCCACGCGCTGCAGGAACAGAACGAAGGTGAACAGAACCGTACCCAAGAAAGCGCTGAGCGCGACTTCGCGGAAGATGGCGCGGCTGAGCAAGCGCATCTTAATCTCCGGCCGGCTGGGCGCGCGAGCCTCGCGCAGTGGTTTCCGAGGTCAGTGGCGGGGCCGGGACGATCGGTGGTTTCGACACTTCTTCCTGGATGGGCTCCAGTTCCAATTCGTCGAACAAAACAGCCGGTGCGATTACCGATGACGACGTGGTGTAGTTCCCAGCGCCAATCAACGCCAGCGGCGCGTTGGAATCCGTGAAATTGAACACGTAGCTCTCATCCGAGACCGCCACGATGTCGCGCAGCGAGCGCGTGCTGAGCCCGCCAAACCGCACGCTGCGCACCAATTCCTCCTTGCCGTCGGGGTAGACCTTGTAGACCAGCAGCGGCTGAGCCACGAGCCGGCCGCCTCCGCCAGATCGACCCACCGCAGCGGCCATTCTGCGAAATTCGTCAATCGAAGCCATGGACGGAAAATCCAGCTTACGGATTAGAATCCCATACGGCTTGTTGCGCTGCTGGCACATATCCATAAGAATCTTTTTCATGTCCGCGGCCGGCTTGGTCTCCGACGAGCGAATGAACATGTTGCCGAAGCCGGGTGCGCGTGCGCCGAACGAGCCTGCCAGGCGCGCGTGCCCATTGGAGACATCCGAGCCCCGCAGAACGGGCGTGCGGGTCAGCAGGAACGATTTGAGCAGGCCTTGTTCCACCAGCGTCAGCGGTTGCGCCGCGACACCTTGCATGTCGTAGAGGTAGTGTCCCACCAGCCCTTGCCCATGCCATTCGGTTTGAGAGGGGTCGTCGACTACCGTCATCCACTCCGGAAGAACGCGCGCTCCCATTCGATTTTCAAACTCACTGGGTGAATAGGGAGGCGTGCGTCCGGCATCCGTGACCGGCTTACGCGTCACCTTTAAGTTGTCCCCCAGCACTTGAGCGAAAAGCTGGGCGGCGGCCGGCGCCTCGAATAACATGGGGCCGTCGTAGGCTTCGCCGGCGGGAGCCTGAGCCAACGCGGTGACGTGTTCGGCGACGGCTTTAGCCTGGTTCAGCAGCTCGCTCTCGGGGGGGAGTCCGGCAGCCTGCAAGGCATCAATGACCGTGCCGTCACGGACCGCTGTGCCGTCCTTGGCCAGCGCCCCAGCCTGAATCCGCACGGAAGCAAGATTCTCGGGCGTCCGCACCGCGGTTCCTTCTGAGTTGACCAGGTAATTGATAGACTGCGAAATCTGCACGTCCACGCCGGAACTCAGCACCGCGGGATATTGAGAGAAAACGGCCGACAGATTCACCGTGCGATCTTTCCAGCGGCTCTGATCGACAGGCGTTCTGGGGACAGGCAGCACCGCTTCAACAACCGGAGCTTTAGAAAAATCGAGCAATTGGTCCGGCAAATTGACGTTCTTCAAGGACGATCGCTTCCGCGCGATGGCGTCTTCAGCGGCTTTGTAGGTGCGGTCCGTGGCCAGCCAAAACACCTGCCGGATAGCAGCGTAATCGTCGTCGCGAGGCAGCTCCGCGGAGTCGTAGCGGGCGCCACTGGATGCATCCGAGTAGATGTGATCGGTGTTATCGAAATTGTAATCGCCCACGCGGACTTCAACCATGGGGATTCGCGTTCGCGCCTGGCCGGTCGAGATCAGCGCACCCAGCGTCGCCGCCGCTTCAAACGATTGGGTGTCCTCGACGCGATATTCGAAGAAATACGCTGGATCCAGATTGACGATGTGAAGCTGGCTGGATCGTTTCAGCTCGTCCTGCATGGCGCGCAAAACCGGATCGGTTGGCTGGGCCTTCGGTGCCTGGCTCTCCAGCGTAGAAAGGCACAGGCCGCCGATCAGAGCGAATGCACCGAACCGGGAGAAGATCGCCTTCACAGCCCGGTGGGCCTTTCAAGCAACGGTGGCCGGTCGATGGAATGATCCTTCTTCTGAATCTCGATCTCTGAAACCAGTAGCGCGGGCGAAGAGGCCGAGACCGGCACCTGCCCGGATTCGGCGCCGCAATACCCGTTGAACACCGATAGTTTGTCAGAGGTCGCCAGAATCTTGGCGAAGCTTGCCAGCGGCGTGCCAACAATGTCGGCGCCGCGCACCAGTTCATCCGGACGGCCGTCCGGATAGACGCGATAGACAATGAGTGGAATCACCGTGAAGGCTTGCAAGCCGCGCCGCTGCGTCGTTGTGTAGCCGCCGGTGACTTGCTCGAAATACAAGCCATAAGGCTTATTCTGGCGCTTGATTTCAGCAATCAGCATCTGGCGCAGAGTCTGATCGGACACTTGCTTTTTCGATTCGACGATCAGGTTGGATTGGCGCGAGACGATCTCGAGACCCGCCTGCCGGCGCCCATGGCCGTTGGAATGCTCGATGCCTGGGAGCGGAGCGCGGGACATCAAGAAGGTTTTCAGGATGCCGTTGTCAACCACGGTGACCGGCCGCGCCTTCACGCCTTCGTCGTCGTAGGTGTAGGTGCCGTTGAGGTCCGTGGAGTCGATGGTCTTGCGTGTAGGATCGAAGACCACCGAGAGAAAGTCCGGCAGAACCGGCGTTCCAACCGCTTTGGCGAAGGTCTGGCCCTCGGCCTCATCCTTTTGGCGATGGCCCTCGATGCGGTGACCGAAAATTTCGTGGAAGAAAACGCCCGCGGCTCGTCCGGAAAGAATCGCCGGTCCGACATAAGGCTCCACTGCCGGCGCTTTCAGCAAGCCGGTGAGATCGCTTCCCACGCGTTGGACCGCGGCCTCGACGGCTTCCGGCTTAGGCATGCGGTCCAATTCGGCGCCCTGAAAATCCTCGGAGGCGGAGACGTCCATGCCATCGGGCGCTTTTCCCCGGGCGCTGATGGAGATGTTGGCGAAGGTCCGGCCGTGAAGCAGCTTAGTGCCTTCCGTGCTGACCATGTACTTGGTTTCGCGCTCGACGGCGACGGCGATTCCAGAACTCAGAGCGCCGGGCACGTTGCCCAGATCTCCCGACCATTTGCGCAGCCGGCTGGTCCACTCGGCCGCCAGTGGTTCCAGGGCCGGCGGAGGCTCTGAAGCAACTGCCGGAGGCTCGCTTGAAAAATCGTCTGAATCCTGACCTGGCTGAACCTGAACTTGTTGGTCCGACTTAATTTCAATCAAACGCCGCGCCGCCAGCCGGTAAGTGCGATCGCTCTCGAGCCATAATCTGCGGTCGATGGCTGGCGCCAAATTGTCCAACGGGATCACGGAGCCGCTGGTGAATCGCGCTCGCTCGCCTTTCACGACGTGGTAGTTGTCCAGCTTGGGACTGCCTACCCGGACCGTGACGTCCAAATAGCGCAAGTGCCGTTTATTCTGGTCCACCACCGCGCCCAGGCTGGCGGTGAGAATTTCGGTTTCGTCCTCCGTCACCGTGTAGCTCATGAAGTACGGCGGCGGATCGGCCTTTTCTTTGAGAATCGTGAAATTGCGCTGCAGCTCCGCGCTCAGGATATCGAGCAGCGAGGGCGGCGGTGCGGCGGACAAAGGAACCGCCAGGATTAACGCCAGGAAAAATCGCACGCAGCTTCAGGATATCAGACTGGGCTGGCGCAAGACCCGGCGCAATTTTCTTTGATATCTTGAACCTTATGAACAGGGTCGTACATTTTGAAGTTCACGCCAAAGATCTGGATAAGATGCAGACGTTTTATGAGACCGTTTTTGGCTGGGATATAAAAGATCTGGGCCCTCAGATGGGCGGTTACCGGATGGTCACCACGGGCAAAGATCAAGCCGGGGTGGTTTGGCCGGGCATCAACGGCGGGATGACGCCGCGTGTGGGTCCGCCGCCCACGGGAGGCGAGCCGGTGAACGCGTTCGTTTGCACCATCAACGTTGAGAATCTGGACTCCTCGATCGAGAAGGTCAAAAGCGGCGGCGGCTCCATGGCTCTGGATAAGATGCAAGTCCCGGGCGTCGGATGGTTGGCGTACGTGAAGGATCCGGAGGGAAACATTTTCGGAATGCTGCAACCCGCGCAGTGACGGATCAGCCGCGGACGGTTATTCCAAATTACGTAACGCGCGCCCCAGCGCCTCTACTAATCCGTCCAGCTCGGCCTCGGTCATGGGCGTCGACAAACAACCGAAAATCCCCCGCGGCGAAAGGATGAACCCGTACTCCAGCATCTTGTGACACAGCTTTCCGTAAATCGGATTCGTTCGCGAGAACCCGCTCAGGGACCGGTAGTCGATCAGTTCGTCGGCGGTCTGATGCGCCAGGAACACGGACCCAGCGCCGCAGATCTGGGCCGGCCGATGCATGTCGCGGAACAGCCGGCGCAATCCATCGCGAACATATTCGCCTAATTGATTCAATCGGTCAAACGCTTCAGGCGTCATGTGCCGCATGGTTTCAAGCCCGGCCGCGATGGTGACTGGATTCGCATTGAACGTTCCACCGTGATGCACTTTCAGCGCGCCGGTATGATCGAAGACCGACATCACGCGGCGCGATCCTGCGACGGCGCCCACCGGAAATCCGCCGCCGATGATCTTCCCGAAGGTGACCAGATCGGGTGCTATGCCATGCGTCGAATAAGCGCCATGATAGGCCAGACGGGAATTCAGAACTTCATCTGCCAGGAAGATAATTCCGTAACGCGAGGTCTGCTCCCGCAACATGGCCAGAAAGCCGGGGCGCGGCGCAATCATTCCGATTCCCAAGGGCATGGGATCCACCAGCACGGCCGCCAGATCGTCCTTATTTTGCTCGATCAATTTGCGGCAAGCCTCCGGCCGATTCCACGGCAGCACGACCACATCATTAGCCACACTCTCGGGGGTACCGGGTTCGGCGATGGAAGCGGGCGCGTCCGCTTCGCCCCACGCCTCGGCCGGTGGACCCTCGCTGACCTCCGCATAATCGTAGATGCCGTGATACGCGCCTTCGAATTTCGCGATCTTACGCCGGCCCGTATAAGCTCGTGCCGCCTTGATGGCCAGCATCACGGCCTCGGTGCCGGAGTTACAGAAGCGGATTTGTTCCACATACGCGACGCGTGAAGCGAGTAACTCCGCCAGCTCGATTTCTTCCGGAGTCGGCATGGTGAACGCGCTTCCCAAAGCGGCCCTGCGCTGCACCGCCGCGGTAACTTCCGGATGCGCGTGGCCAAGAATCAGCGACGTGTAGTTATTGAGAAAATCGACCCGTTCTTCGCCCTCGACATCCGTGATACGGCACCCGCTGCCGCTGCGCGCATAAATAGGATATGGCGCCAGCGCAATAGAGTGCCGTGTGTTGCCGCCGGGCATCACTTGAGATGCGCGTTCGTAAAGCTGCCGCGACAACGCTCCCGGCTCCCGGTATTTCGCAAGCGATGACTCGCCCTGACCCATCACCGCACTTTTATTCGAAGCCAATCAACCTCCCGCTTCCCGCAGTTCCGCCAGCATGCGGCGCAACGCGTTCTCAATTCGCGTCGTTTCTTGCGCCGCCCGAGCCGGATCTTTCAACCGGATCGCTTCCGCCAATCCGGGCAAAGGCTGACCATCATAAAGCGAGTAGATGTTCCAGCCGTAAATCACATGCCGGTACCAGCGTTGCGCTGGACCGCCGGTCTCGTCGAGCAGCGCTTGCTCCAGGTGCGTGAGCCGGTCGTTTAATAATGCCGTGGACGCGTCCGGCCAGCGGCCGCTCTCGATGTTTTCGTCGATGCGCCGCTCGAGCGTCGCGGATCGCGTGGCTATCTGGGCCGCCAGCGCTTTCGCATTCTCTAAGTTGAGGTCCAGGATTTGACGCCCTTCATCATCCACCGCCCAGCCGGCCGCATCGTCGAGAAATCCATTGATTTTCTGCGCGTAATGCGAGTAACGATATGGAAGGACGGCCGCGTCAGCCAGCCGCATAACAGCCAGGCCAAAAACTTGCGTGAGATTCCGCGCTACGTGGAATCCGGGGTCGCTGAAGTGTTCCACGTAATATCGCGAGTCATAACTGGAATGATAAGCGCCGTAGCTTCCATCGAAATCGTACTGCACGGACAAAGTGGGCAGACCCAGGTAATCCTGGAACGGCACGAAATCCGCGCCGCTGCCGAGAGCCGCCAGTTCCACTTCAAAACCGTTGGGACCCTGCTTCCGCCGCGCGACCGGCTGCTTTTGCCAGGCATCCACGCGCCATTGGTCGTAAACACTGCCGCGTCCGTTGATGGCCGGGACGTCCTTGGCTACCTGAACCAGAAAATCGCGCAAGGACGGCGTGCCTCCTCCGAAGAAATGGCCTTGCATGAACAAGTCGGTATTAATATAGACGACCGCCTTCTGGCGCAGTTCTCGCTCGAACGCCTCGGCGTATTCGGTGGATCCAACCAGCCCAGCCTCTTCGGCGTCCCAAAAGGCGAAGACGATGGAGCGGTCCGGCGTCCATCCCTGTTTCGCCAATGCCGCCAGAGCACGCGCGGTTTCATAAACTGCGGACGTTCCGCTGCCCGGGTCCATGCCGCCGAACGTCCAAGCATCGTGGTGCGTGCCCAGCACCACCCAGCGGTCCGGATTTTTTCCCCGCAAACGGGCGACGACATCGTGGATCGGACGGCGGCTGGAATCCATCTGCACATTCAAGCTGACCACCGCGGGCCCGGGTCCCAGCCGATACGTAAATGGCAGCGCACCTTGAAAACCCGAGGGCGCGACCGGACCACGCAGCCGAGCGAGAATCTTCGAGGCCTCTTTGGACGAAAGAACCATGGCGGGAATTCGGGGCAGTGTCGGCGCGCTGGCCGGATCGAGCACCTGTGAATCGGCGCGCGCGCCCACGCCCGGCGACAGCGGATCGCCGTGCCAAAACCAACTGTATTTCCCATTCCCGTCCTGGGCCTGGAAGTCGGCGCGCCACGGACCTTCGGGCCACGTGAGTCCTTTGGCGTAGCCATCGTCGGCCGGGTCGCTGTAAATAATGATGGCGGCCGCGCCGTGCTCCTGCGCGGTGTGAATCTTCACCGCCCGATGACTCCTGGCATAACGAGCCATCGCGATCTTACCGCGCACGTCGACGCCGGCCGCCTCGAGCTCGGCGTAATCGGCTGGCAATCCATAGTTGACGTACACGACCGGCGCGCGAACTTCGCCCGAAGCCGAGTAGGCCACGAACGCGGGAACCAGTTCCGGATTGGCCGAGTCCGGGTCCAGCGGATTCGCGGGCTCGCGCACATTCAGAGTCTCTTTCTCCGGTTCCACAAGCTCGGCGCGGATCGATCGCGGCGTTGACAGATACACCTGAAACTCGTGAACCTCGGTCTGAAGGCCCGCCTTTTCCAATCCCTGCCGTATGGTCTCGGCTACAGCCATCGAGGCTGGCGATCCCGCAATATGCGGCCGCTTAGTAATAACGCGGTGGAACTGCGAAATCGAATCGGTGGAAAGCTGGGCCGCGTACTTCGCCTCGGCGTCGCGTTCCTGAACCAGCGCCCGACTCGAAAAGCCCAAGCGAGCGTCGGAGCTTGAAGCTTCGGCACGAGAGTGCGACGGCTCGCCGCAACCAGTCGTTAAGATAAACGCCGCGAATGTGGATCCGAGGACCCACATCGCAACCCGCCGATTTCTCATCGTTGTATAAAGCTACTATACGACGTGATGCCTGCGGGGAATGCGAACAGCGCCGTGAAGGTTGAGACAATGAACCGATGAACGTCCTGATCGTAGGAGCCGGACTGATCGGCAGCGCGACCGCGTGGCGGCTGGCGCAGGCCGGAGCTCAAGTAAAGCTGATCGACGCCGGCCGGTTTGGGGGCGAAACCAGCTCGGCCGGCGCAGGCATGCTCGCGCCAGGAGGCGAATTCGAAGGGCCCTCCGTGTGGTTCGATCTGGCAGTCGAGGGGATGCGAATCTATCCGGGTTTTGTCGACGAGCTCCGCACCGAGTCCGGGATGCCCATTGATTTCGCGCTGTGCGGATGCAGGCACTTCATGGCCGCGGACGAGGCGCGGGCTCGCGCGGCGTTTCAATCCGCCCACGGCATTCGAGTTGAGATTATCCCCGGCGGCCTCTTTTATCCGGATGCCGGATTCGTCGACCCCACCGATATGTTGCGCGCGCTTCGCCGTGCAATCGAGGCTCGCGGCGTCGCGATTGTCGAGCAGCAACCGGTTTCAGATCTCGAAGCAAGCGATTATGACGCCGTCGTGATCGCCGCGGGAGCCTGGTCGCAACAGGTGCGCGTCACGTTTCACGGCCAGCCCCTAATGCTGCCGCCCGTGAAACCGATCAAGGGTCACCTGGTGGGCTTCGATCTCGCGCCGGGATCGCTGGGTCCGATGCTGCGGCGAGGGCATACTTACGTCTTACAGCGTTCGAGCGGATTCACCATCGCGGGATCGACGGAAGAGGACTCGGGCTTTGACCGCAGCGTGAACGCCGGAACCTGCGAGCAAATTCATGGCGCTGCCGCCGAGCTCTTCCCCGCCCTCGAACACGCGACGCCGTCGAAATGCTGGATCGGCTTCCGTCCCTATTCATCCGAGCCGCACATCGGCCGGGTAGAAGGAACCAACGTCTGGCTGGCGTATGGACATTTCCGCAACGGGATACTGCTCGCTCCGTTGACCGCCGAACGAATTTCGGAACAACTTTTGTGACCAAGCCGCCGCAGCTCGTGCGAGCCGTCGGACTTTTCGGTCTCACCGCGATCGCCGTAAATGGCGTCATCGGCTCGGGTATGTTCGTAATGCCCGCCACCGTGGCCGCATTGCTCGGACGCGGTAGTCCGACGGCCTATGTGGTCGCCGGCGTTGCGGCAATTCTCATCGCGCTTTCATTCGCCGAGGCTGGAAGTTACTACGACCGCGCCGGCGGCCCCTACATTTACGCTCGCGAAGCCTTCGGAGATTTCATCGGATTTGAAGTAGGCTGGATGTTCCTCTTCGCGCGTCTCGCCGGCGCCGCCGCCGTCACCAACGCATTCGCGGCCTATGTGGCGTTTTTTCAGCCCGCGCTCGGCCAGCCCTTCCCTCGCGCCATTGTAATCAGCATCGCGATCGCTGCCATTGGCGCGCTCAATTATGTCGGGGTTCAATTCGGGGCAAGCATTCTGAACATCTTCACGGTGGGAAAGCTTCTGCCTCTATTCGCCTTTGTTGCGATCGGTCTTTTCTTCGTCAATTGGCATGTTCTGCTGCCTCCTCCTGCACCCGCCTTCGGGCCGCTGCGGGAAGCCAGCCTGGTTCTTCTGTTCGCTCTAGGAGGATTTGAATTCGCCAGCGTTCCAACGGAAGAAGTAATCGAATCGCGCCGCAACCTGCCGTTCGCCTTGATCGCCGGTCTCTCATTCAGCGCCGTGATTTACATTCTGGTGCAGATTGTTTGTGTGGGCACGCTGCCTGGGTTGGCGAAAGATACCGCACCGGTCGCCGACGCGGCCGCGCAATTCATGGGACACTCGGGAGCCGTGCTGATGGCGGTGGGCGCATTGCTCTCCAGCACCGGCACCAACAGCGCCATTCTTTTGGTCGGCCCCCGAATGCTCTACGCGCTGGCACAGGGTGGCCAACTCCCGAGTATTTTCGGCCGCGTCCACCCGCGCTTCCATACGCCATCGGTAGCTGTGATTCTGTTCACCGCCGCAGCCCTTGTGCTGGCGGTATCCGGCACGTTCGCTCTGCTCGCCGCGCTCAATGCCATCGCCCGCCTGCTTTACTCGATCACCACCTGCGCCGCCGTTCCGATTCTCCGGCGCCGATATCCCGCCGCTCAGCGCCGATTCACTCTTCCCGGCGGCTGGCTGCTACCCGCGCTCGGAATTTTGGCTTCCTTGGTTCTGCTCAGCGGCATCAACACCACCCAGTCGCTAATTGGCGGCGCAGGACTGCTCAGTGGCGCCATCGTCTATGCCGCGCGGCGGGCTAAGATTTAAATCGGTTCCGCGCCGGCGTGGACCCTTTCGCTCGGTCGTCGAACGCAGTATACTCGGTCTGTCGCGTCAAGGAGGAATCGTCGAAATGCCCGACAAAACCGAAGGCTTGAAGACGACAATGGAGACGCCGCGAGCGGTCTCCCGTCGTAAATTCATCAAAGGCGTGGTCGCAGGCGGCGCGGCGGTCTCGTCAGCCACGTATCTGTTCCGCGCCTCGACATCCACGTCGGCCGCGGGCGCGGGCGAGCGCTTGATAACACTGAACGTCAACGGCCAGATGCGCCGCGTGGACGTCATGAAACAGGAGACGCTGGCCTGGACGTTACGCTATAAAGTGGGGCTCACCGGCACCAAGATCGGTTGCGACCGGGCCGAATGCGGCGCTTGCACCGTGCTGATCGACGATGTGCCGCACTACTCCTGCTCCACTCTGACTCACACCGTCCGCAATAAGAAGGTTGTAACCATCGAAGGATTGCAGAGCGCCGACGGCAAACTGCACCCGGTGCAACAGGGCATTCTGGAAGAGCAAGGCTTCCAGTGCGCCTTCTGCATGTCGGGCTTCGCGATGGCCACGGTGGGATATCTGAAGACTAATCCGAATCCCACGCGGGCCGAATTGGCGCACGGCATTTCAGGCAATCTGTGCCGCTGCCAGGATTACGACAAGATCCTCACCGCACTGATGCGCGCCGCGGAGATCGCAAGGGAGGGTAATCATGCCTAGTAAATTGCCCGAGAATACGAAACCGGCCGCTCCCGAGTACGGCAAAGGCCACAAGCTGATCGGCAAGGACTACACGACCAACGACCTTTTTGCCAAGGTCACCGGCCGATCGAAGTACGCCGAAGATTATCGCGCCGAGGGAATGCTGTTCTGCAAGCTGCTGCTCAGCCCCATGCCGCACGCGCGCGTCCGTCATATTGACGTGAGTGCGGCATTGGCGATGCCGGGCGTGAGAGCGATCCTGACCGAAGAAGATCTCCCCGCTCCCGCCGACAGCCTCAACGACAATGGCCAAGTGATCCATGCCAACAAGCTTGGGGAACGCGGTCTGACCAACGAGCCTTTGTATCAAGGCGAGCCGATTCTCGCCGTAGCCGCGATCGATGAGCTGACGGCGGCGGAGGCGATTGAGAAGATCAAGCTCGACTTGGAACCGCTGCCCTTCGTGATCGATCCGCTCGATGCGTTGCGGCCCGGCAGCCCGAATCCGAGAATCGGCGGCAACACCTGGTATCGCAAGCCGCCTGCTCCTGGCGCCTCAGGCCGCGGAGGACGAGGCGCGGCTCCCGGGCCGATCGAAGTTAAAGAAGTAAAGTGGACCGAAGCGGACTTCGCCGAAGCGAAGGAAGGCCGGATGCCCATGGGCCAGTTTCCGGAAGATCCGGGAACTTCGTGGTCGTATGGCGACGTGGACACAGCGTTCAAGAACGCCGCTTTGGTGCTGGATGAAACCTTCGTGACGCCCGATACCAGCCACCAGTGCCTGGAGCCGCGCAGCACCATGGCGTACTGGCAGAACGGCAAAGTCTACGTACACACCGGCACGCAAAGCTTGATCCAAACCGTGCCCGCCGTTGCGCGCTGGCTCAATATGGACGCCGCAAACGTGGTCGTGATCAGCGAGTATACTGGCGGCGGGTTCGGCAGCAAAGGCACCGCGGCAATATCTCTCATCATCCCGGCGCTGCTCTCAAAGAAATGCAACGCGCCGGTCATGATGCGCGTTTCGCGCGAGGAAGAGCACTTCATCGGACGGGCCCGGCCGAGCTTGACCGGACGCATGAAGGCCGCTTTCTCCAAAGAAGGCCGCATCACCGCGCTCGACATGTTCTCCATCATCAACAATGGACCATACGATAACGTGGGTGACGCGCCGGCGTCCGGACGCATTGTTTCGCTGCTTTATCAACCCGAATCGATGCGCTTCCGCGGCCTGACGGTGCTGACCAATACTCCACCGCGCGGCGCACAGAGTTCGCCCGGCGGCATGCAAGGCATTACGCTAATGGAACCGATTCTGGCTAAGGCCGCGCGCAAGTTAGGCATCGACCAGGTGGCCATCCGCAAGATCAACGCCCCTGAAGGCAAGGCGCCGTTCGGCCCCCCGAATCCACGTGGGAAGCGGCCGTACTCTACCAGCGCGTTTATTAAGGAGGCGCTCGATCGCGGCGCCGAGCAATTCAACTGGAGCGAAAGAATCGCGCGCAATCCCAAACGCGTTGGCACCAAAGTGCGCGGCGTCGGCGTCTCCATGAGCTGCTACGTCGGTGGCTCTACCGGTTTCGACGCCCTGACCCTGATCAAGCCCGACGGACGCATCTGCTTCCAATCCGGAATCGGGAATCTTGGCACCGAATCTGTCATCGACGTGCATCGCGTGACGGCGGAGATGCTGGGCGTGCCGTGGGAGAAGTGCGACGTCTGCTGGGGCACCAACAGCAAGAACGTGGCGTGGAGTTGCGTGTCGGGTGGAAGTCAGACCACGCATGCCATGACGCGCGCCGCGCATGCGGTCGCCGAAGAGGCCAAGAAACGGTTGCAGGAGATCGCTGCGAAGAGCTTGGGCGGCAGCCCCGAACAGTACGATGTCGGCAACGAAAAGGTCTTCCGCAAAGGCGGGGGCGCCAGCATGACGCTAGCACAAGCCGCGCAGAAGGCTATTCAGATGGGCGGCATCTACGACGGCCATGAAGTAAACCCCGACGTGAACCGGTACACCCGATCGGCGGCCACTGCATTGGCTGGCCAGGGCCTGGTCGTTTCAGCGCGTGACAAGTATCCCCACGATGGACAGACCTTTTCTTACGTCGCCAGCTTCGCCGAAGTGGAGGTCGACGTCGAGACCGGTAAATATCAGTTGCTCGATTTTCTGGCATTCGCCGACGTCGGCAGCGTACTGCATCCGAAGGCGCTAGGCGGTCAGGTGATGGGACGGTCGGTGCTCGGAATGGGCCACGCCATCGGCCAGAAATGGGTGATGGATACAGAATATGGCGCCATGCTCTCGCGGCGCTTCCATCACAGCAAGCCGCCGACGATTCTCGACATTCCAGCCAGGATGGAGTGGGCGGCGTTGGATATACCCGACCCGGAGACTCCGGTCGGGTCGCGCGGTATCGGCGAACCTCCCGTGGGTGGCGGCTGCTCGGCGATTTTGAATGCTCTTTCCGACGCGGTGGGCGACGAAGTATTCCGCCGCGCGCCGGTGCTTCCGGACACCATCATTGCTTCTCTAGACGCGGGCCGGCCCATGCAGCATCCGCTGATGGCCCACATATAGTGCGAATGAAAAAAGGAGAATAAGCCATGGCCGTAATTCGAGACGTAATGCCCGCTTTTGACCTGCTCCAGCCCACCACGGCTGACGAGGCGCAGAAACTTCTCCAACAGCACGGGCACGATGCCTGGGCGATGGCCGGAGGCCTGGACAGCTTCGACTGGCTCAAGGACCGCATCAAGAAACCCAAGGTCCTGGTGGACCTGAGCGGCATCGATGAGCTGCGCGGCGTCCGCACCACTTCCGACGGCGGCGTCGAGATCGGCGCCATGACCACGCTGACCGAAGTGGTCAACAATCCGACCATCAAACAGAAGTTCGGCCTGCTGTCGGAAGGCGCGGAGCTAGCAGCCTCGCCGCAGATCCGCAACCAAGGCACGCTGGGCGGCAATGTGTCGCAGGACGCGCGCTGCCACTACTATCGCGCCGGATGGCCGTGTTATCGGGCGGGCGGCAACATCTGCTACGCCGACACGCCCACCGGACGCAACCGCGAGCATGCCATTCTGAACGCCAGCCGCTGCGTGGCGGTTAATCCATCGGATTCGGCGCCGGCTTTGATCGCCCTCGACGCCAAGTTCGTACTCAAGACCTCGAAGGGCGAAAAAGTTGTAGATGCCGAGGACTACTTCATCGGTCCGGACATCGACATCACCCACCTGAATATCCTGCGGCCGGGCGACCTGCTGACGGCGATTCGAATTCCCAACACCTGGGCGGGAGCGCAGTTCTATTTCGAGAAAGTTCGCGACCGCAACGTGTGGGACTTCGCGCTGCTGAACGTGGCGTCGGCCATGAAGGTGTCGGGCGGCACGATTCAAGACGCGCGTGTGGTGATAAACGGCGCGGCAGCTCGTCCGCTGCGTCTGAAACAGGTAGAAGACGCCATCAAAGGGAAGCCGAACAACGCGGCCACCGGAGAGATGGCCGGCAAGCTCGCCGTCCAGGGAGCCATGCCGTTACAGTTCAATGCTTATAAAATTCCGCTGATGCGCAACCTGGTGAAGCGCTCTATCGGCGGGGTGGAAGTAGCCTCCTGGGCCTCGTAGAGCAGCTACGCGGTCTGTGGCCCCCACGTCTGGTGCGGAAGGTCCAAAAAGAACCAGCCTCTGCAGCCATTGCGTTACTGCGCGAGCGTGATCGCGGAAGTCCTCGGCCTAATAGAAATCTGATTTTCGGCCATCCAGCGCGAGCGTTGCTACTCGTTGCGATCGGATGCTCTACTCTGTTCTCAAGAGCTAGCTGGCGTGTCTTGAAACATGGTACTCAGTACTATAGAATGAAGATGTGTGGAACTCCAATCGGGCAGCACCAGGATCTTCAAGACGAGATGGTTCGAGAGGTTTGCTCGAAAGGAAAAGATCCGCGACGCGGTGCTGGTGGACGCGGTAGCGCGGGCTGAAAAAGGACAGGTGGATGCCGACCTCGGCGGCGGTGTTATCAAACAGAGGATCGCACGGCCAGGGCAAGGCAAGTCGGGCGGCTACAGAACGATCATCTTTTTCCGCCGGGGGTCGCGCGCGGTTTTGGCTTTCGGCTTCGCGAAGAGCGACAAGGCGAACATCGACGCCGATGAAGAGAAGCAGTTCAAGGAGGCAGCACGCCATGTGCTGCGCTTGACGGAGAAGCAGATTGAGGAACTCCTTGGAAAGGCCGATTTTGTGGAGGTGAGATATGAGCAAGAAATATCGAAGTGACGCGATGGCCGCCATCCACGAAACGATGGAGGCGCTGCACAAGGTACGCGCGATCGACAAGCAGACCATGCGCCGGTTTGACGACGCCTGCCTTACGCCCGTGCAGCCACTCTCGCCGACACAGATCAAGGCTCTTCGCGAGCGGGAACACGTGAGCCAGACGGTGTTCGCAAATTACCTCAACGTCACGCCGAATCTGGTCAGCAAGTGGGAGCGAGGCGAGAAACGGCCGTCGGGTCCTGCCCTGAAGCTCCTCACTCTGGTAGAGAAGCGCGGCATCGCGGCAGTCGCCTAATGGTTAGGTCCAACGCGGCCGGGCAAGGCATAGGGTCCAGAAGCAAAAAGGCCGCCCTGCGCAACGGCGGCCACTTGGCTTAACTGCGTTATAATTTTTGGTGCGGATGAGAGGACTTGAACCTCCACTCCCTTGCGAGAACTAGAACCTGAATCTAGCGCGTCTGCCAATTCCGCCACATCCGCGTGCGCTGGGACCGTTCTTATTTTCGAGGAGGCTGGCCGTGACTGTCAACTCGCGAAACGCTGGAGGCCGCTGAGCCTTCCGAGCGCGGAGGCTTGCGGCTGCGCATTCCCAGCACCAGGCGCATCACCCGCCGCTCGATCTGATCGCGCACCTGCCGATACACTTTTTCCGATTCACCGATCGGATCGCGAACGTCCCATTCCTCCACAGCCGCCTTAATTTCTTCCGGTACCGATTGGCCCGACATGTTGACCACCAGGTCAAAGCGGCCCTTCAAACTGTCCAAGCTGCGGGGATATTTATGGCCGAGATCGATATTCTTCTCAAGCATGACCTTGTGAGTCAAGGGAGCCAGCGCAATGGCCGGGGTCAAGCCGGCGCTTTCGGCGGTCAGCACGTCGGAGCCGTACGCGCGAGCGAAGCCCTCCGCCATCGGACTGCGGCAGGAATTACCAATGCATAAGAACAAGACCCGAGCCGGTTTCACCTATTCTAGTTTACAAGACCGGTTTCAAAGTGCAGCATTGTTAAGGTGTTTTTTTTAGGAACATAAGATGAACGCGCGAGTCGCCGCTTAGCTCAGGATGAAACGTGGCCGCCATATGACGGCCTTGTTCGACTAGTACCGGATCGTCCTGGTACTTAGCTAGTACTTTCGCCTGCGGGCCCACGCGGCGAATAATGGGCGCGCGAATGAAAACCGCTTCCAGATCTTTCTCAAACCCCTCCGGCCGGAGTCGCGCGATCCGGCTATCCAACTGGCGGCCGTACGCGTTACGCTCTACGCTGATATCCATCAGACCGAGCGATTTTTGCGCGGGATTGGTCACGTCTTTGGCTAGCAGGATCGCTCCGGCGCAGGTGCCGAATATGGGCTTATGCTGCCCAAATTCCGCCAGCGGCTCCAGCAGACGCTCTTCTTCGAGCAGCTTCATCATCGTGGAACTTTCGCCGCCCGGAATGATCAGGCCATCGACGTCACGCAGGTCCGCGGCCGAGCGCACCTCAACCGCCTCGTGCGCCGGCCCGCTCCAGGGCTTTCTCATGGGCTTCGAAATCGCCCTGGAGAGCGAGCACGCCGATTTTCTTCCGCGCCACTACCAGCCTCGCGTCTGCAACAGTTCCGACTCGCTCAGCTTGGCGATATCGATGCCGAACATGGCCGCGCCGAGTTCTTCGCTGGCTTCCAGCAGTTTCGCCGGATCGTTGTAATATGTCGCCGCTTTCACGATGGCGCGGGCGCGCGCGTCGGGATCGGAGGATTTGAAGATGCCGGAGCCGACGAACACCGCTTCGGCGCCGAGCTGCATCACCAGCGCCGCGTCGGCGGGTGTCGCGATGCCGCCCGGCCGAGAAGTTCGGCACCGGCAGCTTGCCGTGCTCGGCCACGTACTCCACCAGCTCCAGCGGCGCCTGATGCTTCTTCGATTCGGCCACCAGCTCTTCTTGCCCCAGCACCGTGAGCTGCTTCATCTCCTTGACGATGGTGCGGATGTGGCGCACCGCTTCGACGATGTTGCCGGAGCCGGCCTCGCCCTTGGTGCGGATCATGGCCGCGCCTTCGGCGATGCGGCGCAGCGCTTCGCCCAGATTGCGCGCGCCGCACACGAACGGAACTTTGAAGCCGCGCTTGTCGATGTGGTGCTCTTCATCGGCGGGCGTGAGCACTTCGCTCTCGTCGATGTAGTCCACCCCCAGCGCTTCGAGAATGCGCGCTTCCATGAAGTGGCCGATGCGCGCCTTGGCCATCACCGGGATGCTGACCGTTGCATGATCTCGCGGATCTTGCGCGATGGGCGCCATGCGGGCCACGCCGCCTTCCTTGCGGATGTCGGCCGGGACGCGCTCCAGCGCCATCACCGCCGTCGCGCCGGCTTTTTCCGCGATCACGGCCTGCTCGGCGTTGGTCACGTCCATGATCACGCCGCCCTTCAGCATCTCGGCCAGGCCGATCTTCAAGCGAAATGTCTCGTCCAGGTACATGCAAGCTCTTCGTCCTAAACCATTGCCGGAGCTTCGGCCAGTGGGCGAATACGCGCCGCACGCGCTCCAGTTCGATCTTTCGCGAAAATACGGCCGAGCACGGCGATTCCAGAGCGAATTTGCTCCGGCGTCATGCTCGGCAAAACTGATGCGAAGACCGTCCAGGCTGCGGCCGTGTCACCGCGAAATATTTGCCGGGCAGATAGCTAACGCCTTCGCGTTCGGCGCGCGGCAGCAATTCGCCCGCATCCAGCGGCTCCGGCAAGCGCGATCCACAAGTCTCATGCCGCCGCGCGGGCGCGTGAATTCAGCCTCGGAGCGGCAGATATTTCCGGCAGGCTTCCAGCACGGCTTGCAATCGCTCGCGGCCCGCGGTGAGCATACGCTGGCGATGCCGCTCCAGCCGTCCGGATTCGCGCGAAGCGCAACAGCACGGCCTGCGAAAGCTGATCGGTGTGCAGATCGCTCCACTGCTTGGCTTCGGTCAGCTTCTCGATCAGCGGCGCGGCGCGCGATGACCCAGCCCACGCGCAGTCCCGGAAACGCGATTTTCGAAAAACTGCGCAGCAGGATCGTATCGCCGCGTCTCGTCCAGTTGCTTGATGGACGGGAGCGGCGTCGCCTTCGTAGCCAGAGCGCCGTAGATGTCGTTTTCGATCAGGATCGACGCCGGCCGCTTGCGCGATTCGCAAGCAGCGCCTGACGCGCGGCCAGCGGCATGCGTAGCGCCAGTGGGATTCTGAAAATTGGGAGTGACGCAAAGCAGGCGCGGACGCTCGCGCTCGATCAGGATGCGCTCCAGCGCTTTCGAGATCGATGCCCTCGCGGCCCAACGGGAACGCCGACCAGTCGCGCGCCCGGCACGCTCGAAGACGTTCTTCGGACCCCGGGATAGACCGGCTCTTCGAGCAGCACCGTCTCGCCGTCGGCGGATCAGCGCGCTCTGCAACAGATCGATGGCCTGCTGGCAGCCGCTGGTGATCAGGATGTCGTCGGAGTCGCGCGCGACGCCTTCCGCGCGCGCCGCGTCGAGCAGGTAGCGGCGCAGCGGCGGATAGCCGGACGGCGAACCCAATTGCAGAATCGTTGGCGGCTTCACCGCTCGCGATCACTTCCGCGCAAGTGATCGCGGAATTCGTTCGAGGGGAAACAGCAGCTCGGAAGGCCGCGAACTCGAGAAGCTGACCAGCGACGTCGAGGCAGCCGGGGCCGGGAACGCGAACACCGGCGGCGCCAGGATCTCAGCCCAGTTCACTCCGGGCTTGGGAGTGCGCCCGCCAGCGACGAAGCTGCCGCGGCCGACGTGGCCGGTGATCAGGCCTTCGGATTCGAGCAACTCGTAGGCGGCGGAGATGGTGGCGCGGTTCAGTCCAAGTTGGCCAGCCAATTCGCGAGTGGCTGGTAATCGGCTACCGGTCGCGAGCTCGCCCGATCCAATGAGTCGACACATTTCCCCGTAGAGTTGCCGATATAAAGGAATATCGGACGTTGGATCGAGTGAGCTGATCGGGAGCGTCACGGTTTGAGCATACCATATTGGCCTGGTTGTTGCGAGACTTGGCTCGCTACTGCGACAAATGCGCCTTGGCCGCGAAGCCGGCCTTCTTGAGCAACCGCACCAGTTCCGCGCGATCCCCGGCGCCTAGTACCGCGAGCGTGTGCTCCATATCTTTAGCGTGTTGGCGGAAGGCTTTCTGGATCATTCGCCGGCCAGCGGGTGTAAGCGCGACGATGCGGGAGCGACGGTCTTCGGGGTCGCCAGTGCGGCATACCAACTTGCGGGACTCCAGCCGGTCGACGGCGGTGGTGATGGAACCGCTGGTCAGGAGTACTCTTTTGCCGATCACGTTGACCGGCTGCGGGCCTTTGTGCAGCAGCAATTCCAGCACGGCGAAATCCGAAAGACCCAGTCCCAGGCGTGCCACGCTGCGCATCGCATTCTGCTCCAGCGCCTTGGCCGCTTTCCATAAGATCAGCCAAACACGAACGCCGCTCGATTCATCGTCCGGATTGTGCTGGCGCGCGGGCAAGCGGTTCCCATTGTAACTCTCTTGATATCGAGATATCTGGCCGCGCCCCGCGCGTGCGCTGAATCCTACGGCCGTCCGCCGGCATCTATCTTGATGTCAAGACAACTAACGGATTGGAGACCCCATGCAAACTACCTATCAGATCGACCCCGCCCACAGCACCGCCCACTTCGTGGTCCGGCACATGATGATTACCAATGTGCGCGGCGCATTCAGCAATATCCAGGGAACGGTGCTGTACGACCCGGCCGACTTGGCCACATCCAAGATCGACGTTTCCATCGATACCGCCACCATCCGCACCGGGGTGGACGAACGCGACGCCCATTTGAAGAGCGCCGACTTTTTCGACGTGGAGAAATTCCCCAAAATCATCTTCCAAAGCAAGCGAATCGAGCGCAGCGGCGATGAGCTGAAGGTCTTAGGCGACCTCACGCTTCACGGCGTCACCCGGGAGGTGATTCTCAAGCTGGAAGGCCCCACCCAAGAAGAGAAGGACCCCTGGGGCAATCTCCGCATCGGCGCATCGGCTGCCGCCAAGATCAAGCGCAGCGATTTCGGCCTCACCTGGAACGCGGCTCTGGAAACCGGCGGAGTCCTGGTGGGCGACGAGGTCAAGATAGAACTCGAAGTCTCCTTGATCAAGAGCCAAACGGCCGCCGCCTGACGCTACTGGCTATCGGCCAGCCGGCCGCATGCGAAGATAAATAGGTAGTGTCCTCCCCACTTCCCCGGCTGCGTCTAAGCCTCGATTTCATGCCTTCGCCGGATCCGGACCGCCCCGGCCTGCTGATCCGCGACCCTTTTCGGTTCTCGGACTCGATGCTGCTGATCCCGCCGCAGCTGGTCCCCTGCCTGGCGTGTTTCGACGGCCAGCAGACCTCGCTCGATCTCAGAGCGAGCCTGGTTCAAATCACGGGTGAAATTCAGGTCGGGGAGATCGAAAAGCAGATTTATGACGCACTGAGCGAAGCAGGATTCCTGGAAGATGCGAAGTTCGAACAGCTTCGCGGCTCGCGCATCTCCGAATTTGCCGCAGCCCAGAAGCGCGAGCCTTCCCACGCCGGATCGGCCTATCCCAACGATGCCGCCGAGGCTCGCAAGGCGCTTTCCGACTTCATGCAAGGCGCGGCGCCGGCCAGCGAGGATTCGCTACTCGGAATCGCGGCGCCGCACGTCAGTCCATTCGGCGGATGGGAATCCTACCGCGACGCTTATAGCGCCCTGCTTCCCGGAATATCAAGAACGTACGTTTGTGGTGCTGGGAACGTCACATTACGGCGAGCCGGACCGCTTTGGACTCACGCGCAAGCCTTTCGTAACGCCGTTTGGCGAAGCCACTACTGCGGTGGACCTGGTGGATGGACTGGCTCACGCCGCCCCGGGCGCCGTCCGGATGGAAGACTACTGCCACGCCGTCGAGCACTCCATCGAATTTCAGGTGCTCTTTCTGCAGCACATCTACGGGCCCAACATTCGCGTTCTTCCCATTCTATGCGGCTCCTTCGCGCGCAGCGTTTACGAGGGCGGCAAACCCGAGGCGAATGAGGACGTGGCGCGATTCTTCGGAGCCTTGGGCGAAATGTCGGCTCGCGAGGGCGGCCGGCTGTTCTGGGTGTTGGGAGTCGACATGGCCCATATGGGCCGTCGCTATGGCGACCCGGCGCCGGCTCGAGCCGACGAGGGCCTGATGGCGGCCGTCGCAGCCCGGGATCAGAACCGCATTAACAGCGTCACTCAAGCCGATGCGGATGCATTCTGGAACCAGGTACAGGAAAACCAGGACGATCTCAAATGGTGCGGCTCCTCGCCGATCTATACTTTCCTGAAGGTTGTTCCTGGGGCGCGCGGCACTCTGCGACGCTATCAGCAATGGAACATCGACGAGCAAAGTGTGGTGAGTTTCGCAGCCCTAACCTTTCGTAAATAGCTACCTGGGCGCGGAGCAGCGGCCGCGCGTAATTGCCGCTGCTTTATCGATTTCCTGGGTAAACTTCAATTCGATCCTGAACGTCCTGGTAGTACAAATAGTACGTTTCGACCCCTTTGAGCATTGACTTGGTTCGCCAGCGTAAGTTATAGTCTCTTCAGTCTAAAAGAGGCGGCGTTGAACCAAGGTAGCGACGCTGCCAATGGTTGTTTCAACCAGAAATGAGGATGAGTAAATGAAGCTGACGGGAATGGTTTTGATGTTTGTTGCAGTATCAAGTTTCGCTTTCGGATACACCGTACCGGAAATCAATGCCGGATCGGCTGGAAGCGCTTTAGCTCTGCTTTCTGGAGCGCTGCTGGTTCTTCGAAGCCGCAAGAAATAGCCCTCGTAGGCGACACCATGAAGCTTACAGGAATGATTTTGTTGTTGGTTGGCGCGGCAACGTTTGCTTTCGCGACTCCGGTCCCAGAAATCAATGCCGGATCCGCCGGAAGTGCTTTAGCTCTGCTTTCGGGAGCGCTGCTAGTTCTTCGGAGCCGCAAAAAGTAGCTCGCAGCGGCGCTGGCTGTGCCAACGCCTATTAACGTTGGATCGGCGGGAAGCGCGCCCTAACCAGAACTGCGCATGACACACTCACCGGCATCCGTCAGCGAACCAGCGCGCGAGGGTGCCGGTACAGTCGTCCAAACTCCTTCCCGGCGGCAGGCATTCTTTTCTCTCGGGCTCTCCCAGCGTTTTGCGCTATTCTCTCTTCTTTTCGCCGCCGAATTCATACCAATTTCGAGCTTGGTCCACAAGGATCGAGGAGCCGGAGCACTGCTTGAGATCGCAGTGGTTTTTCTTCCGCTTCTGTTGGCGATCGCCTATGTGAAATCGCCGCGGACTTTTCAGCAGGTTTCCGCGGAGCTGAAACTCGCCCCCCTGCGCCGGTCCCTGCTGGGCGGCCACATCGCGGCGCTGCTTGCCTTCCTCGGTCTCTCCGTAGCGCAAGCCGGAAGCAACGGCATCCTGTCGGGACTTACGGGCGCTGTCCTTTGGTACACCACAGGTTTCTTGGCGCTAGCCTTCGCCGGCTGCGCTTTTATGCCTCCGGGCGCGGCGGTGCGCTTGGTTCGTCATACGCGCTGGGCCTGGTTGTATGCGCTGGCAGCGGCGGTTCTCGCGCAGCGCTTGGTGGTCTATAGAACGCTGTGGGATGGCGCGGTTTGGAATCCAGCCATCGATCTTTCCTGGAAACCGGCTACTGATTTGACATTCGGAATGGTCAACATGCTGCTCCGCATGCTGCTATCCAATGTGATCGCGAACCGCGACGCCATGATGATCGGCACGCCGGCCTTCCACGTGGAGATCACGCCCTGGTGCGCCGGCTTTGAGGGTACGGCGCTAATGCTGGTTTTTAGCACCGCGTGGCTCGCATTCTTCCGGCGCGAGTATCGTTTCCCGCAAGCCCTCCTCCTGGTTCCTGCCGGCATGGCAGTGATGTGGATCTCCAATGTCGTACGCATAACGGCCTTGATTCTGATCGGCGTGGCGGGCGCTCCGCATGTCGCCATTAGCGGGTTTCATTCGCAGGCCGGCTGGATCGCATTCACCTGCGTGGCATTAAGCTTTGCCGTGTTTTCTCGCCACTTCACTTGGTTCAGCACCGAGCCGCGCGCGAAAACGCAACTTCAAGCCGCGACGCATAATCCGACCGCGGCGTATTTGATGCCGTTTGTGATCGTGCTGGCGGCGGGCATGGTTTCGACCGCAGCCTCGAGTGGCTTCGAGTGGCTGTACCCGCTGCGGGTGGTTGCAGCCGCCATTACGATCTGGTATTTCCGGTCGACATACTCCGAGCTGAACTGGCGGTTCGGTTGGTTGTCGGCGGTCGCAGGCTTAGCGGTTTTCCTCATCTGGCTGGGACTCGATCGATTTTCAGGCGCTCACTTGGACAGCCCTATCGGCCCTGGCCTTGCGTCGCTGGCGAGCGGCGGCCGTTTGACCTGGCTGCTGTTTCGAATCGTCGGAGCAGTCGCCACTGTCCCGATCGTCGAAGAGTTGGCGTTTCGCGGCTTTTTGATCCGGCGAGTAATTTCGGCTGATTTCGATTCCCTAAGCCCGCGCCGCTATACTTACCTTTCGATTGCAGTGTCGTCGGTGGCGTTCGGCCTTCTGCACGGCGACCGTTGGATCGCCGGATCCGTTGCCGGTTTGATCTATGCCGCGGTTTTCGTGCGTCGCGGCCGGATCGGCGATGCAGTGTTCGCGCACGCATTCACGAACGCGTTGCTGGCGGTGTGGGTGTTGTGGAGCGGGCGATGGTATCTCTGGTAGTCTTTGCTTCACCTAAGTCGCGAATTCAGGTTTGACGCCCTCGCGTGGGTGCGTTAAAATCAGACTGCGGGGTGGAGCAGTCTGGTAGCTCGTTGGGCTCATAACCCAAAGGTCGGTGGTTCAAATCCATCCCCCGCAACCATCCTTTCATCAATTCACTTCTTGCCGCCGGCGGCTCGCTAGTTCTCTTCTGCCATGTAAAATTGATCGAATGTACAGCCCTCGTGGTACGCTTCGCCCGAGCCCCCGCGCTCTCGCAGCTTTCGCGCTCGCTCTGACGCCCCTCATATTCCTGGCAGGTTGCCGCGCCAAAACTTCCGTTCCAAATCAAACCGCCGCCGTCAATCCGATTACACCCGATTCGGCCGAGGAACAGATCCGCCGTGTCTAAGCTGTGACTGCACACAGCTAGACGCTTACCTTTGGATTGCTGGCGAATACTGGTGCTGGAAGGGAAACCCAAAGCTGGAAATCAGCACGGATCTAAAGCCATACTTCCAGAGACTCCAGGAAAACCCCGGCAGTGAGGCCACGCTCAGGGACCTGTTGGGGCTCACCGATTCGAAATGACCGCTGGGATCGGCGCGCCTTTGGCGAAGCCCAACAAACATCACGGCTGCTTGGTGCCCTCAGGCCGAAGCCGTTCGACTGGACACCGTCGGTGGTAATCTGAGATGCGAGCCGCGTGACGCTGTACTGGACGCTTGTCCAGCGATCACCGATTCACTTCCTGCCAGTCAGTCACCTTTCCATTGTTATCGAGGTAGACCAACTGGTTGCCGTAGACCAACTGCTTCCCTCCTTTGCCGTAATCGTTTTCGCTGGCTGAGCCCCAGGAATAAATGACCGCTTGTCGCGACATGCCTCGGAAAATCTTTCTGGCTCTGATCGCTCCAATCTCCTCTGCTGTCAAGTTTGGTGGAATCGTCAACAGCAGCGTGCCGGAACTACGTCCCAAGAAGGAATCGCCACTTCCGCCGTCGCTGTCGTCGCGATACCTGGCCGCGCTCATAACTTCTCGCCCATCGTCCAATCGCAACTTCCGGACGATGAAGTCGTATCGATCATTGTACTGGGGCGCGATGATCGTCATCGGAGTCAATAGGGGCACGTCCCGAACTCGCTTGGTCTCCCGACTCCCGAGGTCCAACAAATCCTCAGCGGTTATGTCGGGTCCGAACAGCAGGGAAGCGTAAACAGCGTACACCTTTTGCCCGATCGTAGACGGAAGACCTTGTGTGACAATTTGGGCGTGCGCATCGCGCGCGGAAGCTAGCATGAACTCCATGTCCCAGTGGTCTGCATCTTGATCCCGCCGCTTCACCGATCGGTCCATGATCAAACTTACAATATTGGTGTACTTTGCCAACTGCCCATCATCGAATTGCACAAATACGGCCACGTTCGGATCAACGATGTCATCATCGGTCATTATCTCGCCAATCGCGTTCTTTCGACCTTCTTTGGGCGTCTCGATTCCTTCGATGAAGTTCTCTCGGATTGCCACAATCCTCGGGTTCTGATCCTTATACTTAAAAGCAATAAATGCGCCTTTAGTGTAATCATCCTTAACGGAGCCATCCGCGCCCTGCCTTACAGGCTGCCAACCCGCCAAGGAGCCGATATCCTTGCCCCTCAAAATTACAATACGCTGGTTCAAGAAAAGCTGACGAAACCCGCGTAAGGTCATATCCCTCGCTACCCTCGCTGCTGTGGGCGCGGGCAAAGGCTGTTCAGGCCGTTGTGCAAGGATGTAGGAAGACAGCAAGAAGCAGGCGACAGCACCGGCGGATCTGGCGAGGGCGTTTGCGTGCATCTGGATCAGCGCCCCGATATTAGCACTTAGCACCAAGGCGCGTCGCTGAACGCGCCGCCACTCCCGACCTGCTTGCAGCATCCCTTCACTGGAGCGAATGATGCCGCGAGCGCCGTGCGCACCAAATCAGTTAGCCTTCGCTGTCATCAAGGGCCGCCGAGATTCCGAATTGCCTCAAAAGAATCATTATTTCATCGCCTTCGACGCGTTTTTCGCGGGGATGCTCCCGAGACCACGGCTTGGCCCACAGGACTTTGGCTAGGGCCTCGATGGGAGCCCAGTGCTGCTTAACGAGCTCTTTGGCGCGTTCAAACAATTCAGCCCAGGCATCGAACTGAGCCGCGCGTGTCGGGTACATCTCACCCAACAGATCAATTACAAGTTTGGTGTCGTGCCATGCATTGGAATCAGTGGCTGCCGCGGGATAAACCTCGCTATGGCCAATCTGTCCTGCGAGCGCCGCGACGATTGTATGCTCTCTGCAGGAATCAGGCCCGACATTTGCGGAACCGTCCGGCTGCTTGTACTTGTAGCAGGCAAGGCCTTCCCCGTTCTGGGACATGCGGAGACCACTCTGACGCAAGGGCAGTTTCTGCACTGCAGCGACAACCATATGCGCAGCCTCATGGTAAGCCACACCTTCCGCGTACTCGACCATTTGTACCCCGAGTGTAGCAATTCGCGCGGTCCCGATTACACCACGTGCCGAACTATGACCTCTACACCGGCCAAATAGTAACAGTGCCCCACTACGGCACCGGCGCGCTGCAGGCTGGAAAATGTGTTGCCGTTCTTCCGCATCGAGGATGCATCCTTGCCGCTGCTCCCACATACGGCGGAGACGGGAGGCTGTAGTGGCGCCGCCCGACCGCCACTACAGCAGAGATTATCCGCTGCCGCAAGCCCAGCGACTCCTGATCGCGCGCGAATCAAGAGTTCAGGGCTGCTTTACCGTCAGCTCGGAGAACGTCTGGAAGTCGCCGCCATTGAACGTGTAGATGCACTTCACGTCGTTCGCCAGCATCACCGCGACGAGTTGCAGGTCAAAAATGTCAGCGCCGGTTACCGGACGCCGCCGAAGCAAATCGATCCATCCTTCCACGGCGCGGGCCGGGATGGGCAACACCTGCAGGAACGCGAGAAAGCCCGTGATCGCGGCCAGGGCCTCCGGGCTCGAACGCGCCGTCGTCATGCGGCGCGGATTGGTGGTCACCGAGTAGAATTCGCAAAGTATCTGCGAGGTGACATAGAACGTAACGTCGGGATCGCCTCGAACGGCATCGAGCAGGGCGCGTGAGGCCGCGTGCTGCGGCGCTTCGGATGCGACCGCGTAGATCAGAACGTTCGCGTCGAGGATTCCCGGTTCAAGGGACATCGTCGTAGATATCGCGACGGTGCAGGGAGCCGATTACGCCCACTGGCCACACAGGCAGTTCAGGAGTTTTCTTCCGCGCGCTCACGGCGGATGCGCGCTCACCGATTAGCCGCTGCAGCAGCGCGTCAACGCTGATGCCCTGCCTGCGAGCCTCCTCTATCAGGCGGGCTTCGGTCTGCTCTGAGATCGTCAAGCTCATAGGGGAACTCCCTTCTTTCAGATTATCGTGAACCCGCGTTGCGCGGGCGAACCAGAAACAACGCCCCGACGGTCCCTGAGGTCGATGGTCCCTTAGAATGGTCCCACGAAGTTCTTAGTAGAGGGCAAATCTTTGGGGAATCTTTGGGGAAAATGGTCCCCGAACCAGGACCATTTTAGGACCACAATAACCGTGGTCTACAACTCCAAAAGGCCTTTTGAGCCCCAATCGTGCCTTTGGTTTTCTGTTAGTTACCAGCGCCCGGCGAACTCATAACCCAAAGGGCGGTGGTTCAAATCCATCCCCCGCAACCACCCTTTCATCAATTCACTTCTTGCCGGCGGCTCGCTGGTTCTCTTCTGCCATGTAAAATTGATCGAATGTACAGCCCTTGTGGTACGCTTCGCCCGAGCCCCCGCGCTCTCGCAGCTTTCGCGCTCGCTTTAACGCCCCTCATATTCCTGGCGAGTTGCCGCGCCAAAACTTCCGTCCCAAATCAAACCGCGAGCGCCGTCAATCCGATTACGCCCGATTCGACCGAGGACCAAATCCGCCGTGCCGTTGGCACCGCCAGAGTCGGAAGAAAGCTGACACCCAAGGTCTGGCCTAATGGCGCCCAAGTCGCCGTTTGCATCACGTTCGATGTCGACAATGAATTGTTGCAAAGGGCCAATCCATTGCCGGTGCCTTTGTCGGTCGGCGAATACGGCGCAACCACCGCGCTGCCAAGAATCCTGGCTCTGCTCGACCGGCACAACATCCCAGCGACGTTCTTCATGCCCGCCATGAGCAGCATGCTGCATCCGGAAATGGTTCCTGCCATCGTCTCCCGGCACCGCCACGAAATCGGGGTGCATGGATGGGTCCACGAGTTCTGGCCTGGCATTGGGGATGCCGCCGAAGAACAGCGTTTGCTCACGCGCGATATCGAATATCTCACTAAAGCCGTGGGAGAGCCCCCGGTTGGAGTACGCGCGCCGGGCTCCGGCTTCAGTCCTCATACCCTCGACTTGATTCGGAAAGCGGGCCTCTTGTACGACAGCAGTCTGCTTGCCGCCGATGAACCCTACGAGATTGTTTCGAACGGGCAGCCCAGCGGCGTGGTCGAACTTCCGATCAGCGAAATCGATAACGACTATCCTTACTATGGAGAAACCGCCAACGGATCGCTTCCCTCCCCCGACGCCGTCTTCGCCATTTACAAGGCCGAATTTGACATGGCCCTCCAGGAGCGGACACTATTTATCCTGACCCAGCACCCGCATGTCGGCGGGCGCCGATCGCGAATCGTGCAACTGGATCGGCTTTTATCCTATATTCAGTCCAAGCCCGGAGTTTGGTTCGCGACCATGAAACAGGTTGCTAACTACGTCAAGCAAGCCCAGTGATCTACCTCGTCCTTATTGAGCGTGGGACTGGTAGACAACTTTGCCATCGAGTATGGTGGTCCTGACCGCGATATCTTCCCGCTTGGTTGGCTCATGCGAGAAGACGTCGGTGGCGAGCACAACCACGTCCGCAAGCATGCCGGGAGCCAGCGTTCCCTTTTGCTTTTCATCGAATGTCGCATAGGCGCAGTTGCGCGTGTAATCGTCGATGGCTTGATTGAGCGACAGGCGCTGATCGGTCCCGCCTGGTCGCGGACCGCGGTGAGTGATGCTGAAGATGCGTCCCATGGCATCCATGGAAGCGACAAACCAATCGCTGCCGAAAACCACCATCCCGCCGGCGTCCGAAATACTCTTCCACATTCCTCCGCGCGCGGCGCGTTCCGGCCCAAGATTCCTGGCCCAGACACCCATCGCGCCGGCCGGCAGCGCGCCGTTGCGTGCGTTGCGATTTACTACAAAGAATCCGCCTCCAGGATGCATGGACGCGATCACCCCCAATTTTCCGAAGCGCGGAATATCGGCCGGATCGATAGTCTCGATATGCTCGACGCGATTGCGGCGTCCGCGCGCCGGCATCGGATCCACTTTAGCGATGTATTCGTATCCATCCAGCGTCATACGCACCGCGCCGTCACCGAGTGAGTGGATCATGAATTGCCAGCCGCGCTTGTCCATCATTTGCAGGATGCGATGGAAATCCTCCACCGTGTAGTTGGGCTTGCCGCGCGATGGGATATTGCTGTAATTGGCCAGCATGAAAGCGGTGTTGGTCTCGATGACGCCGTCCTGGAACATTTTGAGCACGCCAGTTTTCAGGAACGGAGTAGCCGGATGAGTTTTCCAGACCTGGTCAAACCGATCGGCGTCTTTCTCGCTGAACCCCGGCGTCACCAGCAGCGCGTAATTAACGCGCAGCGCCAAATTTCCGGACCGTTGCGCGTCCTGAAAAACATCCAGTTCTTCGGGACTGCCGGCGGCTTCCGTCACGCTGGTCACGCCATAGCGCAGAGCTTCATCCGACGCCGCCTTCAACGCCCGACGCTGATCGTCGCGCGTGGCCTTAGGAACGATGTTGTAGATCAGGGCCGTCGCCGGAGTTTCCTTCAGCAGCCCAGTAGGCTCGCCGGTTTTCGGATCGCGCACGATGAAGCCGTTGGGTGGATCGGGCGTCTCCTTGGTGATTTTCGCCAGCGCCAGCGCCTTGGAGTTAACCCAGACACTGTGCCCATCAAAGCAGCGCATCACCGCCGGGCGATCGGACACCGCAGCGTCCAATTGCTGTCGAGTCGGCATGCTTCCGGGAAAGGGCCCGTACCCCCAGCCACTGCCTTGGATCCACGCGCGCTCCGGATGCGCGTCCGCGAATGATTTGATGCGGGATTGAACTTCCTCGATCGTTCGCGCGCCTTGCAGCCTCACGTTGTCGAGCGCGAGCCCGCCGGACAGAAGATGGACGTGAATATCGTTGAACCCCGGCACCACCGCGGCGCCCTGCGCATCGATCACCTGTGTCTTGGGGCCTCGTAAAGCCGAGATTTCCTGCGTCCGCCCCACGCGCAGAATACGATTACCGCGAATCGCGACCGCTTCCTGGAATTTGCCGCTGCCGTCGGCGGTGTAGACCTTCGCGTTGAGAATCAGCAGGTCTGCCGTTTGGGCCTGCAAAAGCCCGAGACCAAGCGTTGCCGCAACCAGGCAGATCAGATATTTCATAAAACTACTTCGGACGTTGCAGCTTGATGCTGTTCAGCTCGTTGGCGCTCTCGACCGCCTTACCCTGCGGCACGCCGTTCTCATGAACTACAAACGCGACGATATCGATGACATCTTTCGGATCCAGAGTCCCAGGGCCGTCCGGAGGCATCGTGCTGATGATGCGGCTATAGAGCGAGCGCGCGGTCTGCTGATCCCATTCCGACCAGAAGGCATCGCCTTTCAAGGGCGGCGCTTCTTGTCCGCCATCCAGGTCGTTACCATGGCATGCGCCGCATTTTTCGCGAACGATGGTCTCGCCGTGTTTGGCTTGCTCAGCGGAAAATACGCCCGAGCCCGCGGATTGTCCGGATGCAATGGCCGCCAAAAACAGCAGGCCGCCCGAACACGCCGCGATTAAGGCAGCGCGTATGCGATCCATCCCCCGCCGTAGCTTCTTCCGCCGACCGGAACAACAATGTACTGCTTGCCGTTGTCCATATAAGTCATCGGTCCGCCGGTTGCACCGACCGGCAGATCCAGCTCCGCGATGACCTTTCCAGTAGCCTTATCGAAGGCCCGCAGTTTAGCCGGACCAGAAATTCCGGCCTGACCCATCACGGCATCGCTCGCGTCGCCGACGAAAAGCAGCGTCTTGGTCAGCATCGGCGCCGGCCGTCCGATATTGCCCAGCGGCGGCAGGTTGAGGCCTTTCAACAGCGGATGATTCCGCGGTCCGTCGCCGTTGGCCGCCATCCAAACAATAGTGCCCTTGTTCATATCGTATGCGGTGACACGCCCGTACGGCGGCTTCCAGATTGGAAGCCCATCAATGTTGAGCGGACTTCCCGGGCGCGGCGCAGCTCGCCCGCCATTCTGCTGCCGCTGCTGATTCCGTGGCCGCTCCAACAATCCGTCAAGCA
>CAVXJU010000011.1:0-247895 GCA_963761935.1 Terriglobia bacterium | reverse complement strand
GAAACGGCAAAACCAGCCTGGCGGAACGCATGTTGCGCGTCTATCAGGACGCCATCCTGCTGCCCTACGCGGTGGAAGTGGATTCGCAGATCATCAGCTTGTATGACCCGGTTGTGCACCAGAAGCTGGAATTCGACGATCCCGACATGGATCCGCGCTGGGTTCTGTGCAAGCGCCCCTGCATCGTAGTGGGCGGCGAGCTGATTCCCAGCATGCTCGAGTTGCGCCTGGATGAAGCTTCGGGAATTTATGCGGCGCCGCTGCAAATGAAGGCCAACAACGGCATCTTCATCATCGACGATTTCGGCCGGCAATTAATGTCGCCGCGCGACCTGCTGAACCGCTGGATCGTCCCGCTGGACCGGCGTGTGGATTACCTGATGCTGCGCTACGGCGTGAAGTTCCAGATCCCCTTCGAGCTGATGGTGGTTTTTTCCACCAACCTGGAACCAACCGATCTGGCGGACGAAGCGTTCCTGAGACGCATACACAACAAGATTCTGGTCGAGGCTGTGGATGAGAAAGTTTTCGATCAGATCTTCCATCGCGTGGTTGGGAAGACCAATATTCCTTACGAGCCCGACAGCGCCGAGTATATGCGCAAACTATGCCTGCGCGAAGGCCGCACGGAGCTGCGAGCCTGCTATCCGAGCGACATCTGCAATATTTTGGTGTCCATCGGCAAGTATGAAGGCCGGCCTCCCTTCATGAGTAAAACCGAGCTGGAGCGCGCCGCTTCGTTGTATTTCGCCAAAGCCTAACGGTCGCTCCGGCAGTATTCGAAGCGCCCGATTTGCGGATGCTTTCCACCGAGAGTAGAATCGTGAGGAAAGGAATCGACCTCATGCGACTGGTCTTGGTAGCAGCAATTGCGGCAGCGGCGGCTTTCCCTCAAGCGCCTCCCGCTTCCAACGAGGCCTCGCCTCTGGATTACGAGTTTTTCAAGGCCAAGGTCCAGCCGATCTTCCTGGCCAAGCGCGAGGGGCACGCCCGTTGCTACGTTTGCCACTCCACTGGCACGCCCTTCCGGCTGCAGCGTCTCTCGCCCGGCGCCGCCACGTGGAACGAAGAGCAGTCACGCAAGAATTTCCGAGCGGCGTCGGCCATGGTTAACGTCAGCGAGCCCGAGGATAGCTTATTGCTGCGGGAACCGTTAGCCCAGGCGGCCGGTGGCGTTCACTTTCATCCCGGCGGCAAGCATTGGGACTCCAAGGACGCGGCGGAATGGAAGATTCTGGACGAATGGGCGCACGGCCAGAAGCTGACCGCAAGTTCGCGATAACGCCTCAGCGCCGGATTACGGCGTGACAGCCGTGATATTGCGCTTCGGAACCTGTCCTACCGGGATGTGCGCCACCACCTTTTGCGCGGCCACGTCGACGACCGCGACCCAGTTCGAACCGGCGCAGGCGACATACATGGACTTGCCATCGGGCGTGAACGTCAACCACTCCGGATCCATGCCCACTTTGATGCTCTTCATGAGCTTCAAATCCGGCAACGAATACTCGAAAGCGTAGCCATACCACTTGCTGGTGGCCCAGAGCGTGTTTCCACCGGGAGTGAGGCCGATGCCGTGTGACGGCGCGCCTTGAATCCCTTCCAGATTCTTGGTCTCGCCGGGAGGGTCGGGCAGCTTGATCCGATTGATCTCCTGGTGCGTGGCGAAATCCACCACCGCGAAGCCGTGTAATTCGGAAATCTGGACGTACATCCGCTTGGTGGATCCATCGGCGTTGGTCTCGAAAGCGATTGGGCGCACGCCGTTTTCAAATTTCATCGACCAGACCGCCTCGTCCGTCTGGGGATCGATAACCGTCAGCGTTTTGCCAACCACCGATCCCGCGACGATGTACTTGCCATCCGGCGTCGTAAACACGTTGTGGACGGCGCCTTGGATGGGAATGCTCTTGATTTTCTCCAGACTAGCCGTGTCAAACACGTCTACAAAGCCCGGCTGAATGGCGATCGCGACGTAGACTTTTTTGCCATCCTTGGTAATGGTCACGTTGTTGGGATGCCCGGTTAGCGGAAGGTTGTGAATGACTTTGAGCGTCTTCGCATCCACGACATCGAGCGTGCTCTCGGCTTCGTTGGTGATGTAATAGCGGCTGCCATCGGGAGCATAAGTGGCGCCGTGATTGACCTCAATGCCGTGGATCACACCCACTACCTTGTTGATGGCAGGATCGATCACGTCCACATCGTCGCCCGCGCTGTTGGTCTGAATGATGCGGATCGTTCCGGCCGCCAGCGGCAGTGCCAGGAGCAATCCCAAGACGAACTTTCTCCGGATCGCGGGGGTCGAGTGCATACGGTCAAGCCCTCCTGTACGTTGGGGCAAGTCTATCACACTGGGTCGCCGCTCGCAGGATAATGAGGGTGGATCGAATGAACGTTCTCCTGATCTCGACCTACGAGCTGGGACGGCAGCCGTTTGGTCTCGCATCGCCGGCCGCGTGGCTCACGTCCAGCGGGCATGAGGTGACTTGCGCCGATCTTTCCATCGATGCGCTGCCAGAGGAAGCGGTACCGAGCGCCGGGCTCATCGCGCTTTATCTTCCGATGCATACCGCGACGCGCCTGGCCGTACGCGTCATCGATAAGATTCGCAAACTCAATCCAGCCGCGCATCTCTGCTGCTACGGCCTGTATGCGCCATTGAACGAAATTTATTTGAGTAAACTGGGCGTCCAGACGATCCTGGGGGGCGAGTTCGAACCTGGCTTGCTGGCTCTGGCGGACCAACTGGCGCAAGGCTCGCGGCCGTCGCCCGAGCCTATCATTTCGCTTGACCGCTTGCAATTCCAGACGCCCTCGCGCGGCAGCTTGCCGCCGCTCGAACAATACGCCCAGCTGCGCGTCAACGGCAACACCAAGCGCTCCGGTTACACCGAAGCCAGCCGGGGTTGCAAGCATTTGTGCCGGCATTGTCCCGTCGTGCCGGTCTATCGAGGCTCATTTCGGATCGTTCAACCGGAGGTGGTACTAGAAGACATTCGGCAGCAGGTGTCAGCGGGAGCCGAGCATATCTCCTTCGGCGATCCGGATTTTTTCAACGGCCCCACGCACGCCATGCGTATCGTGGAAGCACTGCATCAAGAGTTTCCAAGTCTGACGTACGACGCCACCATCAAAATTGAGCACTTGCAAAAGCAGCGCGAACTGGTGCCGCGCTTAAAGGAAACCGGCTGCCTGTTTGTGACCAGCGCGGTCGAGTCGGTGGATGATGCGGTTCTTGAGAAGCTGGAAAAAGGTCACACCCGAGCCGATTTTCTGGAGGTCGTCCGGCATTTCCGAGCCGCGGGACTCGCGCTCGCGCCCACCTTCATTCCTTTCACGCCGTGGACCACGCGCGAATCATATCGGGAACTGCTGGCGGTTCTTCTGGAACAGGACCTGGTCGAAAACGTCGCGCCCATCCAACTCGCCCTGCGCCTCCTGATTCCGAACGGCTCGCGCTTGCTGGAACTCGAGGACGTGCGAGCCGTCGTCACCGGTTTTGACGAACCGGCTCTATTGCATCGCTGGAGACATCCGGACGCGACCGTTGATCGGCTCGCCGAGCAAGCTCTGAAGCTGGCCGCCCAACCTGGATCGCGCCGCGACCTTTTCGAGAAGATGTGGCATCTGGCGAGCGAGCAGCCCCTGCCCGACAATTTCGACCTGCTGCCACGCGCCACCATCCCTTACATGGATGAGCCCTGGTATTGTTGAGCGGAGCCAACTGAAGAGCAGGTTGCTCTTGTATAGCGCTCCCGAAACTTCAAGAGAGCAAACGCCCCCCACAAGCCACTAATTGGCTTCGAACGATCTTTTTGTTCCGTGGAAGAGTGGGTTCCTGCGAGGAGTACTAGAGCTCCAAACGGGAAAGCCCGGCTATTCGTCAAGAGTAGGCCGGACCTTCCACATCAGGAGCAGAAAGGAGGACCATTTATGATCCTCATACTGGTCGAAATCGTGCTGCTTCTAGTGGGCAAGTCCAGTATAGACGACTTGGCCGATTTTTTCATCCACGTTCGGGAATAATTCCTCTCTCGACCCCGCCAAGCCGCGCCTCGTATAATTGAAGATCCCGGCTGCAACATGAAACCAGCGATTTGTTTGTTGAGCGGCGGGCTTGATTCGGCCACCACCATGGCGGTGGCCCGGCGAGATGGCTTCCGCTGCTACGCCCTGAGTTTCGACTACGGCCAGCGTCATCACGCTGAGCTCGGGGCTGCGGCGCGTGTGGCCGAAAGCCTGGGCGCAGTGCGCCACCTGGTGGTCCCCATCGACCTGCGCCTGTTCGGAGGCTCCGCGTTGACGGCCGATATCGACGTGCCCAAGTCCGGCCTCAGTACCGGCATTCCCATCACCTATGTTCCGGCCCGCAACACCGTCTTTCTGTCGCTCGCACTGGCTTGGGCCGAGGTTCTCGAAGCATCCGACATTTTCATCGGCGTCAACGCCATCGATTACTCCGGATATCCCGATTGCCGGCCCGGGTTCATCGAGGCCTTCGAGCACCTGGCCAACCTCGCCACCAAAGCCGGCGTGCAGGGACTAACTCAAGTTCACATCCACACGCCTTTGATCCAGTTATCGAAATGCGACATCATCAAATTAGGCGCCGAACTGGGCGTGGATTTCCGCCTGACCCATAGTTGCTACGATCCAGATGAATCTGGCCGCGCGTGCGGCCGATGCGACTCCTGCCGTTTGCGTCTGGCGGGCTTCGCGCAGGCCGGTCTCACAGATCCGATCGGGTATAACAGTGAAAATCGCTGAAATTTTCTATTCCATTCAGGGCGAGGGCGCGCTCATCGGTGTGCCATCCGTCTTCGTTCGCACTAGCGGTTGCAATCTTCGATGCGCCTGGTGCGACACGCCGTACACTTCCTGGGCGCCCGAGGGCGAGGAGCGCTCGCTCGATTTCATCGTCGAGGAAGTGAATCGCTACGGCGCATCGCATGTCGTCATTACTGGCGGCGAGCCGATGATTGCGCCTGAAATCGACGAACTGACGCACCGGCTAACCCAGCACGTCACCATCGAAACGGCCGGTACGGTGGATACGCACGTGCACTGCGATTTGATGAGCATCAGCCCCAAGCTGGCCAATTCAACTCCGCACGTTCGCGAGGGCGGACGCTGGGCCCAACAGCACGATCGTCTCCGTTACCAGCCGGAAATTCTCAAACGTTTGATCCAGCTTTATTCGTATCAACTGAAATTCGTCGTCGTGGAAGACAGCGATCTGGCCCAGGTGCGCGCGATCGTCGACGAAATCGGCGCCGCAAAGGGCCGCGTGCTGCTAATGCCGGAAGGCATTGATTCGGCCGTACTCGCCGAGCGCGGACGGTGGTTGGCCGAAGCCGCCAAGCGCGAAGGATTCCGTTTCACTCCGCGCCTGCATATCGACCTGTGGGGAAACCGGCGCGGCGTATAACCGGGTGCAGCGGCCGATCACATTTATCAATTAAAGTCGTCCCACACCAGCTTTCCATTATGGCTCTCCAGGATCTGACCTAGCTTATTAGTGGTCAGCGACGTACCGTCGGAAAATCTAAGAGTAAGCCACGCGTCAAAGGTCCATCTGTCATTTCCATGATGGAGTGTGCCGCCTACTCCTTGAACCTCGATTGTGACGTCAATTCCGCCCGATGCTTTTATTCCCATTCTCCATTTGAAGTTCGTGCACTCGTCTTTTAGGATGTGATCATTTACCGGGGAAAAATGAAATGAATGTATGCTTCCATCGTTGTAGTGGGTAGAGTCATTGTCGCTGCTTTGTGCGTCCGCGACATGCGCTATTGTTTTCCCGGAGTTGCCGTTGACATCAACGTAGATGCCCGTGTCATGATCTTTGTCGTCATCAATGGTATGAGTCCTGAGAGTGAGGCTCACCAGACTCACTAATAACGGATCCCCAGGGGAGATCGGCGGAATGTGCAAAGTGCTCATGGGGTTTTTCCTTTGTCCGAATCCGAACGATTTGAATTAACGCCCGCCATAATTCAGCTCTCCGGCCGCAATCCGCACCGCTAGACGATTCTGTTTGGGCGGCAGCGGACAGGTGGCGTAGGGAGTGAAGGCGCAGGGTGGGTTCTCGGCTTTGTTGAAGTCCAGCTCTACTTCGCCGTTCTTGGGAGCCGAAGTGTAGAGGAACCGCCCGGCCGGGTAGGTCTCACGGCCCGCAGTTAGATCGCGAAAGATGAAGAACAGTTGCTGGTCCTCGGTCACCGGCTCTAGCCGCAGCCGTTGCCCGTTAAGCGTGAACTCGACGTAGCCCGGGCTGGCTTCGGGTTCGGTGTCGCCCAGAACATTCGTAATCGGGATCATCTTTGGCTTCCCGTACGCCACGAAACGAGCTATGACACGGTATTTTTCATTCACCGGAAACCAATGCAGCCCGTTGAAATGCTGGCGCGCCGGGCTGGCCGGGTCCCAGAGACGAACCCCATAACGGGTACCTCGCTGGATAGCGGACATGGACAGGCCGCCGATCTGCAGCCGATCGGCTGAACCATCCGCATCGGACCTGAGTTGAACGGCCGAGCCCGCCGCTTTGCCATTTAGAAAAGCGGTGACGCCATCCGACGGTCTAAACGTGGTCGCGCCGGCATGAAATTCAAAGACGCCGGCTCTGGCCGGCCCACTCGGCAACTTGATAGCGTTGGAGCGATCCGAACCGGCCGAGTTTGCGCCGTCCTTAAGCCAGAACAGACCTGCCACCGCCAGCCAACCATCTTTGGCCTTCAACTCGGCTTCGTGCCGGACACGCCATTGCTCTATGCGCACGGTATAGTCGCTTTGCGCCGGCAGCCATCCGGCATCGAACAATCGCTAAGACACCAATGATCGCGGCTACCTTTTTCCAGCGCATTCTCGCCCCTGATTGTACGCTTTCGCTAGGCTTTATCGCATTACCGTACTCGTACTCAATTTGATGTCACGCCCGATATGGACCGCGATTTCGAGGCGTCTCACGAGCAAATGAAACCGCGTAATCACGCTCAATCCGCCCGGCCACGGCCTTTAGCACGTTGCACGGATGTTACTCCGCGAATCCTAGGGGCGTTGTCTCTCGTGATCTGCCTCGCGATGGCAATTTCAGCGCGTGCTAACGGCCTCTCTTCATGCACCGAGGTACAGTTGTCTCTCACCAGTGAGCTTTGCATGAGCGCGAACATGCTGGACCAAATCAATGGAATCGAAGGCATCGAGATGAATTTCTACGGTTCGCAGGATGCCTCCGACGCCGATATTTCATTCAGGAATATCAGCTATTACCAGGTCTTCACGCCAAAATCCGCGACGAAACAACCCTCCAGTAATCAGGCAACCAATAATTTCGGGGGCAGCGAACCGGGGACCGGCTCGATTAACCCCTCAACGCCTGCAGATCCATCCTCGAGTGACCCTACACCGAGCATCCTTTCTCCGGATAGCTCGATCTCCGACACGCCGGTGGATAGCGAAGTCGTCAAGTCGGACCTGGCTAATGGCACTCCTCTAACAACACTGGATCCGACCCCGGAGCCTCGTTACTCCGCGATCGCACTGCTTATGGCTGGCTTGGCGATTGGCGTTCTGCGCAAGCTTCAGCAGCGGCGCCGCCAGGTCTTATAGGTTTCGTCCGAATAGTCTAGCTCACCCCGCACGCGCGTGCCGCTTGCGTGGCCGTCCCGCGCCGGATAATCCCTGCCTCGCCAAGACCCGAAGAATCCAGCTATATTGAATGTGCTTGCAAAAGGCGGCTCTATTTGCATTACTGGCCTTGCTGGCGCCATTTATGCGCGCCCAAGAGAAGGTAATTGCTCTGCCGATCGATGGAGTGATCCACCCTATAACGGTGGACATCGTCAAGGACGCCATCGCGCAAGCGCAGAACGAACATGCTGAGCTGCTGCTGGTGCTGTTGGACACGCCAGGCGGCCTGCTGGACGCCACCCGCCAGATCATCCAGGAGCTTTCCGCATCGCCGGTCCCGGTGATTACCTACGTAACGCCCAGCGGAGCGCGGGCGGCCTCGGCCGGTTTTTTCCTGCTCGAGGCGGGCGATGTCGCCGCCATGTCACCTGGCACTAATACTGGGGCGGCTTCGCCGGTGCTTCTCACCGGGCAAATGGACGACGTGATGCGAAAGAAAGTTGAAAACGATGCCGCCGCTCTGCTGCGCAGCTTAACCGCGCGCCGCGGCCGCAACAGCCAAGCCGCCGAACAGGCCATCCGCGATGCCAAGGCGTTCACGGAGAAAGAAGCCCTGGATCAAAAGCTGATCGAGATCATCGCCCCCAACCAGGACCAGCTTTTCAAGCAATTGAACGGGCGCGAAATCACGCGCTGGGATGGCCGGCAACAGGTCCTGCATTTAGGATCGGTCACGGTAGAGGAGGCTCGAGAAACCGCGCGCGAGCGCTTGATGGCGGCTATCGCCGATCCCAACATCGGCTTCATTCTGCTGGTGCTGGGTGCGCTTGGAATCTACGTTGAATTCACTTCGCCGGGACTGATCTTCGCCGGAGTTCTGGGCGGCATACTGTTTCTGCTGGGACTTTCTTCGCTCTCCATCCTTCCCATCAACTGGGTGGGGGTGGCGCTGCTGCTGCTCGCGGTGAGCTTGTTTGTGCTGGAGGCCAAGTTCACCTCGCATGGTGTGCTCGGCATCGGGGGAACGATCTCGATGATCCTGGGTGCGCTGCTGCTGGTGAACGGCCCGCCGGAAGTGCGCATCCATCTGTTTACCGCGATCCTGGTGTCGGTTCCGTTCGCGCTCATCACCATGTTTCTGGTGGCCATCGTGGTGCGCGCCAAGCGCAACAAGGTCCTTACCGGCGCGAGCGGCATGATCGGCGAAGTGGGCGTCAGCCGCACGCCACTCGAGCCCGAAGGCCAGATCCTGGTGCATGGCGAATATTGGGACGCAGTGGCGTCCACCAATATCCCGGCCGGCGCTCGAGTGCGCGTGAAGGCGGTTACCGGGCTGAAATTGTTAGTCGAACCGGTTTAGCCGTGGCATCAACGAGTGCCCACCGACCGCGGTGCGCGAAGGTGCGGCATGAGCGGTGATGAGGCGCGGGCTGGGCGGGCATTGGCCGGCGATGCCAGCGCAGGCGGGCGCCCCTACACGTACCGCTGGCCTTGGGTCGCCGTCGCCGCGGGAGCTTTGCTCGCCATCTTTGTCGTGGGCAAGCTCCCGATGGGGCGAATTTCATCCTCCGACGGCTTAATTGCACAGGAACTCTTGGACAGCCATTTGCGAGCCCTCCTGCCCGGTCATTTGACCGATATCGAATCGTCGGATCCCCAAACGTTGAAGGCGTGGTTCAGCGGAAAACTCAGTTTCTCGCCGCCCGTGGAAGATTTCGCCGCGCAGGGGTTCCCGCTGGTTGGCTCGCGGCTGGATTCCATCTCAGGACGCACCGTCGCGGTGCTAGTCTATAAGCGCAACCGGCACCTGATCGACTTGTACTGCTGGCCTTCCGCCGCACCGCCCGGGTCTGCGGGAACCAGCAAGCTCGAAGGCTACTCTCTCGTTCACTGGACCGCAACAGGTTCTACCGAGTGGCTGGTCTCCGATTTAAGCCTGGAGGAACTAGATCAACTGGCGGCGCTGGTGCGCGCGCCTGCTCGTTAGCGCTTCAATTCCGTGACCGGAATGTTCACGCGATAGACGCGCAGGCCGTCCGGATTCAACAGGTCGAAGGACCCCCCGATGCTCGGCGGTCCATCCTGGCCGCCCAAGAAAGTGACTGACCGGGCTGAAACGTCGCCGCTGGCATTTTGGTTGTTGCGAATCCAGTGCCAGACTCCCGACTCTAGTTTGGTCGGCGAACCAATCGCAAAATGCATATCCATGGTCAACGACGAGGAGCTATCGCTGATCAAAGCTTCCGCCGCCAGACGATCGCCGTCGCGCGTCCCATGCATGAACTGCAGCCGGAAGAGAGAGAAATCCTCTTGGCCGGAAAGATCTTCGACCACCGGCCGGTGTCCGAGACAGCCTGTAAGAATCAGCAATAAGATGCAGAAAAACCGAATCGGCATGCTTCACTTATACACCGGAAGCAGGGTCAAACACTTCCGCGAAGATGGCCGGCTCGGTTTTCTTGCGGCCGACGAGCGTGCGGCGGGGCCTGGAATGACCGGTGCGATGCTTCGGCCTCAGTGCCCGGCGCTCACAGCGGCTACAGTGGTGACGACCAGCGTCAGCACGGTGCCATTGAGATTGTTGGCGTTGGAATCTTCCGACCCGATGGTGGTTACAATGCCGGCCGTAGAGTCGATATTTATGTTCGAGTTTTGGAATGGCCCGTTCGGCCCGCTATTGCTGTGTTGAAGAAGCAGCGCGAGCTGCGTGGCTTGCCTGGTTGCGCCCGAGCAGGTAGTTGAACCGTCTTGCTGTTTCATCTGCGTGCCATCGCCGGAGCCCGAAAAAGTGGCCAGCGTTTTTCCATTTTGCGTGATAGTAACGCGTTGATGCGATTGCCCGTTGGCGACGCAACTGAGCTGGTAGTTCGAATCCGAATCGAGCTTGATGTTGAGAGGGTTGGAATGGGACATTGATATACTCCTGGTGCGCAGATTGTTTCGTGGATCCCGGACGAAAACCGACGGGCGTGGAGGCTCCACGCAGGTGGGATGCCTTAGTATATGCGCGGTTACTTTAAATTGCAACCACTTTTGAATCGGCGATCGGGAATTATCGGCCCGCTTTTTCAATTAATTTCTGGACCGGCGACGCCACCGCCAGCCGCAATTCGGCGTGGATTTTGCTCGCATCCTGGATGAATGCCCGCTGTTGCGCTACCCATCTCGCCGGCGGACGCCGGTGGCGATCGACAAATTCGAGCGCTTGCAAGCCAATCGAACCCAGGCGGCTCAAATTCTCAGAAACCGGAATATCTTCCTTCAGCAGAAACGAATTTTCGAGCAGTGGCCGCACTTTGGCGCCGTTGTCGCGCCAGAGCGTCAGCCAGGCCCGAAGTTGCACGCGATCCATTCGATCCACCAGCGTCGAGAATTCGCGGGCGGTCTGGCTTTCCGGACGTACCGCATCCACTAGCCGATTGAGAGGCGTGTCTTGCGTATATTTACCTGCTCGCGCGCGCTGGCCGAGGGTGGCGGGTTCAAGCACATCGGCCAGCGTCTTGAGCGCGCCGATCGACTGGCCGCCGGCGAGACGCTGCAGCATCAGGTAGTAACTGGAATGGTGAGTTAGGCCGAGCCAATCCAGATTGCGGCTGACCACATCCAGGCGCCGGTACATCGAAGCGACGTCCTTAACGTTTTCCGGAGACCACAGGCGCTCGGCGATGGCGGCAGTGCGCGGCCAGATTCGCGAATCGACATTTTCAGCGTCGACGAATTCGGCCCACATGGCAGCCTCGCCGCCCAGAATGCGCGATTTTTCTTCCGGCGTTAGGGTGGCGGAGTCGCGTTCCAGAGGATCGACGGCATACATTGTTGACGCCGGCTCTATGTGGTCCAGGTAGTAGCCGGAAGATAGGATGGCCGAGTAGCCCAACTGCGCGGCTTGCGCCAGCGATTTCTGGCCGCGCCAGGATTGGATCACAATATCTTTCGGCAGATTGGTGTCTAGGATCTCGTCCCAGCCTTCCATACGCTTTCCGTATTTGGCGACGATGACTTCAACGCGCTGGTTGAAGTAAGCCTGGAGTGCATGATCGTCCTGAAGGTTATGCTCGCGCATGAAGTCGCGGATGGACGGGTTGACCTGCCATTCATGGCCGTTCACCTCGTCGCCTCCGATGTGGAAATAACGATCCGGAAACAAACCCGCCATTTCGCCGATGAACGCGTCCAGAAACTCGTAAGTGGACTCGCGCGTGGGGTCCATCGCGACGTCGGCCGCGGGCCAAAGGCGGCTGATGGCATACGGTCCCGGACCGCTGCCGAGCTGCGGATAAGCGGCCAGCCAGCTGCTGGTGTGGCCGGGCATGTCGAATTCGGGGACAACGCGGATGCCGCGGTCGCGCGCGTAGGCGATCACGTCGCGGATTTGATCCTGGGTGTAGAAAAGGCCGTCGGAGCCGAGCTCTTGGAGCTTGGGAAAGCGCAGGCTTTGGACACGAAAGCCCTGATCGTCGGAAAGATGCCAGTGAAATACGTCGAGTTTCACTGCGGCCATTCCGTCCAGATTGCGCTTGACCACTTCAACGGGCATCCAGTGCCGGGAGACATCCAGCAACAGGCCGCGCCAGGGGAAGCGGGGATGGTCTTCGATCAAGGCAGCGCTGGCTGTGAAACTTGCGGGACCCGTTTCGACCAGTTGCAGAAAGGTTTCCAGGCCGCGCAGAATGCCCAATGGATTCGGCGCATCCAGGCGCGCCATGCGCGTGGTGACTTCCAAACGGTAACTTTCGTCTTCACCAAACTGCTGCACGGACTCACCGGCGTGATCGCAGTGCACCACCAGAGTGGCTTGTGAGCCGCCTTCCACCGGCGCGCGGGCCAGCGGCATGCCAGTTTCAAGCGACAGCCGCGCGATGAAACGTTCGGCCGCGTCGCGCAATCGCGGCCCCTGGTAACCAGTAAGCGCAACGCGGAAGCTCTGATCGATGACCAGGCTTCCCTGGCTCGATGCAAGTTTCGCTGGCCAAGGCATCAAGTTTGGTTCCGCGGCAAACAGACTGCTTGCGGCGAAGAACCAGGCTGCCAGCTTGATCATTTTCCGGGCTTGGCGGGCGCGAAGAAATCGATCGGCTTCAGGGCAACGATCTTCCACTTCTTGTTTTCCTTGCGCAGCTCGCAATGAACCACTTGGCGGCGTTGGACGATGGGGCCGTCATTTTCCAAGCTACGCACTTCGAGGAACCAATCCAGGTCGATGCTGCGTTTGACGTCATCGCCTCCTTCTTGAATCGGCTCCACCGAGGAAGTGACCTCGGCTTGATTCACCAGCGCCGTGACCTGATTTTTCAAATCGTCATAACCAGGCATCTCTTTGTCGAACGCCTCCATAAATGCAGGGACGTCGACTTCGGTAAGCGCGGCGGTCATGGAGCCCACCAGGTCGATCACATCCGAGGATGAATCGCCGCGCAAGAGCGCGCATGCGAAGCAGCAAGCCAGAAGGAACACGTTACGTGCGATAGCTGGCATTGATCTCAATATATTTTTCCGTGAGGTCGCTGGTCCAAAATCGCGCGCTGCCCGTGCCTCTGCCATGCAGGACGACACGGATGCGGCATTCGGTTTCATCCAGTTTTTTCTTAAGGTCCGCTTCGGAGAAATCGGCGGCCAGGCCCGAGCGGCAAACCGGCACGTCTTGCAGGTCGATGTCCACTTTAGAGGGATCCAACGCGACCCCCGCATTGCCGGCCGCCGAAAGAATGCGGCCCCAGTTGGGATCGGAGCCGGCGATGGCCGTTTTTACCAGCAGCGAGTTGGCGATGGCGCGGGCCAGTCGCTCGGCCGCCTCGTCGTTCGCTGCGCCGCTCACATCAATCGTAACCAGCTTGCGTGCGCCTTCCCCATCGCGCACGATCTGGCGGGCCAGATCTTCCATGACTTCGGTCAACGCCTCTTCGATTTTTTTCAGCTCCTTTGCGCTGGGCTGAAGCTTCGCCGCGCCGTTGGCGAGAACCAGCATGGTGTCGTTGGTGGACGTATCGCCGTCGACGCTGATGCGGTTGTAGCTGCGGCCGATGGCGTTCGAAAGCATCGGTGAAAGAGCCGTGGCTGGAATAGCCGCATCCAGCATCACGAAGCCCAGCGTGGTCGCCATGTTGGGTTGGATCATGCCCGCGCCCTTGGTCATGCCCGCGATGTGAATCGCTCCGCGTTTGAGCCGCACCTGGGCGTGCGCGGTCTTGCTGCGCGTGTCGGTGGTGAGGATGGCGCTCGCAACATCCTCGAACCGGTTGGGCTTTAGTCCTTTGATCAGCGCGGGCAGCGCATTGGTGATGAGACTGGCATCCAACTCAACTCCGATCACGCCCGTGGAAGCAGGAAACACTTCTTCCGCGGCGACGTGGAGATGTTTGGCGACGGCATCGCAGCAGCCGATGGCCACGCGATCCCCGGTGCGCGTGGCGCAATTCGCGTTGCCCGCGTTCACCAGCACGGCGCTGACGCGGCCGCGCGATTTTTCTAAATTAAACCGGCCAATCCGCACCGGCGCGGCTTGCACTCGATTTTGCGTGAAAACGGCCGCGGCCGCGGCAGGGGTGTCGGAGACGATCAGACCGAGATCCGGCTTCTTGACTTTGCGGATCCCCGCATAGATGGACGAGTAGCGGTAGCCGGCGGGCAGCTTCACTTAGCTCTCTTCTCCTAACATTTCATTTTCGTTCAGCCGCTGGCCGTTCAAGAAGGACTCCACCGGCATTCGCTTGCGTCCCTCGACTTGCACTTCGAGCGGTTCGAGCGTAGTGCCCTCGCCGCACACGATGATAAGCCGCTTTTTCTCCGATACAAGCTGGCCACGCTGGCCCGAGAGAGCTTCGCTCGAGACTCGCGCTCGCCAGATGTGGAACATCTGCCCGCGGAAAAAACTGTACGCCCCGGGCCAGGGCAGCAAGCCGCGGGTGCGGTTGAATATTTTTCGGGCCGGCCAGCTCCAATCGATTTGGCCGTCTTCTTTCTTGAGAATGGGCGCGAGCGAGGCCTCGGAGCTGTCTTGCGGCTGGGGCGCGATGGTTCCCTCGGCTAGGCCTTTCAGAGTTTCCACCAGCAAATCCGCTCCGGCTCGCGCCAGCCGCGGACTCAGTTCCAGCGCGGTTTCCTCAGCGCCGATGTCCGTTTCCCATTTGAGCAGCATGCCGCCGGTGTCCAGGCCTGCGTCGATCCGCATGGTGGTGACGCCGGTGCGCGTTTCGCCATTGGCAATGGCCCACTGAATGGGAGCCGCGCCGCGATATTTCGGTAGCAGGGACGCGTGCACGTTGATAATCCCGCGCGGAGGAATGTCGATGATGGACTGCGGAATGATCTGCCCGTAGCCGACGATGACCATGGCTTCGGAATTGAGGCCGCGCAGTTGTTCGACAATTTCCGGACGGCGGATGCGCTCGGGTTGGTGGACCGCGAGGCCCAGGCGCAGGGCAGCTTCCTTGACGGAGGATGCGTTGAGCTGGCCGCCGCGTCCCTTAGGACGGTCAGGCTGAGTGAAAACAGCCAGCACGCGATGGCCTGCTGCCACAATAGCCTCCAGCGTGGGGACGGCAAACGACGGCGTGCCGAGAAAAATCAGATCCATGATGAGGAGGCGATCAACCCCATTCGCCCGCTTTGACCAGCTTGCGAACCTTGCGCCGGATCAAATCGCGTTTGAGCGCGCTGACGTGAGCGATGTACAGGCGGCCATTGAGATGATCGATCTCGTGGCAGAACGCGCGCGCCAGCAGTTCTTCGCCGCTGGTTTCGAACGTCTCGCCCTTGGCATTTTGGGCCCGCACCGTGACCTTCCCGGGCCGAGTCACTTGCTCGCGGAAGCCGGGGATGCTCAGGCAGCCTTCTTCGCCGGTTTGGAATTGTTCCTTGCCGATGATCTCGGGATTGATGAGCACGATTTTCTGCGCGGGGTCCTCCGCCACCGACAGATCGATCACCGCGATGCGCTTGGCGATCCCGATCTGCGGCGCCGCCAGGCCCACGCCTTTGGCCGCGTACATGGACTCGAACATGTCGTCCACCAGCTTGTGCAACTCGGGTGTATCGAATTCGATGATAGCTTCGGCCTGCTTTTCGAGCACTGGCTCGCCGTACAAAACGATCGGATACGTCATCAGTAATTTCTGACCTGCTCCTGGTAGCCGTTGAAGTTGCGGCGGGTTTCATCCAGCGAGTCGCCTCCGAATTTTTCCAAGAACGCCTGCGCGAGCACGATGGACACCATGGCTTCGCCAATCACGGCGGCCGCCGGAACGACACAGACGTCGCTGCGCTCGTAGGCGGCCAGCGCGGGCTCGCGCGTAACCAGATCCACCGATTCGAGCGGGCGGCGCAGCGTGGAAATCGGCTTAAGAAATCCGCGGACCAGCACGTCCTGGCCGTTGGTCATGCCGCCTTCCAAACCCCCGGCGCGATTCGAGCCGCGGCTGAAACGCCGCTCTTCTCGATTGTAGTGGATCGTGTCCTGCACTCGCGAGCCGAATGAAGCCGCGCCCTCGGCGGCGAAGCCGATCTCAACACCCTTGACCGCCTGCATGGAGACGATGGCCTGCGCCAGGCGTCCATCCAGGCGCGAATCCCAGGTGATGTGCGAACCAAGACCGATTGGTACGTTATGCGCCACCACTTCAAAAACGCCGCCCACGGTGTCGCCGGTGCGATAGGCGCAGTCCACCACTTCCTTCATCTGCTTTTCGGTCTCGGTATCGACACAGTCCAGGAAGACTTCGTTTCTCTCGCTGAGCGCAATCAGTTCCTCCCAGCTGGCCGGCCGCGTCATGCGGACTTCGCCGACACCGATGACGTGGCTGAGCACGCCAATGCCGAATTCGGCCAGCAGAGTTTTCGCGAAAGCGCCCACCGCGACGCGTGCGGTAGTTTCGCGCGCGCTGGCGCGTTCCAGAATGTAGCGGGCTTCTTCGAGATTGTACTTGATGCTTCCGGCCAGGTCGGCGTGTCCCGGCCGCGGACGCGTTACCGGCTTGCGCTTGTCTTCGGCGCCATCGATGTCCTCGACCGGAAGCACTTCGGTCCAGTTCTTCCAGTCCTTGTTTTGAATGATGAGCGCGATGGGAGAGCCGATGGTTTTGGAGTGGCGAACTCCCGCCACAATTTCGACTTGATCGGTCTCGATCTTCATTCGTCCGCCGCGGCCGAAGCCCTGCTGGCGGCGCCAGAGCTGGCGGTTGATGAAATCGAGCGAGATCGGAATACCGGCCGGCAGCCCCGTCAGGGTCGCGACCAGGCACTCTCCATGCGATTCTCCGGCTGTCTCAAAGCGAAACATTCTTTTGGGGAAACTTTATCGTAGCGGAAAATCGGACGGCTGGCGCGAATGGACGAGCTGGGTAACTTACGTCAGTAGACGTTCGGGCTGGCTGCTGCTAATCGGCCGCGACATGCAGGCCACTCAGAAACAGGCGGTCTTCGTCGTTGAGACTGAATTGGCCGGGAACAGCGGGCGTTACGGGCGCTTCCTCAGCGTGCTCTTGCTTGCCGGCCGTCACGCCGATGGTGACATCCAGCGCCAGCACCACTTCGTAACCCGAGCGCTTGATGTCGGCTAAGACCTCGGCGATGCGGTCCGACTCGCACACCGACTCGTTGAACGCCATCTGAAGCTCCTCGACCATCTCTTTCAGTTCGTGTTTCATATCGTTTCCCCCTTTTTGCTCGGTCACACCCGATAATGAGCAAGTTGGTTGCCGAGGCCCGGAATCATTGGAAAATAAGTACTTTATGCAGGCGGCAGGCGTGTTGCTGAAGACCGGCAGGGGTCAAAATGTCCCTCGCCGACGCTCTACGGGGCAATTTGTCTCCCTCGCGGTCACTCTGGCTCCGGACCGGCTTAGTTTGACGAATGTTCCAGCAGCGGTAGATTTTGCCGCTGAGACATCCTGCGACTGATCGCAATCCAACCGCGACCCCACCGAATAGGCCTTAATTGTATCGACCACGACATGAATATCTGGCATCAAAACTGCGCATTATCCTAGAGTGCGCCTGGCCTTACAACGTGCATGGCCACGCCATGAACGATCACTTTGAAAATGGCAGGCGCAGCAGGTTACCACGATGCCCGAAGGTAGCGCCCCACCTGCGAAACCGGCCAATATGCCGATTTTTTCAGGCCTGGCCCTCCTGACAGGCATCGTCGCCGGATTCGGCGCGGTTTTCTTCCGAGGAATGATCGCAGTGTTTCATAACCTGCTGTTCCTTGGAAAGTTTTCGATTTCCTACAACGCGACGGTGCACACACCCGCCAGCCCGCTTGGCCCCTTGGTGATTTTGGTCCCGGTCGTGGGTGCGCTGGTGGTTGCCTATCTGGTGAAGAACTTCGCGCCCGAAGCTAAAGGACACGGTGTCCCGGAAGTCATGGAAGCGATTCATTACCACCGGGGCAGAATGCGTCCCATCGTGGCGGTGATCAAATCTTTGGCTTCGGCGCTCTCAATTGGCAGCGGCGGTTCGGTAGGAAGGGAAGGCCCAATCGTTCAAATCGGCTCGGCGTTCAGCGCAACCATCGGCGACCTTCTGCACTTACCCACCTGGCAACGGATCACGCTGATCGCCGCCGGCGCCGGAGGCGGGATCGCCGCCACGTTCAACACTCCCGTGGGGGGCGTATTGTTTGCTCTGGAGCTGATGCTTCACGAAGTAAGCGTCAGGACGCTGGTACCCGTGACGATTGCCACCGTAGCGGCCACCTACGTCGGGCAAATTGCCTTCGGTCCGCATCCGGCCTTTGTAATACCGGCATTCGAGTCGCCATACTTTCACTTGACCAATCCGTTCGTGTTATTGGCGTACGCGGTGTTGGGGGTCATTACGGGGCTGGTTTCCGCTCTGTTCATCGCCACGCTGTACGCATTTGAATCGGTGTTCGAGAACCGCATCCGCGGTAGCTATTACAGGCAGCACTGCATCGGCATGCTGCTGGTGGGCGTGATTTTTTATGCGCTCATGCTTACGTACGGCCATTACTATGTGGAGGGAGTCGGTTACGCAACCATTCAGGACGTCCTTTCCGGCGCGCACCTTGGGTTCGTTTTATTGTTTTTGCTATTCGGCTTCAAGCTGCTGGCCACCTCTCTGACGTTAGGCTCAGGAGCATCCGGTGGCATATTTTCCCCGGCGCTATTCATGGGTGCGACCTTGGGAGGAGCCTACGGCATGATCGTGAGATCGCTCGCGCCGGGCCTGGATATCAGCCCCGCCGCATTCGCGGTAGTGGGAATGGCGGGCGTAGTGGGAGGGTCGACGGCGGCGGCCGTAACCGCCATCGTGATGATTTTCGAAATGACGCTGGATTATCGCGTCGTCATTCCGATGACTTTAACGGTGGCCGTGAGCTACGCGGTGCGCCGCGCTGTTATTAAAGACAGCATCTACACGCGGAAACTGGTTTTACGCGGGCACCCGGTTCCCGAGGCGCTGCAAACCAATGTTTATATGACCAGTACGGCCAAGTCCCTCATGGATACCAAGATTGAAACGGTCCCCGCGAGCGAAACGGTGGAGGAGTTCCGGAAACACCCTGCCGCGGATCCCTCGGTTTGGTACTTGGTCACTGAAGACGGGCGAATAGTGGGTTTAGTGTCCCGTGAAGATGGCGCGGAATCTCGGGCCTGCCATGGCACCAAGGTGGGCGAGGTGGCCCGGCGCGACTTTTGCGTTGTGCGCGAGCAGGCGCCGCTTGGCATGGTGTGCAGAACCATGCGCCGCCAGAATGCCTCACTTGCATTGGTCGCTTCCGATGGACTGGGCGCGCCCGAAGACGTGAAGGGGTTGATCACCAGCGCTCGAATCGCTGGCGCAGTAGCGGAGGCAAGCGAAGCTTTCGACGACGAGTAGTAGAGCCGAATGGACCTGGATTTATCGTCGAGTATAATTGGTGTTCGGGAGGCACTACTATGCGTATGATGCTGAGAGTTTGCATTCCGGTTGAAGCTGGCAATGCAGCGGCGCGAGCCGGCACGTTGGGAACAACCATTCAAAAAATTATCGAGGAGCTCAAGCCGGAAGCGGCCTATTTTTCCGAAGAGAACGGCGAGCGCACCGCGTACATTTTTTTTGACATGAAGGATTCATCGCAGCTGCCCGCTATCGCCGAGCCGTGGTTTCTCGCATTCAACGCGAAACTGACGGCCCGGCCGTGCATGAATCCGCAGGATCTCGGCGTGGCCGCTCCAAGCATTGAGCGCGCAGTGAAGGCGTACGGCAAGGCTGCGGGCTCTTAGGGTTCGCATCAACCCGCGGCGCGCGCCGGGCGCCGGACCCAGCCATAAATCGAAAACGCGCTTCCGCCGACTGAGATAACGATCAGCCCGACAATTAACCAATGCACGGCCGGCAGTGCGGCGAACCGCAGTATGTGCCGGCCGAAATAGGTGGCCAGCGTGGCTTCGGCTGCAAATCGGATAAAACGTGCCACCGCGATAACGCTCAGGAGTTTTTTGCGGGGATACTGCATCGCCGCGGCCGCCGCCACAAACGGAGTAAATGGGAAAGGCGGAGGCATGATCGCGCCCAAGGCCAGACCCCAGGCGGCCCTTTTCTTGATCTTCTTCTTCAGAAATTCCAGGCGCTTTTTAGGTACGTGCTTTTCCAAGCCCGCTTGTTCGCCTTTGCGCGCCACCACATCCAGGATCAGGCAGCCCAGGACTGAACCGATGGCCGCCATGAGCGCGTAGAACATTGCCTTGGGTAGTCCGCCCGCCCGTGCCGCCATCGCCACCACCAACAGATCGTTTCCAAGCGGAAGGAAAAGGAAGGAGGAGTCCAGCATTCCAAGGATCACCAGTCCCCAGAAGCCCAGGTGCAGGAAAATCGTAAATAGGTGTGTGAGTATGACCCCGCTCGTAGCGCGATGACCCCAATCGATGGACGCCAATTGCCCCCTAACTCTTTCGTAGCTGGGGAATGAACCGCTCCCACACCCTGGGCCAACAAGCTAATAGAAAATTTCTATAAGCCAGCGCATTGACAGCAGCTAGGCGCTACCAGATAATTGACGCACTGACCTTTGGCTGGTTGGTAGGCCGTCCTGGTGTATCGAGCTTACGCTCCCCGTCGCGGTATCGCGATGCACCAACACGTGTAGCGAGCCCGTTTCTCGCAGACTCAACTTTCGAAAAAAGGGGTTGTGTCCATGCCTACTCAACTTGGCTTGCGTCACGTTTCGGCTTTCCTATTTCTCGCTGTGGCCGGCTCTTTTAGCGGTTTTTCACAGTCCACCACGCTGCTTCGCGGCACCATAACCGATCCTCAGGGCGCGGTCATCGCGGACGCCAAAGTAACGTTGAGTTCCGCCAACACCGGCTTCAACCGCTCGGTGCTAACCGGCGCGAACGGCGAATATCAATTCCTGCAGCTTACCCCAGGCACCTACACAGTGCTGGCCGAAGCGCCCGGCTTTAGCGCGCTCACTCGAACCGACGTTCAGTTGCTGGTGAATACTCCAACCACGCTCGACCTTCGAATGGAATTGGGTAAGACGACCGAGACGGTCAACGTCGCCGCGGAAGCGTCCACCATCAACACCGTGGACGCCTCGGTGGGCAACGCGTTTTCAGAGCTGCAAGTGCGCGAGCTTCCGCTCGAAACCAGAAACGTCGTACAACTGCTCAGCTTGCAGCCCGGGGTGACCACCAACGGCGAGGTTTTGGGCGCGCGGCGCGACGAGAACAACATCACGCTGGACGGCGTGGACGTCAACGACAATCAGAACGCCGGCCTGGTAAGTCAAAACACGACCACGGGCACCACCTACCAGGGCGTGAACGGAAATAACTACAACGTGAACTCGGGCTTCAATTCCGTACTGCCGATTCCGCTCGATTCCGTCCAGGAATTTCGCGTTACGGTAGGCGGCCAGGGCGCCGATCAGGGACGTTCTTCCGGCGGGCAAGTGGTGCTGGTCACCAAGAGCGGAACCAATCAACTTCACGGTTCGCTTTATGAATACAACCGCAACACCGCGACCTCGGCCAACACCTGGTTCAACAACCAATCCGGCGTGCCGGTGCAACAACTGGTGCGCAACCAATTCGGCGCTTCCATTGGCGGTCCCATCAAGAAAGACCGGCTGTTCTATTTCGTGAACTGGGAACAGCGCGTGGACGCCAGCAGCGTGGCTCAGGTGCGCGCCGTGCCATCGGAGACGCTCAAGCAGGGCATTCTGCAGGCGCAGTTGACCGATGGCAGCGTGCAGACCATTGGGCCTTCCCAGCTTCCTCAAATCGATCCTTTGGGCATTGGCTTGAATACTGCGTATCAGAAAATTTTGAACCAATATCCGGCTGGCAACGATCCCGCATTCGGCCAGGACGGAGGGTTGAACTTCAGCGGCTACCGCTTTAACGCTCCCGATCATTTGAACGACATGGCTTTGGTGGCCAAGCTCGACTACAAGCTCGATGACGCGGGCAAACACACGCTCAGCCTGCGCGGCACACTGGGCGATAACACGATCGATCAGATCCTGGCTCAATTTCCGGGGCAAGCACCCGCATCCATCGAGCGCGACAACAACAAGGGAGTGTCGGCGCGCTACACCGCGATTCTCAGCCCCACCCTGATCAACTCGTTTACCTATGGACTCACCCGGCTGGATGAAAACCTCTCGGGTGTGTCAGGAACGGGATTCCAATTCGAACCAACCGCTCTGTCCTCGCTAGAGAACTGGAGCGCGCGGGCCAGAGGGCGCGTCAATCCCTTGAACAATTTCGTCGACGATGCTACCTGGACCAAGGGAAAGCACACCATCACGATGGGCGCCAATATCCGGCTGAACCAAAACAACACGTCGACGTTTACCAATGCATTTCCGCTGTATGCGTACGGCGCGACCGAGCTGATTGGGCTGGGCGAGGACATCGATACTTCGGTCCAAAACTATTTGGTGGGCAAGCTCAACAATCCGAACCTGCAACTGGCTAATCCAACCGCGGTGACGAACGCTTCGGCGACGTTGCTCGGCATCTTGAACGACGTTTTCGTCACTTATCAATACAAGCGCAACGGAGAGCTGTTGCCGCAGGGAACGCCGCAAGCGCGCTCGTTCGTCGAACATGCCTATGCGGGCTACATTGGAGACGCCTGGCGCGTCAGCCGGGAGCTGACGTTGAATTTCGGGTTGCGTTACGAAAATTTCCGGCCGCCGTATGAAGCCAACGGGCTTCAAGTGGACACCACCGTGCCGCTGAATCAATATCTCGCGGAGCGAAACGGTTTGCAGTCGCAAGGTGTTCCGGCGAATCAGATGCCGGACTTTACGCTTTCTTATGCGCTGAACGGCCCGGTCAACGGGAAATCGTCCTGGTGGAGTCCCGACAATGCGAACTTCGCGCCGCGATTCGGATTGGCCTACGCTCCCACCGATCGGGGCGGGCTCATCGGAAAATTGTTCGGCAAGACGGGCGCGTTTCGCGTCGGCGGCGCCTTGGCGTATGACCAGTTCGGGAACGACCTGGTTGTGAATTACGACCAATACGGCTCTCTGGGCCTTTCCAATCCGACCAATTTTCCCGACTCCTACAGCTTCAGCACATCGCCGCGTTTTACCGGGACGTACCCGGCGCTGCCCGCGGCTCCCGCAGGAGGATTTCCCTACACTCCTCCCGCCATCGCGGCCATCACCGGCACTTTCCTCGGCATTTCGCCCGATCTGAAGACGCCCTATTCGATCATCTTGAACGCGGATTACTCGCGCGAGCTGCCCGGCAAGATCACGATGGAAGTTGGCTACGTGGGCAGGCTGTCGCGCCGGCTGCTCATGCAAGGCGACGTCTACACGCCGCTCGAAAATTATAAAGATCCTGGCTCCGGCGTGACCTGGCAGCAGAACGCGCAGATGGTCTACAATCTGGCCAACACGCTCGCAAAGGGCGCCGGCGTGCCTTACAACAATGCCGCGGCCTTGGTCGCCCAGGAGGTGATGAACAATCCCGGCCTGGTCCCGAATCTGCCGTTTGTGAATAATGTATGGCCCGGATATAAGAACTTCTACTTTCCCGGGCAGTGCGTCGGCGAATTATTTCTACAGCGTGTATGGCGTTTTCGGAAGTAGTTTCCTGGACAGCCTGCACGCCGCCGACCGCATCAACGGCGCGTATATCCCCGGCAAGTGCTTGAGCGTCCCAGGATGCTATACGTTCTTCGCGCAGCAAGGCAGCACGATGCCCATGTGGATGAACGCCGGCGAAGCCGATTTTCACGGCCTCACGGTAACGTTCCGGCACCGCTATTCGAGCGGGTTCCAGTTTGACTTCAATTACACCTTGTCGCATTCCATCGACAACGGATCGGCTGCTGAATCGGGAGCCGGAGAACAGGGCGCTTCCATTCAGGACATCTACAATCTGAGCGCCTTCCGCGGATCTTCGGATTTCGACATACGGGACAATTTCAACGCGAATTTCATGTATGCGCTTCCGTTCGGCAAGAACCGGCCGTTCCTGCACAACGCTCCGGGCTGGCTGGATCAAGTGGTGGGCGGATGGCAAATCTCCAGCGTATGGCGCTACAGCACGCCGCTTCCAAGCGCCGTGGAAGGTGATCTCGCCTACAACACCAACTACTGGCTGAGCTCACTCGCTGTGATGACGACGCCCACGCCATCGGGCGGCGTACACATCGACCAAAACGGCATTCCCAGCATTTTCTCGAACACCAGCATGTCGAATAATTTTGAAGACCAGCCGCCGGAGGGCGCAGGAACTCGGGCGGCCGTGCGTTTAGCGCCGATTTTCAATGTGGATGCGGCTCTGAGCAAGACATTCAATCTGCCTTGGGAAGGCAAGCGGCTACAATTTCGCGCAGAAGCCTTCAATGCATTCAATCATCCGAACTTCACCAATCCCAGCCTGAGCCTGCAATCGCCCCAGACATTCGGCGAGTTTCAGGGCACACTGGAGCCGCGCTCCATGCAGTTCGCGCTGCGAATGGAATTCTGACGCGCTAAGCCGCTAAGCCTGGGTGCGGTCGTATAATACGCGTCCGCCGACGATGGTCATGTCGACTTTTATCGTCAACAGCTTTTCGGGCGAAATGGTTAGCAGATCTTCGGGGAAGACCACCATATCGGCCAGCTTGCCCGGTTCGAGCGAGCCCTTGATGTGCTCCTCGCGCGTAATGAATGCGCCGGCGCGGGTGTACATCGTAAGCGCGTCCTTCATGCTCACGGCCTCTTCCGGTCCAAAAACCTTGCCGCTTTCACCCTTGCGCGTAACGGCGGCATACAAGCCTACCAGCGGGCCGATGGGCAGATTATCGCTGCCAAACGCCATGAAGATCCCGTGCTTGATGGGAGTCTGCAGCGCGTTGTTCTTGGTGAGGCGCGTGCCCTCCAACGCGTCCACGTAGCGGCCTTCCAGGTTGTAAGTGAAATTGGGTTGTTGCGCGATCAGAATGTGCTGCTTGGCCATGATCTGCATGGTGCGCTCCGGCGGAAGCACGGTGAAGTGGCACAGGTAATGGCGGTGATCGGCGCGCGGATAGGCTTGCAATACCTTGTCGTAGGCGTCCACCGTCATCGCAATCGCAGCGTCGCCGATGGCGTGGATTCCGAACTGCCAGCCCAGTTTGTGCCCAGCCTCGATGTTGGCGTGGATCTGCTCGGGCGTGAAAAAAGCGCGGCCGCGAAATCCCGGCTGGCCCTTGTAATCGTACAGCGACCAGGCCGTCGGGCCCGTGAAACCGCCGTCCGCGGCCATTTCGCCGATGGAACCGATGCGTAGGCGTTCGTTGCCGTCGCCGGTCTTGCGTCCAAACTCCTTCAGCTTCGCCTCGCCCGTCTTGGCGTCGCCCGGAAACTGAACCTGAATGGAGGCGCGCGGCAGATTATCGCCGTGCTTGGCATACAAAATTTCCCACTCGGCGTAGGAGCCGACCACATTCGGATCCACGAAAGAGCCGGCCTCAATCACGCTGGTGATTCCTAGCCTGAGCTGGCGGTGCACGTCCTGGAACAAGCTGTCGCGCACGTCGGCTGGCTTGTCGCGCGGGACCAGGTGTGTGTAGAGATCGTTGCGCTCGCGAATGACGCCGTTAGGTTCGCCGCTGGCGTCTTTCTCGATGATGCCGCGGGCCGGATCGGGCGTGGCCTTGTTGATGTCGGCGAGTTCCAGCGCTTTGCTGTTGCCCACCGAGCTGTGGCCGCCCGCGCGCGTCAGAACCACGGGATTGTTGGGGGCGGCCGCGTCCAGATCGCTGCGAAGCGGTTTCCGCTCTTCATCGGTGAAATGGTATTCGTCCCAGCCTGCGCCGGTGATCCATTCGCGCGGGCCCAGTTCCTTGGCTTTATCGCTCACCTGCTGCTTGAGTTGGGCCATCGACGTAGTTTCGTTCAGATCGATATAACGGCGTGAATGGCCGGCCAGATGGATATGCGTATCGTGAAAGCCGGGGATCACGGTGCGGCCGTGCAGGTCGATGGTCCGCGCCGCCGCGTAGCGGTTTCGCAGCTCATTTCCGCCGACAGCGACCACGCGTCCGTCCTTCACCACGATGGCTTGATGGATAGAAAATGCCGAATCCACCGTAACGACTTTGCCGTTGTAAAGCAGCAGGTCGGCGGGTTGTCCCTGCCCGAGCAAATCTGCGGCCGATGATGCGGCCAGCGTCGCGCCTCCCACGGTGCCCAGAAACTCACGTCTTGAATAGCTCATGCTTTTCCTTTCAGGTTACGCCGGATGAATCCGGCTCAATTCGAATCCCTCCAGCCGGTACTGGAAGTTTAGCGCCGGGCGGAGTTGGTCGTCGCACCACTCGATGCCGTGCTGGAGCGCGGCTAATTCCGATGTCCACCACTCTCCGATACCGCCCGATTTGTAGTATTGCTGGCACAACAGCAAATGACGCCGGAAACCAGCCGTCAGACGCGCTTCGTAGTGCGCGAAAAGTTGATCGTCGCTCGGCTCCTTTTTGGAGGCCCGTATCACGGCCGACGCCAGAATCGCTTCGCGAATGGCATGCGCGGTTCCATCGCCGCATAACGGATCGAACGCCATCGCTGCCGAACCGCAAGCCAGCCAGCCAGGCCCGCACAGCGGCGAAACAATTCGCGGATAGGCTGGAAACTCCGATGCTGGCGCGCTCAGTTGTTCGACCTGCTTCGCGACCACGCGGCTTTCCGAGAGCAGCGAGTCAGCCGGAGCGCCCACCGCAATCAGCGATCCGGATCCCTTGGCGCCCGGGATCAGGAACAACCATCCGTTCTCGAGTGACTCGATCCAGCACGTTTCGGAATCCGCATCGGCCTTTAACTCAACCGGACCAGCGAATGCCAGCCGTGAACCGAAGCGATGTTCGATGGCCGCCGGCGGAAGGGGCCGCGAGGCGAATAGGGTCCAATCCGCGGCTGCTTCGGGCGGCTCGCTCGAAACATCAAACCCGCTACCCAGGCTTTCGAGCACGGACTGCTCCGATACCACCGCCGCGGAATGATCCAGAACCAGCGCTTTAGCATTCGGTCCCCAAGCCACTACGCGACGGCCAATACGCACAGCGTCGCGAAACAGATCGCTTCGTCCAAAAACGTCGCGAATCAGCTTAAGAGCATTGTCGCTGAGCATGACAGCCGGCAGCCGGGCGCGCTGGGCGTGTTCCCGATTAACGCGGCAGCCAGCCTGGACCAGAAGGTAAGCGCAGCAGGAGGCGGCGACACCTTCCCCGCGGATTGCCACGTTAACCATACCTTGGCTTTTTTTAGCAGAGTTGGTCGAGCTTGTCAAAAATGAGTTTGCCTGTCTTCCCGTGATAAAGTTCATCTATATGATTCCCTCCTCGCAAGAAGTGCTTTCTTCTTCCCAAGAAATAAGCGATTTAACGCGGCGATTGACGTTCGGCACCTGGCGATTTCAAAAATCCTGGGCGCCGCTGCACATCGCCGATGCCGAAGGCTGTTACTTCACCGACGGCAACGGCAAGCGCTATCTGGATCTTTCCTCGCAACTCATGTGCGTCAACTTGGGACACAAGAATCCCGCGGTGATCGAAGCGATTGCGGAGCAGGCCCGCAAACTCTGCTATGTTTCGCCTGCCTACGCCACCGAGCCGCGCGCGGAACTGAGCCGGCTGCTGCTGGACGTTCTGCCCGCTGGAATCGAGAAATTTTTCTTCGTCACTTCGGGAACCGAAGCGAATGAAGCCGCCTTCAAGATCGCCCGCCTGTTCACGGGCAAGACCAAGATCGTCGCGCGCTACCGCTCCTATCATGGATCGACCATGGCGTCCATCGCGGCCACCGGCGATCCGCGGCGCTGGCCGGTAGAACCGGGTGGCAAAGGCCAGGGCGTGGTCTTCGCGCCGGAAGTAAACTGCTACGACTGCCCGATTAAGCACACCTATCCAGGCTGCGGCATCGCCTGCGCCGATTATCTGGAGCACATCATCGAGAATGAAAGCGACGTGGCCGCGGTCCTTGTGGAGCCGGTGGTCGGAACCAACGGAGTGCTGGTTCCTCCGCCCGAATATTTCCCGCGTCTCCGCAGCATCTGCGACCGGCACAACGTGCTGTTGATCGCCGACGAGGTGATGAGTGGCTGGGGACGAACTGGCGAGTGGTTCGCCGTCGATCATTGGAACGTCAAGCCGGATATTTTAGTGACCGCCAAGGGGATCACTTCGGCTTACGTGCCGCTGGGTCTGTGCGCCACGACGGGCCGCATCGCTTCATTTTTCGATGACCATTTCTTCGCGCATGGACATACCTACGAAGCGCACCCGATGACGCTCGCTCCAGCGGTGGCAACCATTCATGAGATGCAGCGCCTGAAGCTGGTGGAGCGGGCGCGCGACCTCGGCCCCTATGTCGGCCAAAAGCTGGCGGGCTTGAAGAACTCGCATCCGTCGGTCGGCGATGTCCGTGGTCTCGGACTCTTTTGGGCCGTCGAACTGGTCAAGAATCGCCAGACCAAGCAGCCGCTCAATACCAAGGCGGAAAAAATGGCGGGCAAATCCACCGTCGTCGATCAGGTGGCCGCCGAGATGATGAAGCAAGGTGTCGCAGTGTCGGCGTGGCTCAGTCATTTCGTGATCGCACCGCCTCTGATCGTTGAAAAAAGCGACATCGACTTCGCGGTCTCGGTCATGGATCAGGCGCTTTCGATCGCCGACAAACACGTCGAGGCTTAACCCGCGGCTCGCTCACCATTCCTTGTCAGGTTCGTGTAAGCTTGATAAAAACGCCGTGGAGGCAGGAATATGGGCACTTCCGAAGAGCATCGCGACCTTGGCATGGACCGGCAGATCGCGCGCCGCGATTTCTTGAATGGGGTTGCGATTGGAATCGCGGGCGTCTCGGCGGCAGTGAGCGCCGCGAACGCGCAAGCGCCGGCCGCGGGACAAGCAGCCAACTACCCTCCCACGCGCTCGGGACTGCGAGGCAATTATCCTGCCGCCATTGCTGAATTCGATCACATCCGCAGCGGCCAGTACACACAATTCCCGGTGCCCGACAGCGAGATTCGCGAAGAATACGACCTGGTAATCGTGGGCGGAGGCATCTCCGGACTGGCAGCCGCGCACTTCTATCGCACCGCACTGGGAACCGACCAGCGCATTCTGATCCTGGACAACCACGACGATTTCGGCGGGCACGCCAAGCGCAACGAATTCCATTATCAGGGACGAACTCTGATCGGCGTCGGCGGCACGCTCGGAATCGCCACGCCTTTCCCCTATAGCTACGCCGCTAAATCGCTGGTGAAGGAGCTGGGCATTGAGGTCGAGCGCAATGCCGAGTTCCTGAATCACGACCTGGAGCAGAAATACGGACTTGCCGCTGGTACATTTTTCGACAAAGAGCATTTCGGCGAGGACCGCTTGGTGCGCGGCAACCCGCACTTGCCGGATTTCTTCGCCAAAGCGCCGTTATCGGACGCGGCCCGCAAAGACCTGATCCGCCTGCACGGCAAGAATCCCGATTACATGGCCGGCATGAGCGCCCACGAGAAGCGCGCCAAGCTGGCCAAGATGAGTTATCAGGATTACCTGCTGAAGGTCGCCAAAATTTCGCCGGATGCACTGCCCTTCTTCATCGGAGCGGGCGGCCGCAACAACAAGCGAGTGGATACGACGCCCGCTCTCGAAGCCGGCGAACATGGTTTGGCGGGCTTCAACGGGCTCGGATTAAAGCTGGAAGAAAGCTTCAGCGAAGCTTCCTACCGGTTCCATTTTCCCGACGGCAATGCGTCGCTGGCGCGGCTGCTCGTATCGAAACTGATCCCTGAGGCCGTGCCGGGCAAGCAGTCCATGAACACCATCCTGGACGCGCCGGTAGCCTATGATCGTCTGGACGATCCGAAATCGAAAATGCGGATTCGCCTGAGCAGTCCGGTATTGCGCGTCGAGAACGATGGTCCGCCAGGGAGCGCGAGTTCCGTGCGCATCGCCTATCGCAACGGCGACAAGATTTCGGCCGTGCGCGGACGCTACTGCATCCTGGCCTGCTACAACGCGCTGATTCCCGCGCTGCTGCCCGAAATTCCGGATCGCCAGAAGGAAGCGCTGGCGTACCCGGTGAAGGTGCCGATGATGTACACCAACGTGCTCATCCGCCGCTGGACGGCCTGGCAAAAACTCGGCGTCTCACGCGTCAGCGCACCGGGGATGTATCACACCAGCATGAATCTCGATCCCGGTTCGACGGTCGGCGGCTACCGCGGAATGACTACCCCGGATGAGCCCATCGTCGTCCACATGGTACGCAGTCCGAATAAGCCGGGGCTGCCGCGCAAGGAGCAGAATCGCGCCGGCCAAGATGAACTGCTGTCGATGCGCTTCGAGGATTTCGAATTGAAGATACGCCAGCAGATGGCGCGTGCGCTGGCGCCGGGAGGGTTCGACGCGCGTGAGGACATCCTGGCCATCACGGTGAATCGCTGGCCGTACGGTTACGCGTACACCTACGATACGCTCGCTGATCCGGACGTGCCGTTCGAGCAGCGCCCGCACGTGATTGGACGGCAGCGCTGCGGCCGCGTGACCATCGCCAATTCGGACGCCGGCGCCGCTGCATTCACCAATCAGGCCATCGACGAAGCCAATCGCGCGGTGCAAGAATTGTTCCTGCTCCAGGGTCTGTCATAGCGGAGACGTGGTGCAGTTTCCGCGAATCCTGATATTGTTGGCCTTTCCTGTAGCGGCCTTCGCTCAATCGGAGCCGCAGTCAAAAGCGGACGCGCCCGTACAACCCATTGCCTTCAGCCACAAGACGCACTCTGCGGTGGCGCTGAAATGCCAGGAATGCCATCCCAATCCAGATCCCGGCGATCACATGACCCTGCCTGCCGTATCCCGCTGCATGGCCTGTCACTCCACCATCGCGAAAGACAAACCCGAGATCAAGAAGCTGGCCGAGTTTGCTAACGACAAGAAGCCGATTCCGTGGGCGCGCGTTTACAGCGTCTCGGCAATGGTCTACTGGAATCATCGTGCCCATTTAAGCGCCGGCGTGAAGTGCGAAACTTGTCACGGCCCCGTGAGCCAGATGCAGACCATGGCGAAGGTGACCAACGTAACCAGCATGGAAGGCTGCGTAAACTGTCATCGCGAGAATAATGCCTCGACCGGCTGCGGCTTTTGCCATGAGGAGCCATAAATTTATTTCCTATAGGAGATCCGCATGAACGCAAGCGATCGCAATCTTGGAATGAACCGTAAGATCACGCGCCGCGACTTCGTCAATGGCGTCAGCATCGCCGCGGCCGGGGCTATGGCGCTGCCCGGAATGCTCGAAGCGCAGCAGTTCGCGCCCGAGCAATCGCCGGATTATTATCCTCCGGCGCGTACTGGTATGCGGGGCGATCACCCGGGCTCATTTGAAGTGGCTCACCAGCTTCGCGATACAAGAACAGTCGATCTTGCGAGCGTCGCGCACACCAATGAGACGTACGATCTGGTGGTGGTCGGCGGCGGCTTGAGCGGCCTCGGCGCTGGTTATTATTTCTTGAAAAACGCGGGACGTTCGGCGCGCGTCTTAATTCTGGATAACCACGACGATTTTGGCGGGCACGCCAAGCGCAACGAATTTCGCCACGACGGCAGGCTGCTGGCGATCAACGGCGGCACCCTCAACATTGAGAACATCGGCCGCTATCCCGCCGTCGTAAGGAGCCTGCTGGACGAAATCGGCGTCGATACGGAGCGATATAGGAAGAACAACGCCGGGAATCGCGAACTCTACCGGTCGCTCGGCTTAGGCTCGGCCTATTTCTTCGACAAGGAAACCTGGGGCGCAGACAAGCTGGTGCTGCGTGGAGCGGGCGGAGGCGGCGGCCGGGGCGGACGCGGCTTCGGCATGACGTCCGATTACGTATCCCGCATGCCGCTCAACGAGCAAGCGCGCAAAGACCTGCTGCGTTTATATAGCAAGGAACAGCCCGACTACATGCCGGGTCTCTCCTCGGCGGAAAAGAAGTTGAAGCTCGCCAAGATGAGTTATCAGGATTTTCTGCTCAACGTGGCGCGCGTCGACAAGCAGGTGCTCTGGTTCTTCCAGCATTTTGGCGAAGGAAATTTCTGCGTCGGCGCCGACGCGACACCGGCCTTCTTCGGATGGCTGATGGGCCAGCCCGGATTCACCGGCCTGGGCTTGGAACCCGCGCCGCTAGGCGTTCTGGAACAATTGGCCGGAACGCAGCACGGCCGGCAAGTGGAAGGCGGCGGCCCGGAAGTTCATTTTCCGGACGGCAATGCCACCGTCGCGCGTCTGCTGGTGCGCTGGATGATCCCGGATGCGCTGCCCGGCAAAACGCAGGAGGATTCCGGCGCGGCGCGCGTTAACTACGCCGTGCTTGATCGCGCCAACCAGCCGGCTCGCATTCGGCTCAATAGCACCGTGCTCAATGTCCGCCACGACGGCCAGCCCGATCGCGCCAAAGAAGTGATTGTGACTTACTCGCGCGGCGGCAAGCTTTACGACGTGCGGGCGCGTGGATGCGTAATGGCGTGCTGGAACATGTTCATCCCGTATCTCGCTCCCGAGCTTCCGGCCAAACAGAAAGAGGCGCTGGCCTACGGCGTGAAAGGCCCCATCGTCTACACCAGCGTGGCCGTCGCGAACTGGACGGCTTGGCAAAAACTCGGCGTCGCGAACATAAATGCGCCCAGACATGTTCCACGACCAGCGTGGCGCTCACGGAAGCAGTCCACGCTCGGGGAATTGCAGCATCCGCAGTCGCCTGCCGAGCCCATCGTCGCTGCATCTGAGCAAAGTTCCCACGGCTCCCGGCAAGCCGCGCAAGGAGCAACATCGGATGGGACGCGCCAAGCTGCTTAACACTACCACTTTCGAAACCTTCGAGCGCAACATCCGCGATCAACTCGCGCGCTCCGCTCGGCGCGGGCGGATTCGATCCGGCGCGCGACATTGTCGCCATCACCGTGAACCGCTGGCCGCACGGCTACGCGTACACTTACAACAGCCTGTTTGAACCGATGGAATGGGTGTACACAAATTCCGATGATCGGCCCAACGTCATCGCGCGCCAGCCGTATGGTCTCATCGCCATCGCAAACTCCGACGCCGGCGCCAGTCCACACACCGACACCGCGATTTGGGAAGCATGGCGCGCGGTGGGCGACATTCTCGACCGGCGAGCGATGCCTTTCTTATCCTGATTTATGCAACCGACCACATCGAAAACGGCGCCTCCCGCCAAAAACGAACTGACTCGCGGACTGGGGCTGTTCGATTCCACCATGATCGTGGCCGGGTCCATGATCGGCACCGGTATTTTCATCGTCTCTTCGGACATGTCGCGTTTGCTCGGCAGTCCAGGTTGGCTGCTGTTGTCCTGGTTGATCACCGGAGTCTTGACCCTGACCGCCGCGCTATCGTACGGCGAATTGGCAGCCATGATGCCACACGCCGGCGGCCAATATGTATATCTGCGCGAGGCCCTGTCGCCGCTGTGGGGATTTCTATACGGATGGACATTGTTTCTCGTAATTCAAAGCGGCACCATCGCCGCGGTCGGCGTCGGCTTCTCGCGATACCTCGGCATTCTCTGGCCGCCCATTTCAGAAAACCATTATCTGATTCCCCCCATCCATATCGGCTCCCGTTACGCGATTTCTCTTTCCACCGCGCAGCTAATCGGACTCGTGGTCATCGGCCTGCTCGCCTGGACCAACACGCGCGGCATCCGCTACGGCAAGGGTATTCAGAACGTCTTCACCTGCGCAAAAATCGGTGCGCTGCTCGGCGTCATCGGATTCGGGCTGATTCTGGGCTGGCACTGGGATGCCGTGCGGGCGCATTTCGCGCACGCCTGGACGCCCACAGGAAACGTGGACATTGTTTCAGGACTTTCCGCCAGCACCGGCTATGGATTATTCATCGCCATGTGCGTGGCTCAAGTGGGATCGCTCTTCGCGGCAGACGCCTGGAACAACATCACCTTTACCGCCGGTGAAGTGCGGGAACCGCGCCGCAACGTCCCGCTGTCACTGGCCTTCGGCACGATGATCGTCATCGGCTTGTATCTGCTGGCGAATTTCGCCTATCTGGTGGTGCTGCCGATTGACCAAGTTCAGCACGCGCCTTCGGATCGAGTGGCGGGCGCGATGCTGGAAGCAATTTTCCCGCGCATCGGCGCCGCTCTCATGGCCATCGCGATCATGATCTCGGCATTTGGATGCATCAACGGCATGGTGCTCTCCGGCGCCCGCGCTTACTATGCGATGGCACGCGACGGGTTGTTCTTCCGTAGCGCCGCCGGCATCAATCGGTCCCATGTCCCGGGCTCGGCGCTGGCGATGCAAGGCGCGTGGGCCATGATTCTGGTGTTGATCCGCACTTACGATCCCGCTACCGGAGCGTACGGCAATCTGTACAGCAATCTGCTCGACTACGTCATCTCAGCCGCGCTGATTTTTTACATTCTGACAATCGGCAGCGTCTTTGTGCTCCGGCGCCGCCGGCCCGATGCGGAACGGCCGTATCGGGCCTTCGGTTATCCGGTGGTTCCGGCGCTGTACATAGCCGGCGCAGCCGTAATTCTCGCCGCGCTCTTTATATACCGGCCATCGACGACCATCCCCGGTCTGGTCATCGTCCTCACCGGAGTGCCGGTATACGCAGCGTTCCGGCGATTCGGACGTGCTAGCAGCTAATTACCGGATGTACTCGGGCTACTGACTTTGACTTCATCGGGCAACTGCTTCAACAACGTTGGATACACCCAGCCCGCCGGCAACACGCGATCCGGATCCGGCCGCACGCTGAGATAGTCCACATGGTCTGTAATCTGGCTCCATCCGTGGGCGCAGCCAGTCGGGATGATGATAATGTCTCCCGCTGCCACCTTCCGGCTATAAGCGCCTCTTCCGGCGATCCCGTTGCCGCTCGGCCCATTCATCACGTTCGGAACGTTCGAGCCGGCTTTCCGTTGCTCGATCACTCCGCCGGTTGTCAGAATGCCCCCGCCCGAAACGATGATGTAGGTTTCAGCGGTGTAGTCATGATACAGAACGTGGATCGGATCGCCGGGTTTGTCATGGGTGGGACCGCGATGGATTATGCCGATACCCATGTTGTACTTGCCCATGTCGACCACACGAATCTGCTTGTCACCGCCGGGATGATCCCTCAGAAGCAGATCGATGTCGGACTTCGGTATGTCGAAAGCATAGGCCGGCGGTGCGCCCGCCCCCTGTCCAGGGGTCAATACCGCGGCGCCATTCGGCTGTTGTCCAAATCCGCTGACAGCCAGCGTGAGCAGGGCGGCAGATGCTCCTAAAATAATTCTCTGCATGATTCGTCTCCTTGGAATCGGGATTTCGTTCGTGTTCCCGATTTCCACTCAGTATACGCCCAAACCGCCGATCCTTACCCGCCGAGGCGGTCAACCGGCATTACAACGCTAGCGGTTGGGCGCGATCTCAGCGCGCTCGATCCCAGGCGCAGGGTCGACGTTCGGGATGCGTATCTCGACGTATTCGATCGCGCCGTCGATCTCGCTCAGCCAATGCGGCGTGCCGGGAGGGCTCACGATAACGTCGCCCACGCCGATCTTCCTCGCCAAACCGCCCGTGATTCCGGTAGCGCTGCGGATGGTCGCGTTGGGGTTGGGATTTGGATATATGTCGCTATTGATGGTCGGCGGAATCAGCTTGCCGCCGGTAACCAAAGTGCCGCTGCCTTTGGTGATCACCAGGTATTCCATATCGCGCGTGTGCGTGATCGCGTACTGCGGGCCAGTCACGCGGCGGCGCACCACGCAGTGGAGGCCCTGGCCAACACTCACCGACCCACCCGTAGGCGACGCAATCAACTTTGGATCGACTTTGTCGAGACCGGCCTCAACCTCGGCCGCGCTCAGGTAAACAGACGGAACCCGGGCGGGAGGCACTCGCGTGTGATCGCCTGGCACCGGGGCGCGGCTCTGCGACAAAACGCACAGACACAAGAGCATCGTTCCGAGTGTAACCAGCATGAACCTACGCATATCGATTCTCCTTACCGGGAGCTAGCTACATTACTTCAACGCGAGGACCCGACTGGGATCCACTCGATAAATCAAGTAATGGATTGGACCGTCGAGCTGGCTGTACATGTGCGCCACACCAGCGGGGATGAACACGACATCGCCCGCCGCCACACGCCGGCTCTCGCCCCCTTCAATGCTCGACCCGCTCCAGCCGGGGCCGATGGTCGGGCTGGACTTTGTTTGCTTAGGATTGACCAGCGTGCCGCCCGTGATGAGCGTGCCGCCGCCCTCAAGTACGTAGTAGATTTCATCGATTTTTTCGTGTATCAGCGCGTTCTGGTCGGCGCGGGTTCGCTGGACCATGGCAACACCAAGATAGTGCCCTCCAGCCTCGATTACGCGAACCGGCCGGTCGATGAGCGGAGCGTCCTGACGAGGCGCGCTTTTCAATGCGGCGGTCATCTCGGCCGGCGTCACATAGGTGGCTGAGGCAGTGCTTTTCGGTGCCTGGGCGTAGACTGCTGCACAGGCCCCTAAAAGCGCTAACTCGATCCATTTGGGCAAAGATATTAATTTGGACATGCAGATTCCCCTTTCTCGAAACCAGCTAAGTCTATCACCGAATGGAAACATGCGGTTTTGCGTCTAACGTTCGGAGGCCAATGCGAGTTAGGAACTTGATTAAGCCACTACGCATGCGAGATGCCTTATCAACCCATTGAAAACTACGGAATCATCGGCAATCTCAGGACTGCCGCGCTCATCGGCAAGAACGGCTCGATCGATTGGTTCTGTTTTCCACGATTCGATTCGCCCAGTGTCTTTGCGGCCATTCTGGACGACAAAAAGGGCGGATATTATCGCATCGCTCCGGTAACGCCCGATGTCACGGTTAAGCAGGTTTACTGGCCTGACACGAACGTCCTAGTCACACGGTTTCTTTCCGCCAGCGGCGTTGGCGAGGTGCTGGACTTCATGCCGATCGGCGACGGAGGTAAAGCGGCGGGTTATGCCGGCCTCATTCGGAAGGTACGTGTGCTGCGAGGCACAATGCGATTTTCTTTGGAATGCTATCCAGCATTCAACTACGCGCGCGATCGCCACACCACCCGCATAGTCAGCGAAGTAGCGCATTTCCATGGTCCCGAACTGCACCTCGTCTTGAAATCGGGCGTCCGGCTGCAGCATTCCGGAACGGGCGTGTCCGCTGAATTCACTCTAGAGGAGGGAAAAGGCCGCAGCTTCGGTCTATATGAACTGGTCGCCGGCGCGCACAGATCCCCGGCGGTGCTAAGCGAGCGGGTAAGCGACCAGTTGTTCAACGACACCGTGGAGTTCTGGCGGCGCTGGATCTCCAAAAGCACTTATCGTGGACGCTGGCGCGAAATGGTAAATCGCTCGGCGCTGGTGTTAAAGCTGCTTACCTATGAACCCACGGGCGCGATTGTCGCGGCTCCAACGTGCAGCCTTCCAGAGAGTCTCGGCGGCGGGCGTAATTGGGACTATCGATACACCTGGATTCGCGACGCGGCGTTCACCGTCTACAGCCTGATGCGGCTCGGCTATGTCGAGGAAGCTCTGCAATTCGCTAATTTCTTGGATGCGCGCGGCCGCGATTCCGCTAAGGATGGATCGCTGCAAACCGTGTATGGCATCGATGGGCGCCGGGTGCTGAAGGAAACAACGCTCGGCCATCTGGATGGCTACATGGGTTCTCGCCCTGTCCGCATCGGGAACGCGGCTTATAAGCAACTTCAGCTGGACATTTACGGCGAGCTGATGGACTCCATGTACCTCTACAACAAATACGGCGAGCCCATCTCCTACGAATTGTGGTCTGACCTGAGACGCCTCACAAATTGGGTTTGCGATCATTGGCGTAATAAGGATGACGCGATCTGGGAGGTGCGCGGAGGCCCAAGAGACTTCGTTTACTCGAAGTTGATGTGCTGGGTGGCGCTGGACCGGGCCCTCCGCCTGGCTAACAAGCGATCGTTTCCGGCAGACTGGCAGCGCTGGACGAAGACTCGCGATCAAATCTATGAAGACCTTATGAAACGCGGATGGAGCGAATCCAGACAGGCCTTCGTTCAAAGCTACGGCCGAGACGCGCTGGATGCCTCGCTGCTTATGATGCCGTTGGTATTCTTCGTATCTCCCAGCGATCCGCGCATGCTTCAAACTCTGGATGCGATGAATCGGCCGCCGCGCGAGGGTGGTCTGGTTTCCGATGGTTTGGTTTTTCGTTACGACGTGGAGAAAACACCGGATGGGTTGAAGGGCACCGAGGGCACGTTCAATTGCTGTACCTTCTGGTTGGTGGAGGCGCTGACACGCGCCGGCAGGGAGGACCCTAAACGCCTGCAGGATGCGCGCCTGCTATTCGAGCAGATGCTGGGTTACGCCAATCACCTGGGCTTGTACGGGGAACAGATTAGCGCTCAGGGCGGCGCGCTTGGGAACTTTCCGCAAGCGCTCACTCATCTGTCGTTAATCAGCGCGGCCTTCAATCTCGATCGTTCCCTGGGTGGTACGCATCAGCCTTAGGTTATTCGTCGCCCGCAAACGCGATCGTACTGAGCAAAGCGTTGTCGGCCTGCCGCGAGTCCAACCGCGTGTGCTGGCACACCACCGGAACGTCGGATTCGATCACGCTGGAAAATTCCGTCGCCAGCGGGATTTTTTCAGGATCGGTCAGATTGTTAAAGCGAACGTGCTTGGTCCTTTCGGCCGGGACTGTGAGCCGGTATGCCACCGGCGCGCGGTCGGAATAATAAATGGTCACCGTCACGTTGGCGGTTTTGTCCGACGCGTTCAATATGCAAACGCATTCGTGACTGGTCATCTCCGGTTCAGGCCCGTGACTTTTGGCCGGAATGTAGCCTTCCGGTATGGCCCATCGTTTTCGTCCGATTGCCGGCATGCTCTAAGCGCGCTCCTTATTTTGCAAAGCCCAATACAAGAGCCCTCCCAGCGCCACGCCCGCTCCCGCTGTGACCAGTTCCCGCGTGTAACCGTCGTTGCGGGGGAGTTTGAGCCAGCGCCGCTCCGGATAGTCGCCGTCACTGCCCGCGGGGCCGTCCTTGAAAGCCATCTGCAGAACCTGCGCCAGATGTAAAGCGCGCCGATCGGTGGCCTGTTGAATTTGGGTCTTACAGCTAAATCCATCGGCCAGGATCAGACTATCTTTGGCGGCGGCCCGCACCTTGGGCAACACGCCCAGTTCGCCCACCTGCATCGAGAGTTCGTACTTGGACGGTTCGAAGCCAAAACTGCCGGCCATCCCGCAGCAGCCATCGTCGAGCATCGTGACCTCCAGGCCCATGTTGTGCAGCAGCTTTTCTTCGTGATCGGTGCCGATGATCGCCTTTTGATGACAATGGCCATGCACCAGCGCCTTTCGATTGAGCGGCGGGGGCTGGTAGTGCGGGGCTTTCTTTTCGAGAAATTCCGCCAGCGTGAAAGTTTGGCTGTGCATCCGTTTTGCATCTTCATCGTGCGGAAGCAGGTCGATCATTTCATCGCGAAAGACCGCCGCGCAGCTCGGCTCCAGCACGACTATGGGTGTTCCGGCCTCAACCTGACCGCGCAAAACTCCCAGTGTCTGATACAGCAGCTCTTTGGCCGCATCCAGCATGCCGTAGTCGTATAAAGGACGCCCGCAGCACAAGTGCGCCGCCGGCACCAGGACTTCGAATCCCGCACGCTCCAACACGTCCACCGCGGCCGCGGCCACTTCCGGATGAAAGTGATTGTTGAACGTGTCGGCCCAGAGAATGACCTTCGAGTCGGTTTGAACGCGCTTGGTCCTGCGCCGAAACCACGATTTGAACGTCTGGCGCGCGAATTTTGGCAGCGATCGTTCGGGCGCGATGTGAGCCAGCATCTTCACCAATGCGCTCGAGCCGGGGGTGGATCCGGCCAAGTTCACAAGCTCGGGAGCCAACGACGCCATTCTCGCCCAGCGATGAATCAACCCCATGCTGTAAGCGTGGCGCGGCCGCACGCGGCCCTCGTAATAGTGCGACAGAAATTCGGCTTTGTATGTCGCCATGTCCACGTTCACCGGACAATCGCCCTTGCAGCCCTTGCAGGATAGACACAGGTCGAGCGCGTCGAAAACCTCTTCGCTCTTCCAGCCGTCGCGGATTACTTCGCCCTGCGACATCTCGAAAAGCATGCGGGCCCGGCCGCGCGTGGAATGCTTTTCTTCCATGGTGGCCCGGTAACTGGGGCACATGGTTCCCTTTTCATGACGCCGGCACTCGCCCACTCCCACGCACCGCAGCGTGGCCTGACTGAAGCTGCCGCCGTCCTGCAGATAATGAAAATGCGTGCTCGGTTCCACCGGCCGGTAGTCGGAGCCGAGCCGCAAATTCTGATCGATGCGGTACGGGTCCACCACCTTGCCCGGATTCATTTTCCATTCCGGATCCCACAGCGACTTGAATTCGCGGAAGGCCTGAATCAGCTCCTGGCCGTACATCTTGTAAAGAAACTCGGCCTTGGATTGTCCATCGCCGTGCTCGCCCGAGATGGACCCGCCGTAGCTCACCACCAAATCCGTCGCTTCTTCCATGAACGACCGGTAATTGCGAATCCCCTCGGCGCTTTCCAGATCAAACGTGACGCGCGTGTGAATGCAGCCCTGGCCGAAGTGCCCGTACAGCGCGCCGATGTAGCCGTGCTTGTCGTAGAGCTTCTTGAGGTCGCGCAGATAGGAACCGACCCTGTCGGGAGGAACGGCGGAATCTTCCCAGCCTTCCCAGGTGACGTGCTCGCCGGGAACCCACGCGGTCGCACCGAGGCCCGCTTCACGAATGTCCCATACCATCTTTTCCTGGGCAGCATTGTCGAACAACTTCATGCTGGGCACATCGGATTTGTATTTAAGGGCAGCCATCAATTTCCGCGCGGCATGATCGGATTCTTGTTTCGTATCTCCACCAAATTCCACCAGCAGCCATCCCTTGCCTTCCGGAAGCAGTGGCAGATCTTTCACATCCAGACCTTTGATCTTCATGTTCTGGATGAGCAGATGGTCCAGCGCCTCGCAGCCGATCGGATGGCCGGCCATTACTTCCGGAACATGATCGCCGGCGGTATAAATATCGCGATACCCGAGCACCAGCAGCGAGCGCGCCTTGGGATTGTGTACCAGCCTGACGGTCGCTTCCAGAGTGAACGCGCAAGTGCATTCGGTTCCTACCAGCGCGCGCGCCACGTGGAATCCATTCTCCGGCAGAAGTTCATTCAGGTTGTAGCCGGAAACACGGCGTGGAATGTTCGGGTAGCGCTCGCGGATCAGCGAGCCGTAGACATCCCGAATCCTCTTCAGACCCGCATAAATCTCGCCCCGGCGTCCGCCCTGCGCGATGATGTGCTCCAGTTCCCGTTCGCTGGTCGCGCCCACGCGCAGCCGCAAGCCATCGTAGGTCAGAATGTCCAGCTCGTCGACATTTTCTTCGGTCTTGCCGGCCATCACGGAGTGAATGCCGCACGAATTGTTGCCAATCATGCCTCCGAGAGTATTGTGATTATGCGTGGCCGGGTCGGGACCGAACGTGAGCCCGTGCTCACTGGCCGCGTCGCGCAACCAGTCCAGCACCACGCCTGGTTCGACGCGTGCCTGCTTCTCGCCGGGATCGAGCGAGAGGATGCGATTCAGATACTTCGAACAATCGAACACTACGGCCACGTTGCAGCACTGGCCCGCCAGACTGGTTCCGCCTCCGCGCGCGAGAATGGGCGCGCCAAAGCGGCGGCAGGTTGCGATGGCCGCCACCACGTCGTCAACCGATTTGGGCACGATAACGCCGATCGGCACTTGACGATAGTTGGAGCCATCGGTGGAGTAGAGCGCGCGCGAGCCGGAATCGAAACGTACTTCTCCCTCGATTCGTTCACGAAGATCGCTAGCCAGCTCCGCGGCGTAATCGGGCGCGGTATCGCCGGCTCGGGAGCGCGGCTTAATTTCGGTCAATTGTTTCTCAAGCAGCAGAGTTGCCATAAGCTTTGTATTTCTCCACGTCAGAAGTTTTCAGTTCGAGGCCCAGGCCCCAGCGCGAGAGATCCGGCCTCAGCGCCCCCTGCTCGGCTCGACGCGCGCCTTCAAAGAACATCTGTTCGATGCGCACGTGGTCGTAAAAATATTCCACGTTTCGCGCCGACAACGCCGCGCAGCACAGATGCGCATGCACGGAGGGTGCGGTGTGCGCCGAGAGAGGCAATCCGAAGCTCTGGCAGAGAGCATCGGCCTGAAGAAATCCGGTGACGCCCGCGCATCGGGTGGCATCGGCTTGCAGCACGTCCACCGCTCCGGCTTCCAGCATGCGGCGGAAATAATATGAGTCGTAGCCATATTCCCCCGCGGCAATGTCCATGCCGGCCGGCCCGCGATCGCGCAGCAATCGCAATCCTTCCAGGTCGTCCGCCGGTACCGGCTCCTCAAACCAGCTCACATCCAAGTCTCGAAATTGTTCTGCTTTTTCGAGCGCTTGCTTGCGGCTATAGGCGCCATTGGCGTCGACGAACAATTTCACCGAAGCGCCGATGCTTTCGCGCGCGGTCTTGACGCGATGGGGATCCGCTTCCGGTTGGGACCCCACCTTCATCTTCACGGCGCCAATGCCTTCCGCAACCCAGCCCCCGAACTGGCAGCGAAGTTGGTCGTCTGAATAAGACGTGAATCCGCCGCTGCCGTACACCGGAATCGTTTGCCTCACCTGGCCGAGCAAAGTGACCAGTGGCGTCTGCAATATCTGCGCATACAAATCCCACAGCGCATTGTCGACCGCCGCGATTGCCATAGACGAGAGACCCGGCCGCCCGAGGTTGCGAATCGCGTGGACCATTTCGCTCCAAATGGCCCGGACGAAAGCGGCATTCTTGTTCAGAACAATCTTCTTCAGCGTGTGATCGATTAATTTTGCGGTGGCAACATCGGCGTAGCTATAACCCAGGCCGCTGAGGCCGGCCGCGCCCACATTGACAATAACGATCGTGGTCTCGTTCCAAGCCAGCGTGCCATCGGCTTCGGGCGTGGACGTCGGCACCGTGAATGCCGAAACATCCAATCGCTCCACCGGAAATTCCCAAGGGTCCGCCACGGCTACACGAGTTCGCGCACCTTGTCGGTCAGGATGGTCTCAATGATCTTGTGACCGTCGGGTGTGCCTTTGGCCAGCGCTTCGGCCAGATGAGCTGCTTGCCGCGCCGTCACTTTAGCGGGCATGGGGGGCTCATTCGGATCTACTACCGCTTCGATGACAACGGGGCCGGGAGTCGCGAGGGCCTGGTCCAGCGTCGCTCCGCATTGCTTGGGATCTTCGATGGTGAACCCGCTCCCGCCGCACGCTCGAGCAAATTCCGCGAAGTTAATCGGCGCCAGATCGCAGCCAAATTCCGGATTGCCCAGAAAAACCATCTGCTCCCAGCGGATTTGTCCCAGGCTATTATTCTTCACGATGACGATCTTGATGGGAAGCTTGTGCTTCACCGCCGTGACAAACTCGCCCATCAACATGGTGAAGCCGCCGTCGCCCACGAAGCCCACGCACATGCGATCCGGATAGGCGACCTGTGAAGCAATGGTGTACGGCAGACCGCAAGCCATAGTGGCGAGATTTCCGGAAATAGTGTGCATCTGGCCGCGTTTGACGGGTATGTGCCGCGCCCACCAGGTGGCGATCGTTCCCGAGTCGCAGTTAACAATGGCATTGCTCGGCAGACGCTTGCCCAACTCAGTCGCTAGGAATTCCGGCTTCATCGGTGTGCTCTGGATGGCCCCGCGCTCATCCATCTTTTTGTTCCAATCCCGCACCGAGGCCTGAATATCGGACAAGAAGTGGCGCGACGATTTGCGCTCCAGCATCGGAAGCAGTTGTTGCAGCGTTCGTGTGGCGTCTCCCACCAGGCCGGCTTCCACCGGGTACCGTAATCCGATGCGGATCGGGTCGTTGTCGATTTGCACGCCCCGCGCCTGCCCGGGCTTCGGCAGAAATTCAATATAGGGGAACGAACTGCCTACGATAAGTAACGTGTCGCATTCCTCCATGGCTTCCTGTGAAGGCAGCGTTCCCAGCAGTCCGATGGTGCCGGTGGTGTAGGGACTGTCGTCAGGAACAGCGGCCCTCCCCAAAAGCGCCTTGACGATGGGCGCTCCCAGCTTTTCGGCCACCGCTTCCAGCTCGGCGGTGGCACGAAGGGCGCCGCGTCCTGCCAGGATGGTTACTTTTTTTCCGGCCTTCAGAATCTCGGCGGCTCTTCGAAGATCTTCTTCACAAGGAAGCCCCGCGCTCGCCGCAAAAATATCCGAGACATGGTGAGGAACGTTGCGAGGCGTCCGGCCGTCTCCCTTGGCCTTCACCTCGATTTCCTGGAAGTCGACTGGGACTGTGATATGCGCGACACCGCGGTAAGACAAGGCGGTGCGGCAAGCCAGTTCGGAAATATTTTCCATGTGGGCTGCACCCATGCAGCGTTCGTTGTACACGCACACGTCCATGAACAAGCGGTCGAGCGCGACGTCCTGCTGCGTGTGCGTGTGGAGCAGATCGGAAAACTGCAGCCCGGTTATCGCCAGCACCGGCTGGCCGTCCATTTTCGCGTCGTAGAGTCCGTTCAATAAATGAATGCCGCCGGGACCCGATGTTGCCACACAGCAACCCAGCTTGCCGGTATGTTTGGCGTAGCTGCAGGCCATGAATGCCGCGGCTTCTTCGTGCCGAACCTGCACAAATCGGACGGTGTCTTGATGCTTGCGAAGCGCTTCGATGATTCCATTGATGCCGTCGCCAGGCAGCCCGAACACTACATCCACGCCCCAGGCGTGCATGGTTTCAATTAAAACATCGGAAGCAGTTTTTGTCATTTGAATGTCCCTCGGTTACGGTCAGTTACTCGATAAGTCGCTTGCAGAGTCACGGTATACCCGGATATTTTCAGCACGCATCGCGCCAAAAAACCGGCTCGGTCGCGTCCCGCCAAAAGCCTTTATGCTCCTCCTCTTGTTAACACGTGACGATTCGATCGCCACGAAACAGCGTCTGTTAGCTAGGCGTCGAATGTGCAGTGGCCCTCCGTGGTTAGTTCACACTCAGGCAGACTGATACAGATTTCTCGATTCAGCCGGAGAATTTGGTCTTTTCGGCCTGAGAGCGATTCAAGAAAGCTTTCGCGGGCCAATCGAATTCAACGAAACCACCCGCCAGCTTATCCAAATCGGATGGCGCTCCGGCTCCTCCATGGTCAGGTTTGGCGCGCAGGCGATGATCCCGGAAGCGGTTTCACTCGGATTGTTTCGGGACATCGGTCCACTTCTCACCGGCCTGCTTATTTCGGGACGTGTCGGCGCTGGAATCGGCGCCGAGCCGGCCGGCATGCGAGTAACTGAAGCCCGAAATTAAAAGTCCCGCGGCCCTAGGATCTCACTTGGATAAGTTCCGGCTCCAGGCTTTCAATCCAAGAACGTCGCAGCACTTTGATTTTTTGACCTTCCGGTAGCATGCCTAACGGAACAATAATGCCATTGCCAAAACACAACCCGCACCGAAATATCGGTTGCGGCAGCTCCAGAAAAAGAGCGTCTTCGCAGGCGGCCAGCTGGTACTGCTCCTGCCACGCTGCAGGAACGTCAAAAACCCGCAATAAGGCTTCCGGCGGGATCGCCACCACCGGCCCTGGTTCATCACCGGCTGTCCGAACTTTATCCACAGACCCGTAGTAAGTGAGAAAGCCGGTAAAGTAATTCTTGATCGATTCCCACAAGCCTCGGGATTGTTCCTCCTCAACTGTCGAAGCCCTCCGCAGCCAGTATTCGAAGTCGGCCCGGGCCACCATTCTAGCGATCCCGCCGCCGAACCTATGCACCACCAGTTCCTCCCCTTCGTCTGCCAAACGGTTGCGAATCTTAATCAAAGAATAGTCATCAAACATATGTCCTCCCAGACAGGGCTCGCCCGTCGGATCGCCAAACGGGCGAGCTTCTCGCCCTGTTCCTCCCAGCGGGGGACTTAGGCCTGTCCTCGAATCACTCCGGGTTCGCCGGCGCCAGTGGAGATGGATGGCATCTGCTTCAACGCCTTGCTCTTGCCCAGACTCCACAGCTCGCGGCCGAAGGCCTCTTCCAACATCAGCGCGCTGGCCGTGTACCAGGCAGCGATGGATGCGATGACAAACAGCCAACCGGTGAGAATCATGAGCCAATCCAGTCCCAGGAACTCGCCGATGGCGCCGGTCGTCGATCCAGCGGCCAGGAAGGTGAGCATCGTAACCAGGCACTTGTTTTGCGCTGCCGCACCCCCCACACAAACCCACGTGATCGCGGCCAGCACAACGAACCAGAACCCCAGCTCCGGCCACGCACCCGTGGGCGGCGTAGTTTTCCCAACTGCGAAGATCACGTTGAGGACTCCATACGCCATCCAGAAAGACCCCCACGTTCCGTGGACTGCGGTAGCCACGCCGTCGCGCGCTTTATAAGCCCACATACCCGCCAAGAATTGAGCGAACCCACCGAAGATCGCCGCGAACGGGAAAAGATACAGCGACGTCGAAGCGCCTCCGAACCAGTGGGCCATATGGGCAGCGACCATGAACGTCGCCCCCGCAAGTCCAAACAAGCCTAGAATCGAAGGCGCCGCGATTGGCTGCAGATAAATCCGCGTTCGGGCGTCCGATGTTAATTCCTCGTTTACCATTTCGAAAACTCCTTTCCAATAGTTAGATGTTTAGGATCCGAGCTTCTGGTAAGCCGTAACAGTTCCTTCAATTGCCAGTGTGTCAAGTAGTTACAGTTTGTCTAAAAGGCGGTGGCGCAAAATCCCCCCGGTGTTGTACAGTGAAGCTTCCGCGCCGCCATCCTTCGGAGGGAATTTGCCATGTTCCGAGCCATAAGTCTTACTTTCGCCGTGGCCGCAATGTGCTGTGCTCAATCAGCCGTGCGCCCGGCCTCGATCACTGCCGTTGGAAGTTCTTCTATTTCGGTGGCGCCGGATCTGGCGCGCGTCGACGTAGGAGTTTACACGCAAGCGGCTACGGCCCAAGCGGCTTCCCAAGCCAATGCCGCGCTGGCTAACACGGTGATCATGGCATTGCAATCCTTGCTTGGTTCGAGCGCTACCATCCAGACCGTCAATTACTCGCTGTCGCCGGTCTACAACAATCCTTCGCCCGGCCAGCCGGCTACCATCATCGGCTTCTCGGTGAACAACACAGTGGAGACCACCCTCACGGATCTATCGAAAATCGGGCCAACGGTAGACACCGCGATTCAAAGCGGGGCCAACAGCGTGCAAGGAATTTCGTTCGATTTGCAGGACCGCAATCCACCCACCGCGCAAGCGCTCAAGACGGCCGCGGCCAGCGCGATGTCCCAGGCCGCCGCCATCGCCGCCGGCTTGAACGTCCACACTGGATCGGTTCTGCATGCCAGCGAAGGCGTTAACGTGACACCCGTGGTCGGCGGCGTCGCAAACGCCCCCGTTGCGGCGCCGGTCTCGACGCCGGTTCAGACCGGGCTAGTAATCATCCAGGCTTCCGTGACGCTGGAAGTCGCCCTCACGCCGTAACCGCCCAAATCAGCGGATCAACCGGCACAGACTGGCGTTTGCTGGTTCGGAATTGGTACCGTTCCAATGCCACCGCGAATTGGGATGCGTTGGAGCGCACGACGCGGCTTTCAGCCACCAGTTGAAGCGGCGTCATATCGTCCAGCAGCCAGGGCCATTCGACATTGAGGCGGAGCCGCAGCCCTTCCCGCACGCATTGCGGAGACGCGATAAGCAGACCGGCGCTGCTGATATTCAACGTCTGGCCGCCTCCTGAGACCGATAGTCTCGCGCTGGTGGTCCGGTAGCGAACCTGTAGCTGGAGCGGATATCGTCTCCTGGAACGGCGCTCGATTTCTGGCATCGTGCTCTTTTGTCGCACGCGCGTATTATTATTTGATGGCGCTTCCATTACGTCGCGGTGACCAACCGTTAGAGTCCCCGGGATTGTTCGGCTGAGAAGCTTCCATCTGAGCTTCCACTAAGAATTCGTGGGAGTACGTCCGAGTACGCTCCGGGGGATGGCCTTGCGCCTGCTGGAATGGCGCGCGGGCCGGCGGCGAGATCCGGTGGAGCGGTTACAATTCCTGCAAGGCCGCGCAGGAAGCGCTGCACGTACTAAGCCCCAGACTGTGTTCCGGCATCTACCGGCGCCGGCCATCACGCTGGGGCTGGCCTTGACTGGCGCAGTGATGCTGCACCCCTGGTCCACCTCGCGTGGCGCTCGCCCCGCCAGCCAATCGCGCTCCACCAGAACGGAAGCTTCGCCGTCTGCGATACCGAGTTCCCTGCCCCGTGTGTGGCTGGTCGAGTCCAGCAAACAATCTGATCTGTACAGCAACGGCCTGCGAGTCGAAAACCAGTTCGCTGCCTCCACGGCCCCCCGTAGGTACCTGGCGTTCGCGCGCTCTCGGCCCGGCACGCTGTCCGGAGAATGGCGTTCCCAACCGGCCGGAATTGTGTTCCACACCACCGAGAGCCATCTGGCCCCGTTCGAGGAGGACCAGAATCGCACACTCCGCCGCGAGGGCGAAGGCCTGCTCGAATACGTCAACCGCCAGAGATCGTATCATTTCGTGATCGATCGCTTTGGCCGCGTCTTTCGCGTAGTCCAGGAGACCGACTATGCCAATCATGCCGGAAATTCCATCTGGGCCGATGATCACTGGGTCTACCTAAACCTGAACCAGAGCTTCTTGGGCGTGGCGTTTGAGGCGCAGAGCAGCCCGGACGGGCGCGAGCTTCCCGTAAATCGGGCCCAGATCCACGCCGGGCGAATTTTGGTGGAAATGCTGCGCGCGCGCTACGCCATTCCAGCCGGCAACTGCGTCGCTCACGCGCAGGTCTCAGTGAACCCCAGCAACGGCCGCGCTGGTTATCACACGGATTGGGCCGCTAATCTGCCGTTCGCCGAACTCGGCCTGGCCGACAACTACCGGCATCCGCTTCCGAGCGTGGCCCTTTTCGGCTTCCAGGCCGATGCCGGTTTGATCCAAGCGGGCGGAGCGCCGTTACAACAAGCTGTTGATGCAGCCGGCGAAAGCGTCCGGCGGGAAGCGGCGGCGCGAAACCTGCCGCTCGATGCATACCGGCGCACACTGCTGGAACGATACCGCGAAGCAATCGCCACGCAGCGGCGGCTGGGCGCGGCGGGCGTGGAATAAGCCCGCACACTTCAGCCGCGTACATCGCCGGTCCGATCGGCCATGTCGACAATCAAACAAAAATGTTAGCGGGCCGCTTTAGGCCGTTTCGCGGTATCGGGCCGCGTTCGCGTTCTTCTCCAGCAGGCGCGTCACACTGACGTCGCTGGACGACACCGGTTCGCCCGAAACACAGGCCGACGCAGCTTCGGCGATACGGAGTTGCTCGTGCTCTTTGCGTTCTTGCCATTCCCGGAACGAGCGGTGTTCCCGCTCGATTTCTTCAACGCCAGAGGCGATTCTGGCACGGTATTTGGAACAGAGTGTTTCCATTTCCCCGTTAAGCCGCTCATTTTCCCGCAGTTTTAAAGTTTCGATCTCCTGCAGGCGCCGCAGCTGGCTTTCCTCAAATTCGTTCAATACGCGCTGCCGCTGTACTGCATCCTGCAGCATGTCCTCGACGGCTATGCCGCCCGCTTCCAGCGCCATCATCAGCGCGCTGTGCTTGGCCGCGGGCGATAGGCCGCGCAGATGATCGCTATTCAACATGTCCGCGATTTTCAAAATGTGCCATTCGGCCATTTTGTTGTTGCTCTTGAAGGTCGACCGGCGGTAAATATCGTCGAAGTTTAGCAGCTTCGAAGCGCCGCTGTCAGGGGAGGGTTCCGTCCTAGGCAGGTCGCTAAAGGTGGGCGTGGATGCTTCCGCGTGCGTCGCAGGCGTTGCTCCAGCGGAAGCCCGGACGGGGCCTTGCGCCGAAGCGGTTTGTAACATTCGTTTGAACATACTAAACGCCTCCGTGGGAGGAGTACGTCAATATTATCACGAAATTTAACCTGATATTGTTTCCAGAACTCCGGAATAGAGACCGCACCTTTTTTCCATGAGAGCGTTCCTATCCTGCTCCCACTAGTGGGGTATTGGAATATTCCCTGCGAGGAGAGCAAATAAATGTCCAACTCGACCACATCCGCCATCGGCCTGGACGTCGGCACTAGCCGAATCGTCGCCGCCCAAAGGCCCGACAAAGAAGTCAACTGTGAAACCCAACTGAACGCCTTCGTCACCATTCCCTTTTCCAAGCTGACCGAAAGCGTGCTCAAGAAGGAACGCATCCCTCATCTCACGCAGGATTCGGAAATTACCGTATACGGTGACGAATCCGAGCGCTTTGCCAACCTGTTCCACAAGGAGACGCGCCGGCCCATGCTGCGCGGCGTTCTCAATACGGAAGAGGGAACCAGCCTGATGCTGGTGCGGGAAATCGTGAAGCTGCTAACGAAAGAAGACAAAGGCCATGGCCGCCGGCTCTGCTTCAGCGTTCCAGCCCCCCGCTGGGCGCCGACGAAGAGGTGCGCTCGCATGAGTCGCAACTGACCGCCATGCTCAACGAACTCGGGTACGAGTCGCGCAGCATCTCCGAAGGCCTGGCGGTGGTCTATGGCGAAATGGAGAATTCCAACTATACCGGCATCGGCATCAGTTGCGGCGGCGGCTTGTGCAACGTCTGCCTGGCCTACTTGTCGGTGCCCGTGTTCAGCTTCAGCATCGCCAAAGCCGGGGACTACATTGACTCCAACGTCGCCAAACTCCGCGGCGAGCCGGCCACGCGCATTCGTACCATCAAAGAGGAATCGTTCCATTTTAACGGCCTCTTCACCAACAAAATCCATCAGGCCCTCAGCTCCTTTTACGAGGACATGATTCAAGCGCTGGTGGCGGCGCTGCGCGATACCTCCGCCAGCGTGCAAAACATGCCCAAGCTGAACCGCCCCATTCCGCTGGTGCTAAGCGGCGGGAGCGTGATGGCGCCGGGCTTCCGCGATCGGTTCGAGAAGACCCTGCGCGAAGCCGAGCTGCCGGTCCCGATCTCCGAGGTACGGCTGGGGGTCAACCCGATGCAATCCACCGCACGTGGCGCATTGGTGGCCGCGCTAAGCGAGATGTAGGGTCATCTCCAAGACAGGCCGCACGTCCGTTTTGCTATCTTGGCTGGTAAGATTAGGGCATGTCTTCCTTACTGGAGAAGGCGCTTGAGAAGGTGAGCGCCTTGCCCGCCGATGAGCAAGACGCCATCGCAGCCCAGATCCTGGCCTCATTGGCCGACGAAGACGCTTGGAAAGCCCGCTTTCACGAGAAAAGCGATGTAATTCGCCGCATGGCGCGCCAAGCCCTCGAGGAAGACAAGCGCGGCGACACACTGCCGTTAGACGATCTGCTTTGAATGCAGTCTCGCACAACCCGGCGGTTCTGGCGCCTGTTAACTGACCTCCCGCTCGCTGTTCAGGAAGATGCCAGACGCGCCTATCGCCTATTCCGGAGCAATCCAGCGCATCCTGGGCTTCAGTTCAAGAAACTGGAAGGCGAAGAGGACATCTATTCGGTTCGCATCGGCCTCGATTACCGGGCGCTCGCGGTCCTGAATAAGGATCGGGTGATCTGGTACTGGATCGGCAGCCACTCCGATTACGATCGCCTGGTCTGAGCGGGCGGGCCCGGCAATCATGCCGACACTTCGGTGATTGCCGATGCATGTGTTCGCATGAGTACGACTACAATCGGTAGCAGCATGCCGCGCCGCATCATCACGCTCACTACCGACTTCGGAACTTCGGATCACTTCGCTGGAACCATGAAGGGCGTCATGCTGTCGATTCAGCCCGCGGCCCAGATCATCGACATCACGCATGAGATTCGCCCCTTCGACATCCCCGATGGGGGCTTCACCATCGCGCAAGCCTACCGGTATTTCCCGAAGAAAACCATCCACGCGGTAGTGGTTGACCCGGGCGTTGGCTCGACGCGCCGCCCACTGCTAGCCGAAATGGCCGGCCAGTATTTTATCGCGCCCGACAACGGCGTGCTCTCCATGATCTTCTCGCACGAAGCACAAGCGGATCGCATCGTCAAAGTGCGTCACATCACTAATGAGCGCTATTTCCTGAAGCCGCTCAGCCGGACCTTTCACGGCCGGGATGTGTTCGCGCCGGTGGCCGCACATTTGGCTGCCGGAATCGCACCCGCGCGTTTTGGGCCACGCGTCCAGGACTATCTGCGCCTTGACTTTGACAAGCCCAGCCATAACGCGAACCGAAGCTGGACCGGCTGCGTGCTGAAGGTAGACCGCTTCGGCAACCTGATCACCAATCTCCACATTGACCAGTTTCCGCAACTGAAAACCCGCGCGTTCGAATTGACCGTCGGACTGCAAACCGTCAAGCGGCTGGCCCTAACGTTCACCGATTGCGAACCGGACGAGCTGTGCACGCTGGTGGGGAGTTCCGGCTATCTCGAAGTTGCGACAAATCAAGGCTCGGCCGCCCAGTTGCTCGGCTGCGGCCCCGGCGCGCCGAGTCGAATTGACAATTTACTAAGCTGTCCCCATTTCCGGTTGTCCTTCACGCCATCGACCCTTCGGGACGCGGTGTTTTATTTCGGGCCACCGATAACTTGTTCCAGCGCTAAGCGAATGAAGCGCTGATAGGGCAGGCCCGCGCGCGCGGCGCGTTCGCGGACGGCTCTGTAAAGCTCCTCGGACAGACGCAGGTTGATGGATTTGTTTTTCGGCTTGATCTCGAAACGCGTCAACTGCGCGCCTGAAAGGTCGTATTGGGTCAAGTCGGCCTGGTCGACGAAGTCCGCTGCCGCACGGTCGCTCTTAAAGGTCGGGATTTTCTTTTTCATATGCTTCGATCTCCTTCTTGTGCATGTAGCGGGCACTGATAGGTCGGATCAGTACTTCGTCGCCCTTGCGGCGAAGCGTGAACACGAGGAACACGCCTCGGCCCTTTTCCGTCCGGCCTATGGCTCGAAAACGGCGCTCGCGCTGCGAATGGGCCGCATCCGGGAGAATGGCCAGCGGGCGAGTAAAGAGACCTTCGATGACCGAAGTGGAAAGCCCGTGCTTCTCGCACTTGGCGCGATTGCCTTGGTCCCAGTCGAAGCCGTTCGCATACAGAGTCATGCTAGCACGGAGCGTATGCAATTGTATAGGCAAATGTCAAGCGGCAATAATTCTCAAAACGGGTCCCCGCACCTGAAGAGCGTACCTTCTTCTAGGGATTGCCTCCACCGTTCAATCAACTTGGCGTAGCCAGATGGGTCCCAAGGATGTCGAGACGCGAGCCCGGATTTTCCGGATGCGGTACACTGTAGCAAGCATTCACTTTATCTTTCCCGGGACGGCGTGATCTTACCCGCTATCGAGTTATTAGACCCGGATTAGCCATCTTTCGAGCATGACCGCCATCTCACCCCCCATGAGCCAGTCCCGATCGAAGGAGTTTCGCGATCAGCTCCAGCGCCGAGTGCTAGTGGCCGACGGCGCCATGGGGACGGTGCTGTATTCCAAGGGCGTGTTCATCAATCGCTGCTTCGACGAGTTGAATCTGTCGATGCCCGCAATGGTGAAAGAGACGCATCAGGAATATGTCAAAGCCGGCGCGGAGATTCTGGAGACCAACACCTTCGGAGCGACGCGCACGCGCTTGGCGGCCTTCGGATTGTCCGAAAAACTCCAGGAGATCAACCGCGCGGGCGTCCGGCTGGCGCGCGAAGCTGCCGGAGACGCCGCCTTCGTGGCTGGCGCCATAGGACCGCTGGGCGTGCGCATCGAGCCGCTCGGCGCCATGTCCTTCGCCGAGGCAAATCAAGCCTTCCGCGAACAGGCCGAAGCGCTGATCGAGGCCGGTGTCGACCTGCTGATCCTCGAAACATTCACCGATCTCAACGAAATTCGCGAAGCCATTTTCGCCGCTCGCGAAGTGGCCGGCAAAGATATGACCATCGTCGCGCAGGTCACCATCGACGATGCCGGAAACATGCCCGATGGCGCCACTCCCGAGATCTTTACGCGCAAGCTGGACGAATGGCCCGCCGACGCGATCGGCCTCAATTGTTCGGTCGGCCCCAAGGCCACGCTCGAGACCATCGAGCGCATGCTGCAGTATTCGCACAAGCCCATGAGCGCCATGCCCAACGCCGGATTGCCCGCGGTGGTGGAGGGACGCAAGATTTATCTGTGCTCGCCCGAGTACATGGCCCAGTACGCGCGCCGTATGCTGTGGGCCGGCGTGAAAATTGTTGGCGGCTGCTGCGGAACAACCGCCGAGCACATCAAGCTGATCCGCTCGGAAGCCCGCTCGCTGCAACCGCAGACTAAGAAGCTCAGCATCACGGTGGAAGAGCCCGCCGTCAACGCCAAGGCCCTGGCCAATGTCCCCATGGCCGACAAGAGCAAGCTGGGAGCCAAGCTGGCGGCCGGGAAATTCGTGGCTTTCGTCGAGATCCTGCCGCCCCGCGGCGTCGACGCTTCCAAAGAAATCGAAGGCGCCAAGCTGTGCGCCGCGCACGGCATCGATTGCATCAACGTCCCCGACGGCCCGCGGGCCAGCGCCCGGATGAGCAATCAGGTAACCTGCCAGCTCATCCAGCAGCAGGCCCACATTGAAGCCGTGATGCATTTCTGCTGCCGCGACCGCAACATTTTGGGCATTCAATCGGAGCTGTTGGGCGCGCATACCGTGGGCGTGCGCAACTTGATCTGCATCACCGGCGACCCCCCGCGCATGGGAACTTATCCGGACGCAACCGCGGTGTTCGACGTCGACGCCATCGGGCTCACCAACATCGTGAATAATCTAAACCACGGCCTGGATATCGGCGGAAATCCCATCGGATCGCAAACCGCGCTGCTGATCGGCGTCGGCGCCAATCCCGGCGCGTTGAACATGGACGAAGAAATCCGCCGCATCGAGTGGAAGGCGCAAGCCGGCGCCGAATACATCGTCACCCAGCCGGTGTTCGATTTGGACTTGCTGGAGAATTTTCTCAAACGCACCGAACAGCTCAAGCTGCCGGTGATTTGCGGCGTCTGGCCGCTCACCAGTTATCGCAACGCTGAGTTTATGGTGAACGAGCTGCGCGTGCCCGTGCCGGACCAGTTCATGCAGCGCATGCTGCGCGCGGACAACGCCGAAAAAGCGCGCCAGGAAGGTGTCGCCATTGGACGGGAGATGGTGGCGCGTGCGCGCAACCTGGTGGCAGGCGTACAATTGAGCGCTCCCTTTGGACGCTATTCCATGGCCGTCGAGGTCGCCGAAGCGATCGGATCGCGGGATTAGTCGTGGCTACAGACCTTATTGAGATCGACGGAAGTAATCCGCTGCCGGAAGCGATCGAGCGGGCCGCCGGACACCTCCGCCGCGGCGACGTGGTCGCTATCCCCACCGAGGCGCTGTACGTCCTGGTGGCCGACCCCTTGAATCTGAACGCGGTCGGGCGCGTGTTCGCCGCCAAGGGCCGCGAGATCCATCGTGCGCTGCCCTTGCTCGTCAGCAGTCCATTCATGGCCGAAGAACTCGCCAAGGAGTTGTCCTCGCGCTTCCAATTGCTCGCTCGCCATTTCTGGCCGGGGCCGTTGACCGTCATCGTTCCCGCTTCCGCCAAGGTTCCTTTGAAGGTGACCGGCAATACTGGACGGTTGGCCTTGCGCCAGTCCCGCTCGCGCGTGGCCCAGGCGCTGCTCGATTGGTTGGATCAACCCTTGATCGCCACCAGCGCCAATATCTCGGGCCAGCCCACTTGCCGCAGCGGCATCGAGGTCTTCGGCATGATGGACGGGCGCGTCGACCTGGTGCTGGATGCCGGCACTTTTTCCGGACCCGGCGCCACCACCGTCGATATCACCGAGGCCGAGTGGAAGGTGATCCGCGAGGGCGCGATTTCCGAAAAGGAAATCGCCGACTGCTTGAGAAGGCAGTGAGCCTCAAGCCAGGCTGCCGAGTTCGCTCTTGCGATTTTCGTAGTTGCGCGCGTAATAGGATTGGTATTCGCCGGACATCACGTTCCGCACCCAGTCCTGATTTGCTCGATACCAGTCCACGGTAGCCGCGAGCCCGCGCTCGAAGTCCATTTGCGGCGCCCAGCCGGTCTCCTTGGTGAGCTTCTCGCTCGAAAGCGCGTAGCGCCGGTCGTGTCCCGGCCGGTCAGCCACGTATTCGATCAAGCTGGACGGCTTTCCGGTGATGGCCAGGATTTGCTCGACCACCGTTTTGTTCGCGAGCGAGCGGTTGCCGCCGATATTGTAGATCTCGCCGTCGCGCCCCTTTTCCAGAATCGCGAAGATGGCCCGGCAGTGGTCTTCCACGTACAGCCAGTCGCGGATCTGCATGCCGTCGCCATAAACCGGCAGGCGCTTGTTCTCCAGCGCGTTCGAGATCATCAGCGGGATGAGTTTCTCGGGGAAATGATAAGGACCGTAATTATTGGACGCGCGCGTCACGATGACCGGGAGCTTGTAAGTCTTGAAATACGCCAGCGCCATCAAATCCGAGCCCGCCTTGGCCGCCGAATAAGGACTGCTGGGTTGCAAGGGAAAATTTTCGTCGGCTTCGAGCGGTGGTTCCAGGCTGCCGTACACTTCATCGGTGGAGATATGAACGAAGCGGCGCACGCGGCACGCGCGCATCGACTCCAGCAGGTTGAAGCTGCCCCTCAGATTGGTTTCAAACACCGGCTGCGGCGCAAAGATGCTGCGATCCACGTGCGATTCCGCCGCGAAGTGGACCACCGCCTCCGGCTTGATCTGGTCGACAATCCGCTGCGTGCCTTCTAAGTCGCACAGGTCGGCTTTGATGAAGGAGTAGGTCGGCCGGTCGGCGATGCTCGCCAGATTTTCCAGATTGCCGGCGTAAGTGAGCTTGTCGACGTTAACAATTTCGAAAGAAGGGTTCTGAACAGCCAGGCGAACAAAGCAGGATCCGATGAATCCCGCGCCACCGGTCACGAGAATTTTCATTCCATTCCACCGCGCCGGGGCCGAATGTGCCAGTTCCAGGCAGTCTGCACGATTTCTTCGAGGCTGGAGTGCACCGCATGCCAGTTCATCAGCTGGCCCGATTTGCCGGCATCGGCCACCAGGGCGGGTGGATCGCCGGCGCGCCGCCCAGCTTCGCGCACCGGCACAGCGTGCCCTGAAACCTGCTTCACCATCGCGACCACCTCGCGCACCGAGTGTCCGCGGCCGGTTCCCAGATTGAACGCTGTGCTTTCGCCGCCATCGCGCAGATACCGCAGCGCCGCCACGTGCGCCTCAGCCAGATCGGTAACGTGCAGATAATCTCGAATCGCGGTGCCATCGGGTGTATCGTAATCGGTACCGTAGATCTCCAGAGCCTCAATGCGTCCCATCGCCGCGGAGATCGCCAGCGGGATTAGATGCGTCTCGGGATCGTGCTCCTCGCCGAGTTCACCGTCCGGGTCGGCGCCGGCCGCGTTGAAATAACGCAGCGCGGTCCAACGCAAGCCGTGAATGCATCCGAACCAGTAGAGCAGCCGCTCCACCATGAGTTTGGATTCGCCGTAAGGATTCACGGGGCGCTGCGGATGGTCTTCGGAAATCGGAATTGCGAGCGGATTTCCATAAGTGGCGCACGTGGAGGAAAACACCATGGTCCGCACGCCGCAAAGACGCATGGTATCCAGCAGCGTGAGCGTGTTAGCGAAATTGTTGCGGAAATACAGCCCCGGCTCGCGCATCGACTCGCCGACATAGGCGAACGCGGCGAAGTGGATGACCGCTTCAATGGAGTGCTCGTGGAAGATCTTTTCGAGCGCGGCTCGATCCTGAGTGTCGGCTTCGATCAGCGGGCCCCACCGCACGGCTTCGCGGTAGCCGCGCTGCAAGTTGTCAAGCACCACCGGCTGCAACCCCGCTTGGGCCAGCGCCTTGGCGGCGTGGCTGCCGATGTATCCGGCGCCGCCGGTGACTAGGATGGCCATGAGATCCTCGATTTTAGCAATTCAAATGACGTCGGCAAAGCTCTTTCGCAGCTTGAAGAACCAGGCATATCCTAGCCAAAACAACACCAGCGCCACAACCCACAGCTTCACCACCGGAAACAATTCCGGGGCGTGATGTTCCAGCAGGATGTCGCGGTATCCCCGCACCAGGACGAACATCGGATTTTTTCGCAGGATCTCCATGGCCGGACCCGGAAGACTCTTGAGGTTCGACTCGGGATAACAGATCGGCGTGATGAAGAACCACAGTGTCAGTACAAACCCCATGATTTGGCCGAGGTCCCGCAGGAAGACCCCCAGCGCCGCCAGGAACCAACAGATTCCCAGCGTGAGGAAAAGCTGCGGAATCAAAAGCACCGGAAGCCAGACCACCGCCAGCGGAATGGTGCCGCGAATCAGCAACAATGCGATCACGAATATTCCCGCGGCAAACAGTTCCGTCACCAGGCCGGACACCACTTGGTTCACCGGCAGCGTGTCCAGGGGAAAGATCAGCTTCTTGACGAAATTGCGATGTTCCAGAATCACGAAAGGCGCGCGGCCGGCGGGCTCGGAAAAGGCCAGCCAGGGCAGCATCCCCGCCAAGAAATACAGAGCGAAGCCGGTGGAACTCTGGTCCGCGCCAAACCTGGTGCGCAGCACCACGCCGAACACGAAAAAATAGGTGGCCATCAACAACAGTGGATTGAGAACCGTCCAAAACACGTCGCCGAACGATCCGCGATAGCGGGCCAGAATGTCGCGGCGCGCCATGGAACGAATCAGCCGCCGGTTTTCGATCACCGTGCGCCAAGGGCCGGAGAAGAACCTCGGCAGGGAACGGCGCAACCGGCGCCGGCGTTGGGCGCGGGCGGTTGTGACTTCCTGGTCCACGACACGAACCTGGCCGTCCTGGACTTCCGCCAGGATGCGTACGAAAGCCTCGCCGCGCGCATAGGCCCAACCACCCGGTTCCTGAATCGGCGAAATGAAAATCTGATAGCTGCCGGCTTCAGGCGGAAACACGATAGAAATTTCAAGCGGTTCGACGTCGCCCGGCGCCACATCGCGGGCGAGCGTCGCCCATTCGCCTTCCAAAATGAAACGATTGGTCTGAGGATCGAAAAATTGCCAGCCCAGCCACGTGGATTTCATCGGCCACGTTTCCTGCGATCGGTTTTCAAGCGCTACATTGACACGCAGCTCCAGGCCGCCGGCACGCACTTCCAGGTCGCGATAGGTAACACCTCTCATTGATACAACCAAGCCGGATAGCGATCGCACACCGGCCTAAATTTTCGGCCGACGGCGTAAATACCGTCGCCGCGCAAGTCTTCAGAGAGTTCATAACGGGCCAGCAGATGCTTCACCCACTCGTGCTCCGGCTTGGATTCCTCGCGAAAAGGCCCGGTATCGAGCAACTCAACCTCGAAGCCTGAGTCCACCAGCAGACGCGCTACCTCGCGCGGCGTATATTCGCGATTGTGCCGCGCTTCCGGCTCCTGGCCTTCGGCGCGCGGCAGAATATAGGCGGGAAAGAAGCCCGGATGGTAGCCGTCCAGAACCGCGGCGATGGAACGCAAAGAGGCCAAGTTGGGCGTGGTCAGCACAAGATGTCCACCCGCTTTCAAGATGCGATTGATCTCGGACAGCATGTGCATTGGATCGGCGGTCAGATGCTCGATCAGCTCGCAGCATAGGACCGTGGAAAAATACGAGTCCGCATAAGGGAATCGATCCTTCTCGGCGTCGAACAACTCGACGTCGCACGTAAACTCGTCGCCTTCACTGGATGTAACGGTGCGATGTTCCACCCGGCCAGCGGGTCCATAGTAGCAACCACGAACCTCGCCGTATCCCAGGCGCGTCTTGAGCGCGGGCGTGATTTGCAGATAGGCGCCCATCTCGAGAATGCGATCCTCGGGGCCCCCGCGCGGCGTGATGGCCAGCGTTTTTTCAAAGCGTGTCAGATGGGTTTCGACGTACGTCGCGGCGGCCTGATCCGGCGCCCAGGACAGGATGTATTGGGGTTGCACTTCGACCGGCGCTGGCGGGGCCGCCGGCTGCTTCTGGACAACCACCGTCTCGCTAGGCGCGCGATCATCGGCGACGGCTTCCAGAAAATCCGCGTATTTTTGAGCCACCTTGGGCCAAGTGCATTCCGCCTCCACCCAGGCTCGCGCCCGCGCACCCAATTCGCGGCGAAACTCGGGCCGGCTCACCAGCAAGTTCAAATACTCAAACAGGCAGTCCTCTTCGCTCTGATCGACCGGCGCCTTCAGGCAGATCTCGGATGGTAATTCGCAGAACGAACCCACTTCGGACACGATCACCGCCTTGCCCAGGCCCAGCGCGCGCATCAGCGTTCCGGAATTTTCTCCCACCGTGGGATAGCGCAGATTGAGCACGATATCGCAGGCCGCCAGATAACCCACGAACTGATCGATAGGCTGATAGCCGAGCAGGCGCACATTGGAGGCCAGATCCAGCGACTGAATCAGCGATTCCAAGGGCAATTCCGGATGCGGCTCGCCCACCAGGATCATCTTCGCGCTCGAGTCCCAACCGGATCAGACGCCGAAACGCTCGCAGGGATTCCGCAATGCGCTTGTAGGGTTTCAAAAAACCGAAGATTCCAATAAGCGGGGTGGTCTCATCCAGACCCAGGCGCTGGCGATAGGCCGTACGGCTGGCCTGAGGAATCCAGGCGCCGTGCTGGATTCTGGCCACCGGTCCTCGAAAACCCGCCGCACGCAGCTCGCGCTCGACGTGACCGCTGTGCACGATGGCCGCCTTCGACCGGCTCAGCAAGCGGCGCAGCATCGGCAAGCCTTCGTAATCGGGCCCGACCTCCAGCGCCCGCACACGCTGGGCGTAATCGATGGCCGCCTGATCGCCCTCTTCAGCCACCGCGCGCATGTAAGCGTCCCAATCGCCGCGTTTGATGGTAAGGTCGGCAATCAAATGATGCAGGTTGGCTTCATGGATCACAACCACGCCGGGATGTTCCAAGGCCGTTTCATAACAAAAATCGTGAAACGCGTTGTTGCCGATTTGATAGAGCGCCACATCGAAGCCGGCGGGATTGTATTTGGATGGGCGCGAAGCGAAAACTTCCACCGCCGCCAGCCGGCCGAGATCCTCCAGCAGTGCGACTGAGTAATCCGCTATACCGCTCTTGGCCGGCGGCATGGGGGAAAAGAAAGCGAGCTTAATTGCCACGGATCAAAAGCGGCCGGCTATTGAGCCAACTCCATGGAGAACGTTCCTAGCGAGAGCGGGACCCGCACCAGAGCGGGAGTTCGCGCGCGATCCTTGAGGAAGAATATGTCAAAACTGATTCCCGCGACAGGGCCTTTCACGGACGCCGTCACGTGATCGGCCTCCACCGGCTTGTCGGCGATTCGAATGGTCTCGGTTCCAGCGAACTCCAGGTGCACCTCATACTGCGGGCCGAAGAAAATGTCTTGCGAGGGAGGAATGCGGCCCTGGCCGAGCTCGTGCCGCACGTAATACAAAAACGTCAGCGCATCCTTGGCGCAGGCCGGCGCATCGGTTACGGTTTTCCCGCCGCCGGTAGTCTCGCGCGTGATCTTACCTTCGTGTGCATCGAAGGTGGTTTTTTCATCGATCGATTTCGTGCCGTGCTTGGTGTTCCTCCGAAATTCGGTGGAACAAAAATCGTCGACTGCTTGCGAGCGATAGCGGTCCGTCACCGCGAAACCTGGTATACCCGCGTCGATACTGAAGTTGAAATGTAGAAGCGGCGCCGGATCTTCCCCGGATTTGGAACTGGAGGCGCTTAGCTGCGCTTCTCCCAAACTCAAGCCGCTGGGCCAATTGATGTTGTAATGCAATTGCTCGTTTTCAAGAATCGGCGCCGAAGTGGGCGCCGCCATCGCTAAGGCCGCGAGCAGCAGCAACGGCCCGCGAAATACTTGGGTGTAGCTCATGGCAGGGCGGCAGAAGCGCGTTTCTTTAGATGTGCGGGAGCGCGGTTCGGGTTTCCGGCAACTTCATAATATAAATCCAAAGTTCTGGCAGCGGTGCGTTCCCAACTGAACATAGCCGCGCGCTGCATGCCCAGCCGCTCCATTCGCAATCGCAGCTCGGGATTCAGCAGCAGGTCACGCATGGCCAAAACCATCTCCGCAACCGAATGCGGATCGAACAGCAGTGCGGCGGAATCGGCCACCTCGGGCATTCCCGAAGTATTGGAGCACGCCACGGCGCGTCCGCTCGCCATGGCCTCTATAATCGGCAGTCCGAATCCTTCGTAGAAAGACGGATAGACAAAGAGGTCGCACGCTCCATAAAGCTGGCGCAGCTGCTCCTCCGAGACGAATCCCGTGAAGTGAATCCGCGACCCCACGCTGGACTTGCGGACCGCAGCCCGGATGGCCGGACTATGCCAGGTCTCTTTGCCCACAACTACCAAGTGATGCGGCAACTGCGGATGAGCCGCTATCAGTTGCTCAAAAGCGCTAATCAGCCCCAGGTGATTCTTGCGCGGCTGCAGATCGCTCACCGTCAGAATGAAGGGCGTGGGCATACCGCGAGGTTTTAAGGATCTCTGCGCGACCTCTCTCGCGATCGGGCGGAAGTCCGCCGACACCCCGTTGGGTAACACCATGATCTTTTCTTCGGGAAGCGCGTAAGCATCCAGGATGCTGCGCTTGGAGAATTCCGTGGCCGTCAGCACCCGCACGGCCGCTTTGACAGTACGCTGCACGGTGAGACGCAACTGCAGGGCACGAAGAGGCGTGAAATACTCCGGATGCTCCAGAAAGCTGACATCGTGCACGCTGACTACTATGGGCGTGGAACAAAAGACCGGCGCGGTGTATTGCACATGCAGCAAGTCCGGACGATCCTGGCGCAGCCTGCGTGGAATGTCGAAGCCCAGCCGCACAAACGGATTCACTGAGACGCGATGCTTGAGAAAACGATCGGGCAAGTCCTCCTGCAAGGGTTGACCGGAGAGATAGGTCACGAATTCGGCGTCATGATCGAGAGCCGCAAAACCGTGCAGCAAGTTGCGGATGTAGGTTTCGTTCCCCGTGAGATGCTGGCCGATCGCGTGAGCGTCTACCGAAAAGCGCATTTGCCTTCTCCAGTATAGAGGGTTTCCCGCCGCGGACGGGGGCCTTCACAAATGATTCACAAACTCAGAACATCACCCCAGGGTCACCTAGCTATCCTATCCCGAATCGGCCCGTAAGGTTACGACCGGTAGACTATTCGGGCGGCAAGCCTGTTTCAAGCCAGTTGCCGAGGCATTTCCAGGCTGCCGGCCAGGTGTAACGTTGTTCAAAGAGCCGCCGTCCAGCGCAGCCCAATCGCCGACGCTCGTACGGTGAATCCAAGAGCCGTAAGACTGCGGCGGCGAACTCGCGGGGATCGTCGGCTACGACCAAATGTTCGCCAGCGTCGCTCAGGCCCTCAGCGCCCAAGGACGTCGAAACAACCGGCGTCGCTGCGGCCCAAGCCTCAAGAATCTTGACGCGCGTACCGCTTCCCGAGAGTACAGGCACAACCGCGACTTGGGACGACGCCAGCGCGGCGATCGCGTCCTCGACCGGCCCAGTCAGCTCGATGCGGGGGTCCCCGGCGACTAAGCTGCGGATGGCCTCCGGATTCTTGCCTACGATCTTCCATTTCAATCCCGGCCGCGACCGCAGTTCCGGCCAGATACGATCGCGAAAGAACTTTACAGCCTCGATATTCGGTGGATACTCCAAGTTTCCACTGAACGCGATTTCCTCGCGCTCCAGCCTTTCGGGAGCTGCGATTTCAGGCAGCGCATTTGGATAAACCGCGATTCGCGCGCCCCCGGCGAGCGCTCGCACGCGTTCGGCATCCTGCGGCGACGCCGCCAGGATTCCATCAAATTGGGGCAGCAGCTCGCGCTCCAATCTCCAGGCGGCGCCCGCGAATCGCTTCAGCGCCGCCGCGCGCAAAACGTCTTGGTGAACTGCCAGGCTTGCATGCCAGCTGGATTCGATGTTGTGCAGGTCTAAAATAACGCGCTGGGAGTGCGCCCGGATCTGCCGGACGTACGGCGCGCACCAAAAGTGCTCCAGCATAGCCAACTCATATTTCCGGCCTTCGAGCAGATGCGAGAGTGGGCGCTCAAATCCCGCGAATCGGTCCAGGAGCGGAGGCCTGGCACGCATTGCTCGCAGCGCATTCCGCGCAACGCGGGCCGGGGTGGCTTTGGAATGATGGGGCAGATCCAAAATGTCCAGCCGCCCGATCCGGCCGGAAGGGATGGCTGGGCGCGGATCGGGATCCCCGGGTGCACGAAACAGGATGGCGTGTACATTGTAATTGCGAGCCAGATACTCCACCAGCGACGCCGATCGCAGCGCTCCTCCACCGATCGGCGGATAGGGCGCTTCCGGCGACAGGAACAGCGCCTCAGGCCTTGCTTCGAAAACGCTGGAGGGCTTGTTCATAAACTTCTCTGGTCAGCTGGGCGGTCTTGGTCCATGTGAATTGGGAGGCTCTCGCCACCGCTTTGGCGCGCAGTTCTTCCCGCCGTTGTGGCTGAGACAGGAGGGCGCGGAGCGTCTCAATCCAGGCGCGCCGGTCGCGGGCATCCACAAGAATGGCAGCGTCGCCGGCTACTTCGCAAATGGCCGGATCGCGCGAGGCCACCACCGCCGCGCCGCATTGCATGGCTTCCAGCACTGGAAGACCGAAGCCTTCATAGTAAGACGGGTAAACGAACGCCAGCGCGCCCGCCGCGAGGCGCGGCAGTTCCTCTTCCTTGGTCAATCCTAAAACGTGCAGCCCCGGCTCCGGAGCGATGACGGGAGCGTCTTGACGTGGCCGGCCGGCGATAATCAAATCGATTGGAAATTCCCGGCGCACCTCCCGCCAGACTTCCACCAGCATGGGGAGATTTTTTCTGGGCTCGATCGTGCCCACGTAAAGCAGGTACGGTGCTCCGGTAGCGGGAACGGATTCTAGCCGGCGAAAGATAGCGGCAGGCGCATGCGGCACGGCAACCACGCGCGCCGGAAGCAATCGAAACCGCTCGATGGCTTGCTTGCGCACTGCCTCGGTGGGAGTGATCACCATGGTGGCCAAGCCCAGGCGCAGCAGGATAGGCGTGCGTTTGCGCACTCGATCCGCCTCACTGTGCCAGGCTGGATCGAGCCACGGCGACAGATCGTGCAGCGTCATGACGCTGGCGCACACGGGCAGGTAGGGAACGGCGAAGTCGGTGCCATGGAAGAGGTCGATCTTCAGGCGCGAGGTCTCCTTCTGCAGCCCCCACAACCACCAGCGGCGCTCCAACAAATGGCGTGGATGCCGGCCCGTTTTGAGATTCGGCAAGCCGCCCTGGGGAGGATCGAACGGTTGGTCGGAAAGCAACCAGAACTCATCGGCCGGGAACAGTTCGGCCAGCGCCCTGCTAAGTTCCTCGGTGTAACGGCGCACACCGCCGCTCGGGACCGCCAGCGGTGTCGCGTCCAGGGCGACATGCATGCTTCGATACTATAGGCTATCAGGCCATCCGAGAGTGCGGGCTTTGAGTGAGCTGCGATCAACCGGCACTGAAAGGGGTACCAGGCGGAGGATAGCCAGACGAAAAAGTACTAGTACCGGGGCTCCTTGGCGCGCATCTCTGTCCGCGCGAAACTGATAGCGGGAAGGCGATCTTGCATTGGGCCGCCGGAGCCTTGAAGGCCGCGAAGCAACTAGCAAACTTGGCCGAAGTTTGTGCCGCGGCGAGGGACGCAACGCTGTATAGTTAGGGAAGCGATTATTCTTTTGGCCTCCTCGTGTAATTGTTGTAAATAAGATCGGCAGGTGAAACGGAAAATGAACAAGTTAGGTGTCTCTGTTGTCATTGTTTGCTGCGCGGCTCTAACTGCGTGTAGAACCTCCAAGGAAGGCTTCGTAGCGAAAGGAAACAAACTTTTCGCGGCCGGTAGGTACGCGGATGCGGAGCTGCAGTACCTCAATGCAACCCGAAAAGACACCGTCTATGGCGAGGCCTACTATCGCCTCGGTCTGACTGAGGTAAAGCTTCAGAAGCCGGCGGCTGCGCAAAGGGCGTTGCTGCGAGCGGTGCAACTGCTCCCCAACAACATCGACGCCAAGGAACAACTGGGCGCCCTCATGCTCGAATATTACATGCTCGATTCGCAGCATTCGCACAGTTATTACAGCGTGGTTAAGGAGATGTCGGACGAGTTGTTGGAGAAGAACCCCAACTCTGTGGAAGGCCTTCGGGAGAAAGCGATGCTAGCGCTTGAGGACCGGAAACCCGACGAGGCCTTGGCGCTATTGCGGAAGGCGGTACAAATCAAGCCGGACAATGCGGTGGTTACGACCACGCTGGCAATGCTGCTGGCCAAAAACGGTCAAGCGCAATCCGCCGAAGCGTTGCTACAGGGCATCATAGCCCGGCAGCCTGCGTACGGCGGAGCCTACGACTCGCTGTACCAGATGTACAGCTCGTCCAAGCGCCCCGTAGACGCCGAGAATATCATTAAGGCTAAAGTAGCGAACAACCCCAAGCAGGGCGATTACATCCTGGAACTCGCCAGTCATTACGAGCGCACCAACAAGCGGCCCGAGATGGTAGCGGCGCTGCAAAAACTTCTGGACGATCCGAAAGATTTCCCGCAGGCTCGGCTTTGGGTCGGGGACTTCTATATGAAAATTCGGGATTACCCCGAGGCGGTTCGTTATTACCAAGAGGGTGCGCGGACGGACAGCCAACCGGAGCAACAAGCGATTTACAACAAGCGAACCGTAAACGCTCTGCTAACCGAGGGCAAAGTCCCGGAAGCCACTCACATGGTCGATCGGATCTTGCAGGACAATCCCAACGACGACGAAGCGCTGCGAGTCAAGGCGAACCTATTGCTGCGCACCGGCAAACAAGAAAATGTCAAGACTGCGCACAACGAATTGGCGGATCTGTCGAAGCGAAGGCCCGATGACGCATCGGTTTGGATGGGCCTCGGCCGGACCGAGCTGCTGGAGGGTGACCTGGATGCGGCGCGAACGCAATACCTGCAGGCAGTCCAGAAGCATAAAGATTTCCTTCCCGCCCGTTACGCACTGGCGGAAATCGGACTCATCCAACAACACCCTCAGGAAACCCTGGCGCAGGCCAACGAGATTCTGAAGCTGCGTCCCAACGATCGGCGTGCGAGGATGCTGCGCGCGCAAGCGCTAGCCCGATCCGGAAATCCCAGCTTGGCGCGGGCCGAACTTACGGCCTTGACCAAAGAAGACGGGCGCGACGTGCAGCCCCAATTCGAACTGGCCATGCTCGACTTCTCGGAGCGGCAATACGCCCAGGCCGAAGAAATTTTCACCAAGCTTCGAGCGACCGGAGACGATCGCGCGCCGGCCGGCTTAGCGACGTGTTATTCGGCTCAGAAGCAATTTGATAAAGCACTGCAGGTGCTCGAAGAAGGTTTGAAGAAATCGCCCGACTCAACCTTATTAAGGCGCCAAATGGCCAGCACCGCGGCTACGGCGGGCCAGTATGACCGTTCGATCGCGGAATTTTCCAAGCTGGTCGCTCTATATCCTAAGTCCATCGAGGACAGGCTTGCCTTAGGCGACGTGTATGTCGCAAAGGGGAACTTGACCGACGCGATTGCCATGTATCGCGAGGCCTACTCCTTGCACCCAACCAACCTGACCGCGGGCCTGGTTCTGGCGAGAACGCTTGCCAACGCCGGGAAGAACCAGGAGGCGACCACTCAGTATGAGGCCGTTTTGAAGGCCCATCCGAACGACGCCGGAGTCCTCAACGATATGGCATACTTCCTGGTCGAACATAACGGCGATGTGGACGAGGCGCTCAGACTAGCGCAGCGCGCCATCCAGCAGGCGCCCCAGCAGCCCAGCTATTCCGATACGATTGCCTGCATCTATCTAAAAAAAGGACAGCGGGACAGCGCCTTGCAGATTTTCTCTAATCTGGTTCGAAAATACCCCGATTTCGCGACCTTCCGTTATCACCTTGGCATGGCATTATTCGAAAACGGCGACAAGGGCAGAGCGCGGAGGGAACTGCAGACCGCGCTAGCTTCGCATCCATCGCCCCAGGATGAGCTCAGAATCAAGGAGCTGCTGGGGAAGATCGGGTAAATCGCGACCCCTTACTCAAATTGCCTGGGGCTGGCCTTCAAGGCCGACTCCAGATTCCTTTGAGCGCCCGGATAATCCGGCTTGAGCGCGATGGCCCGCCGGTACTGTGCGATCGCTTGATCGAGGTTTCCCTGCATCCTTAGAACATTGCCTAAGCTATTGTAGGCCTCCGCGAAATCGGGCTTCAATTCTTCTGCAATGCGGAACTGACGGGCCGCCTCATTGAACGCGTGAAGATCAAACAGGGCAAGTCCCATGTTGGCGTGCGCCAGGGCATACTTCGAATCCATGGCCACGGCCCTGCGGAAAAGATCGAGGGCTCCTAATGAGTCGCCGTCAATGAGGAGGACCGAACCAAAGTTATTCAGAGCCAGCGCCGAAGGTTCTATGGAGATCGCGCGGCTCCAAAGCGTGGTGGAATCGCGCCAGAAGCGGAGTTGGACCCGGGTCCTCCATCCCAATAATGCCAACACGATCAGTGCCGTCGCCAGAAGTGCGCCACGCGTAGCGGGGAAGCGAACCATCCGCAGGCAGATCACGATAGCAGCGCCCAGCAAGAGAGCCAAACTGAGACAGGACAAATAGGTGTACCGGTCGGCCGCTATTTGGAAGCCATTGTGAAAGATTCCGCTCACAGGAAGAATCGTCACGACATACGCCACCCAAGCTGCCAGAAGGCCTGGATAACGGCGTCGCACGGCGATGACAAACCAAGTGGCGGCTACTACAAACGAGGCGGAGATCAGGAACGGTGCGGACATTAACGCGATCTTGTGTCGCGTCAAAGGGTATAAGGGGGAAAGATTCGAGGGGAAAATGGTTTTTAACGGATAGAAGGCCAAATCGTACACGGTGATGGCGATGCGAGGCAGCCATCCCAGGGTTGCGATGGACTCCATGTCGTGCTGGCGGGCCGCGAAGAATAATGTAATCGCTGCATCGGCCAGGCTCACCGCGAAAAACGGCATCTTTTCAAGCCATATTCGAGTGCCTCCGAACCATCTAGGGCCAAATCGGCGCAAGGGATAGTAGTCAAGGACAATCAATACCACCGGCATCGTAACGGCTATTTCCTTGGAGAGCACGGCCGCTAAGAAGGCCATGAAGCAGGCCCAATAGTATTTTTGCTCTGGACGTTCACCCTCCTGAATCCGGAATGCGCGCAGGTATGCCAGAATCGCCAACAGGTAAAAGAACCCGGAGAGGACATCGCGACGCTCAGTAACCCACGCCACCGATTCCACGCGGAGTGGATGGAGGCCGAAGAAGAGCGAAGCGAGCGCCGCACCAAGGACCAGCAGTGGCTCTTCCCGGTCAGACCGCCGGCCGAGTGTAAGCCGAAAAATCGTGAGGGCCAGCAAAAAGAACAGGGCCGCATTCGCGGCGTGCAAAACGATGTTCGTCAGGTGGAACCCGAAAGGCTTGCCCCTCCAAAAGTGATAGTCGAGGCTGAAAGTCATCCACGTCAGGGGCACATAATGCTCCATCAGATGGTTTGTCCACATCCACTTGATTTGCTTCAGACCCAATCCTCGGTAATTAGGATTGGTCACCAGGTTTATCGAATCGTCCCAATTGAGCAAGCCGTGGTGCACGGCTGGTAGGAACACGAAGAACGTTACCAGTCCTATGCCGAGCGCTCCGGCCCAGAGCGCCAAGGATCTGGCTAGATTCCGGCTCAGCGTTCGGCCCATTTTTCCTTCATACTAGCGCAGCATTCTCTTAATCGGCCTGGAAACGGCATGTCGATATGGGCGGGGAAACCAAAAAACAAAAAAACGAGCCCCGCTTATGCGGGGCCCGCTCGGCTTGCGTTATCGATGAGATGATGCTTAGTTTTGGGCGGCTTGACGGCGCTTAAAGATCAGCAGGCCAGCCATGAGGCAGAGGGCGAGGAACATCGAGATGGCGCGAGGCTCGGGAACCTCGGAGTATTCGTTGCCGAACAACGAAACCGAGGCATTTCCATCGGAGCCGGAGCTGATGCCGAGATCCTTAGTGACATAGATCGCGGAGACGGGCGCGCCCAGGTTGCCCATGTTGCTGTTCTCGTTCGGCGGCGGGTCGTTCAGGCTGGCGGCCGGGCTGATACATGTCCCGCTGTCATTTGGTCCGGTGCAGACCGACTCGTTGTAGGTTATGCTCCCAGTTGACCCGGTTGGCACATTATTTATTGTGTCAACAGTGTTGCCTCCGAAGAAGATATAGACATCATCGATTATTGGCGCACTCGCACTGACTTCGAAGGAGACGTCGGCATCTTCGGTATTGCTTTGTCCGCTGGAACCGTTGGTGACGGTCCAATTAGCGGAAAAAGACAAGCCTGGCCCGTCCGGTGTGTCCACCGGGTTCACGAATACGTTGGAGGCCGGAATGCTGCCGCTATACGAACCGTAAGAGAAGGTAAAAGTGAGGTTGTCGACCGTACAACTATCGGTGTTGCCGAATGTGCCGGGCAACAGTGAGCTCAATGCCTCATTGGCTCCGCAAGCACCCTCATTGGTGTTGCTGGCCATTGCCGCAGGAACTAACAGCAGTGAGCAAAGCAGGAAAAGCGCTAAGCCGGTTAACTTCTTGTTCATATGTTCTCCCTCTGGAAATCTCGTTCTCTCGAACTTCCTTATACTAAGGCTGTTTCCTTACCCGGCGCAAGTCCCATTAGAACGCTTTTGTACTAGTACCGTGCCGCTGGCTAACTATTTATAAACTCAACTACTTTAATGACTTGGGCCCATTTCTTGCCTGCGCACCTTCCATAGGCCCTTCCGGACTCAGGCCAAATACCTTAGTTTTGCCTCTGAAGTCGCTCGCCTATTGCAGGCTAGCCTGCAGGGAGGCAGAAGTTCCTATGGCGTTAGTCACCGTCGCGGAAACGGAAGCGATGGCCTGGACCAGCGTAGTGCCGGCGGGAAGACCGGTCCCGCTCAAGCTGAAGGGGACCGAAATCTCGAACAACCCCCCCAAGCTCAGCGCCGCTGAGCTCTGAAACCAGGCGGCCGAGCTGGATGTTAGATCGATGGTGGACTGTGAACCCGAGCCGAAATTGAATCCCGCCGCGGGATTGAACTGCACGGTAATTGAGCTTACAGAACGGGTGGTGGAGAATCCGGTCACGTTCAAAACGAACCCATTTGTAACTACGTTGGTGACGGTTACCGCCAACAGAACCGGAGCTTCGGCGGGTACGCTGAACTGTAAAGTTGTGGCGGGCGACGGTGTCAGGTCGATGCCACCGTTTTGCGTTATGAAATCCGGCGTCAGCGTAATGGTCTCTGCGACCGTGCCTGTTTGAAGCAAGATCTGCGAGCCCTGGCCTGCAAAATCCGCCGTGGTGCTGTTGGCAGGAATTAAGAACGGAACCGTCCTAAGGCCGTTGATAAATAGAACCGTCGGATCGGGCGCTAAGTTACCGCTGGTGGTCAACGTTAAAGTGCCCGTAAGAGCGATTGGGTAGGGAGTGGCGAGCGTCAGCCCGATTCCTGGTTGCGTCTGGGGAGCGGCGGTCCCGCTAGGACCTGAAATGGTGTAAGCGGGCAAGGGCGGCGGCTGCGTGCCCGATCCGGCCAGCCCGACCTGAGTGGTATTGATCAATAGCGTTCCGCTGGCTGGGCCAACCGTAGTGGGGGCGAAATTCACGGTGAAAGTCGTCGAGGCGCCGGCCCCCAGACTGAACGGCAACGTCTGGACGCCGGAGACCGAGAACGGACTGTTGGCTTGCCCCATGCCGATGTTGGAAATGATGGCTGACTGCGTACCGGTGTTATTGATCGCGAATGTAACGGGCTCGGACTGCGTCACAGCCACCGGCGTGAAGACCACCGAATCACCCGAGTTCAACTTTATAGTGCCAGCCGAGGAAGTATAGGAGAACGCCAACTGCGACCCCAGGCCGTTGCCGGTCAAGTTAAACAGATCGCTGCCCACCACCAATGTGCCCTTGGCCGCGCCCGGTTGGGTGGGAGTGAAGTTGATGGTGAACGTAAAAATGTCGTTGGGCTTGAGCGTTACCGGAAACAGCGTCCCACTGCTCAGCGTAAATGGGCCGCTAGTGCTGGGAGGAGAGCTGATCACCCCGTTCGCGTTTCCTATGTTTTGCACTTGCACCGTGACGCTGCTGGTGCTGCCGACGGCAATATCCGGCAGCGCAATGGGACCGGGAGGCGTCGCCGGCGCCTGCGGACTGGTGAGCAGCGTGTATGCGTAAGCGGGCGTGACACCGTTGCCCTGTAGCAGCACGGTGAGGATGGTTCCCGAGGCCAGCGTGATTTGAACCTGATCGTTGTCCGTGGTGGCCGCCGTTGGAGTATAGGAGATCAGGAGCGTCAGCGTCGATCCTGTATTTCCCGCCGGGCTCAAATTATAGGGCAACAAGGGCGTGCCACTGAGCTTAAAGGCCGGACCCGCCGGCGGAGTGATGCTTTGGATAGTGCCGGCTCCGCTGCCGAGATCCGTGATATACAGGTCGGCCAGTGCGGTGGTGTTGACCGGCGTTCCCCCAAAATTGATTGTGCCGCCGGATTGCAATGGCTGGATGTTAAGGTTGGTCTGCAGCTCGTAGCTCAATTGGAAGGACGGGCTGCTTCCTTGCAGGATCAGAACGATCGCGTTCTGAGTAATGGTGGGCCCGGTCGAAGAGCCGCCTGAAGAAGGCGTGGTTTCCGTGAAGGGCAGAGTCAACTGCGCCGTGGCCAGGTTGGCGCTGGTGGATTTAAACGTAATATTAAACAAAAACTGACCGCCGGGGCTCAGCTGTAGCGGAAGCATACCCGGAAAATTCGTAATGCTGAACTGAAGCGACGCGCCGAGCAACGTGGGCGGACCGGTAATGGTGGCCGTATTGGCGGGATTGGAGGGAAGGTAGGTCGCGGTGACTTGCAGCGACACGGACTGGCCGATTTCGGCGTTGAGGCCGAGGGCGGTCCCATTCGCGACCGTGGCTGCGGTACTTCCGGAGGCCACCAGCAACTGAAACGGAAATGTTTGCCCGGCCGCCATTCCAGCCGCCAAGACCAGCAAGCCTGCGACGCGCGCCAGCAAACCAACGCTTTTGGGGCATGCCTTGGCGCTCATCGGGCGTGCCCTTCCGGGCCGGGGCTGATGGGTGCCGGAGCAACGCCGGCGCCGCGGCCACGGCCGATCCCCTGCGGGATGGCGGGAACGAAATACGCGGCCGGTTGCGCCACATTCGTCAACAGCCACAGCGGGTCTGTGGGCAGCATGCGCGAAGCCACCACAAAGCTATTGGCTCCGAATTGCTCAATCCCGGTCGGCGTGAACGAAAGAGGCAGATCCGCGACGGCCTGCAGGCTCGTTAGATCGTATTCGCGCAGCAGCCGGTCGCTGCGGCTGGCCACGTACAATTTCTGATTCGTACCTTCGCGGAGCGCGAAAGGATCGGCCAAACCCGCCAGCGGCGCCATTTGAAAATCGAAGTTAGCCAGGTTCACCACGGCCAGCTGCAGGCTTGCGGTGTCGATGGCGAAAAGTTGCGTGGCGTCGTTAGAGAATGACAAGGCCACCGGATTGGCCAGCTGGAGAACAGGCGCGAAGGAACCGCTCGCTGTCATCAAATACAAACCAGCCGAGGCTCCCGCCAGCGCGATGGCTACCTGCTTTCCATTCGCGTCCACAGCCACGGATGCCAGCGTGCCGCCTAGAGACGACAGATCGATATAGGCGCCGGCGGTGGGATTGGCGGGCAGCAGGGATAGCGTTTGGAGCCAGCCGGCGGCTCGCGAATACAGAACCGCGACGCTGCCGTCGGCCGACCAGACAATGCCATCCGGCCGCCGCGTGACCGCGGGAACCGGCAGCGTTGCAACAGTGCCGGAGAGCGAAGTGACCAGCACGCAGTTGCCGCTCTGAAAAGCCACCGCGTAATTCTGCTGGGGCGCGGCCGAGCCAAATTCCAAGCCGCTTAATAGGGCCGCTCCGAAAGAAGCCGCGCCGGGATAGCCGGCCACGGCGCGAAGACTGGCCGTGGGTGCGTCGAAGGTATAGCCCTCCACCGGACCGCTGAAACCGGCCTGCTGGCCGGAAGCGGTCCCCCAGACAGCCATTCCCATGAGGAAGAGCAAAGGGAGGCGCGTCAAGCTAGTGCGGCCCTCCGATCGAAGGAGCTCCGGGCGAAATAGTGATGGTTGCCCCGGAAGACTTGGAGGATCCACCCCGCGTAGCCAGAATGATGCCGGCCACCAGTGCGGCGCTGCCACCGATTACCGCGATTTTTACCCACATCGGCGAGAACCATCCAGCATGCTTCTCCTGACCGGGTCCTAAGACCGTGGTACCCGATTGGGATTGGGCCACCTTGGTGGAATTCGACATCGAAAAAGTGATCTGGCCCACTTGGTTGCCATAACTGGCATTAATGTGGACTGGAAAACGTCCCACCTGGCTGTTGGCCATCCAGTTAGTGGCCGCCGCTTCACCCCGCCCATTGGTTCTCACGGTCTGGGAAGTGCGTCCACTCGCGAACGTCGCACTGGGGCCCTCCAAGGGGAAACGAAAGACCACTTCGGCGCCTTCCACCGGCCGGTCATTTTGGTCCAGGACCTCAATCACCAGGGGCGCCATGACTTTGCGCTGGATGTCGTTGACTTCATCCCGGCCAGCCAGGGCAATCACTTTGAGGCTTTCTATCGTGGGAAGCGGCGCAGGGGCAGCGGGTGGCGGCGTAGAGGCAGCGGGTGGCTGCGCGGGCGCCGGCGAAGTTGGGGCTGGAGCCGCGGGCGGCTGCTGAGCGGCCAGGGGCAGGGCGTCGTCCGCAACAACTGGCAGAACAACCAACAGCACTGAAAGCAACGGTGGTAGGCCGTGCCTGAGCAGGCTGGCCAACCACCCGGATGGCATGCTAATTCTTGTATTTCTCATTCGCTTATAAGCGCCCGGTTTTCATTGAACCGCCAGAAAGATGATGTATGGCGTCATAGTGAGTGCCATGGTGCCAAGAGTCGTCAAGAACACCCGCTGGTAAGACCTGGGCACATAGAGTATGTCATTGGGCAGCAACGGTACGTCGTTATCTTTCCCTTCTAGGACCCGCTTGACATTCACTTCGATGGCCGCTCTCCGGGTGGTTCCCTCGATCGGCCGTAATATCCTGACCTTGCCCCTCAGGGCATCCCGGCTAAAACCACCGGCCATGGCAAGCACTTGCGCAATCGAAATCGATTCGCGCTCGCCTAGATCCATGGGCCCGGTCCGCAATACTTCGCCGGTGACATAGATCTGCTCGGCCCGCTCGACAGAAATCACATCGTAAGGCTGCAAAATTATATCTTCGGCGGGATTTACGTTTTGCCGCAGGCTGGCCAGGCTGATTTCGACGGTGCTGATCTTCTTTTCTGGATCTTCGACGGCGTTGGGCAGCGGGATGGGTCCGTACTCGGCCCGCCGGGTGATGGTGATGCGCTGGCTGGCATTGGGCTGCGTTCCGCCGATTTGGGTCAGCATCTCGACCAACGTTCGGGTGCCTTGCAGCGGATAGATACCGGGCGTCCTGAAGGCGCCCACGAAGAACACCGGCGCGCTTCGAAATTGGGTGACCTGGATGATCACCTGCGGCTCCCGGATGTATTCCCTCAGGCGCGTTGTGAGGTCGTTTTCCAACTCCTGCAGCGTCATGCCGCCGGCGTGAACGCGTCCCAGCAAAGGCAGATTAACATTGCCGTCGGCGTCGATCCGGAAGGGTTTTTCGTTGATCTCTTCGGCTTGGGTGCGGATCAGGATCTGGTCGTTGGGGCCCAAAACGTAATTAGGACGAATGGCGTCGGGAGGCAATTCACGCGGCGCTTGAGCGATGGGCGGAGCTTGGTTGGCCTGGTTGGCAGGGCTGGGCGGGTTTAAGGTCTGATTCAAATTCGGGACGGTCTGGCCGCCAACCTGGTCGGGGGTGCCGGTGGGCTGTTGCACTTGAGCCATGGCCTGGGCCGCGCCGAACGCCAAAGCCAGCAGACAGAAGGGGACCGCCCGAAAGCACTGTAAACGCCTGGTGGGGGACATTTGGTTCCTTTTCAATCCTTCAGCCTCGAGTAGAGAATTTCCGGGCCTCAGCACCGGCGCCACAGGAACCCGGATGCTTACCGCTAGGGGGAAGAAAACACGCGGGACGTTTGCTTCGGAAACCCTCCCCTAGGTTGACGGATCTGCCGAAATTTGTCAATAACTTCCGCCTTCTTGGATTCGCCCCCGCGCGCGCTTTAGAGCCCGTTGGGGGAAAACCGCTTATCGCGCCAAAAATTAACAATCCTCTATCAAACTTCCGCTGCCTTATGACTTCCACGAGCCGGCTTCCGATTTTGGCCGGGACCGCACCGGGCGGACCCAAGTGCGGTCCACCTCGGCGGCCACCGATCGCCGCAGCAAGTGGACTGAAACGACCAACCGGCATTGGCCTTTCTCCTCGGCCAGAATTCCTTCCATCCCGGCCAGCGGCCCGCGCTCGATCAGCACGGTTTGGCCCACTTCCAGGAACGGCCACGGCTTCACCAGCAAACCGGATTGCACCATGCGCTGGATTCGCTCGATCTCCTCATCGGGGATGGGGGCGGGAATCTTGCCAAATCCAACCAGGCCGACCACACCAGGAACGGTCAGGACCGGCAGGCGGTCATGATGGTCCAACCGGCAGAAAACGTATCCGGGGAAAAGGAAGCGATCGATTTCTTTCTTCCGGTCCGACCATTGCCTTTCGACTTTGTAAGAGGGCGCAAAGCGTTCATAGCCCCGATCGCTCAGATGCAGCTCCGCAATCTTTTCATAGTTAGATCGCACCCGCACCGCGAACCAGGGATGGGTAACCGGGTCGCGATGGAGTTCTACCAAGCCGGTTGTCTGCCCAGTAATCATAGAGATAGGCCGAAACCCTCTCCAGGTTGACTGATCGTTTGACATTTGTCAACGGGCCCTAGGTTCTAGTACTGGAGGCCTACGCAGCCTCGGAATACAGCGACGCGCGTTACGCAATGATAACCACGTTCGGCTTAATGGCCATGCGCAGGCCGCCGGGCACTGGCATCAGCCCGAAGATCTCCTGCAAAGTCATGGGCGGTTTATCGAAATGTCCGCGGCGTTCCCATCGATTCGGGAAGAAAATCTTGATGCCCCGGAAACGCAGGAACGGGTAAACCCGGCTATCCGTCATCAGATTATATTTGTGGACCTTCATCAGCGGGGTTCCCAGACCGTCGGCATCGAGGACCAACTCGACATTTCGATAGCTCTTCAGCGTTTTCTTATCCTGGATCATAAACGGCACGCCGTCGTGGACAGTGGCGTCTCCGAACTGGTGCACGATCAGGATTTTTTTCGTTTTGAGGTTCTCGTCTTCGACATAGCGATCGAGTGTTTCTTGCGCCTGGTTGAGCTCGAGCGCCGTCACGGTTCCGATGGGCGTGCCGGGATCGGGTTGTACGGAACGCGTGTGAAACTCCGGGTCGATGGCGACGTGGACGTTGTCGTATTTCAGGTAGCCCGCGCGGATCATGTGCTGGACCTGCGCAACCGGGTTGGAACGTCCGAGCTGAGTATCGAGAACCACCACCCAGCCACGCAGCGCGGCGGGCTGAATATACTTGGCGGCTATATCGCCGCCCAGGTAGTCCAGACAGTCGCCGCCTTTGGGCGTGCACGGCACCGCCAGGGCGTAGATCAGATGGATACCAGTGACCACGCCTTTTCCGTCGTTGAGTTTCGAGATCTCCTGCACCCAGTTGCGTGTGCCGGCGGCCATAGCGTCGATATCTTGGTAGGCTCCCAAGCGGCCCAGGATGGGCGCTACGTCGAAACCGCGGCCGTACACGGAAAACAGCGTGTTTGTTTCGAGCAGTCCCGTCCGCGCGCCAGTCGCAGCGGGTTGACTGGAAGACCGCACGGCCGCAGCAAAGACCAGCAGAACGCCAAAAACCGGAATGATCCTCATGAAGTTTTGAAAACCGCCGCGGGGGACGCTGACTATAAGACGCTCCGGCGCTCGCTTTGCTTCAACGCTGTCTACGGCGACTAATGAGCCTCGGAGGCGAGCAGATCCAGCCAGGCATCCATGCCCCGGCCGGTTTTCGCCGAGAGCTCCAGCACACGCATTCCAGGACGAACCGACTGGACGTTGGCGTGCGCGGCCGCGTGATCGAATTCCACCGCCTCGGCCAGGTCGAGTTTGGTGATCACGGCGACGTCGGCGCTGTTGAAGATGGTGGGGTACTTCAGCGGCTTGTCCTCGCCCTCGGTGACGGAAAGCAGCACCAGCCGCAGATTTTCGCCCAAGTCGTAAGAGGACGGGCACACCAGATTACCGACGTTCTCAATGAAGAGGAAATCGAGATCGCTGAGACGCCAATCGGCGAGCGCGCTCTGGATCATGGCGGCTTCCAGGTGGCAGAGTGTGCCGGTGGTGATCTGCTTCACCGGGGCCTGGCTGCGCGCCAGCCGGGCGGCGTCGTTGTCGGTGGCGAGGTCGCCTACTAGCGCGGCGGGACGGAAGTTTTTCTCGCGCAGAAGAGTCAGAGTTTTTTCGAGGAAGGCGGTCTTGCCGGAGCCGGGGCTTGAAACCAGGCTGACCACGTAAACGCCGGCGTCCGCGAAGGCGTTTCGAAGGCCGCGCGCCACTTCATCGTTGTGCTTGAGCACATTCTGCCGGACTTCCACGATGCGAGGTGTGCTGTTCATTCGGCCAGCTCCAGCGCGGAGAGTTGCAGCTCGCGGCCGTGAATGATTTGATCGGCCGGCGCATCGCACTCCGCGCAGCGCATTTCTTGCACGGAGCGAACGGGGCGTTCGGTTCCACAGCGGCTGCAAAAGATGATGATGGGCATGTCTTCGATCACCAGACGAGCGGAGGCAAAGGGAGTCTGCTCGCGGGCCAGCTCATAAGCCGACAGCAGCGCCTCCTTTACGACGCCGGACAGAGGACCCAGCTTCAGGTAGATGGCTTCGACCGCAACGTTTCCGCGACGCTCCATTTCTTCTTCGGCGACGTCCAGGATGCTGAGAGCGATGGAGAGCTCGTGCACAACTTTATGGTACCCCGGCGATGCAGCCGGATCAGGGCCGCTGCAGCGCCGTATGCCGGCGCCATAGCAGGAGGACGCACCCCACGGCCAGCGGCAAGGTCGAGGATGGCTCCGGAACCGGCGAGGTTACATCCACCTCAAACGAGGCCTGGCCAAGAACGTCCAACGCGGTGCCCCGAACCCTGGTCCAGCGGAATGTTCACGTCGAACATCTCGAAATCCGTCGTCGTGCCCCCGGGACCGATCGATATCGGCGCGTTGCTCAAGAATGGCGAATCATCCAAGGCGCCGACAATTGCGAAGCTGAGTTGTCGCTGTTAATGAACTGTGTGTCGGCCGTGTTATTCGTCAGAGTGCCGGTGAACTCCACCGTCTGGCCCGGAGAGCCGCTGAGGGTACTCATATCGAAGTTCACGGACAAGTCGTCGGCGTTAGCGGCCGCCGCACAAAAAAATAGGATCGCAATCAGCGCTCGCATTTAGATGGCTCCATTCTCAAGAAAATTACTCGCGAAGGCCCGCCGGAGCTGCCCGGCCGAACAGGTTCACACTGATCGAAAGCACGAAATCGGAAAGGCATGAAACTCAACTGGCGAAAGCGTTCCGGGGAAAGGATCGTCGACGGGATGGATTGATTCGATGGTGCGTTAGATCGCGCTACGCTGCGAAGCCACAAACCCGCTTTTGAAGCGAATTTAGCGTACACTCCGAACTCCCGATAAACCAAAAAGAACGGGACCGATTCGGTAGTATAACATGCAGTGCTCCCTTGCCCGCCCATTACTGTTCGATGAAAATTCTAGTAGTTATGGGACTTGGATTACTGCCCCACTGCAATATACAACGTCTGTGGCGTTGGAGCGCCGGCCAGAAGGAAGGTCAACGGCGCCAGATCGTTGTCGGGCACCGCGGGCACAACTATGTCGAACTGATACAGCCCGACGAATCCCACCGCTAGCCCTGAATAGACGATCTGCGCGGAGGTCTGCCCGAACAGGACCTGGAACGTCGAGGCCAGCTGATTGGACTGGGTCGCGATCTCGCCGGCGGAAATATTCGGCGCCACCAAACCGAACCCGATGCCGTACATCGTGACGGTCTCGCCGGGATGTGCCGGGCGCGACGTCACGCCTGGAATCGCACCAGTTGGAACAGCATAAGTCGCACCGTCGGAAAGCAGCGCGGCTACGTATTGCTTGCCGCCAATCTGAAACGTCGTGGGAGCAAGCAAGCCCGGCTCGGAGTTGTTCACCGTGACGTTGAAGGGCGCGCTGGTGGCGGCACCGTTGGTGACCGTGACTGCCACGGTTGCGCCCGTTGCGATGCTGGATGGCAATTGCGCGTTGATCTGTCCTGGGCTGGAGGAGATGTAATCGATGAAGGCCTTCTGGCCGCCGGCGGAGACCTGGACGTCGTCGAGCGAAGTGGGCGCGTTATCGCCGACGAAGTCGCCGCTGGTCCATTGTCGCGTGTCCGGCGCGAGATTCGTTCCATAAATCTCAATCCAAGTTCCAGGCGCCACGGCTGAGAATCCACCAAAGCTCGAGGCGCTCATAATCGAAGTGATACTGGGTTGGCTCACGATGCTTGCGCCGCCGGTCCAGGCCCAGGTGTCGGTCACAGTGCCCGGCGAGGTCCACAGCGTCATCACGACCTGCCCGCGTGTTGCCTGATACGCCATGGCGCCGCCTGCGCCGGCCGGCGGATTGGCTTGCGATAAGCTTTTGTTCCAGTTCACTCCATCCCAAACCCAAGTGTCGTTCTCGGGGACATAATTCACGCTCGAGAACATTCCGCCGTAGACGACCGTCTGGCTGTTCGCTGCATCGTAAGCCATGGCGTGCGCAACGCGGGGCGGCGGATTAGTTTGCGGCGACTTTTGCGTCCAGTTGACGCCGTCCCAAACCCAGGTGTCCGCAAGAGCGTCGCTGTTGATATCGTCGCCGCCGAACAACAGCACTTGATTGCGCGCCGCATCCCACACCATGGCATGCCCCAGGCGGGCCGCTGGACTGGCAGCAGGCGACTTTTGAGTCCAATTCGAACCGTCCCACACCCAAGTATCCGCGATGGCTTTGGTTTGGGCGTTCTCTCCTCCGAACAGGACAACCTGGCTGCGACCGGCATCGTAGGCCATCGCCGTATTACCACGTGCTCCCGGGCCAGGCGTGGTGCTTTGGGTCCAGGTAATGCCGTCCCACAGCCAAGTGTCGTTCAGGGGATTCATATTGGCATCCAGGCCTCCAAACAAAACCACCTGACCGCGAGCGATATCGTAAGCCATGGCGTGCCCCTCGCGCGCCGGCGGGCTGGTCTGAGGAGATTTTTGAATCCAGTTAGCACCATCCCATACCCAGGTGTCATTCAGGAAGCCGGAATTGGGGTTGTAGCCGCCGAATAGCACAATCTGGCCGCGAGCAGCGTCATAGGCCATGGCGTGGCGTTGGCGTAAGGTGAGGCTAGTTCCAGGAGACTGTTTCGACCAATTAGCGGCGGCCTGTCCGACGGCTTGGCTTGGGAAGAACAACAAGACTGGCAAAGTGCAAACGAATCGACGCAATGGAGCCCTCCGCAGGCTGACGTTGATCGCCGTGCACGACTGGTGCCGAACAACCGCTAAAGCAAATGTGGGTGATTTCGCGGGCTAAGAACCTGGATGAGCCGTCCTCCGCATGCCGTGGGGCAAACTACGCTGCGGCTACAGGACGTCGGCGAAACCGCGCTTCAGGTGGCGGAAGAACAGACCGCCGAGGACGAACGCCGTGGTCGCGTAGGCGAAGATGACCAGGAAGTCGTGTAAATTCGGAACGCGATAGGAAAGCAGGCGGTCGCGATAGGCGCGCACCATGAACGCCAATGGATTCAGGCGCACGATGAAGCGCACTTGCTTGGGGATCTGTTCCTCATTGATGAAGATGGGCGTGAGCCAGAACCAAAACGTCAGCACCACCGATAGAACCTGCGCGGTGTCGCGCAAATAGACTTGCAGGCTCGCCACGATCCAGCCCACCCCGACCGCCAGCAAGCCGATCAGCAGCATGTACACCGGTAGCGAAAGCATCCACAGGCTGAAATGTCCAACGTACAAGCCCACTACGGCGATCACCAGAACCAGCACCATGAGATGTCCGGCCAACGAGGAAAGAAAGATCGAAACCGGCACGATCTCGGACGGGAACACGGTCTTGGTGATCAGATTGGCGTTCTCTAGCAGAGAGGACGCCGAGCGCGTCACGGTTTCTTGGAACAGCATCCACGGAAGAAAGCCGCAGAACAGGAACAAAGCGTAGTTGTGCGTCACCTCATTGGGCGGCAGGGTCTGATGCAGACAGACTTGAAAAACGAACACCCAGCTCACCAGCATCACCAGCGGATGGATTACGCCCCACAGCCACCCGGCGGCCGAGCCGACGAAGCGCTGATGGAAGTCGCGGCGCACCAGTTGGGCCAGCAGCGTCCGGCTGCGAACCAGGTTGCGCATAAAATGAATGCCCGGAATTCTCATTCGACCTCAGGTTACTATAAGCCTGGACCACGGTGGCGGGATGACGAAGGCGCTTCAAGGCGGGCTTACGTCCGAAGAAGCAGCGGCGCGCCTGGAGAATTTGGCCCGAACGATCCGGCACCCTCGCGGCGGCGTTCGGGCGTGGCGCAGCTCTTGCTGTTGTTCCTGAATCCGCTGGTGGTGATTCTGTTGATTGCCGCGGCGGCCTCGGCGTTCCTGGGCGATGAGGTGGAGGCGTCCATCATCGCGGCCATTGTGCTGTTGAGCATCGTCATCAACTTTGCGCAGACTTTCCGCTCCCAGCGCGCCGCCGACGCACTCCGGCAAGAAGTAACGCCGACGGCCACAGTGCTGCGCGACGGCGAATGGCGAGAACTCCCGCGGCGCGAGGTGGTGCGGGGCGACTGGGTTCGGCTGTCGGCGGGCGACCTTGTTCCAGCCGACGCACGCCTGATCGAATCGCGCGACCTGTACGTGCAGCAAGCCGCGCTCACCGGCGAATCCATGCCGGTCGAAAAGGAAGCGCGCGCGGCCGCCAGCGGTCAGGACAACAGCCCGGATGCGCCCAATCGCGTATTTCTCGGGACTTCGGTGGTGAGCGGCATCGCGACTGCGGAAGTTGCTGGCTACCGGACGCAATACGGCATTCGGCGACATTGCGGAGCGATTGGCCACGCGGCCGCCCGAAACCGAATTCGAGCGCGGGCTGCGGCAGTTCGGCGCGCTGATCCTGCGCACGGTGTTTTTCCTGGTGCTTTTCATTTTGGTGGTGAGCATCGGACTGCATCGCGACCCCCTCCAGTCGCTGCTCTTCGCGGTCGCGCTCGCGGTGGGGCTCACGCCGGAATTTCTGCCCATGATCACATCCGTGACGCTGGCTAAAGGCGCGGTGGCGATGGCACGCCAGAAGGTCATCGTCAAGCATCTCCCGTCCATCCAGAATTTCGGCAGCATCGACGTGCTATGCAGTGACAAGACCGGCACGCTGACTACCGGGAGACATGGTGCTCGAAAGCTCGGTTGATCCGCTCGGCCGGCGCTTCGGAACGGCCCTTGGCGCTGGCCTGGGTCAACAGCCACTTTGAGACCGGGATTCGGAGCCCGCTCGACGCCGCGATTCTCAAGAAGACAACCAGCGGGCGTGGAAGGCTACGAGAAGCGCGACGAAATCCCGTTCGATTTCGAACGCCGGCGGCTCTCGATCGTGGCCGACGCTCCGGGCGGGGGTCGCATTCTGATCACCAAGGGTGCGCCCGAAGGAATCATCGGATTGTCGGTGGCGTACGAGACCAGCGGCCATGCGACGGCCGTCGACGCCAGTGTGCGCGAGCGCTGCAACCAAACCTATCGGAGTTTGAGCGAGCAAGGCTATCGCGTGCTCGCGGTGGCGTACCGGAGCATCGAAGCGCTCGCCGACTACTCAGCCGCCGACGAGCGGGATCTGACGCTAGTTGGCTTCCTGGCCTTCGCCGATCCGCCGGTGCCCGATGCGCGGAACGTGCTGAAGGACATGCAACGAGACGGCGTCCAGGTGAAGATCATCACCGGCGATAGCGAGGTGGTGACGCGGCATGTGTGCGAACGCGTAGGCTTGGATGGCGGCGAAGTGGTGCTGGGCGAAGACCTGGAAACCATGAGCGATGCCGCGCTCGGACACGTGGCCGAAACCACCAACGTGTTCGCGCGCGTGTCTCCCGCGCAAAAGACCCGCATATTGATCGCGCTGAAACATCGGGGCCACGTGGTGGGATTCATGGGCGACGGTATCAACGACGCTCCCTCGCTGCACGCGGCCGACGTTGGAATTTCGGTCTCGACCGCCGTGGACGTGGCGCGCGAGGCCGCCGACATCATCCTGGTGGAACCGGGGCTGCGCGTGCTGCACAACGGAATCATCGAGGGACGCAAGGCCTTCGGCAACGTGACGAAATATCTGTTGATGGGAACCAGCTCCAACTTCGGCAACATGTTCAGCATGGCGGGCGCTTCGCTGTTTCTGCCGTTTTTGCCGATGCTGCCGGCGCAGATCCTGCTGAATAATTTTCTCTACGATCTGGCACAGGTCACCATTCCCACCGACAACGTGGATGAGGAATACATTCGTGGGCCGCAGCGCTGGGACATTCGGCTGATTCGCAATTTCATGCTGATCATTGGGCCCATCAGCTCGATCTACGACTTTCTTACGTTCTATGTACTGCTGCATTTTTTCCGCGCGGGAGAACCCGCGTTTCACACCGGCTGGTTTGTCGAATCGCTGGCCACGCAAACGCTGGTGCTGTTCGTGATCCGCACCATGCGCAGCCCCTGGCGCAGCCGGCCGAGCCGTGCGCTAACGGCTACAACGCTATCCATCGTCGTGGTCGGCCTGCTGCTTCCTTATTCCCCGCTGGCCGGCCCGCTCGGCTTCACGCCGCTGCCGGGCTCTTATTACGTTTTTCTCACTGCCGCCACGCTCACATACCTGCTATTGGTGGAAGTAGTGAAGCGTCGCCTTTTCCGCCCAGGAGCGCGCCATGAAAGCCTGCATTCTTCGATCTCCCGCACCGATTGAAACCAATCCGCTGGAATTTACCGAGGTCCCAAAACCAGAGCCCGAAGCCGGACAGGTGCTGGTGCGAGTACGAGCTTGCGGGATCTGCCGGACCGATCTGCACGTGATCGAAGGCGAACTGGCGCGGCGCAAAATGCCGGTGATACCCGGACATCAAGTGGTAGGCGTGATCGAGTCGGCCGGCGCCAACGCGACCCGCTATCCAATCGGAACGCGCGTCGGCATCGCATGGCTGCATTCGACCGATGGAACTTGCGAATATTGCAAAGCCGGGAAAGAGAATCTGTGCAACAACCCTACCTTTACCGGCTACACGGTGGACGGAGGCTACGCCGAGTACGCGCTGGCCCAAGAGAGTTTCGTGTATCCAATTCCGCAAGGATTCGACGATTTGAAAGCCGCGCCGCTGCTGTGCGCGGGCATCATCGGATTTCGCTCGCTGCGCCTTTCCGGGATTGGGCGCGGCGGACGGCTGGGGCTGTACGGCTTCGGAGCGGCCGCGCACGTGGCCATTCAAGTGGCACGCTACTGGGGCGCCGAGGTGTACGCGTGCACCCGCGACGAGCGCCATCAGAAGCTGGCGCTCGAATTGGGCGCGGTGTGGGCGGGCGGAACGATCGCCGATCCTCCGGCCAAGCTCGACAGCGCCATCATCTTTGCACCGGCCGGCGAGATCGTACCCGCGGCGCTGAAGGCTCTGAAGAAAGGCGGGACGCTGGCGTTGGGCGGCATCCACATGAGCATCATCCCGCCGCTCGATTACAATCTGCTGTACCAGGAGCGCGTGGTCCGCAGCATCGCCAACAACACGCGCCAGGACGGACACGATTTTCTGAGGATCGCGGCCGAGATTCCGATTCACACTGAAATCGAAGTGTACCCGCTGCGCGAAGCCAATCGCGCGCTCAACGCGCTCAAGAACGACGCCATCCGAGGCGCGGCCGTATTGAAGCTGGATTAGCTGGGTGAAATAACCCACGCGGCTTGCTAAAGCATTGCGCCATAGGAGCCGACCGTAGGACGTCGGGCGGCGGACTAGGCCCGAGGGTACAGCGAATCGAAGCCATATGGAACGGTGTCGTCCGCCCGGCTGTCGCTGGCACGCGGCGTGCATCCTTTTCAGCTGAAAGGCGGTGCGCCATGCAAACCTTCGAGAAAATCTTGTTCCCGGTGGACATGTCCGATAACTGTACGGCGACGGCGCCGTTCGTGGAAGCGCTCGCAAGGAAGTTCAACGCGGAACTGACCTTGATGCACGTGTTGGAGATTCCGCCGGCTTACTTCACGGATTGGTACGGATATATGTCGCTGGTGGACACGCAAGCCATCCGCAACTCCCGCCAGGGCGAATTCGACCAATACCTGAAGGACCGGTTCGCAGGGCTCCACGTTCAGCGGATTCTCGAAGAAGGCGACCCATCCCGGATCATCACGAAATTCGCCGAAGAGCATGCCACGGATCTGATCATGCTGCCGACGCATGGCTACGGCGTTTTTCGGAGCCTGCTGCTGGGCTCGGTGACGGCTAAGGTGCTGCACGACGCGCTATGCCCGGTTTGGACCGCCGTGCACGTTGAAGACACGCCTCCGGCTACGGCCTCGTTCGAGCGAATCATGTGCGCGGTGGACCTGACGGATTCGAGCATCGCCAGCATGCGCTTCGCCTCTCGGTTGGCGCACGATTTCGACGCCAAGCTGTGGCTGGTGCATGCGGTGCCGGCGCCGGAAGCCGGGCCGGAGCGATACTTCGACGTCGATCTGCTGAAGTTCCTAGAGGAAGACGCGCGCAAGATCATTGGAAAGATGCAGGAGACCGCGGGTATCTCGGCGCAGCTCTGCATTGGAGCGGGCGAGGTGTCGCATGTCGTGCGGGAAGCGGCCACGCATCACAATGCCGATTTGGTGATCACGGGGCGCGGGCATTCCATACGCACGCTGGGCCGGCTGCGAACGAATGTCTACGCGATTATCCGGCAATCGCCTTGTCCGGTGATCAGCGTTTAGGTTTAGTTGGTTTTTGTCCCGTACAGGCGGCGATACACTTCCGCGTTGCGCAGCACGCTTTCGACGTAGACACGCGTCTCGTTGAAAGGAATGCTCTCGACAAATTCGGCCGGCTCGTGATAAGTTCCGCTACCGAGCCAGACGACCACCCGCGATTTGCCCGCATTGTAGGAAGCCAGCGCTGCTTCCCACTTGCCTTCCAACTCGTCGGAAAGAGCCTTGAGGTAGTAAGTGCCGATCTTCAGATTGGTGTCCGGGCTGAACAGCATGCTGGTCCGATAGCCGCGAATCCCGAGCTTGCGGCTCAACTGCCTTCCGGTGGTGGGCATCACCTGAGTGAGGCCGCGTGCGTTGGCGCGTGACACCGCTTTCGGATTGAACTCCGATTCCTGGCGAATCAGCGCCGCCACCAGGAACGGATCGAGCGACAGCGGACGGCAGAGATCTTCAAGCTGTTTGCGGTAAGGCAGCGGGAATGCCAGACGCCAGAATTTGTCGGGCGCCGTATCGAGGGACAAGGACAGATAATCGGGGGCGTAACGCTTGATATAGCGGATGCCCTGATCGGGCGACTGGCGGCGGGTGGCCAGTTCGGCTAGCTCCAAGGCCATTATTTGCGTCTGGCCATCGGTCTTGGCGCCGAAGCGCAACTCGCTCTCGGCCAGATCGTCCAGGCCGGCGTTGGCCAGCAGGTGGGCGCGGTCGATGCGTTGGTGCGTCAGCGGACTGGCCTGAAAATCTTCAATCTGCCGCGCGGGCAACCTCAGCGTACCGAGAAATTGCGTGGCTTCAGCCGTTCGGGCTGCGGAGACGATGGACGGCGCCTGCAGCCGGTCTCTGGCCAGCATGGCGTAGTAGTAATTCGGAAACCGGTTATTGATCTCTTCGTAGTACGCGCGTGCCGATCCCCAATCGGATTTCAGTTCCGCGATTCGTCCCAGGAAGTACAGAGCGGTGCTGCTGTGGTCTGAATCCGGATAGCGCTTCAAGTACTCTTGAAATAATTTCTCGGCGCTGGCTTGATCTTTCAGATACTGGGCCCAGGCGATTTTCCAGTTGCAGGTGGCGGATTGCGGATCGTTCTGAAACGCATCCGAACAGGTCTGGTAAAGGGGTTGGGCGGCGTCCGGCTGCTTTTGCGAGCTGTAGTAGTTGCCCGCCGAGATCAACGCGTCGCGGCGCCAGCGCGACTGCGGATAAGATGCCGACAGCTTGGCGAGCGTCGCGTTCATTTCGTCGATGCGATCGAGCCGCCGCTCCGTTTCCATCAGATAATAGAGCCGCTCGGCTTCCACATCTCCGGCTGGCGCCTCGAAAGAAGTGAACTGCGCATAGGCCGGCTTGTTGTCGCGCGCCAGATAGTGGGCGACGCCAATGCGCACTCGCGCCAAATCCAGATCCGCGCCGCTCAACAGAGGCTCCACGCCAGCCAGTTCCTTGGCGGAGCGCTCGTAATCGCCTGCCTCGAGCAGTTTGAGACCTCGCTCGAACAGCGCGGCGGGCGGCAAAGCGGGATAACGCGTCAGAGCTTGGGCGGCGTCCGACGCTTCTTTTGCCAATGGATAATCGACGTAGATCTTTTGATAATGCTGCTCGGCAGTGGCCGAATTACCGCTCGATTCGTTAGCGCGCGCCAGCAGCAATTCCGCTTGCGGAGCTGCTAGGTCCGCGCGATGCTGCTCCACTAAAGGGATCGCCTGTGCCGCCTTACTGTCTTCGATATCGGCGTTGGCTTGGAGCACCACTGCTTTGCCTAGCAGAGGCGTAGCCGGACTAAAATGCCACAGCGGTTCGAGCGATTGCTCGAGGCCGGAGAAATCGCGCATTTCCGAATCGCTGACCGCGCTCAGATAGTCGACGTAATCGGCCAGCTGCGGCAGACGCTTCTGCGCACTTTGCAAATGCTTGAGAGCATCGCCAAACTGGCGCTGATCCACTTCAGTGGCTCCTAGCGCCAAGAGGGCCAACGCGCCGTTCTGATCTCTCCGGTGCACCTCGGCGTAGCGGAGCACTGCCGCGCGCGTTCTGGGATTGGGCGTCTTACGGTAGGTGGCGGCGAGCGCGTCCAGTGTTTCGGCGGAAGCGCCCAGCGCGCAAAAGACGAGCAACAGGCACAGGCAAGCTTTCTTCATGCCATCGGTCCAGGATAGGTGGGTCCTAGTAGTTCGACGTCGCCGTGGGCCAGCGTGTGTACGAGCTCTTTATGGAGGTAATCCGGCATAGGCTCCGAGCCGTCCATGAATACGCGCCGATAGGCCTCGCGCGCCGAATCGATTTCCGTCTTCAGCGAGGCGTACAAGTCGCGGTCGGCGCGGCCATTCTTGACGTGTTGGTCTTGATACAGGCGTATTTCGGCCACCTGGACTCTGGCAAAGCGTTGCGCCTTGAGATCCAAATCGCGCTCGCCCAAATCGACCGGCGCCGCTATGTTTACCAGGCCGTCCGCGGCTTTCTCCATTCGGCTCTCAAGCACGCCGCCGGCGAGCGTTGCCAATAATTCCAGAGCGTCCGTTTGTAACCTTCCCGAGCCATCCGCATAGAGCAGCGCGATTACTCGCTCGTTGTCCGAAACGGGGAATAGGTGGAACTTGCTGTCCGCGGCCTCGCCGAAACAGGCCGCGATGGGCGCCGACATCTCACCGCGGGTTCGTACCGCGACCACTGTGTCCTTGGTTTCCACGGCGCTTCGGAAAGCGGGCGCTGTATCCAGCGGAACATCTTTCAGGACCGCGCCGCGTGACGATCTTTCCAGGTGCAGCGACGACCCTCCTGGCAATGTGAACAGTGCCGCGTGCTCGCAAAATGCTGTGCTGGATTCGACCAGAACGTGCCCCCACTGGCTACCCGACGAGCGCAAACGCCGCGCTGCGTGATTCAAGTGGGCGATGTCCCTGGATTCCCGAGTCTCCAGCAGTTGCCGCAGGCGATCGAATTGCCGCTGGGCCGCGTTCAACTGCTCCCGCAAGCTATTGTGGGTCTCGGCGAGAAGGGCGCTGATCTGATCGTTCATTGCCGCCGCTATCATCTATTGTATCGGACGCCGGCCCGAAACACTGCAATTCCTAGGGCGTACGCAAGAACGCTCAGTACTAGCGCTCGGGATGAACCGGCAGAAGCATTCCGGTGAGGCGCACCGGCTTGCGTCCGCTCATCAGTTCCAGCACGATGCGGCCGTCGGCCTGGCTGGCGCCTTGACCCACCAGGCTATCCTGCCCTAACGCGACTTGAAGATTCGAAAGCACCAGCCGAGGGATTCCAGAAGACGGCGCGATGCGGTATGCTCCGGAGATCGCGTCCACCTGCGCGTCGGGAGCGAGCGCGATCTGGCGGCCCTCAAACGTTCCTTCCGACTGCACATTGAGCAGCACATTCGGGCCGATCCCGCTGGTCTCCAGTTCGCCATCCACGTCCAGCTGCCCGTCCCGATAAGCCAGATTTTCGATACTGCCGCTTAGCCGGTAAGACGGCAAAGCTTTAGTGAGGCTCACCGTTACATCGCCGGCCGCGCGCATCGGATCCAAGCCCAGCTGGGCGTCCGACAAGGTAATCTTCGGGCCGAGCCATTCCAGATGTGCCTGAAACTGGCCCAGGCGCGCGTCGCCGTTCAATACGCTCCCGATCTGAATGGAAGCGTCCAGCGAGCGGTTTTTCAGCCATTTGGGCAGCGGAGAATTACGCCGGAAGGTGCGCGCCAAGAAGCTTTCGTTACGGCGCAGCGTGGGGAGCATCAAGCGCTCGAGTTCGGCCAGCTTCAACTCGGGAATACGGAGGCGCAGGAGGTTCGGCTTGGCGGCCTCGGCATCGTAGCGGTAGTCGCCTTCCAGGCGTACGGAACCGACGCGCGCGCGCATGCGGCTGATCTGAATCCGGTTCTGCTTCATCTCCACCGATGCGCTGGCCAAACGCAGCGGTGCAGCCAGGCCGGGGATATCCATCAGACCGTTTTGCAAATCATATTGACCGGACCACACGCCCGCGCCATCGTCCTTCCGGTCAAAAGCAATCCAACCCTTCCAAGTACCCTGCCGCAGTTCGCCGAGCAACGGGATGGGAGAGCTTTCCGCCAGGCGGCCCGCGCCTCCTTCTACTTCGGCAATGGTTAATTGAGGGCTGGTAACTCTGAAGCTGGCGCGGCTGTTATCGAAAGCATATTGCCCTTGAATCTCGGCCGACTGATCGTTGTCCAATTGCACGCTGACGGGATCGAGCGTCACGTTCTTATTTGTGAACGCGAGGTGGGCGGAATCGAATGCCGCGGATGCGGATTGAGGAAATTTGACCGAGGCCGATTCGAGCAGCAGCTCGCCCGCGAGGCCGTTTCGATTGGAGTAACCGATCTGGCCGTTGATCTTTCCATCGACTTGGACGCCGGCCGCTAGCGGCGCTCCCATGTGGCGCGCGGTTTCGACCAGCGACGCGGCGGGAAGATCGTGAAACCGGATGCTGGCGGCCCAACTGGCGTTGGCCAGATAGTCGGCGATTCCGAGCTGGATTGAAACCGGTTGCGGCTGTCCTTCGTTCGCGAAAGTTTCGAGATCCAATCGATGGGCGTTCAAATCGAGCGCGCCGCGGTAATGCATGGTCCAGCCTTCGCCGTGGGGCGGCATCAGATCCCAACGATGGATGTCGTTAATGTTCAGGCTGCCGGTGACGTCGATCTTGTCGAGCGGACCCTCCAGCTGCGCCTCGGCGATGGTGAAACCGTGCACGCCGAGATCGCGCGCATCGAAGAGCTGCACGATTTCCGAGATAGAAGTGCGCTCCAGGCGAACGCCCATGGTGAGGCGCTCTGCTCCGTGGGCGCCCGCGCGCAAGAGCCCCCGCGCGCTGATCTCGCCGAAGGTCTGGCTCCCGCGGTCGGTTCGGGCCGGAACGCCAGAAAAGCGAATCACCAGCTCGCCCCGTTCGTTGGGATAGACATTTACGTCGGCCTCACTGATATAGAAAACCGATTTGGTGTCGCCGAACTTGAAATTCAGCCGGCCGCCGCTGATTTCGATATCGGGAAATGTTTGCGGCGCGGACTTCGCAGCCAGCGGCCGATCAAGCCACGGCTGAACGTTCCAGGCGCCCGACGCGATCCTGACCAGGTTCACGCTGGGCGCGTCGAGGTGCAAACTCGAGAAAGCCAGTTTGCCCGCCACCAGGCTCGTCAGCCGGACGCGCGCGCGCATGGATTCGACATAGGCGAACGGCTCCACGCCGGCCGCGGGATCGTCGCCGATCACCACCCGCTCCACGCTGAAGCCGGGGCCCGTAAAAAGATTCAGATGCACGGCGCCGATCTGGACCGGACGATTGAGTGCGGTTTCCAGAGCGGCCCGGATGCGCGGACGTAAACGGTCGGCGCTCAAGAATGGCGCGAGCGCGCCGGCACCAAGCACCACCAGCAGGACGATTAGAATCCAGCGCCGCAGAGCTTTCATGGCAGACGCGGCGATTCTTGGGCCGCCATCAAGCCGGCGTAGGCGGCCGGATCGTCGATATCGGTGATTACGGCCGGGTCGTCCACTTCGAAATAACACGTTGCATCGACGTAGCGATGGATCACATCGCTGGCCATGGCGGTTTCGGGGAGCGCTACCAGCTCGTCGACCAAAGCCCGCGAGATGCATACCGGATGGCCGTGTTCGCCGGCATAAACGGGAACGGTGACGGGAGCGCGCGCGGCTTGAAACTTCGCCGCCAGCGCGTGCAATGTGGATGGCTGGAGATTGGGGTGGTCGACCGGGCGCGAACAGAACCGCTTCGGTGTTCGGAGGCACCGCCGCCAGCCCACATTTGAGAGAGCTGAGCATGCCGCGCTCCGGATCCGGATTCACGGTGAATACAGCCGCGCCGGGCGATTCCAGGCCCGCGCGAATTTGTGGCGCAGTGTGCCCCAGCACCACGATCACCGGATCGCACACCAGTGCGAACAGGCGGATCATCCGGTCCAGAAAAGTTTCGTCCTGGAAGCGAAGCAGCGCTTTCGGACGGCCCATGCGGCGGGAAGCGCCACCGGCGAGGATCAAACCGGCGATCGAACCGCCCGGAGTCACTTGAGGACGGCGCGCGACGCTTCGGTGGCGAAGATCGACTTGGCCGCGTTGCGCCATTCGGTATCCGGCGTGCGCCGCAGCGCGATCATTTCCGCCACCACGGAGATGGCGATCTCCTCCGGCGTGATGGCGCCGATCTCCAGTCCCATAGGCGCGAAGATGCGCTCGAAGGCCGCGCGCGGGAGACCCTCGCTCTCGAGCTGTTTGATCACGCCGATCACCTTGCGCTTGCTCCCGATCATGGCGATATACTTGGCGTTTGTTTCCACCGCCCAGCGCAGCACGCGCATGTCGTCGCGATGGCCGCGCGTCACGATAACCAGGTAGCTAGTGTCGCGAATGGTGAGCTTGGGGAAGACTTCCTCGTATTCGGCGGCGAAGACCTCGTCGGCTTCCGGGAAGCGGTCGCGATTGGCATAGCTTTCGCGATTATCGACGATGACCGTGGCGAAGCCGGCCAGGGTCGCGACTTTGGAAATGCTTTTCGAAATATGCCCGGCGCCGAAGATGAAGGTGCGCGGCTGAGGCACCACCGGCTCGACGAAAACGCTCAATTGCCCTCCGCAGATCAGCCCGTTATCATAGGCGGCGTCCTGTCCCAGGCTGAAGTTCATGTGGCGCGCGCGTTCCTCCTGCATCACTTCGCGCGCGGCGTTCCAGACCTCGGCCTCGACGCAGCCGCCTCCAATGGTCCCGATCATGGAGCCATCCTCGCGCACCAGCAGCTTGGCCGATTCGTAACTGGGAATGGACCCGTTGACCTGAACGATCGTGGCCAGCGCGCACTTCTGTCCAAGCCGGCGCAGACGGACGACCTCCTCGTAGATATCCATTCGATTGGATTATACCTTGATGGGGGTGCGGCAGACAGCGGTTTGCGGCCCCCAAAAAGAGGACTCGGATGCGGGTGGCGTTCCGGCAAGGTCGTCTCCGAACGTGACTACGCTACGATGACCATAGTTATGAGGAAGAAAATAGCCGCTGAAAAGTTCAAGGCCAGGTGCCTGGGCTTACTCGACGAAGTGCAAAAGCAGCGAAAGGAAGTCGTGATCGCTGAGCGCGGCAAGCCAGTTGCGAAGCTCGTGCCGATCGGCAGCCATCGGCTCAGTTTCATCGGCAGCATGAAAGGAACCATGGAGATCGTCGGCGATATCATGTCGCCGATCGACTCCGGGTGGGAAGCTGATGAATGATGGTCCACGCGATCGAAAGTGTCCATCTGCCGGGCGACCTGCATGGCGATCCAGCCGACCGGATCATCATCGCCACCGCGCGAGTTCTGGGTGCAACTCTAGTTACCAAGGATCGCCGCCTGATCGAATACTCACTGTTGCGCCACGTTCGGGTGGTTCCGGCATAGTATCCGCCGCGCGCTGAACTCCAAAGTGGACGCGACCCGACGGCGAGCGCGGCTTGCAGAATTCGTTCCCGCATGGTAAAACTCGGACGCGTGGACAAGACCATTCGCATCTACACCAGCCACAAAGAAATGAAGGCGGATGAATACCGCTATTGGCAAAGCCGGCCGGTACACGAGCGGATGGCCGCGGTCAGCGAACTTACGCGGGCCGCTTATGAGATGAAGGGTCCAATTCCGGATGTTCCAAGACTTCAAAGACCTCTTGTCGTGCTTCAACGCCCACCACGTTAAATACCTGGTTGTCGGCGGTTATGCAGTTTCATTCCACGCTCAACCGCGAACCACCAAAGACATTGACCTTTTCGTGAAGGCGGATCTTGAAAACGCGCGTGCGGTTTATGCAGCGTTGACGGCTTTTGGCGCGCCTCTTGGCGGCATAAGCATCGGCGATCTTCAAGATTCGGCTAAGTTCATTCGCTTTGGCCGCGAACCGGTGGCCATTGACATTCTTCCGCATATCGATGGCGTGGACTTTGACGGTGCCTGGGAAGGACGCGTTGAGAATGTGATTGACCCCAAGACGGGTCTAACGGCATTCTTCATTTCGAAAAAGGACCTAATCGCGTCGAAAGTGGCGGCCGGCCGCACTCGAGATCTGGCCGACGTGGAAGAGATTCGAGAGGCTGAGGCCAGCGCTAAGAAAGCGAGCGAGAGTGAGCCCTAAATGAACCGGCGGGGCCGGCATTATCCGAGCATGTCGAATAGAGATCCCGAAGTGGCAGTCGACCCCAAGCCGAGTAACGTTTGCGCCTCCGATTGCTGTAAGGACGCCTGATAACTGGCGGCTTGGTCCGCCGGAGAAACAGTAGAGGTTGTTGCCGATGGGACCTGGGTATCTGTAGGGGCCGGCGTACTTGTTGGGGCAGCCTCCAGGCTAGCCAGAAGACTGTTCAAAGCGCTAGTGGAACTGCTGGATGACTGGTTCGAGACGCCAAACATCGCGTCCACATTCTGCAACTGCAAGGCCGCGGTGCTGAGTTGCGCGACGTCGGAAGGCGAGGCTTTCTGTAGCGCGGATACTACTGAGGGCGATGACAGTAGCGGCGAACCGACGTTAGACAAAGTTTGAAGCAGGTTTGTTAATCCGGGGTTGGCGGAAGAAATGGAACCCATATATTGAGACCTTCGAAGGTCATATCGGCCGCAAGTTCACTATCGTGAGTGAAATCTTAAATGAGATGCGTAGAAGCAACGGTCAGCCGAGCAGATCGAACAATGAGCTCGAAAGGTCGGTCGGCTCTGAACCTAGTAACGCTCCGAGCTCCGAAGTCTGCAAAGCGGATTGATCGCTGACGGATTGGTCCAAGGTGTTCACCGTGGACCCTGACACTGCGGTAGTGGAATCAGCCGAGGGATCCTCCAGGCTGGCGAAGAGATTCGTTAAGTCAGTGGAGTCGGAGCCGTCTGATGACCCGTCAGGCTGCCCGAACAGAGAGCCGACATTCTCCAACTGGTCGGCCGCTGTGCTTAGTTTGACCACGTCGGACGGCGACGCGTTCTGCAAGGCGCTCTGCAACGCCGATGCCACGGACGGCGATGAAAGCAGCGATGAATCGATGCTGGACAAGGTTTGCATCAGATTTGTAACGCTGGGGTTGGTAGAAGAAATCGAACCCATTAGAAAGGCCTCACAGACAGCGTATCGACCGGAAATTCCGTTAACAATAGAAATATTCCGGCCTGATCCTAAGGACTATTCCCGCGACCGGCCGGGGCTACTGTTGCGGCTCAGGTTCAGCCCCACGGCTCTGCTATAATAGGTCCAGATGTTTGCCTTTCCTCCGCGCCCGCGGATGAGGATCTCCGGCTGCTGCAGCCGTCTCCTGTCAGGAACTTCAGGTTGTTCTGCCGTTCCTTCATGCATCTAAGCCACATACCTTGGGAATGAAAGTCAGCGTCCAGATTACTCGCGGCATCGAGTCCCTCTTTGGAACCCGCGATGAAAATATTCGTGTGCTGGAAAACGGGCTGCACGTCACCACCAGCCTGAGGAACGACTCGCTTGAAATCGAAGGCGACGAGCCCAACGTAATCCGCGCCGCCAGCATTCTTGAAGACTATGTCGCTTTGGTCAAAGAAGGCCAGGCTTTCGCCAATGGCGATTTGAACAGCTATCTGCGGGTGGTCACCGAAGACGAGGAAGTGACCCTGCGGAGCCTGGTGCACAGCGGCCGGCAGCGCAATTTCGGCAAGAAAACGGTGGCGCCCAAGACCGTCAATCAGCGGCGCTACGTGGAGGCGATCGAACGCCACGATCTGGTATTCGGTATTGGCCCCGCGGGCACGGGCAAGACCTATCTCGCGGTCGCAATGGCGGTGTCGGCGTTGCTGAGCAAACGCGTCAGCCGCATCGTGCTTACCCGCCCAGCGGTTGAAGCGGGCGAGCGCCTGGGGTTCCTGCCCGGCAATCTGCAAGAAAAAGTGGATCCCTACCTTCGCCCGCTGTACGACGCGCTCTACGACATGTTGGAAGCCGACAAGGTGGAGAAACTTCTGGAACGTGCCGTCATTGAAGTGGCGCCCATCGCCTTTATGCGCGGGCGGACTCTCAACGATAGCTTCATTATTCTGGACGAGGCGCAAAACAGCACCGCCGAGCAAATGAAAATGGTGCTTACGCGCCAGGGCTTCAATTCCAAAATGGTGGTCACCGGCGACCTGACCCAAATCGATTTGCCGGGCGGCAAGCGCAGCGGCCTGACCAATGCGGTGGACGTTCTGCGCGGCGTCGAAGGGATCAGCTTCACCTATTTTGACGAACGCGATGTGGTGCGCCACAGCCTGGTGCAGAAAATCGTGAAAGCCTACGAGCGCTATCAACAATTAACCGGCGATGGCCAGCAGTTGGCGCTAAGACTGAGCGAGCCGGCCGCCGAAGTTTCCCCCGCCGAGCCGATGCCAGCCGATCCCCTGGCGTCTTCGACCGCCGGGCCTGAGATTCCGCTGGCCTGAGGCCTGGCATGTCTTCCGAACAGACCAGTCTGCTTTTCCGAGTTCCGGCGTCCGGCGTCTCACGGCGTTCGGCGCGGCGTTTTGCCACGCGGCTGGCAAGCGAAGTAGCCCGCGGCGGCGCTTTCGGATGTTTGATTACCAGCGATGCTGAACTCCGGCGGCTCAATCGCGAGTTTCGCAAGCAGGATCACGCGACCGACGTTCTGTCTTTCCCGGCTCTGAAGGCCAACGGCTTTCTAGGCGACATCGCGATTTCTTATCCCAGAGCCAAGGAGCAAGCCGCCGAGTACGGCCTGGCCGTTCAGCAGGAAATCGAAATCCTGATGCTGCATGGCCTGCTCCATCTAATGGGCATGGACCATCAGAAAGATCGCGGGCAAATGGCGCGCGCCGAAAAGAAATGGCGTGCGGCGCTGGGGCTGCCCTCCGGCCTGATCGAAAGAGGACGCGCATGACCTGGTTTGCAGTCGGTGCGATCATCCTCTGCGCCATCTTGCTCTGTCTGATCACCGTGGTGCAAATTCTATATATGGATTCGTTGCGCTTGCGCGCCCGCGATCTGCCGGCCTTGCAGTTCTTCAAGGAAACGCTGGAGGAGCGCATTGGCCTGGATGCCGAACAGGGCGTGTTGGCCTTTTCGGTAATCAAACACACGCTGCTGCTGCTGCTGGGTCTGTCCTTTATGGCGGTACAGTTCGGCAATACCAGCACGCCTTGGCAGAGTTTTTTCGAAGCGGCGCTGTTCGCCTGGCTCACGATGCTGGTGACAACCTACATGCTGGCTCAGGTGTTGTATCGCAAAACGCGGGGGCGCTGGCTGGTTCCCCTGGCTCCGGTATTGCGGTTCGGCGCGCTGATGGTGCGTCCATTGACCGCGATTCTCGGGTTCTTCCAGTCGCTGGTGGATCTTTCGGCTCAGGAAACAACCAGCGAGGAAGCCGGCGGGAACGGCGACATCGAGGCGCTGATCTCAGCCGGGGCGGAGGAGGGGCTCATTGAAGAAGACGACCGCAAGCTGATCGAGTCGGTGGTGGCGTTCGGGGATAAAACCGTGCGCGAGGTGATGACGCCTCGCCCCAAGATCGTGGCCATCGAAGCCAGCCGTTCGCTGGAGGACCTGCGCGAGCTGGTTATCCACGAGCAGTATTCGCGCATCCCGGCCTACGAGGACACGATCGATCACATCATCGGATTCGTGCACGTCCGCGATATGTTCGAATTGGACGAAGCCGACCGGGCAGGACGGCAGGTGCGCGAATTGGTGCGTCCCATACGCTTCGTCCCCGAAACCAAGCCGGTGAACGATCTGCTGCGCGAAATGCAAGAGGCCGGCGCGCACATGGCCATCGTGATCGACGAGTACGGAAACGTCGCGGGCCTAGCCACCATGGAAGACCTAGTGGAAGAAATTCTAGGCGAGATACACGATGAGCATGAGCCCGAGCGCGATGTGAAACAGGAATCCGAGGGCCAGTTTATCGTCGCCGGCAGCCTGGATCTGGACCGGCTGGACGATCTGCTGGGCTTTCGTCCGGCGGATGGGACTGAATCCACCACCATCGGGGGCTTGGTTACGGAATGGTTAGGACACGTGCCCCAGGTTGGGGAGACCGTGGAGCGCGACGGCATACGGATCGAAGTCCTGGCGGGCGACGAGCTCAAGGTGGAACAGGTTCGCGTCTCGAAAGCCAAGCAGGAAACCGTGTCCCACGGCCGCTCATGAGCGCTGGGATCCGCTCGACATCCAAGTCCGGCTTCCATTCCGGCTACGTCTCCATCCTCGGCAGGCCGAACGCCGGCAAATCCACGCTGCTGAATGCGCTGGTGGGCGCCAAGGTTGCGATTGTTTCCGAAAAGCCGCAGACCACGCGAGCGTCGATTCAGGGTGTCGTCAATACAGCCGGCGCCCAGATCATATTCCTGGACACCCCCGGAATCCACAAATCCGACACGCTGTTCAACCGGCGCATGATGGAAAATGTTCGCGAAGCTTTGAAGGACCGTGACGTGCTCCTGTACGTCGCCGACGCCACTGCCGGCTTTAACGAAAAAGACGCCCAGGCGCTGGACGTGCTCCGCAAGGTGACTGCGCCGGTGCTGCTGGCGCTCACCAAAATCGACCGGATTCAAGACAAGCGCTTGCTGCTGCCGCTGATCGAGCAGTACAAAGCCGCGCGCGAATTCGATGCCTACATCCCGGTGTCGTCCACCACGGGCGAGGGTCTGGATCGTGTGCGCGGCGAAATCGTCAAGCGTCTGCCGGAGGGTCCCGCGTATTTTCCGCCCGATTATCTCACCGACCAGCCGGAGCGTTATCTCGCCGCCGAGCTGATCCGCGAACAGGCCCTGCGTGAAACCCGGCAGGAGGTGCCGCACGCCCTTGCGGTGCTGGTGGATCAGTGGACTGAGACGCCCAAGCTCACGCGCATCATGGCCACGATTTATGTCGAGCGGCCGGGCCAAAAAGCGATTGTGATCGGAGCCAAAGCGGCCACACTGAAAAAAATCGGCACGTTGGCTCGCCACGAGATGGAGCGCATCTTCTCCCGCAAAATTTTCCTGGAACTGTTCGTCAAGGTTCAGAAAGATTGGCGCGGGAATCCCGAATTCTTAAAAGCCATTGACTGGCGCTCCATGACGGGTGCAGAATTGGACTCGGAGCCTGCCTCAGAAAAATGATGCGATTCCTTTCCGTAGCGCTCGCCCTGAGCCTGTTTCTGGCGCCGCTCGAGGCGCAAAAGCATGTGCCCGACGGCGAACTCATCGACCAGGTTCGCGTCCATCTGGCTAACGATCCGGATGTCGGCGGCATCAAGTTCGACGTCGATGCGCACGATGGCGCCGTGACGCTCACCGGCAAAGTGAAGACCGAAAAACAGCGCGTCAGAGCCGAAAAGATCGCCAAGAAGGTGAAGGGCGTCAGCAGTGTCAACAACCAGCTGGTTGTCAGCCCTGACTAGCGCTTTTCCAAATCGGCGCACTGCGCGCTTAATCCGTTTACGTTTCTTGACATCGGGAGGGGTAACCCATGTATGGACCTCATCGCCAAGTTAGCAGGATGAAATTGTTGGGGATTCTGGTGTTTTTGACCGTGGCTTCGGCTCCGGCTCAGACGCCCGCGCCGGCCAAATTGGTGGCGGGCGAAGTCACCGCGATCGATACTTCCGCGAAACAGTTCAAGGTGAAGGGGGACGACGGGGTGAACTACACCGTCGCGCTTCACGACAACACGATTTATCTCCGCATGCCGCTGGGCGAGACCGATCAGAAGAAGGCCGTCCGCATCGCGTTTTCGGACGTACATACGGGCGATCGCCTGCTCACTCGCGGGCCGTTTGCCGAAGACACTAAGACCGTTTCAGTCCGCACTGTAATCACCATGGCCAAGGGCGACGTGGCGCAGAAGCAGGCGCGAGATGAGGCCGACTGGCAAAAGCGCGGGATCACCGGAATCGCCACTGCGGTGAATGCCGGGAGCAAAGAAATCGTCATCACCACGCGCGGACGCGACAGTAAAACCCTGACCATCGATGCGTCCAGCGCCGAGTTCCACCGTTATGCGCCGGATTCGATTCGCTTCGCCGACGCCAAACCGAGTTCGCTCGCCGAGGTGCAGCCTGGCGACACCATCCGTGTGCTCGGCGACAAGACCGAGGAGGGCACGCACGTCAAGGCCGAGGAGATTATTTCCGGAGCGTTCGAAACCTTCGCCGGCACGATCATCTCCGCGGACGCGGCCACGGGAGAAGTGCGAATCACCAATCTGCAGACCAAAAAGCCCGTGACGGTGAAAACCACCTCGGGCACCATGCTGCGACGGATCGACGAGCAGACCGCGACCATGCTGGCGCGGCGCATGCGTCCGGCGGCCGACGGCGATGCTCAATCTCAAGCTGGACCCCCTCCGGGCGGACGGTTCGGTGGTGCCGCGGGCGGGCCTGCTGGCCGGGGATTTGGCGGTGGCCGACGTCCCGGTGCCTCCGGAGATCTCCAGCAAGTATTGGATCGCTCCCCGCAGTTGTCGCTCGCTGAACTCAAGAAGGGTGACGCTGTGATTATCTCCGGCGCCAAGGCTCCCGAAGGCGCTCCCGTTACGGCGTTCTCTTTCGTGGCCGGCGTTGAGCCGTTCCTGGCCGCCGCACCGCGCACCGCCGGCGAAGTGAACCTGGGTTCGTGGAATCTGGAAGTATCCGGAGGCGCCGCCGAGCAATAAACCGCCGGCGGCCCGGCCCGCGAATTCCCGCATGGATACCAAATGTTGAAATTCAATCTGGGCCTATCTCTTGCGTTGGTATTTGCTCTGGCGCTCCATAGCCAGCCGACCGGGGTGCTGCACGGCGTGATCACGGACGAATCCGGCGCGCTGGTGCCCGGAGCGAAGATCACCGTGTCGAACGCCGCCGGGCCCGTGAAGAACGGGACTTCGGGCAATGACGGCTCGTACTCGATTGCCGGTTTAGCGCCAGGGACCTACACAGTGACGGTCACTTCGCCCGGCCTGGCGCAAATCGCCCCTGCGACGGCCGACTTCGAGGGCGGCGTTCACTCCGTAAGCTTGAACATTCAACTGCGGGTGGCCTTGGAAAAGCAAGAAGTGACCGTGCAAGAGAACACCGGACCGCAGGTCAGCACTGATCCATCGCAGAACGCGGGCGCGCTGGTGCTCAAAGCGGCCGATCTAGATGCGCTCTCCGACGATCCCGACGATCTGCAAGCCGATCTGCTGGCGTTCGCCGGCCCGGCCGCGGGACCTAACGGCGGCCAGTTCTTCATCGACGGCTTCTCGAGCGGACAGCTTCCACCCAAGGATTCGATTCGCGAGGTTCGCATCAACTCCAATCCGTTTTCGGCCGAGTTCGACACTTCCGGCCGCGGCCGCATCGAGATATTCACCAAGCCGGGATCGGAAAAATTTCACGGCGCTGTGAACCTGATTTACAGCGACCACATTTGGGACGCGCGCAACCCGTTCGCGGCCACACCGGGATTCGCGCTGCCGGCATCCGACACCAAGAATCTGCAAGCCAACCTGAGCGGACCGATCATCAAGAACAAGATGTCGTTCTTCATCGATTTTTCGCGCCGCCAGCAGCGTGAGGACCAGCTTGTCACGGCGGACGTACTGGATCCCTCCTGCGGGGGGTTCTTGTTCGGAACCCCATGCACGCCTTTGGCGCAATCCTACGGCGTGCTCCAGCCCAATACGTTCGACAACGTCAGCCCGCGAGTCACGTATCAATTGACGCAGAACATTTCGCTCGATCTGCGCTACCGCTGGCAGGGTAGCGACCTCGAGAACGGCGGCGTCAGCGGATTCAATCTGCCCAATAGCGCTTATACCCAGCACGGCACCAATCAAACCGTGCAGTTTGTGGAAACGCAGGTGGTCAGCACCTCAGTCATCAACGAATCGCGCTTCCAGTTTTTTTCGACGGACACCAATCAAACCGGCCTGAATCCGGTGCTGAACATTTCCGTGGCCGACGCCTTCACATCCGGCAGCACCTTCTCGGCCGATTACTCGCACCAGAGGAACTACGAATACCAGAATTACACTTCGATCACGCACGGCACCCAGTTCATCAAGTTCGGGGGACGCATTCGCGGCGAGCAACTGGCCGGTTACAACACCAGCAACTTCAACGGTCAATTCAATTTCACATCGCTCGCCGCCTACGCGCTGATGCAGCAAGGCATCGCGCAAGGGCTGCCACTTTCGCAGATTTCCGCCGCCGGTGGAGGCGCGTATCAATATGTATTCGCGGCCGGCCAGCCATTGATCAACGCCAGCGAAGTGGATGCCGGACTGTTTTTCCAGGACGATTGGCGACTAAAGCCGAACCTGACGCTCAGCCTCGGCCTGCGCTATGAAGTGCAGAACGATATTCCGGATCACGGGGATTGGGCGCCGCGGGTGGGCTTCGCCTGGGGCATCGGTCATCCCCAGGGACGTTTGACCAGCCCCAAGACTGTGCTGCGCGGCGGCTACGGCTTTTTCTACGACCGCTTCAGCGTGGCGAATGTGCTCAACACCATTCGCTTCAACGGGGTCAACGACGTTTCGTACACCATCCCGAATCCAACGTTTTATCCGGCGGCCGGTGCGCCGATTCCGCCGCTTAGCACGCTGGAGTCGCCGCAATACGCCGAATCGGCGGCCACGTATCATATCGATGGAACATACCGATCCCCGCGGATGCAGCAAGCCGCCATCGGGATCGACCGGCAGTTGCCGAAAAATGTGACGCTGTCGTTCAACTACATCAACTCCATCGGCGAGCACGTCCTGCGCACGGTGGATATAAACACGCCGCTGCCGGGAACATGGAATCCGTTGAATCCAGCGCTTTCCGCCTACCCGCTGGGCTACAACGCGGGCCTCTACAATCTCTACGAGTCCGGCGGCTTGTACGTGCAGAATCAATTAATCGTCAACGGCAATGCGCGCCTCAATTCACGCATTTCGCTGTTCGGTTACTACGCCAACGGGCACGTCAACACCAACGTTTCGAGCCCGCTGGCCTCCCCGTCCAATCCGTACAATTTTAGCCAGGATTGGGGACGCGCCCTTTACGACATCCGGAATCGAGTGGCCATTAACGGAAGCATCCTGCTGCCATTTGGAGTGCGAATGTCGCCGAACATCCTTTACAACTCGGCGCCGCCGTTGAATATCGTCGAAGGCATCGACCAATATGGCGACGGCATCACTGCCAGCGCGCGGCCGGCTCTTGCTCCGGCTGGATTTTCGGCGCCCGCCTGCACGCAGCAACTGGCGCGCAACCTCGCGCCTTGCCTGGTTTCGGGAACTCCTTTCGGCAATTTCGTGATTAACCCGCCGCCCGGGCTGCCGGTGATCCCGATCAACGCCTTCAGCGCGTATCGACAGTTTAACTTCAATCTTCGAATCAGCCGGACCTGGGGTTTTGGCGAAACAACCGCGCCGCGGAGCAATCCACGCCGCGGCCCAGGAGGCGGTCCTGGATTCGGACGCGGACCCGGTGGGGGCGGCCGCGGCGGCGGGGGCGGATTCGGTGGATTTGGCGGATTCGGCGATTCGAGCGGAAAGCGATACACGCTGACCGCCGGCGTGATGTTTCACAACCTTTTTAACACCGTGAATCCCGGCCAAATCGAGAACGATCTCTTGTCGCCTCGCCTGGGCGATCCTCTGGCGCAGGCCACCATCGGAAATTTCGGTGGAAACGCCAATGCGCAGGCGTTCAATCGCCGTATCGATTTCAATCTGCGCTTCAGTTTCTGAAACCGGTCATCCCGGCTGAAACATTTTTAATCATTTTTGTATTGGCCTGAGCACCCGTCTTGCTAAAATAGAGCGCAGTGAAGTTGCGATCTTTTGGCGCACTCGCTGTATTGAGCAGCACGCTCGCGGCCGGACCCGATTACTTCATGCCGGAACACCGGCTTAGCGGGATCGGTGCGGATCGAGGGGAAATTACACCCGCGGTGCTGGAGGCGCGCATCGCGCGCATGGTTCAATCGCAGACCTTCGTGATCATGCGCGAGCCACAGGCCGCCGCCGGCGCGGAACGAATCACCAGCCCGAGGCTTCAGCGCATTTTCCGCAACGCCGCCACCGCCAGCGGCGTCCCGGTTTCGCTGATCTCCGCCATCGCGTACTTGGAGAGCTGGGGCGATGCGCAAGCCGTCAGCCCGGCCGGCCCCAAGGGCATCATGCAATTCTCCGAAGCGACGGCGCGCGCGGCGGGCCTGCGCGTGGTGCGGCTGACAAAGTTCCGGATAACCAGCGAGCGCAAACTGGTCCGCAATAAGTCCGGCAAGGCAACGTATCGGACGGTGCGGCGCAAGCTGCCCTACACCGTCACGGTTCGAGACGACCGTCTGAATCCCGAGCGCGCTGTACCCGCCGCGGCCCGCTACCTGGCGCGGCTGGAAACGAAGTTCGGCGGCCTGGATTGGGCTGTCTTCGGGTACCACTGTGGCGAGGGCTGCATCGGCGAATTGCTTCCCCTGGCGCAAGCGGCGCTCGGACAAAAACAGCCGCCCACGGTCTCGCAGATGTTTTTTGCGGCCTCTCCGGTGCGGCATAGCGAACTCTACGAGTCCCTCCAGCGCCACATGCAGCGCGACTACTCGCCCACTTATTGGTTCCGGATTCAACGCGCGGAGCAGTTGTTGAGCCTGTACCAAAGCGATCGCGCGGCATTCCAGGAGCTGGCGGATGAATATCGCAACCCGGTCAACGCGCAGCGCCGCGCCAACGATCGGCTGGTGGTCTGGTTGAAGTCCGAGGACAAGTATTATAAGTCGGCCGAAGACCTCAAGACCGCCTGGGGCAAGGAGCTCGCGCCGGTGTTCAACGATCCTGCGTTCTTCGGCTTTACTCCGCCTTCTTCGGCGCCCAGCGAAGAGCTGTACTTGCAAGACTCGCCTTCCGCGATCGGAACACTGCTTTATATTTCCTTCGAAACCCGCAGGCTGTTCGAGGCGCTCAAGCCGAAAGGCGAGAGCTTCGTGCCGCTGCGAGTGGTCGAGCTGGTGAGCACGATCGACCGGCCGGCCGAAGGCGGCACTGTGCTGGTGGACCCCGAATATCCGGAGCACGCCACCGGACAAGTGTTCGATGTCGATATGTCGAATCTCCCGCATGGCGAGCGCGAGGCGTTGAATTTCACGCTCGACGACATGGGATGGGATGGCTACCTCGGGTTCGTTCAGGTGACTGGCGAAACCATGCACATCGGGTGCTCGCCCTCCTCGCGCGAGTTCTTCACCACCGTGTTCGACGAAGCGTCGGCGGGAAGCACCGCGCTAAGAAGCCGCGACAGCTCGGTCGAGTGACTGAATTTCTTCCACCACCAATTCCAGCTCTTCGTCCTTGGTGTAGAAGTGCGGCGCGATGCGGATGCCGGCGCCGGGGCGGTAATCCACCAGAAAATCGCGTCGCAGCAGCTCTTGCGTCACTTCGTGTCCGTTGGGGACGTCCAGCGTTACTGTTCCTCCACGCTGCGCCGGGTTGCGAGGCGAGTTGATCCGGTAGCCGGCTCTTTCGGCGAGTTCGATGAGCAGCGAAGTTTGTCGAACCGATTTGGCGCGAATATTATCCACGCCCACTTCGTTGACGATCTCGTATCCGGAGCGCGCCGCGTAGAGACCGGGAATATTGGGCGTGCCGTTCAAAAAACGAAAGGCGCTGCCGGCGAATTCGATAGATCCCGGATCGAAATCGAACGGATTGCGGTGCGCCATCCATCCCGTGAGGCGAGGCTCCAGCGATGGCCACAGCTCGCGGCGAACATACAGGTATCCGGCGCCCGGGCCGCCGCACAGCCATTTCACCGATCCCCCGGTGGCGAAATCGACGCCCAGCTCCCGCACATTCAGCGGCACCGTACCGGCCGACTGGTAAATGTCGGCCACCACCAGCGCTCCCATCCGGTGCGCGCGCTCCACGATCGCGCGAAGATCCTGGATGAACGCGCTCTTGAAGATGACATGCGACACCGAAACCAGCAGCGTTTGTTCATCGATGGCGTCGAGCAACTTCTCCTGCGGGATGGTGATTCCATCTTCGGACTCGACCGTGACGACGCGCGCGCCGAGCGATTCGAGCTGACGATAGATGTACAGGTTGGACGGAAAATTCAGAGCCTCGGAAACGATCTTATTGCGCGGGCCGCTCCAATCGAAGCACGAAGCCACCACGGACTGGCAGATGGACACGTTGGGATGCATGCTCACTTCGCCAACGCCTGCGCCGATAATTTTTGCGATCAGATTGCCGACGGCGATGGGCATTTCCCACCAACCCTCTTCCCAAGCGCGAATGCCGCGAGTGGACCAGACGTCGGCGTATTGGTTGAGCTGCTCGCGCGTGCGGCGCGGCATGGCGCCCAAGGAGTGGCTGATCAGATAGACAGTTTTTTCGAGCGCCGGAAACTCCTTGCGCCACTCCAGCAACGGGTCGGCCATGCCTACATGATATCTACCCGGCGGTCAGACCCGAAATACATCGGCGCGCCAGGTCACGATGGCTTTCTTGATGTCTTTGCCGGGCAGCTTGGAGTTCAGCGTCTTCTCGATCAAGCCCGCTAGTTCGGCGTCGGATGCGAAGCGCAGCGCAACGATCTGAGCTTCGGTCAACTCGCCGAATCGAGACTTCAATTGTTCCGGCAACAATGCCTGGCAGCGCTGGCGCTCTTCCAGTCGAATCAAGCGATCTTGGACCTTGAGCGGATTGATTCGAATTAACAGGATTGCAACTGGCGCCATCAAGCCAATCAACAGCAGTATCCAGGATTCGAGCGCGCCGTAATGGCGCACCACATTGACGATGGTCAGGATCAGAAGCACCAGCGTAGCCGGCATCAGGAAAAAGTGAAATGGTGGGTGCGTACGAACGTGGTTAGCGTAGGTCTGCGGAAGTTTTTCAGCCATGCATGTCTCCTTGCGTTAGAAATAGTATTCTACTAAGAGGGGGTTTGTGCGGTGTAAATGTCTCCAAACCCTCGAAAAATCCGCGTTTCCCGCCTTGAATTCAACGTGACAACTATGCTACGGTAGCGGTGTTGGGATACCGGTTTCAGGCGCATTGCTTGTAGTGCGAGCGCCTTCTCGAAGTCTAAACCCTCAACTCGAAAATTCATGGAGTCGACTCTACACGATCTGGGTGGATTACTGCTAAAGGCCGTACCGACGATAGTTCTCCTACTCGTCGTCTATGTGTACTTGCGGTGGATGTTCTTCCGCCCGCTCGAAAAAGTACTCGCCGAGCGCAAGCAGGCCACCGAGGGCACGCGTGAGAAGGCCGAAGCCCTGCTCGCCAAGGCCGATCAGACCGCCGCTGCCATCCACGACAAATTGCGAAAAGCCCGCGAAGAGATTTATCAGGAACAGGAGGCGGCGCGGCGCCAGTGGACGTCCGATCAGGCCGCGCAAATCGAGCGGACCAGGCTCAGCGCGCGGGATATGATTCATCAGGCGCAGGCGCAACTCGAGTCTGAAGCGGCCGCGGCCAAACGCGACCTGGCCGCCACTGCCGACAGTCTGGCGGAGGAAATCGCTCGAACATTGCTCGAAAGGAGCACCGCTTGATGCGCCGAGCCATGCTGGCGCTCGCGCTGGGATTGACGTTGGCTGCGTTTGCGCTCCCACAACCGAGCGAGAATAATTCGAGCCCGGCGGCCGAGACCGGAGATCCCTGGATGGTGTGGAAGTGGGTCAACTTTGCAATCCTGATTGCGGGTCTCGGATATCTGGCCGGAAAGACCGCACCGGCTTATTTCAAAAAGCGCTCTGAAGAAATCCAACGCGCGCTCACCGAATCCATGCGCGAGATCAAAGATGCGGAAGCGAAGGCGGCCGACTTGGAGTTGCGCCTGGCGGGCATCCAAACCGAGGTGGAAAATTTGCGCGACCAGGCTCGCGCCGAGATGGCCTCCGAAGGCGAACGCATCCGAGTGGAGACGGAACGGCATTTGAAGAAACTCCAGGAGCAGGCCGGGCAGGAGATCGCTCTAATGGCTCGCGGCGCACGCGACGATCTTCGCAAATATTCGGCTGGACTGGCTCTCGATCTGGCCGAGCAGCGCATCCGGTCGCGCATGACTCCCGGCACCCAGGAGGCTCTGGCGGATGGCTTCGTGCACGATTTGCAGAGCTTGAGACCGGGCGCGCCGGCCAGGCAGGAGAACAATTAAGTCATGGCCTCGGCTGTAGCCAACCGGTATGCCCGCGCGCTGGTGGACCTGGTGCTGGCGCCGAACTCGCCGCTCAGTCCCGAGCAGGCCGTGGAGCAACTCCGCGCGGTGGAACAAATCGTTTCGGGGTCCGAAGAGCTTCGCAACGCGCTGCTCACTCCCGCCATTGCAACCTCTCGCAAGCGTGCCGTCATGCGCAAACTGCTGGAAGAAATCGGGTCGTCGCGTATGATCCGAAATTTTATTTTCGTGATCATCGATCACCGGCGCATCGGCAAGATCGCCGAAATTCGGGAAGCGTTCGAGCTGCTGCTGGACGAGCGGCGCGGCTTTGTCCGCGCGGAAGTGACCTCCGCCGTTCCGCTGGACGATCAGCGGCGAGGAAATCTGAAACGGAATTTCGCGCATGACCGGTAAGCGGATGCGGCTGCGCTTCGCCATAGACGCGGGATGCTGGGGGGCGTATCGGCGCGAATAGGATCCAAAATGTACGACGGGTCGCTGCGCGGCCAGCTGCTGCGCATGCGTAGAGAATTTACGGGGCAGATCGCAGAATAAAAGGGGTAATTGATGGCTCAAGTCCAAGCTGACGAAATCGCGCGCTTGTTGCGTGACGAGATTGAGCACTACGAAAAAGCAGTGAATGTCGCTGAAACCGGATCGGTGATCTCGGTCGGCGACGGCATCGCGCGCGTCTATGGCCTGGACAACGTGATGGCCGGCGAGATGGTGGAGTTTCCGCATGGCGTGATCGGGCATCGCGCTCAACCTGGAAGAAGACCAGGTCGGCACGGTGCTGCTGGGCGAGTATCAGGAGATCAAAGAAGGCGACGAGGTCCGCCGCACCGGCCGCATCATGTCGGTGCCGGTGGGCGAAGCGCTGGTCGGCCGCGTGGTCGAATGCTCTCGGCCAGCCGATCGACGGCAAAGGCCCGATTGTCACTTCGCAGACCTTGCCGGTCGAAGCCATCGCGCCGGGCGTGGTGGACCGCCATTCGGTGAAAGAGCCGCTGCAGACCGGCATCAAGGCCATCGATTCGATGATCCCGATCGGCCGCGGCCAGCGCGAGCTGATCATCGGCGACCGCCAGACCGGCAAAACCGCGATCGCGCTCGACACGATCATCAACCAAAAGGGCGGCGACGTGATCTGCATCTATGTCGCCATCGGCCAGAAGCGCTCCACCGTGGCGCAGGTGGTCAAGACGCTGGAAGATTACGGCGCCATGGATTACACCATCGTCGTCGCCGCCACCGCGTCCGACCCGGCGCCCATGCAGTACATCGCGCCCTACTCCGGCTGCGCGATGGGCGAATATTTCCGCGACACCAAGCGCCATGCGCTCTGCATCTACGACGATCTTTCCAAGCACGCCGCGGCCTATCGCGAGATTTCGCTGCTGCTGCGCCGGCCGCCGGGGCGCGAAGCGTATCCCGGCGACGTGTTCTATCTGCACAGCCGCTTGCTGGAGCGCGCCGCCAAACTGAACGACGCCAAGGGCGGCGGCTCGCTCACCGCTCTGCCGATCATCGAAACGCAGGCCGGCGACGTTTCCGCCTACATTCCGACCAACGTCATTTCGATCACCGACGGCCAGATCTATCTCTGCATCGCCGATCTGTTCAACTCGAACATCCGTCCGGCCATCAACGTCGGCCTCTCGGTCAGCCGCGTGGGCGGCAGCGCGCAGATCAAGGCCATGCAGCAAGTGGCCGGTTCGCTGCGTCTGGATCTGGCGCAGTACCGCGAGCTGGCGGCCTTCGCGCAGTTCGGTTCCGAGCTGGATAAGGCCTCGCAAGCGCAGTTGAACCGCGGCAAGCGGCTGGTCGAAATTCTGAAGCAGCCGCAGTACTCAGCCGCTGCCGGTGGAAAAGCAGGTCCTGATCATTTACGCCGGCACCAACGGGCTGCTGGACGATCTGGAAGTGGAGCAGATGCCGTCCTGTTTGAAACGGAACTGTACAAGTTCGTCGAAACCTCGCATCCGGGGATCTCGCAGGAGATTCGCGAGAAGAAAGCGCTGGACGATCAACTGCAGGCCAAGATCGACGCGGTCCTGAAGGAATTCAAGCAGCGCTTCATCGAGCAGCACAAGGAAGCGCTGGCCTCGGTCTAGCAGATGCCCAGCCTGATCGATTTACGCCGGCGGATCCGCTCGGTCAAGAACACGCAGCAGATCACCAAGGCCATGAAAGTGGTCTCGGCGGCCAAGCTGCGACGCGCTCAAGACCGGGTGCTGGCGGCGCGTCCCTACGCGCAGATCATGCGCCGGATGCTGGTCAACGTCGCGCAAGCCGCGGCGGAACATCAGGATGGCGAGGCGATTCCTTTGCTCGCCCGGCGGCCTGAAAAACGCATCCAGTTTTTGGTGATCACAGCCGATCGCGGCCTGGCCGGAGCGTTCAACTCGAACGTGATCCGAGTCGCGCAGCGTTTCATCCAGGAGCATGCCGATGCCGACGTCGAGCTGGAGCTGATCGGACGCAAGGGCCGCGATTTCTTCCGCAAACGCCACCGTCATATTACGGGCGAATATCCGGCGCTTTTTCAGAAGGCGCCCCGCTACCAAGACGCGCTGGAAATCGCGCACAAAGTAATCGAACGTTTCGAGAAAGCCGAGACCGACGCGGTTTATCTGGTGGTGAACAACTTCAAGACCATGATGTCGTCGCGGCTGGTGGTGACGCGCGTTCTTCCTCTAGAACTGCCGGAGAAGCAGGAGCAAATCGATTACATCTACGAGGAGCCGCCGGAGCGGTTGCTCGAAAGCCTGCTGCCGCGTTACATCGAGGCGCAGGTTTACCGCGCCATGCTGGAATCGGCCGCGGCCGAACACGCCGCGCGCATGACCGCGATGGAAGCCGCCAGTTCGAATGCCGCCGAAGTGATCGATGCGTTGACCCTCAAGATGAACCGGGTCCGCCAGGCTAGCATTACGCGAGAAATTATCGAGATTGTAAGCGGCGCTGCCGCTCTGGAGTAATCATTTATGGCAACGACAACAGCGACGATGGCGGAAGGCAAGGTCATTCAGATCGCCGGCCCCGCCATCGACATCCAGTTTCCCGAAGCTCAAATTCCCGTCATCAATACGGCGATTCACATCACCAGCGAGGGCTTTGACGTACCCAAGCCGATCGACGTGATGGTGGAAGTAGCGCAGCACATCGGCGAGGGACGCGTGCGGACCATCGCGCTACAGCCTACCGACGGAATGGTGCGCGGCATGAAAGCAACCAGCCTGGGGCATCCCATCGAAGTTCCGGTTGGCGCTCAAACGCTGGGGCGAGTCATGAACGTCATCGGTGAGCCCGTGGACAACATGGGTCCGGTGGAGACCAAACAGAAGTGGTCCATCCATCGTGCCGCCCCGGCCTTCGAAGAGCAGGCCACGGAGCTGCAGATGTTCGAGACCGGCATCAAGGTGATCGACCTGCTGGAACCGTATCTGCGCGGCGGAAAGATCGGCCTGTTTGGCGGCGCCGGCGTCGGCAAAACCGTCGTCATCATGGAGCTGATCAACAATATCGCGCTGAAGCATGGCGGTGTTTCCGTGTTTTCCGGCGTGGGCGAGCGGACGCGTGAAGGTAACGACCTGTGGATCGAAATGCAGGAATCGGGCGTGCTCGATCCGCACGACTACAAAAAATCCAAGGTCGCGTTGATCTACGGACAGATGACCGAGCCGCCTGGCGCTCGCCTGCGCGTGGGACTCACGGGCCTCACCGTCGCCGAGTATTTTCGCGATGAAGAAGGCCAGGACGTGCTTCTGTTCATCGACAATATTTTCCGCTTTACGCAAGCCGGCTCGGAAGTATCGGCGCTGCTGGGCCGCATGCCCTCGGCGGTAGGATACCAGCCCAACCTGGCGACCGAAATGGGCGAGTTGCAGGAGCGCATCACGTCCACCAAGAAAGGTTCCATCACGTCGGTGCAGGCCATCTACGTGCCCGCCGACGATTACACCGACCCCGCCCCAGCGACCACGTTCGCCCATCTGGACGCGACTACCAACCTCACCCGCAGTCTCGTGGAACAGGGCATCTACCCCGCCGTGGACCCGCTGGCATCCACCTCGCGCATTCTCGATCCCCGGATCGTCGGCGAGGAGCACTATAACGTTGCCCAGCAAGTGAAGCAGATTTTGCAGCGCTACAAGGATCTGCAGGATATCATCGCTATTCTCGGAATCGACGAATTGTCGGACGAAGACAAACAGATCGTGGCACGCGCGCGCAAGATTCAAAAATTCATGTCGCAGCCGTTCCACGTCGCCGAGCAGTTCACCGGGTTCGCCGGCAAGTACGTGCCGTTAGCCGACACCGTGCGCAGTTTCAAGGAAGTGGTGGAAGGCAAACACGACGACCTGCCGGAGCAGGCCTTCTACATGCAAGGCGATATCGAGGACGTCAAAAAGAAGGCCGAAGAGCTGCGGAAACAAGGCGAGGCTTAATTGGCGGACACGTTCGAAATCGAGATTGCCACGCCTGAAAGGCTGCTGGCGCGCGAGAAGGCTATTCGGGCGCAAATTCCCGCTAAGGATGGCTACATCGGCGTATTGCCGGACCACGCTTCGCTGCTTTCCGAGCTTGGAATCGGCGCGATGACTTATACCACGCCGGAGGATCATCGCTTCAGCCTGGCGATTCGCGGCGGGTTCCTGGAGATCCACAACAACGTCGTACGCGTGCTGAGCGATATTGCCGAAAAAGGGCAGGAGATCGACGTGACGCAAGCCGAGAAGGACCTGAAGCACGCCCAAGACGAGATAGTGGACCCGGCCTTGGGCGTGGACATCGCCGCTGCGCTGATCGCCGTCCGCCATGCGCAGGCGCGCATCGACGCGGCACGCAAGGCCAACACCAAAGAAGAATAGCAGTGCGCTCCGGCTCAGTCGCCGTTCGCTAGAATCGAATTAGGCGATGTTCCGCGCAATCTTCGAACTTCTGATGACGGTGCTCGTCATCTTCTTTTTGCGGGCGGTGATGAGGACTATCTTTAAAGGCTTCGGCGACCTGATGCGTCCCGGCGCCAGGCGCCAACGCCCCGCACCAACCTAGCGCGACGAACAGCATTCCGCTGACAGGGGAGCTCAAAAAGGATCCGAGTTGCGGAACCTACATTTCCGCCGCCACTTCAATCAAAGAAACGGTGGGAGGCCAGACCCTGCATTTCTGCTCCAAGGAGTGTCGCGATAAGTACGTGGCATCGCTCGCTCGTTAGCGCCGCGGTTTGGCTCGCTGCCGCAACCGCACAGGCGTCCCCCGCGTTCTACAAAGACGTTCTGCCGATCCTGCAGAATCGATGCCAGGAATGCCACCGCCCGGGCGAGATCGCGCCCATGCCGTTCCGCACCTACGCCGAGACCCGGCCTTGGGCCAAGGCTATCCGCGATGCCGCGGTCACGCGCAAAATGCCGCCTTGGTTCGCCGATCCGAATTATGGGCATTTCGCCAATGACCGCGCACTATCGAGCGCTGAGATTCAGACGCTGAGCGATTGGGCGGATGCAGGCGCGCCCGCAGGCGATCCGAAAGATGCTCCTCCGCCTCGTAGCTGGCCGGAAGGCTGGAACATCGGCCCCCCTGACGCGGTATTCGAAATGCCGGCTGAGTTTGCGATACCGGCACGAGGCGCGATCGATTATCAATACGTCATTCTTCCTTTGCATTTTTCCGAAGACAAGTGGATCGAACGCGTGGAGGTGCGTCCGCAAAATCGCTCAACGGTGCACCACGCGGTGGTATACATCCGCGATCCTGGGTCGCACTGGCTGGCCGGCCAACCCGCCGGTGTGACGTTCCCCCTGCCTCCGACAGCCAGCCATCTGCCGAATCCGAAGAGCTTCACCACCAGCGATATTCTGATGGTCTACACGCCTGGAAATTCGTACGAGATGTGGAAGCCGGGTGTCGCGAAGAAGATCCCCGCCGGCGCCGATCTGGTGCTGCAGATGCACTACACGGCCAACGGCAAAGCAACCACCGACCGCACCCGCATCGGCCTGATTTTCGCCAAGCAGCCGCCTAAGCAAGCGGTGCTCACGCTACAGATGGGAAACGACCGTTTCGTAATTCCGCCCGGCGATCCGGACTACCGCGTCACGGTTTCAGGCACGCTGCCGAACGACGCCGTCCTGATTGGCTTGCTTCCGCACATGCACCTCCGAGGCAAAGGGTTCGAGTACTTGATCAACGGGCCGAACGGCGCGGTGGAGACGCTGCTCAAGGTCAATCACTACGACTTCAGCTGGCAGATCAACTACCGGTTGGCCGAGCCGCGGCTGCTTAGAGCGGGCACGCATCTGGAATGGGTCGGATATTTCGACAATTCGCCCAACAACCCACGCAATCCCGACCCTTCCGCGGAGGTTCGCTTCGGAGAACAAAGCTGGGAGGAGATGATGATCGGCTTCTTCGACGTCCTTGTGGACGCGAACGTCTCCAAGACTGCGTTCTTCGAGCGCAAGAGGTAGCAACTTTTCCCCAGCGTAGGCCAAAAAGTACCGAGTCGCGAGGGCCGCGCTCACGAATATCCGCTGGAAGTTCATGAAGTTCAATCCGGCCGCGATTGGAAATTCACTTGCTGGTGATGCGTCCCATGTGGAACAAATCACGTGAGGGACAAGTGCCCCCATCCGCGTCAGCGCCGCAACCGGCGCCATTGCACGACAGCAGCTCGTCGAGGCCGACGGTCTTTGGCAAATCGATGAAGATCATCGGCGAGGTCTCCAGCGACGAGGAGTTGGAGTTGGAAGGCGACCTGGAGGGGAAGCTGACCTTGAAAAACCGGCTGACGATCGGGCCCGCTAGCAAGGTGAAGGCCAATATAAAGGCCCAAGAGGTGGTCGTTTTCGGTACCGTGCACGGAAATGTCGAAGCGGAGAACCGCATCACGCTGCGAACCGGCGCGAATCTGGTGGGCGACATCAAGACCGCCGGAATCATCATTGAAGATGGCGCCTACTTCAAGGGCGGGATCGATATCTCACGGCCGGAGCCGTCAAAACCAGCGTCAAAAGCGGCTGGCGCAGGGGTCGGCGAGAAGCGCTGAGGCACAAAAATCCCATATTTCTGGTAGTAACCGCTGCTCGCGGAAAGTGATCTAACAAAGTGAGGCCGCACCCTCGCAAGAGGAACTGTGGCCGTGGAGGAGAACGCCCGTCAGAAATGGCGGGCGTTCCCATTTATGGCAGGGCTTTCAGCTTGCTGCCAATCCGTTTGCGGACCGCGCCCGCAGGCTTGAGAGCCAGCGCGGATTGATAAGCGGCCCGGGCTTCGGCTGCGTTATGGCGCGCGGCTTCCAGGTCGCCGATCTGCTCGAAAACCTCCGGATTCTGTGCGTCCTGCTTGGACACCTGGCTCAATTGCTCCAGCGCTTGATCGCTCGCGCCCGTCTTCACCAGCAGACCGGCCAGCGCCAGCCGCGCGCCCACGTAATCCGGCTTCGCCGCCAGCACCTTTTGATATTCATCGATCGCACCGGCATTGTCGCCCCGTTCAGCCAACGTTGCGGCCAGGCTCAACCGCGACGGCAGGTAATCCGGCGATTGACTAAGATTCTCGCGCCAAAGATCGATCGCCTCCTGTTCGCGGTTCTTCTCGCTCGCCAGCAGCAGCGCCAGATTGTGCCGCGCTGGCAGCAGTTTCGCGTTCTTCTGCAAGGAGTCCCGATAGAGCTGCTCGGCTTCGCTGCGCTTGCCCTCGGAGGCTTTTAGTGTCCCCAATGCGTTGTATGGCTCGGCCGAATTCGGCTCGAGCGAGAGCGCCTTTCGATAAGCCGCCTCCGCATCGTTGCGCCGGTTCAAGCGCTGATAGACCAGGCCCAGGTTGTACGGCAAGTAGCTGTACTGCGGCGTGAGCCGGATGGCGTCCTGATAGGCGCGGATTGCGGATCGGTAATCGCCCATTTCGACATAGGCTAAAGCCTCGTTGTGCAGCGGATAAGACCAATGCTGCGCTCGCCGGACAGCGTCGTGGAAAGCAGGAATCGCCTTGTCGTATTGCGCCTGCTCCAGGTAAGCGATGCCGAGCGCGTTGAAACCATAAGCGCCACCAGGGTCGATGCGCACGGATTGTTCCAGCAGCTGCGCCGCTTCCGGAAATTTCTTGTCGAACAACAAGGCGCGGCCTTGAAAGAAATCCTGACGGCCCTCTAGAAATAAAGACTCCTGCGTGAGCGTTCGCGCGGCATCCATGTAACGCGCGCCTTGTTCGAAAGCAGCGCGCGCTTGCGGCGCCTCATCGCCTTCCAGATACCGCAAAAGCACTTGCTGCCCTTTGTTTTCGAGCGCCACCTGAAGCTGATTCTTGCGTTCCTGGTATTGTTCGGGACTGATCTGCGCTTTGAGGGCCTGGAGCGCGTTGAAAGCGTTGTCGGGATCGGATGGCAGGATGCGGCCCGCGTCGATGGCTGCAGTGAAACGATCCACGTCATCGGAACCCTGATCGTCGAAAACACCGCTCGGCACACCGGTCGAAGCAAGGTAGCGCGGCTCGCCGCTGCGCGAGTCCAAAATCATGCGCCAACGTGCGATAGTGATGCCGGGCTTGCGCAGGTCCGAAAGCTGCATGGAGTTGTCGTAGGTGCCGAACTCGCGCGGATGCTGTTTGTCGTTCGTCGCCGTCTGCACCTGGTCGGTGACATATTTGATCAACTCATTGGCATCCACGTTGCCATCGTGATTCTCGTCCGCGGCCCCTTCCAGCCCTTTGATCACGTAGTAGCTGAACACGCCGTGCCCGCCGCCGAACTGCGGACCTTCCAGCGAAACCTCCTTGGGACGGCTGGCTAGCAGACCGAACAGGTCGCCTTCGGCATCTCCGAGCTGCTGGACGCTGGAGCTCACCATGGTGTTGTGGATGGTGCCGATCGTACCGGCTTTGCAGACGTCCACGAACAAAAGCACGCGCCCCACTTTGCTGAGCTGGTCTTCAAAGAGCGACTGAAGCTCGGGCATTGGCAAAGCCGTACTCTTCAGATCTTGCGGATCGGAATCGTAGGTTAGGATGTAGGCGTTCTTGCTGCCAGGCACTTCCACCGTGCCGTGGCCGGCGATCAGAATCACCACCGTGTCGTTCTTGCCGGCGCGGCGTTTCAGAAAATCCTGGAAGCCGTTGCGGACCGCGGCGGTGGTGGCTTTTTCGTCGGTCAGCAGCAGAACATTGCCGGGCGGCAGCCCACCACCGCGCGGGCTTTCCAGAAGCTGGCTGAAGACGCTGGCGTCTGCGTCGGCGAATTGCAGCGACAATTCCGGTTTCGCGTATTTCGAGATTCCCACCAGCAGCGCGTAGGTTTGCCCTCCAGGACCAGCCGCCGCTGTTGCCGCGGCCTGGGCAGCCAGCGCTTCTTCCAGATCGAAGATCTTGCTCTTGATCCAGACCGCATCGGGCCATTGCTCGCGCAGCTTGTAGTAGGCTTCCAATGCGTTGGCGATCAGCTTGTGATTTTCGAAAACCGATGCCTGACCAATCAGCGCGGCCTGATCTTTAGGATCGGCCGCCAGCGCGGCGTCGAAGGGCGCCAGCTCGGCAATCACGTCGGCCGCAAGCTTATCGCGCGGCGTCGGCGGCACTTCCGGTTTGTTGATGCCGCGCGTCATGCTGACGCCGTAATGTTGCTGGCTCGCCACGGCCACACGCAGAGTCTGCGGCAACGTGCAGGCGCGCGCCGGCTGCTCGGAAATTTTGCCCGACCGCACTTTCGGCTGCTTGGCTTCGAACCGCACTTCGCCGGATGCGCTCAGCGTGTCGATCTCCTTGGCGGGGCAGAACAGGAACGATGCAGCACCGGTTTCCGTCTTTAAGCCGTCGCCCGCGAACAACAGATCTCCGGACCGGGCGGATAGCGGAGTTTCGGTATCGGCGCGCAGCAGCTTGCTTCCCGCCGCGTTCAGGACCAAGCCCACCGGCTGCTCCTGTGTGTCGGCCTCCGCGAACCGGCCGGCCACAAGCAGAAGCGCGATCCCGGAAATTTGAACTACTCTACTACGCATTCACCGCAGCCTTGACGACCAGCGACGCGACCGTATACAGATCGATGGGCAGCGCCTTCCCGCGCACCGGCACGATGCCCAGGTGCACAGTGTCGACGCCGCTCCCGAGCCGGCTCTGAGTCGCGCCCGTCATGAGCAACTTGGTGTGGCGCTCCTTGTTCAGGCTCTCGAGCCGCGAAGCCAGATTGACTGTATCTCCCAAAACCGTATATTCCATTTTATCGGCCGAGCCCACGTTGCCGACAACCGCTGGACCACTGTGGATGCCGGCGCCGGTTTGAAACTGGCTGGGCGCCGTAACCATCCGAGTGGCGCAGCGCACCGCCCGCAGAGCGTGATCGCCCGCTTGTGCGCCTTCATCCTCGTCGCAAAAAATGGCCAGAATCCCATCGCCGATGAACTTATTGGCATGGCCATGGAACATGACGATGATGCCCACCATCATGGTCATATATTCGTTCAGCAATCGCACCACTTCTTCCGGTCCTTGCTTTGCGCACACCTCTTCGCTGAACGCCGTGAATCCACGAATGTCGGTGAACAGAACGGTTACCTCCATGTTCTTGCCCGAAAGCGCGATGGTCTGCGTCTCTTCAAGCGAGGTTGCCAGTTGTTTTCCGACGAATAGCGAGATCGCGCGGTGGAACAAGTTGCGGCCTTTCTCTTCGGTCCAGAAGCGATAAACCACGGAGGCGACCAGGCAGATCGACGTCGCCAGCAGAATTTCAGAGGTCGAAAGAATGAAGCCGCCTTCGAACAACAGGTGGGTCGCCACGATGATCCCGGCGAATTCCAGCACCATGAAAACCGCCGCGCGGGCCGCACGCATTGAGGTCGTGATCCATACCGCGAGCGCCGTGGCCAGGAGTAATGCGAGGATTCGAAGCCAGGCCGTCACGGGCTCCAGATATCTGTGCTCCAGAATAGTGCGAATCGTATTGGCATGGATCTCGACGCCGGCCGTGGTCCATTTGGGGCCGCTGAAGAGCGTGTAGAAAGGCGTGGCCCTGCGATCCTCGTCGGCGAAATCGACGCCTATCAGCACGATCTTGCCGTTCACCCAGTTGCGGAGCTTGGCCGTGTCTCCGGCCTTTGCCGCCGCTTCAAAGTCCGCCATCGAATAACGGGGAAAGGTGCCAGGAGGACCGGCGTAGTTGATGGCGATTCGCCGATCCTCGGAGATCGGGATCCGCTGGCCGGCGAGCATGAGTTGGCCGTTTTGAAACTGCGCGTCAACGCCCGCGTACTTTTCAGCAACGCGCAGAGCAAACGAGCGCGCGAGTGGCGCGTCAGCGGACTTCGCCGGCGCCTCGATCAATTCCTGCGTGCGAACAAAATCGTCGGCGTCCGAAGTGAGATTGGCGAAAGCTCCCAGACCGAGCGCCGCGGCGATCATATTAATCGGAATCGCCTGAGAGCTCACGTTTGTGTTCAGTTCGGAAACATAGCTGCACACGACGGGCGCAGGCGAAGTGCTCACGGCCTCGCCCAGCAGGCGATCGTAATCAGGCTGCCACTTGTCCACCGAAACCCCAAACGCCAAGTCCAAACCGATCACCTTAGCCCCGGCTTCTCCGGCCGCGCGAATGGCGTCGGCGTAATGTTTCTGCCAAAAAATCCTGGGCTCCGGAAAGCTGTCTAAGGTCTTCTGGTCGGCGACCAAAAGGACGATGTTAGATATCGTGGGTGGCGGCCTCAAAAGACTGCGCAGGACGAAGTGCGCATCGTACGCTTTGAGATTAAGAATCTGGAAGAAGCGCACCCCGGCGAGCGACCAGGCGGCCAGCGCGCTCCCGCCCGCAAGAATCGCGCAGAGTCCCCAGTGCCTCCACTTGCGCTTCATGTTAACCTGCATCTTACTACGGCGGTGCTGCCAGAGCGCTTTAGAGCCCCAACCATGATTTTTCGCCGTGGAGCGCTCGTTTTTCTCGCCTTCTGGGCGACTGCAAGCTTCGCGCAGACCACCCAGGGCTTAATTTCAGGCCGGTTGGTCGACTCCGTCACCGGCCGCCCGATCGCCGCCGCAAGCGTTCTCTACTCCAGTTCGCTGAGCAATCTCGCGGCCGCCTCTGCCGAGCGATGCCAGTGGCTATTATTACTTGCCCTTGCTTTCTCCCGGTTTCTATCAGATTCGCGTGAACGCGTCCGGCTACCAGTCGCAAGAGGTCCAGCAGATCGAGCTGACCGTGGCCGCCCGCATCGAGCTGGACTTCCGCCTTCGCCCGCTCAGCGACGTCTGGGAATCCGGCCAGTACAACAGCGTATTTCTTCCCGGCTCGAAGACCATTGTGACTTTCTACGGCCCGGACGTGGATCCCAGCAAGACCGGCTCGTTTGAGGCGCAAAAGGGCCGCCGCACTCCGCTCGAATCCACCGTGTCCGAGGTAATCGATTCCGGCGAGATCAACAATCTTCCTTTGGAAGGCCGTGATGTTTACACCATGCTGGTCACGCAGCCGGGCGTTACTTCCGACGCCGCGCTGGGCCGTGGCCTGGGCCTTTCGGTCAACGGACAGCGGCCCTCGGCGTCGAATTTTCTGCTGGACGGCGTCGAAAACAACAATTACCTGATCACCGGCCCTCTGAATTCTTTGCCACCCGAGGCGATCGAAGAGTATCGCATTTCCACCAACAATTTCTCAGCGGAATACGGCCGGACCTCCGGCTTCCTGGCGAACGCCATCACGCGATCCGGCAGCAACGCGTTTCACGGCGACGCGTACTTCTATCTAATGAACGACCTCTTGAACGCGAACGGCTTCCAGGAGAATCTTCAAGGCGCGCCGCGCACGCCGGATAAACAAGCCGAACCGGGGTACGTCTTCGGAGGGCCCATACTTAAGGACCGGCTTTTTTTCCTGAGCACCTTTGATTATTTTCACAACGGCAGCGAGCAGGCTCCCACCACGTTCGTCGTGCCGTCCAGCACCTTCGTGGCGCAATACACCGCGCCGGGATCTCTCGCGAGGCAATTGCTGACCGAATTTCCCGCCCCCGCCGCGACCAACGGAAATCTTCCGGTCGCTCAATTGACGCTCGCTCCGCCCGTAACCATCAATCGCCAGGAAGCGATCGAACGACTGGACTATTCGACGCCCAGCCAGAAGGACCGCTTCATGGGACGCGTTCTTGTCAACCAGCTCGGCCAGCCGGATTTCATTTGGTCGCCCTACAAAGATTTCATTTCGGCTTTGAACGATTACACCGTGGAAGGCGCGCTTAGCCACATCCATCTGTTCCGTCCGAACCTGACCAACGAAGCGCGCTTCAGCGTGAGCGAGGACAACCTGCACTGGAATCGCCCGCACCCGGAAATTCCGACGCTCGACGCGGCCGCCACCTTTTTCCCCGGCGATGTCACCTTGCCCGGCAGCCCGGCTTTCTACGCCTATAAGAACGCCAATAGCAGTTGGGAGCTGCTGGACAACCTGATCTGGTCGCATGGACAGCATCTGGTAACCACCGGCGCAGGTGTGTTGTTGCGTTCTTCCGATGGTTATCTCACCGCCGGGCAAGCGGGCGAGTACATTTTCCCCAGCATTGTTTCATTCGGTTTTGGTGAACCGCTCGGCCCGCAGCAACCGGTTTACTTCGCCGCGCCTATCGATCGATCAGCGCTCCCCAACTTGCAAGCGCCGGACTTCAACCGCAGCTACCGCTATGCACAATATTTCCTGTTCGCCCAGGACACGTACAAAATCACGCCGCGGCTCACCGTGAACTACGGGCTGCGGTATGAGTTCTACGGCGGACCGGAAAATGTCGGCGCCACTAAGGACGATCTGGTTCAGCTTGGCCCCGGCGCGACTTTGGCGCAGCAACTCGTGGGCGCGACCTTAGCACAACCCGGCCCGGGCGACCAGCAACTGTTCCACTCCGACAAGGGCGATTTCGCCTTGCGTCTGGGCGCGGCTTACGACCTTTTTGGCTCCGGCCGGACAATGCTGCGCGGCGGTTACGGAACTTTTTACGATCGTCCGTTCGACAACCTTTGGGAGAATGTCCGGAATAACAATTTCATCCTGCCGCTGCTCCAGCTTCCATCTGGGCCGGTGAATTATCTGGCGCCCGTTTCCAGCCAGCTGGCTACATTTCAGGGTCAAAATCTCTCGAGCGAATTTCCTGACCTGACGCTAGTGGATCCAAACCTGCGCACCGGCTACGCGCGCAGTTATTTTGCCGGCGTACAGCAGAGCATCACCGGCAACTTCACGCTGGAAGTGAACGCCCTGGGCTCTTATGGCCGGCAATTGATAACCACCGACATTATCAATCGCGATTTCTCCACTTCCGCCGGCCGCTACAATCCCAACTTGCCCGACATCGCCTACCGCGCCAACCAAGGCTTCTCGGATTACAACGCGCTGACCGCAGTGGCACGCTATCGAACCAGCCGCGGAATCGTGCAGGCCTCCTACACCTGGAGCCACAGCATCGACAATCAGAGCGACCCGCTGATCGGCGATTTCTTCAACCTGGATTTCACCGCCATTCAGAGTGCTTCGCCGTCGCTCGGACGCTCGGCCTTTTCCGAGCAGTTCAATCCCAATGCCGACCGCGGCAATTCGGATTTCGACCAGCGTCAGAATCTTGTGATTTTTTCGTACTGGAATCTTCCGTCTCCGTTCGCCAGCTCGAAGTGGGGATCCCTGCTGCGCGACTGGACCTTCGGGGAACTGGCCGCGTTCCGCAGCGGATTCCCATACACGGTGTATGGCACTTCGGCCGTGGTCCCGGGCGGCGGCCTGATCATCAACAACCGGGTCAATATCGTGGACCCGAACGAAACGACGCTACCCAACCCGATTCCCGTGCCGGGCGGCGAGCAGTTGCTCAATCCGGCGGCTTTCGCCGAAGCGGCCCCCAGCACGCTCGGCAACGAAGGACGCAACGCCTTCACTGGCCCGGGATTCTACAGCCTCGACATTTCGCTGGCTCGCGCATTTCCATTGCGCTGGCTGGGCGAAGGCGGCCGCATCCGATTCCGCGCCGACGCCTTCAACGTCCTGAACCACGTGAATCTCGGCAATCCGGACGCTCTCTTCACTTCTCCGCTATCGTCGACGTTTGGAATCGCGACCTTCGGCCGGCAGGGTTTCCAGTCCGGTTTCCCAGCCGTTAGCCCTCTTAACGAAACGCCTCGCCAGATCCAGCTCAGCATCAGAGTCGAATTCTAGCGCTCCGCTGCCGCGGCCGAAACGATATCATTGAAACAAACGGAGACCCGCATGTATCTCAAGTTCCCTTTATGCGCACTAGCCCTGTGCACGATGCCGATCGCGTTCGCCCAATGGCACGCCAAGGACACCGAGTGGCCCAGCTACAACGCCGACCTCACGGGCTCGCGCTATCGCCCGCTCGATCAGATCAACGCCTCCAACTTCAACAAGCTGGAAGTAGCCTGGCGTTTCAAGACCGACAGCATCGGCAATCGCCCCGAATACAAGCTGGAAGGCACGCCGCTGATGGTCAACGGCGTTCTCTATGCGACCGCGGGTTCCCGCCGCGCGGCCATCGCGCTGGACGCAGCCACCGGCGAATTGCTCTGGGTCCACGGCGAGCATGAAGGCGAACGCGGCGCCGCCGCTCCCCGCCAGCTCTCCGGCCGCGGCCTGGCCTATTGGTCCGATGGCAAAGAAGAGCGGATTTTTTACGTCACTCCGGGCTTCCGCCTGATCGCCCTGGACGCCAAGACCGGCGCGCTCATCCCGTCGTTCGGCAAGAACGGCATCGTCGATCTGAAACTCGACGACGATCAAACCATCTCGGCCTGGAACGACAAAGGCGAATGGGTGCCAGATCTGGTACACGGCGAAATCGGGATCCAATCGGCGCCCGTGGTCGCGAAAGACACCATTCTGATCGGCGCCTCGTTCCGCGAAGGCATGACGCCCAAGAGCATGCGCAACAACAAAGGCTACGTGCGCGGCTTCGACGTCCGCACCGGCAAGCGCCTGTGGATCTTCCACACCATTCCGAAGAAAGGCGAGTTCGGCTACGACACCTGGGAGAACGGATCGGCCGAATACACCGGCAACACCGGCGTCTGGGCGCAGATTACCGTAGACGAGCAGCTCGGCCTGGTGTACCTGCCGGTGGAATCGCCGACCGGCGACTACTACGGCGGCCATCGCCCCGGCAACGATCTCTACGGCGAGAGCCTGGTCTGCGTCGATCTGAAAACCGGCCAGCGCAAATGGCATTACCAACTGGTGCATCATCCGCTGTGGGACATGGACATTTCTTCGGCGCCGCTGCTGGTCGACATCAATGTCGACGGCAAGCCGATCAAGGCCGTCGCGGTCCCAACCAAGCAGGGCTTCCTGTACGTATTCGACCGCGTCACCGGCCAACCAGTGTGGCCCATCGAAGAGCGGCCAGTCGAAAAGGGCAACGTGCCCGGCGAATGGTACTCGCCGACGCAGCCGTTTCCCACCAAGCCCCCGGCATACTCCCGCAACGGCGTCACGCCCGACGTGCTGATCGACTTCACACCCGCGCTCCACGATCAGGCCCTGACAAACATTTCGAAATTCAAAATCGGCCCGGTGTTCACGCCGCCGGCGGAAAGCAATCTGAACGGACCTTATTCGACGCTCACGCTCGGCACCGCGGCCGGCGGCACCAACTGGCCTGGCGGCTCCTACGATCCCGAAACTCACACGGTGTACGTATTCGCGTGCAACGCCTGCCTGATTCCGATCGGCGTGGTGGAATCGCCGAAGGAAATTTCCGACATGAAGTACGTGATGGGAATGGCTGGACAAAAGGTGCAGATCGCGCGCGGCCCCGGCGAAAATGCGGGCGCCGATTCTCCACGCGCTCCTCGCGAATCGCCCCCGCCTCAGGCTCCGCCGCCCAGCGCCACCCCAGGCCCCAACATCTATAGTCTGCTCAGCGTCCGCGGCCTGCCGCTGATCAAGCCGCCCTACGGGACCATCTCCGCCATCAATCTCGACAAAGGCGAAATCGTCTGGCAGACCCCGCATGGCGACACCCCCGATGGCATCCGCAACAATCCCGCGCTCAAAGGACTCAACATTCCGCAAGACCGGCCAGGCGGATTACAACGTCGGCACTCTCGTCACGAAAACCCTGGTCATCGCCGGCGACGGCCAAGTGACCACCACCGCGGATCATCCTCGCGGCGCGATGCTGCGCGCTTACGATAAAACCAACGGCAAGCAAGTGGGCGCGGTCTGGATGCCGGCGCCGCAGAGCGGATCGCCTATGACCTACATGCTGAACGGCAAGCAGTACATCGTCGTGGCCATCAGCGGCGGCGCATATTCGGGCGAGTACGTCGCGTTCTCGCTCCCAGCGGCCGATTAGACCGGACCACCGCAGCCCGCCATCCATAGATTGGGGTGAGTCACGGTAACCGCGGCCACACTCCATACGCCCCTACTCTGAATAGCGTTCAAAATGCAGCCGCTCCGGGCCGTCGTAAGGCCATGAGCAAAGATGCATTCATCTTTGATATAGTCGTCTATCCGGGCTTCGGTCCGGTTCAAATAGGACGAGAGGTGACATGAACTTTAAGAATTCAGCTTTGGCAATTATCGGCCTGGTGGCTGTGGGCGCGCTGTATTCCAATTTGCACGCTCAATCTTCCCGCTCGGTCTGGGATGGCGTATACACTCAGGACCAAGCCAAACAGGGCCAGGCTCTCTATAACGAGAATTGTTCTTCTTGCCACGGCGACACATTGATGGGCGGCGAATCCGCTCCGGCGCTCGCGGGCGGAGAATTCCTTTCTAACTGGAATGGTCTGACGCTGGGCGATTTATTTGAAAGAATTCGTACTACCATGCCTCAAAACAAACCCGGCAGCCTGAGCCGGGAGAAGAACACCTTGGTTCTGTCCTATCTGCTGAGCGTCAGCCAATTTCCGGCTGGCAAAACCGATCTGCCACAGCAGAAGGAAGTTCTGGACCAAATCAAGATCGATGCACAGAAGCCAGATAAAAAGTAGCAAACCGGCGGCCTGGCCCACGTCAGTCAGCCGGTGACAGACAAACTTAAGGAGTAAACCATGCGAAGGAAAACGAGCAACGTTCTGCCGTTGACCGCTCTGTTCGTCTTGCTGGGGATGACTTGGATTGCGATCAGTGTATCGGGCCAAGGCGCGGGATATGTCCCTTCCACGGCAAAAGGCGACTGGCCCTATTACACCGCTGATCTGAAGGGCAGCAAGTATGTTCCGCTCGATCAGATCAATGCCTCCAACTTCAACAAACTCGAAGTGGCGTGGCGTTTCAAGACCGATAACCTCGGCCCGCGCCCCGAATACAAGCTGGAAGGCACGCCCATTAGCTATCAACGGCACGCTGTACACCACGGGTGGCACGCGCCGATCCATCATCTCGCTGGACGGTAAGACCGGCGAAGTGAATTGGACCTACAGCTTCCGTGAAGGCAATCGCGCCGCGATCGCCCCGCGCCAGTTGTCCGGACGCGGCGTAGCGTATTGGACCGACGGGCGTGGCGACGACCGCGTGGTGTTCGTCAGCACCGGCTATCGGCTGGTCGAACTGAACGCCCACACCGGCGGCGTAATCACCACCTTCGGCGAGCACGGCATGGTGGACCTGAAAGTCGGCATGGTGAAGGGCGCCGGCGAACAGATCGATTTGGAAACCGGTGAAGCCGGGCTCCACGCGACGCCGCTGGTTGTGAAGGACGTGGTTATCGTGGGCTCTTCCTTCAAGGAAGGCATGACGCCCGTTACGCACAACAACAGCAAGGGCATGGTCCGCGCTTATGATGTCCACACCGGCAAACAATTGTGGGCCTTCAACACCATCCCACGCCCCGGCCAGTTCGGTAATGATACCTGGGAGAACGGCTCCTGGGCCACCAACGGTAACACGGGCGTCTGGACCCAGATGACCGTGGATGAGGATCTCGGCTTGGTTTACCTGCCGGTGGAAGATCCCACCTCGGATTACTACGGCGGCCATCGGCCCGGCAATAACCTGTTCGGCGACAGCCTGGTGTGCGTCGATCTGAAAACAGGCCAGCGCAAGTGGCACTACCAGATCGTGCATCACCCCATCTGGGATTTCGATCTTTCCTCGGCGCCCGCTCCTGGTCGACATCAACGTGGACGGCCGTGCGATCAAAGCCGTTGCGCTGCCCACCAAGCAGGCTTGGCTGTACACGTTCGATCGCGTGACCGGCAAGCCGGTTTGGCCCATCGTAGAAAAGCCTGTGCAGCAATCCGACGTGCCCGGCGAGAAGACTTCACCCACGCAGCCCTTCCCGACCAAGCCGCCGAATTACGCCCGTAACTTCATCAAGGTTCCGGACGACCTGATCGACTTCACGCCTGAAATGCGCGCCCAGGCCAAAGACCTGTTGTCGCGCTATCGCGTGACGGACCGGCCGTTCAATCCGCCGCTGGTTGGCGATGAGCACGGCCTGCTGGGCGCTATCAACGTCGGCAACGCCGGTGGTGGAACCAACTGGCCCGGCGCCGGTTTCGATCCCGAGACCCACATCGTTTACGCTCAGGCGGCCAATTCCTCGGCAGCCGGACTTTCGCTACGCAAACCGCCGCCGGGATTCTCCGACCTGAGCTATTTCTCCGGCCGCAACGATCAACCTTTCCGCGAAGCGCTTGGACCGGGCTTCGGCACGGGAGCCGATTCTCCGCTGGCCAAGAAGATCGAGCCGGCCGCAAACTCCTCCGCCGGCTCCTGCTGCTGGACGTGGAGGCGGTGGTGGCGGATTCGGCCTGAACGTCGACGGTCTGCCGATCATGAAGCCGCCATACGGCGTCATCTCGGCGATCGACCTCGACAAGGGCGATCTCAAGTGGCAAGTGCCCTACGGCGAAACCCCGGATAACGTCCGCAAGAATCCTGACTGAAAAGGCATCAACTTCGGCAACCTCGGCCAGAATGGTAGCGTCGGACTTCTGGTCACCAAGACTTTGGTGATCCTCGGCGACAATCAGGTAACCAATCCCGGAACCCATCCGCGCGGCGCCATGCTGCGCGCCTATGACAAACAAACCGGCAAGGAAGTCGGCGCAGTATGGATGCCGGCTCCCCAAAGCGGCTCGCCGATGTCCTACCTGGCGGGCGGCAAGCAGTATATCGTCATCGCGGTAAGCGGCGGCGCCTATTCGGGCGAGTACCTGGCATTCAGCCTCCCCGAAAACGAGTAAGTGTGAGTGCCGTGTCCCTACCTGATGGGGACACAGGTTTCTGAAGTACGACCGGGCTGCTCAAAGAACGTCTCGAGCGGCCCGGTTCAAGGAAAAATTTGGGAGAAACAAGCAATATGTATCGAAGCAAGACTAAGGGAAGCAAAGCCCTGTGGCTAACCGCACTGCCGGCCGCTGCCGGGCTGCTGTGGATCGCCGCCGGCGCATTGGGCCAACAAGGCGGCGGTTACGTGCCTTCCACCAAGAAAGGCGACTGGCCGCGTACACCGCCGACCTGAAAGGCACCAAGTATTCGCCGCTCGATCAGATCAACGCCTCCAACTTCAACAAGCTCGAAGTCGCCTGGCGCTTCAAGACCGACAACTTCGGCACCGCGCCCGGAATACAAGCTGGAAGGCACGCCGCTGATGGTCAAAGGCGTGCTGTACGCCACCGCCGGCACGCGCCGCGCCGTGGTCGCGCTGGATGCGAAGACCGGCGAGCTGATCTGGGTCCACAGCATGCGTGAAGGCAAGCGCGCCGCCATCGCGCCGCGCCAGCTTTCCGGCCGCGGCGTGTCCTACTGGACCGACGGCAAAGGCGACGACCGCATCATCTACGTGACCACCGGCTATCGCCTGGTCGCGCTGAACGCCATACCGGCCAGCTGATCAGCTCCTTCGGCAAGGACGGCATGGTCGACCTGAAGGTCGGCATGGTCACCGGCACCGGCCAGCAGATCGATCTCGAAACCGGCGAGATCGGCCTGCACTCGACGCCGCTGGTGGTCAAGGACATCGTCATCGTCGGCTCTTCCTTGAAAGAAGGGCATGACCGTCGTCACGCACAACAACACCAAAGGCCTGGTGCGCGCCTTCGACGTCCGCACCGGCAAGCTGTCTGGACCTTCAACACCATTCCGCGGCCGGGCGAGTTCGGCAACGACACCTGGGAGAACGACTCCTGGGCCATCAACGGCAACACCGGCGTGTGGACCCAGATCACCGTGGACGAGGATCTCGGCCTGGTCTATCTGCCGGTCGAATCGCCGACCTCCGATTACTACGGCGGCCAGCGCCCGGGCAACAATCTGTTCGGCGAGAGCCTGGTCTGCGTCGATCTGAAGACCGGCCAGCGCAAGTGGTATCTTCCAGGTGGTGCACCATCCGATCTGGGACTACGATCTTTCTTCGGCGCCGATTCTGGCGGACATCAACGTCAACGGCAAGGCGATCAAAGCGGTCGCGCTGCCGAGCAAGCAGGCTTTCCTGTATGTGTTCGATCGCGTGACCGGCAAGCCGGTCTGGCCGATCGAAGAGCGGCCGGTTCCGCAGTCCGACGTGCCCGGCGAAAAGACCTCGCCCACCCAGCCGTTCCCGACCAAGCCGCCGGCCTATGCGCGCAACTTCATCAAAGTTCCCGACGACCTGATCGACTTCACGCCCGAGATGCGGGCCCAGGCGAAGGATATCGTCTCGCGCTACCGCGTGGAAGGCATGTTCACGCCGCCGGTGGTCGGCGATCCGAAGGCAAGTGGCTGGGCGCGATTGAATCTCGGCAACGCCAGCGGCGGCACCAACTGGCCGGGCGCGGCTACGATCCGGAAACGCACATCGTGTACGCGCAGGCCAATCAATCCGCCGTCACTCCGATCTCGCTGCGAACTCCGCCTGCCGGGATTCTCGGACATCCACTATGTGGCCGGCCGCAATGACCAGCCATTCCGCGTAGCGGAAGGCCCGGCTTCGGCAGCGCCGCCGATGCGCCCCAACCGAAGCCGTGCGCCAGCCTGCCCCCATCGGCAGCAACCGCTGGCCGGCGGCGGACGCGGCGGTGGTGGCGGCGGTTTCGGCCTGAGCGTCCATGGCCTGCCGATCGTCAAGCCGCCCTACGGCGTCATCTCGGCGATCAATTTGGATCGCGGCGATCTGCAGTGGCAAGTGCCTTACGGCGAGACGCCCGACAACGTCCGCAACATTCCGGCGCTCAAGGGCATTAATACAGCAACACCGGCCAGCGCGGCAGCGTGGGACTGCTGGTGACCAAGACGCTGGTGATCCTGGGCGACAGCTTGCTCACCTCCAAGACCCATCCGCGCGGCGCCATGCTGCGCGCTTACGACAAAGCCACTGGCAAAGAAGTGGGCGCGGTCTGGATGCCTGCTCCGCAGAGCGGATCGCCCATGACCTACAGGCCGGCGGCAAGCAGTACATCATCGTCGCCGTCAGCGGCGGCAACTACTCGGGCGAGTACATCGCCTACGCGCTGCCGGAAGCCGAGTAAATCAACTCAGTTCCTCTGGAGTATCTTATGGGCCCGCGAAAATGCGGGCCCTTTTTTCTTGTAATCTGAAGTAATCATGATTCACGACGAAGTCTCACGTCGCGAGTGGATGCTCGCGTCGTCTCTGGGCCTGCTCGCGCTGTGGCCTGAAATACTCGCCGCGCAAGAGCATGCCCGTCATGCGGCCGCCACGCCTGGAACCACCTTCACCTATTTCGATCCCGCCACCGCGGCCGAAATAGAAGCCATCGCCGGGCAGATCATTCCAACCGATGAGACTCCCGGAGCACGCGAGGCCGGTGTCATCCATTTCATCGATCATGCGCTCAGCACGTTCGATCAGGAAAGCCGGCGATATTATAAAGCTGGCCTGGCCGAGCTTCAGACTAAGCGCGCCGCCATGTTCCCCGGCTCGAAAAGCATCGCCGCGCTCCAGCCCGACCAGCAGTTGGTGCTCGTTAAATCCATCGACGGCACCCCATTCTTTGAAACGGTTCGCACCCACACCATCATTGGATTCCTGAACAGTCCGGACCAGGGCGGCAATCGCGACTACATCGGATGGAAGCTGCTGGGCATGGATCATCAGATGGTCTATCAGCCGCCCTTCGGCTATTACGACGCCGAAGCGCGGAAAGAGGGAACCCGATGAGCAGCGCGCCTTATCAACCCAACCATCCGGTGGATTTCATCGTGGTCGGCTCCGGAGCGGCCGGTGGAGCGGTCGCCAAGGAACTGGCGGTCGCCGGCTTCGAGGTCGTGGTGCTCGAGCAAGGACCGTACCTGCGCCCCAAGGATTTCAAGCACGACGAGGTCGGTACGCGCATGTTGCATCAGCTCACCAACGACCCCAAGCGCCAGCCTCAAACCTTTCGCAAGACTGAAAATGAAACCGCGAAAGTTCAATTCTCGGTCGGGTATGGCCGCGAAGTCGGCGGCGGCACGGTGCACTTCACCGCGAACTGGTGGCGCTTGCATGAGATCGATTTCAACGAGCGCACCCGCTGGGGAGCCGTTCCAGGCGCCACGCTTGAAGATTGGCCCATCACCTATCAGGATCTGGAACCGTATTACACGAAGTCCGAACAAGACATCGGCGTGTCCGGATTGGGCGGATCGAATCCGTTCGATGCGCCGCGCTCCAAACCATACCCGCTGCCGCCGCTGCCGGTGAAATCGTCTGGCGTGCTCTTTGATCGCGGAGCCAAGAAACTGGGCTGGCACTCCTTCCCAGCCCCGATGGCGATTTTGTCGGAACAGTACAAAGGCCGCTCCGGCTGCGTGCACTGCGGCTTTTGCATGGCGTTCGGTTGCGAGGTGGGCGCCAAATCTTCCACCATGGCGGCCTTGATTCCGGTGGCCGAGCATACCGGCAACTGCGAGATCCGGCCTGAATCCTACGTCCGGAAGATCCAGGTCGATAATCGTGGACGCGTCACCGGCGCGATTTACTTCAATTCGAACAAGCGAGAAATTTTCCAGCGCGCCAAAGCCGTAGTGATTTGCGCCAACGGCGTCGAGTCGCCGCGCCTGCTGCTGATGTCCAGGTCGAACCGGTTCCCGCAGGGCCTCGCGAACTCCAGCGGCGTGGTCGGCAAGAACCTGATGTTCGACAACGGCACCACGGTCACCGCTCGTTTCGAGCATCCCCTCAACGAGTTCAAGAGCGTTCAAGTTACCCGCGTGATACATGATTTTTACGACTCCGACGCCAAGCGCGGCTTTTACGGCGGCGCCGGCTTCGATGCGCGCTTCTCAGAGACGCCCATCGACTTCGGACTCCGTGGACTTCCCGACGGCCCGCGCTGGGGTTCGGAATGGAAGAAAACCATGTCGCACGATTTTCCGCGCATCATGAGTTCGTTGAGCCATGTCACCTGCCTCCCCATGGCGAGCAACAACGTCACGCTCGATCCCGAGCTGAAAGACGAGTGGGGCCTTCCCTGCTTGCGCATCACCTTCAAGAATCATCCTGACGATCTGAAGATCATGGAGTTCATCTCGGCCCGCCAAAAACAAATCATGGAAGCGGCGGGCGCGCAGAAGGTTTACACGCGGCCGGTCGAGGAGATGACCAACTCCGTGCACTTGATGGGAACCTGCCGCATGGGCAACGACCCGAAGCGCTCGGTTGTGAATCGCTACAATCGCGCTCACGACGTGCCGAACTTGTTTGTAGTGGATGGCAGCAGCATGGTCACGTCTGGCCGCCAGCAGCCTACCGCTACCATCCAGGCTCTCGGCTATTGGGCCGCCGGCCACATGATTCAAGCGGCGAAACGCGGCGAAATCTAACGGCAGCTAGCTGGCATGCGCCTGCTTCGACATCGCGGCCACGCGTCCCGCGCCGAGCAGCGCGGCTTTGTCGTTCGTGATGACACGCACCGGAATGTCGCGTAGCAGCGGGCTGATGCGGCCTTTAGCTTGAAAGGCGTTCAGGAAGGCCGGACCAGTGAGCTTCTTAAGAATCTTCGGCGCGATTCCGCCGCCGACGAACATCCCACCCGTCGCCACCACTTTAAGCGCCAGATTGCCCGCCTCGGCGCCGTAAATCGACACGAAAATATCGAGGGCCTGTACGCCGAGATCCGCGCTGCCTTCCAATCCCGACTTCGCGATCGCCGCCGAAGGATCTCCCTGCGCTATCGCGTCCGCCAGCCACGCCGGTTCTTTGCCGCGCCCGCTGTCGCGCAGAAATTCATAGATATTGTGCAGCCCGGGCCCGGAAAGCACGCGCTCATAACTGACGTGTTCGAAACGCCCCATCAGATAACGCAACAGCTCGATTTCCAGATCGTTGCGCGGCGCGAAATCGACGTGCCCGCCTTCGGATGGAAACGGACGATAGCTTCCATCAGCTTCAGCGAGCAGCCCTGCTTCCCCGAGTCCGGTGCCGGCCGCGATCAAAGCGCGATTGCCGCCAGGGATCGGAATCCCGGTGTTCAGCGACACGAAGTCCCCAACCTCCAGCAGCGCGATCCCATGCGCGTTGGCTTCCAGATCGTTGATGAGGCGGACATCCTGGATGCCCAGCGCCTCGGCGATTTTTTTCGCGCTCACGGTCCAGGGCAAGTTGGTCGTTTCGACGACACCGTCTCGAATCGCTCCGGCAATCCCGAAGCAGGCCGCCAGCGGGACCTGATTATGCGCGGCGATGAATTTCTTCGCAATCTCCTCCAGGCCCTTATGCTCGCGGCTGGGGAAGATCTCGATTGCGATAGCGGTCAGATGGTCGGGAGTGCCTTCGAAGAAAGCCAACCGCGTGTTAGTGCCGCCAATGTCACCGGCCAGAACCATTCACGTTGCTCCAGCGCCGGCCGTCCTTGGCAAGCAGTTCGTCGGACTCGGGCGGTCCCCAGGTGCCGGCCGCGTAATTGGGGAAGCGGCGGGGCGGCAGGGCCTCCCACACATCCAGAATCGGCGCGACGACGTGCCAGGCGGTCTCTACCATATCGGACCGCTGGAACAAGGTTGCGTCCCCCAACATGCAGTCGTACAGCAGCCGCTCGTACCCGGTTTGCGGCGTGGCGTTGAAGTAGTCGGTGTAGTTGAAATTCATATCAACCCCGCCGATCTGCACCACCGGGCCGGGAATCTTGGCTCCGAAAGTGAGCGAGATCCCTTCGTCGGGCTGCAAATGCAGTATCAGCCGGTTCGGCTCCAGCCGGTTCACAGCCGTCTTGCGGAACAGGACGAAGGGGGCGCGCTTGAACTGAATCACAATCTCGGTGGAGCGCCGGGGCAGCGCCTTGCCGGTTCGCAAATAAAACGGCACGTCGGCCCAGCGCCAGTTGTCGATGTACAACTTCATGGCGACGAACGTCTCAGTGCGCGAGTCATGCGGGACCATGGGCTCCTGCCGGTAAGCCGCAACCTTGACTCCGTTCACCACGCCCTCGCCATACTGGCCACGCACCGTGCGCACCAGCACTTCTTCGTCCGTCATCGGCTGCAGCGCCCGCAGAATCTTGGTCTGCTCGTCGCGCACCACGTCGGCGTCGAAAGAGACCGGCGGTTCCATGGCGGTCAGCGAGATGAGCTGAAAAATATGGTTCGGCACCATATCGCGCAACGTGCCGGCCTTGTCGTAATAAGACCCGCGTTGTTCGACGCCCACGGTCTCGGCCACCGTAATCTGAACATGGTCAATGTAGCGCCGGTTCCAAATCGGCTCGAAGATTCCGTTCGCAAAACGAAAAACCAAAATGTTCTGTACGGTTTCTTTGCCGAGGTAATGGTCGATCCGGTAGATCTGTTTTTCGTCCAGCACCTGGCGGATCTCTTTATTGAGACTGCGCGCCGATTCGTAGTCGCGCCCGAACGGCTTCTCGATGATCACGCGCCGCCAGCCGTGTTCTTCGGAAACCAGATTGGCCGCTCCTAACTGCTTTACAACGGTGGCGAAAAAACTTGGAGCGGTGGCCAGGTAATAAAAATAGTTGCCGCGCGTGCCATGCTCTTTGTCCACATCGCCCAGCACACGGCCCAACTCTTCGTACATCTTCGGATCGTCGAAATCGCCCGAGATATAGTAAATCCGCCGCGCGAACCAATGCCACAGATCCGGATCGACTTTGGTAGTGGCGAAATCGCCGATCTCCTTGCCGATCATGTCGCGGAATTGCTCGCTATTCATCTCATTGCGAGCCACGCCCACCAGCGCGAATTCCTTGGAAAGCAGATTATCCTTGGCCAAGTTGTAGAGCGCCGGGATCAGCTTGCGTTTGGTCAGGTCGCCCGAAGCGCCGAATATCACCATCACGCATGGATCGGCCGCCCGGCCCGCGCCGGTGCCGTTGCCTGCCGCAGCTACTTCTTCAGCGATCTGCATTCATGACCTCTCTCGACTCACGAATTATGTTCTTACAATAGCGCACAGCGCGGGGCGCGCCCCATTGATGAAGTAATCAATCGCGACCCGCTGCGTTGTGCGCGATGTTACCGGGGAGCCGCGCGTTGCCTATCAGCCGCCGGTGGCGCGTTCCACGTGACCGCCGAACTTGTAGCGCATGCCCGAGAGCATTTTTTCGGCGAAGGTGTGATCCTGCCGCGAGCGGAAGCGCGTGAACAGCGAGGCCGAAAGCACATCGCAGGGTACCGCTTCTTCGATCGCCGCCAGAATGGTCCAACGCCCTTCACCGGAATCTTGAACCGTTCCCGTGTACCGTTTCAGATCCGGATCTTCCGCCAGAGCCATGGCTGTCAAATCCAGCAGCCACGAACCAACCACGCTGCCGCGTCTCCAGAGTTCGGCGATGTCGGCCAAATCGAAACTGTAGCGGTGATCCTCCGGCACTTCCTGGGAAGTGGCGTTACGCATGATATCGAACCCCTCGGCGTAGGCCTGCATCAAGCCGTACTCGATCCCGTTGTGAACCATTTTCACGAAGTGGCCCGCGCCCGACGGACCGCAATACAGATACCCATCCGAGGCCGTGCTCTGCTTGCCCTCGCGTCCAGGCGACGGAGGCACATCGCCGATGCCCGGCGCCAACGTTTTGAAAATCGGATCCAGACGGTCGGCCGATTCCTTCGAGCCTCCGATCATCATGCAATACCCGCGCTCCAGTCCCCACACGCCGCCGCTGGTCCCGACATCCAGGTAATGAACGCCTTTTTCCTTGAGGATCTTCGAGCGGCGCACGTCGTCCTTGAAATAGGAATTGCCGCCATCGATAATCGTATCGCCCGGCTCCATCAGGCTGGCCAGCTTAAGAACGGTGTTCTCAGTGGCCGCACCCGAGGGCACCATCACCCAGGCGGCCCGCGGCTTGGTCAACTTCTTCACGAAGTCTTCCATCGAGCTCGATCCGGCCGCGCCTTCTCCCGCTAAGGCCTTCACGTTGTCGGCGCTCAAGTCGAAGACCACGCATTGATGGCCGTTTCGCATGAGGCGGCGCACCATGTTCGCGCCCATTCTTCCGAGACCGATCATTCCCAGTTGCATTTTTTCTCTCCCTTGTGGCGTACGCACTCGCGCGTTCCGCGTTCACACTTGTGAACGCATGATTAATTACGACAAGGCCTTGGTAATGGCTGATTCGAGCGTAGCCAAACCTGTTTCGACGTCGTGCAAATGCACTCGCAATGCCCGGCGGTTGCGCTCGGCCAGCACCTGGAAATCGCCGCGCGCCTGCGCCGCCTTCACCACGCCGAACGTATATTTCTGGCCGGGCACCGGAAGGTCTGCCTTATCGTCGCAGGTCACTTGCAGGAACACGCCCGTGTTAGGCCCGCCCTTGTAAGCTTGCCCGGTGGAGTGCAAAAAGCGCGGGCCAAAACCCAGGCAAGTGGCGACTCGTTTTTTGTCGCGCACCGCCGTACGCATCTGCTGCAGCGCGCGCCCGTGCCGATCGTTCATCTCGACATAGCCAAGCAGCGCGAAATAATCGCCCGTCTTCAGGCGATTCAAATGCGCTTTCAAATAACCCGCCACGGTCTTGTCGCTCGCGGCCGCGGATGCCAGCGCGGAAGCATTCTTTTCGTCCGTGTACAGATCAATGCCGCCCTCTGAAAGGATCGGCGATTCCGGCGGCAACGAGCCAGTCTTCTCATATTCGGTGGTCAGCTTGCGCGTGGCTATTTTGCTTGCTTCCACATCGGGCTGGTTGAAGGCGTTAATTCCGATCACTGAGCCGGCCACGGCTGTCGCGATTTCCCACCGGAACATTTCCTGGCCCAGATGGTAGATATCGGAAACCGCGATGCGCACCACCGGATGCCCAGCCTTAGCGAGCCCGTCCATGGCCTCATCCTGTTTCGGATCGGCATCGCCTTCCAGACGAATATAGGCGAACACGCGGTCATTGCCGTAAACCTCCGGCGGCCCCAGCGGCTCGCGGTCCACCGGGATAAGCCCCTTGCCATCCTTGCCGGTAGATTCGGCCAGCAACTGTTCCAGCCAAGCGCCGAAATCCCAAATCTTCGGCGATGTGACCAGCGTAACTTTGTCGCGGCCGTGCTTGGCTGCCACGCCTAGAATCAATCCCAGCAGCGCGCCCGGATTCTTATCCGCCGGAAGACAGGACGAACAGGCGATAGCCATCACGTCGGCGCGGTCCAGAAAACGCGGCGCATCGATGCCCATCACAGCTGCCGGCACCATGCCGAAATCCGACAGCGCGGAGTAGCGTCCACCGATGCTCGGAACACCGTGGAAGATGTGGCGGAACCGGTCGGCTTGCGCCACCTGCTCAAACTTAGATCCCGGATCGGTGATCGCGATGAAATGGCTGCCGGCTTTATCGGCGCCCACAGTTTGCTTCACGCGTTCAAAGAAATATTGCTTGAAGATGTTCGGCTCGAGCGTCGAGCCCGACTTGGTCGACACGATGAAAATTGTCTTCGCAATGTCGATTTTGTTTTCAAAATCCTTGACCTGCGCGGGATCGGTCGAGTCCAGCACGAACAGTTCCGGAAAGCCCTCCATCTTGCCGAACGTCATTCGCAGCACTTCCGGGCACAAGCTGGATCCGCCCATCCCGAGCAGCAGCGCCTGCTTGAATCCCGCCGCTTTCACATCCGCCGCGACGTCCTCGAGGTGTTGCTTGTTGGCGAGCTGATCCTCGGTGATTCCAAGCCAGCCCAGCCAATTACCTTCATCCGATCCCGTCCAAAGCGACGCATCGCGCGCCCATAGACGGCGCACCTTCCCCGCCAGCTTCCAGTCCTCGATAGCCTCCTGCAACGGCGCTTCAAACTCGGCGGGCACGCTGTACTGCTGAGAATCCACTTCGGCCTGAGGCGCAAATTTGCACTTGGCGTCCACGGCGTTCAGCAGCTTGTCGAACGGCTCGGCGAAAAGCTTGACGGCCTGCGTGAGTAGATCGTCCGTGACTTTCTGCATGGAGATGCCGGCCTTCTCCAGCGTGTCCATGGTGTCTCGGGCCGCCTCGAGATCCGCTTCCAGACTCGGCTTGGGATGACCGTGATCGCGGAATGCATCGAGCGTTGCGGGAGGAATCGTATTCACCGTATCGCGCCCGACCAGTTCGTCGACGTACAGCGTGTCGGGATAGCTCGGATCCTTGGTGCTGGTGCTGGCCCACAACACGCGCTGGGTTTGCGCGCCCTTCTTCGCCAGCGCGTCCCACTCGGGTCCAGAGAAAATTTCCTTATAGCGCTGATAGGTCAACTTACCGTTCGCGATCGCAACCTTACCCAGCAAGCTGCGCAGCAAGGCCTGTTCCTTGGGATCGGAAGTTGATTTCAGTCGCGTCTTCACGATCGCATCCACCATGGTGTCGATGCGGCTGATGAAAAAGCTGGCGACGCTCGCGACATGGCTGGGATCGCCTCCGCCCGCCACATACGTTTTCAGCCCGGCGATATAAGCCTGCGCCACCTTCTCGTAGCGCTGCTGGGCGAACAGCAGCGTCACGTTGATGTTGATTCCTTCTCCGATGAGTTGCTGGATCGCCGGAATTCCTTCCAGCGTGGCCGGCACTTTAACCATGAGATTCGGCCGGTTCACGGCTTTCCAGAGACGGCGTGCGTCCTGGATGGTGCCCTCGGTGTTCTTGGCGAGAAACGGCGACACTTCCAGGCTCACGTAGCCATCGCGCTTCTTGGTCCGGTCATAAACCGGCCGCAGCGTGTCGGCGGCGTCCTGAATGTCCTTGATAGCGAGAATTTCATAGATCGCCATCGCATCCAGGTCCTTGCGTTTTTGCAGCTCGGCCAGCGCCTCGCTATAATCCGTGCTCCCGGTGATGGCTTTCTCAAAAATCGCCGGATTGGAAGTCATACCGCCCAATCCATCCTGTTCGATCAGGCGCTTCAACTCGCCGCCGGTGAGCAGATTGCGCCGGATATAATCCAGCCATACGGACTGGCCATACTTAGCCAGCTCCAGCAATGGATTCGTGGTTTTTGTCGTAGTTGGGGTCACTGTCGAAACACTCATGCTGTTGCCTCCCTCGTTACAGATCCTGCTTACTTTCCGAAGCTCGCTTCCAGCGCTTTGATCTTGCCTAGCCGACGCACGTGGCGCTCCTCGTTCGTGAACTTCGCCTTTAAGTACGCCTCAACTAACTCGTTCGCCAGCGCCGGCCCAATCACGCGCGCGCCCAGCACCAGGACATTCATGTCGTCGTGCTCCACTCCCTGGTGAGCCGAATATGTGTCGTGACACAATCCGGCGCGAATTCCTTTGATCTTGTTGGCCGCAACCGAAGCTCCCACTCCGCTTCCGCAGATCAGCACGCCCCGATCGGCGCGGCCCTCCAGGATCGCGTAACCCACGGCGGCCGCGAAATCGGGATAATCCACCGGATCGGTGCTGTTGGTCCCGACATCCACTACCTCTTCTCCCAAATCCCGCAGACGTTTCGCCAGCATCACCTTCAATTCGAAGCCGGCATGGTCGGACCCGATCGCGATTCGCATAGGTTATCGGTCCTTCGCAATCTCCTCTTTAGCCGCAGCCACCACGGCGTCGGGCGTGAAGCCAAATTTCTTCTGCAGTTCCTTGAGCGGCGCCGACGCTCCAAAAGTGTGCATGCCGATTCTGCGGCTCGCGTAGCGGTCCCATCCAAAGGTAGAGGCCTGCTCCACCGAAACGCGCGCTTTCACTCCAGCAGGCAGCACTGTTTCGCGATACTCCCGCGGCTGGTGTTCGAACAGCTCCCACGACGGCATGCTGACAACTCGCGCCTTAACTCCCTCGGCGGTCAGCTTCTCATAAGCGTCCACGCACAGCGACACTTCGCTTCCGGTGCCGATCAGGATAACCTCCGGTGCGCCGTCGTTGGAGTCCGCCAATATGTATGCGCCCTTCACCAGGCCCGCAGCGGGAGCATACTTGCCGCGATCCAGCGTCGGGATATTCTGGCGGGAAAGGATCAGGCACACCGGCTCGTGCCGGAACCGCATGATCAGCCGCCACGCCTCGGCAACCTCGTTGGCGTCGCCCGGCCTGATCGTGATGAGCCCCGGAATCGCGCGCAGCGAGATCAATTGTTCCACCGGCTGATGCGTGGGCCCATCCTCGCCGACACCGATCGAGTCGTGCGTGAAGATGTAAATCACCGGAACTTCCATCAACGCGCTCAGACGAATGGGCGCGCGCATATAATCGCTGAAGATCAGAAATCCCGAACCGAACGGCCGCATCTTCGACAGCGACATTCCGTTTACGATCGAGCCCATGGCGTGTTCGCGAATGCCGAAGTGGAAATTGCGGCCCGCGTAGCTTCCGGCTTCGAAGTCGCCCGCGCCGTCGAAAGTCAGCCGTGTTTTGGTGGAGGGCGCCAGATCCGCCGCGCCGCCGATCAGCCATGGCACCCGCTTGGCCACCGCATTTTCTACTTTGCCCGAGGCGTCGCGTCCCGCCAATCCCTTCGCATCCGCTGCAAAAACCGGAATGTCGGCATCCCATCCATCGGGCAGCTCGCGCTTCTGCATCTTGAACAGGTGGTCGGCCAGTTCCGGATATTTGGTCCGATACTCGGAAAACTTCGATATCCACGCTTCGCGCGCCGCGTGCCCACGCTGGCCCAGCACCTCGCGAAATCGCTCATACACGCCGCCAGGAATCAGGAATTTTGCATCTTCCGGCCAGCCGTAATTCCGCTTAGTCAGCCGGATCTCTTCTACTCCCAGCGGCTCGCCATGCGCCGCACTGGTATCTTGCTTGTGCGGAGCGCCATATCCGATGTGGCTATCCACGATGATCAACGTGGGCCGGTCCGGCGTGGCTTCAAAGGTGTGAAACGCGCGCGCCAGCATTTCCTGGTCGTTGGCGTCGCCCACCCGTGTGACATTCCACCCATAGCCGATGAAGCGCGTGGCGACGTCGTCGCTGTAGGCGAGCGCGGTGTGGCCTTCGATCGTGATGTGGTTGTTATCGTAAATCCAGCAGAGATTCGCCAACCGCAAGTGCCCCGCCAGCGATGCCGCTTCGCCACTCACGCCTTCCATCATGCAGCCGTCTCCGCCTAGCGCGTAGACGTTGAAATCGATCATCTCGAAATCGGGCCGGTTGAAATACCGGGCCATCCATTGCGAGGCAATCGCCATTCCGACGCTGTTCGCCAGGCCCTGCCCCAGCGGACCCGTGGTTGTCTCGACCCCCGAAGTCCAGCGATATTCCGGATGCCCAGGGCACTTGCTGTTGAGCTGCCGGAAATTCTTGATGTCGTCCAGTGTCACGCTCAGTTTACCCAGCGTCTCGTATTCCGGATTCACGGCCCTCACTTGAGCTAGATGCAGCAAGGCGTACAAAAGCATCGACGCGTGTCCGGCCGAAAGCACGAAGCGGTCGCGGTTGGGCCAGATAGGATCGTCCGGATCGAAGCGCAGGAATTTCTGCCACAGGCAATACGCCACCGGCGCCATGGCCATGGGCGTGCCGGGATGTCCCGAATTCGCTTGCTGCACGGCATCCATCGCCAGAGTGCGGATGGTGTTGATGCAAATCCGATCGATGTCGCCCGGAATGGGCTGGTTGGATTGAGGCTGCGCTGACGTGGACATGAGTGATCCTGTTCGGGACACTGCCGGGGGTCAGTGATGGCCGCACGCGAGCGCTGCCAAATGAAAATCGCGCGCTCCCATCGAGCATTGTAGCCCATGTGATGGAGCGCGCGCTGTTTGAATCTGTCGGCTTTTATTTCTTCAAGCTGTGGACGTAAGCGACCACGTTGTCCAGATCGGCCCCCGCCAGGCCGCCTACCGGCCTCATCTTGCCCGTGCCGTCCATGACCACTTTCTTGACGTCGGCGCTGGTCTCGCTGAGCGGTTTCATTTCCACCTTCATCACCTTGGCCATATTGGGATTCCCGTTGCCATCGGTGCCATGGCAGGCCCTGCACTTCGCGGTGTACACAGCCTTGCCGGCGGCTGCGTCGGCTGCCCACGCGCCGGTGGGCCACAGCGCCGTTAACAAACAAGCCGCTGCTAATCCAATTCCTGGTTTGCTGAGTTTCAAGTGCATCTCCTTCTACTTCCAATTAGATACTATTTTCCGGATTCGCGCGTGCATATTTTGCTCTTCCTCCCGTCCGGCCTTATACTGCACAAGTAGACTCGCACGCGATGAGCACGGCCAAGAAACAAATCGTGATCCTGGGCGGAGGTTTCGGAGGCGTTTACACCGCGCGCTGCCTGGAGCGGCTGCTGCGGCCCGAGGAAGCCGACATCTGCCTGGTGAATCGCGAGAATTATTGGGTCTACCAGCCCATGCTGCCGGAGGTGATTTCCGGTTCCATCGGCCTGACCGACGTGGTCTCGCCCATCCGCCGCCTGTGCCCGCGAACCCACCTGGTGATGCGCGAGGTGGAAGAGATCGATTTGAAGAATCGCGTGGTCATCGTCAGCCCCGGCTTCCGCCCGCGTCAACTGAAGCTCCCTTACGACTATCTGGTGATCGCCTTGGGCGAAGTGACGAACTTCTACGGCATGCCCGGAATGCTCGAAAACGCCCGGCCATTCCGCACGCTCGCCGACGCCATCGCGCTGCGCAATCATCTCATTCATGTGCTCGAGGAAGCCGACGTCGAAGAGGATCCCGAGCTGCGCCGCAAGCTGCTGACGTTCGTTGTGGGCGGCGGCGGATTCTCGGGCGTCGAAGTGCTCGCCGAACTGAACAACTTCGTCCGCAGCGTCAAGATCAATTACCTCCGCCTGCGCGACGAGCAGGTTCGCTGCGTTCTGGTTCACTCCCGCGATCGAATCCTGCAGGAGATGGCTGAGCCGCTGGCTTTGTTCGCGCAAAAAATCCTGAAGAAACGCGGCGTCGAGCTGATTCTCAAGGACCGCTTAGTAGCCGCGACTTCCGAAAAGGCCATCCTCAAATCGGGCCTCGATATTCCCTGCAAAACCATTATTTCGACCGTGCCCTCGGCCGCCATCCCCGTGCTGGCGAAACTCGATTGCGCCAAGGACAAGGGCAGTTTGCAGGTCACCACCGGTCTCGAACTCGTCGGCTACGAAGGCCAGGTGTGGGCGCTGGGCGATTGCGCCGCCATCACGACTACTTCCGGCAAGCCCGTCCCGCCCACCGCCCAGCATGCCACGCGCGAGGCCACCACCTGCGCAACGAACATCGCAGCCGCAATCCGCGGCGGTCACGCCACTCAGTTTGCCTTCGAGGGCCTCGGCACACTAGGCTCGCTCGGCCATGGTTCGGCGGTCGCTCAGATCCTGGGCGTGAAAATCTCGGGCCTGGCGGCTTGGATTCTCTGGCGCGCCATTTACCTAATGAAGATCCCCGGGATCAAAACCAAGCTTCGGATCTCGATCGACTGGTTCATCCACCTCCTTTTTCCTCCCGACCTGGCCCAAACCCGCGTGGAGCAGGGGTCCGAAATCAAAAACCAGCATTTCGAGCCCGGCGACATCATTTTCCATCAGGGCGACCTCGGCGACAGCGTCTACGTGATCGAGCAAGGCGAATGCGACGTCATCAAGGAAGACAATGGCGCCGCTAAGACGCTCGCCACCTTGCATGCCGGCGATTATTTCGGCGAGATGGCGCTGTTGTCCGACAAGACCCGCAACGCAACCATTCAGGCTCGCACCGCGATGGAAGTTCTTCTCATTCCCAAGCGAGATTTCGACACTCTCCGCCGCAGCGTCCCGGCCTTTGGCGAAGTGTTCAAAGAGTTGGCGCGGCAGCGTGCCTCGGCTCACGCGACAGTTCCCGCCAGCAACAATCCACGTGAGGAAGAGCCAGCGTAAGTTTCGATGAACATCGCACGTGGGATACTGCATAAATGCAAAACCACAAAGCTGCCCTCGCTTTGATCGGACTGAGTCTGCTCTGCAAGGCCGTTTGCGCGCAGCAGCCTAATGCCATCGCGAACGATCCGCCAACCAATCCCAAAACTCCTTCGCAAAATGTCGAGACGATCATCGATTCGGACGGCAGCAGACTGATGGGAATGTTCCTGCTCGCCTCAGGCGCTGAGCTACACCGAACCGTCATCCTGCTGCACGGATTTCCCGGATACGAGCAGAATATGGATCTGGCTCAGGCGCTCCGCCGCGATGGATGGAATGTTCTGGCGATGCACTATCGCGGCGCTTGGGGATCCGGGGGTACTTTCAGTTTCACGCACTGTATTGCGGACGTAGGCGCGATGCTTGCCTACGTGAGCGGTCCGGCGAATGCGGCAAAGTTCCACATCGACACCCGCAAAATCGTTGTGATCGGACACAGCATGGGCGGATTTCTTGCAGCGGCCGCCATGGCGCAGCATCCCGAATTCTCCGCCGGCGTAATTATCACCGAGGGCAGTCCCGTGAACGATGGAGCCGGTTATTTTGGCCGAGAGGCGGATCCGGCCGATTATGCTCCGCTCACCGGAACTTCGCCCGCGAAGCTGGAGCACGAGGCGAAGACCAACGCGGACGCCTGGAGTTTTGGCGCGCTGGCCGCGAAAATCTCTCCACGCCCCGTCTTTGTGCTTTCCGCGAACGATGGCCTGCGCGCCTCCAACGAAGCCCTTCGATCTGCTCTGGCGGACGCCGGGTCCCCCGTTACATACACTCATATGGATACGGACCACGGATTCAGCGACCATCGGGTCATGCTTGAGTCGGCAATATTGGAATGGCTGGATAAGATGATCCGATGACTGCTTACGAACCGCAAACAACGGTCCGGCGCAATCGCCAGGGTGCTAACATGTGGTTTCGACAAGCATGGGAACGCACAGCGTGAAGATGGTTGTTATCTATCCGCGGCCTCACGACGAAGCGGCGTTCGAAAGAGCATATCAGGAAGAGCACATCCCCATGCTCGAGGAAAAGTTCAAGGGCATGACGCGCTTGGTCCTAACCAAGGTCAACGGCTCCCCCCAGGGCAAGGTCACTGCGTACCGCATCGCCGAGGTGCATTTTTCTTCTCTGGACGACCTGCACAAGTGCGTGGAATCGGAAGGCGGCCAGCAAGTGGTGGCGCATGCCACGAAGATCTCCACCGGCGGCCCTCCCATCATGCTGGTGTGCGAGGAAGAATCCTTTGTTTATTGGTAGAACCCTACCCACCCTCTGTCTGGCGGGTGCGTTCGTCTGCGCGGCCGGCGCCCAGACTCCTTTGGTGGATCGCGTCGGCGCAACTGGATTTCTGCAGCTCCAGGCCGGCAGCTTTCAGAGCCTTTCTCCGCGCGAGCAGGCGCTTGGTTATTGGCTTTCCGAGGCGGCCATTGCGATCCATCCCATCATCTTCGACCAGTTATCCCCCTTTGGGCTGCGCCAGAAGCGCGTGCTGGAGATGATCGTAGCCCATCCATCCGGCGTCGATCAGTCCGCTTATCCGAAGATCCTGGCCTTCACCAAGCTTTTCTGGGCCAACCGTGGCAATCACAACGAGACCACCGCGCAGAAGTTTCTGCCCGACTTCACCTTTGAGGAATTGCGCAACGCGGGCCTCGCTGTAATCAAACACGGCGGCGGCTCAGGCTTCACGGACGCGGCTTTCTCGAAAGAGATCGGCGAGCTCAAACCATCTCTCTTCGATCCTAATTTCGAGCCCATGGTCACCGCGAAAGCCCCGCGCGGTGGGCTCGACATTCTACAGGCCAGCGCCAATAATCTCTACGCCGGCGTCGCGCAGGCCGACTTGGCGAAGTTCACCGAGCACTATCCTCTGAATTCTCGCTTGGTCAAAATCAATGGGAAGCTGGAAGAGCAGGTCTATCGCGCCGGTACGCCCGACCACCGCATTCCGCCCGGGCTCTACGCCGAATACCTTGCCAAGGCCAATTCCTATCTCGAGAAAGCGGCCGCCCTCGCCGAGCCCGCGCAAGCTAAAGCCATCCGCGACCTCATCCGCTTCTATCAAACCGGCGATCCCAAGGATTGGCTGCAATTCGGCATCGATTGGGTGGCGAACAATCCGCGAGTGGATTTCGACAACGGTTTCATCGAGGTCTATCGCGATGCCCGCGGCGCCAAGGGCAGCTCGCAGAGCTTCGTAACGGTCACCGACAATCGCGTCAACGAACTGATGGTCAAGGTCGCCGCCAACGCGCAGTACTTCGAGGATCGCGCGCCTTGGGCGCCCCAATACAGGAAACAAGGCGTAAAGCCTCCACTCGCCAAGGCGGTCGAAACGCTGATCGAGACCGGCGACTTTCATGTCACCACCGTCGGCGACAATCTTCCCAACGAGGAAGAGATTCATCAGAAATACGGCAGCAAGAGCTTTCTGTTCACCGGCAGCAGCCGCGCGCTTTCCGAAGCCGCGGGCAACCAGGCCTTGGACGAATTCGCAGCCTCCAAGGAAGAGATCGAGATTTGCAAAAAATATGGCGACGAAGCCGAAGACTTGATGACCGCGCTGCACGAGATCATCGGCCATGGCTCGGGCCAAATCGATCCCAAGCTCACGCACGACCCGGTTTATTATTTGAAGGAATATTATTCGACGCTCGAAGAAGGCCGCGCCGATCTGATGGCGCTGTGGAATGTCTGGGATCCGAAGATACAGCAGCTCGGCCTGGCCTCCAGTCCGGATGTCGCCAAAGCGATGTATTATGCCGCGGCACGCGTGGCGCTCACGCAGCTTCGCCGCATCCCCAAGGGCGACACCATTGAAGAGGATCACGAGCGCGACCGCCAGCTCATCGTCAATTACATTCGCGATAAGACCGGCGCCATCGCCGAAGAAACACGCGGCGGAAAAACCTACATCGTCATCCGCGACTTCCAAAAGATGCGCCAGGGCGTGGGACAATTGCTGGCCGAGCTGATGCGCATCAAAGCCGAAGGCGATTACAACGCGATCAAGGCGCTCATCGACAAATACGGCGTCCACTTCGACCCGGCTTTGCGCGATCAAGTGGTGGCGCGCTACAAAAATCTGAACCTGCCCACTTATTGGGGCGGCATCAACCCCGAGCTCACCGCGACGCTCCAAGGCGGCAAAGTCAGCAAGGTAGACATCAGCTACCCGCGCGATTTCGTAAAGCAGCAACTCGGCTACAGCTCGATGTATAGCGCCGGCTCTAGCCACGCCCGCTAAGAACCCAGCAAGCCCCGCACTTTCTCCAGCAGCGCGCTCAACGTGAATGGCTTCTGTAGAAACGCGCTTCCGGGCGGAAGCTCGGCGGCATAAACCGTCGAGTCGTCGGTGTAGCCCGAGATGTACAGGGTCTTCAAATCGCGTCCTTGTGCATGCAGCCGGTCTACCAGCTCGCGTCCGCCCATGTAGGGCATGATCATGTCGGTAATTAAAAGGTCAACGGAACCCCGATGTTCCCGGACCACCTCCAGCGCCTGTTCGCCGTTGGAGGCTTCCAGAATGTCGTAACCGTGCCGGCGTAGAAACTTCTGCACCAGAGCGCGAATGCCGGCTTCATCTTCTACCACTAGGACGGTTGCAACTTGACGTTCGGTTTTTGACTCACTCGGTTCGCTGACCGGGTTTCCTGGATTACCCGCCTCACTGACCCGCTGCAGGAATATGCGGAAAGCTGTTCCCGCTTCGGCGCCTCGAGCGACCGCGATATCGCCGCCCCACTGCCGGACCATTCCGTACGCATGCGCCAGCTTGATGGCCGTATCGTCGACCGCACCTTTTTCCGGAAGGAAGCGCTCGAATGCGCCCTCGCCGAACTCGGCCTTACCATCGGACCCCGCAATTGTGATGGCAGCATAATCGCCGGGCGCCAAAGGTTCCTCACGCTGAAGTTCTTCGCGAATTTCCACGTTCGAAGCCTCCACTGTCACCGCCGATGGCGAGCCTGCCGCGGCGACAACCGCCGCCAATACTTGCTCGAGCTGAGCAGCGTTGGCAGTGACTTGGCTCCGGCTCAACGGCCCCTTGCGCTGCATACCGAACTTCTGGACAGCGGCGCTCAACACAGTTTCCAGTTCGACCAGTTCAGTCACCGGCGGCGGACGCCGGCTAAACGCGAGCAAATGTCCAGTTAGCCCGGTCATTCGTTGGGCCGCGGCGACAATCGCTTCCATCTCGCCGCGCAGATCGCTGCCAGCGGGAAGTCCAGTCAGAACCTCTTCCGCATTGCCTTCCAAAATCATGAGCATGTTGTTCAAGTCATGCGCCATGCGGCTGGCCAGCTTTTGCATGGCATCAATCCGCTCGCGTTGAACCAGTTGCTCCTCGATCAAGCGCCGCTCGCTGACATCCACGGTGATGCCGGCCAGGTAAATCGGCTGGCCCGCCGCATCGCCGACCATACGAACCGTCTCGCGCAACCAGACTACTTGTCCATCCGGCCGCAGCGAACGAAATTCGCAAGCGCTCTCACCCGTGCCGTTCGAGGCGCGCTGGTAGAACTGCATCACACGCTCCCGATCGCCGGGATGAACTCGATCGCTCCAGAAGGATGGATTGCTGGTCCAAAAATTTGCGGCGAAGCCGAGCAGTTGTTGCGCTTGCTGGCTCACGAATATCGGCCGCATGGTGCGCGGTTCAACGGCCCAAAGCACAGCCGCGAGATGATCGGGCAGATCCGCAGTCAGGCCAGCCGCCGCGGGTCTTCGTACTGGTACTGACGCCGCCGGGCCTGCCGCCAATTCGGGCGCAACCGCGGCTCCCAGTTCCTGTATGGTTACCAGCGCCTCTCGTCCGCCCTCCTCGTCCCACGCTGGAATCATGGCGATTCCGATCTGCAGCCGGCGCCCAGCAGCGGTATCCACCACAATGTTCGTCTCGGCCGTGCGCGTCTTCATCACCTGCTCGATGCGATCCAGTGCCGGCCGAGGCAGCACCGCGTCCAATCTGATCCGCAATGCGCCCTGCTCGGGAAGGCTCAAGAGCTTGCGGACGGCTGCGTTAGCCAGCACAACCTCGAACTCCGCCGACAGCACCAATATGCCCACCGGCAGAACTGCTACGATTTCTTGGAAATAGCGGCGCTGTCCCTCGACCAGCGCAAGCAGTCGCGCGACATCCTTAGGCCTCCATTGCTCGAGGTCGGCTCTTTCCATGGTTCTGCTGTTAACCAGTCTTCACTCTAGCCGACAGCTTCGACAACGGTACTTTGAGATTGAACGGTACTGTGAAGTACTGCGTGAGCCTTACTGCTGAGCCGGAGGCGTCGCCGGGTTGCCTACTTGCGCCCCAACCGCTTTCTCGGTCCGCGGGCCTGCGGCCTTCTCCACTTCCGCCAATTGTTTGCGGATTTGATCGGCGTCGGGGGAGTTGGGCGCGTACTTCAGATATTCCCGGATGTTCTCGGCCGCTGCAGCGAACTCCTGCTTCTGTGAGAGCACCACGCCGAGCAGGTAGTTCATGCGCGGGTAGCGATGCCCGGGATCGTGCGAGATCCCTTCCCGGGCGCTTTTCTCGGCCTCATCCTTCTTTCCAAGATAATAATACGCGGTCGCGTTCATCGCCCAGGCCTGTGGGAAGTCCACCGGGTTCAGATGCAGCAGGCGGCCGGTGTCGTCCACCACCTCCTGCCACTTCTGCTCGACGGCGGCCATCGAAGCCAGCTCCAAATAAGGACTGACAAATTTGGAATCCGCCGCCAGCGCCTGCGCATACGACTTGCGCGCTCCTTCGTTGTCCTTCTGCTGGCGCTGCACGTTGCCAAGTTCCAGCCAGGCCGCGGCATATTTGGGATAAATCGTGACGGCCTTTTGGAATTCCTTTTCCGCGTCCGGCCATTTCTGCTTGGCTGCATCGGCGCGGCCTTTCTCCAGGGCCTTCTGAGCGTTCTTCGGGGCCAGCGCGCTGGTGGCGCTGATGGTCAGACCTTCCACGTTGCCCCTGCGCCGCAACAATATTGTTCCGATTTCGGGATTGTCCAGCGCATGCCGCGTGCCCAGATTAATCGCGTCCGAACTGAACCCCGCCAAATTCACCTGCAGCATGGCGCTCGTCAAGGTGGGATCTCCGGGACAGATGCTGCGCTCCTGGCCTCCATTACGCGTGGGCGCCGAACTACCCCGGGACGATTCCGATGCGTCCTCAAAAATATCGTTGTTCCGGTCGTTCAAATCCACGCTGAAACTGCCTTTGCGGTCGGTATAGGCGACCGTGCGCGGATTCATGCGGCAAATGATTTGAATCGCGACCGAATCGGGCGGCGGCGTTCCATCCTCCATCACCACTTTGCCCGTCAAGAACATCGGGCGCGTGGAATAAGTGCCCGGCATGTTGTTAGGCTGCGTACCGGGGAAGTTCCCCGGATTGTTCGGCGAGGTAGTGTTGGGATTGGTCGGCATGGTCGGACTGCCTGGCCCTATTGGCGAAGGCCTTGGCTGCGCGCACAACGTTATACTCAGCGCCAACCCCAAGGAGCAGCCTAAAACCGGGTAGAAATTCATGACGACACCTGCCTGCCGTTAATTATAATCCTCGCGCACTAGACCGGGTTGTGAGCGGTTTAGCACGCGCGAGACAATGGGTTGATGCTCGATTGGAATCGCTTCGCTCCGCCCTTGCTGCTACTGGCTCTATTGAGCGCCTGCTCGGATTCCAAACCGACCGAGAAGGCCCAGCAGCCCGCCAAACCGCCTGAGATCTTGACCGGGCGTCAGGCCTTCCAGCGAATCTACCCGCAAGCGCGCGGCTGGGCCTCCGACGCTCAGCCGCTCCAGTTGCGCAGCCTTCAGTTGGCTCAAATCCAGCCCGAGCCTGGCAAAGCCGGCGCATGGGAAGTCACGTTTGTTTCGGCGTCCAAAGGAAGTTCGCGCACCTACACTTATTCTTCAATCGAAGCCGAGGGGAATCTGCACGAAGGAGTGTTCGCGGGACCAGTGGAATCCCATTTAGGCCGTGGACCAGGCGTTCCTTTCCTGATTGCCGCAATTCGAGTGGATTCGGATAAGGCCTATGAGGTCGCAGCCGAAAAAAGCCGGGACTACATCAAGAAACATCCCGGCATGCCCATCTCATTTTTGCTGGAACAGACTAACCGCTTTCCCGACTTGACTTGGCGCGTAATCTGGGGTGCGTCGCCATCGACCAGCGACTATTCCGTTTTCGTGGACGCGACCATGGGCACGTTCATCCAGAAAGCGCACTGAAATTCACGCCCGGCGTTCTTTGCCGCGCTGCGATTTCGTTTCCTTGCCGGATTCTTTCGCGCGCTGCTCGCCTTCCGGCTTGGCAGACGGGTTCATCTGAATTACGGGGATTAAAGAACGCTTCGCCTCTCCGGGGCCGGTCTGGGCGCGCGTGGCCAGCTCGTGGTTGAGCGTGGCGACAAATTCTTCGATCTGGTGCTGCATCGCCGCCATCTTTTCACGCATGTTGAGGATGATCTCCACGCCCGCCAGATTGACACCCAGCTCGCGCGTCAGCTTGAGAATCACTTCCAGCCGCTCCAGATCATCGTCGGTGTACAAACGCGTGTTGCCCTCGCTGCGTGACGGCGCCAGCAGCCCTTCGCGCTCATACAGCCGCAGCGTCTGCGGATGAATCTCGTACTGTTCCGCTACCGCGGAAATCATGTAGGCGGCCTTGGATCTTGCTTTGGCCATAACGGGCCTCATTCCTTTAAATCTTGGTCCACTAAATCTTGGTCCACATCTCCTTGCGTGGATCTTCGGCGTTCACCTGCGCAAGGTCCCGCAGCAGTTGCTTGGTGCGTTCATCGTGAATGTTGGGCGCCTGAATAACAACTTCGACAATCTCATCGCCGCGCGCGTTTTTGCGCGTGTTCAACACGCCCTTTTCGCGCAGACGGAATTTCTGCAGATTCTGCGTCCCTTGCGGAACTTTGAGCAGAGCGCGGCCATCGATGGTAGGCACTTCGATTTTGGCTCCCAGGCCCGCTTCTGAAACCGTCACCGGAACCTGGATGTGAATATCGTCGCCGTCGCGCTGGAAGAAGGGATGCGGCTCCACTCGAACCGTGATGTACAAGTCGCCCGCGGGAGCGCCGTGCCTGCCTGCGTTGCCTTTACCGGCGACGCGCAGTCGCGAACCAGCCTGAGCGCCGGCCGGAATCCGAACCTCGACCACCTCGGGCTTAGAGAGCTGGCCGTCGCCATGACAGGTGGGACAAACATTCTTCAGCCGGCCCTTTCCATCGCAACGCGGGCAGGTAAGGCTGAATTTCATCGCGCCCGCCATTTGCGTCACGCTGCCAGTTCCGTCGCACTCCGGGCAGACGGTGGTGGCGCTGCCAACCGAGCCGCTTCCCCCGCAGGTATCGCAGGTCTGCTGATGAAGGATATTCAGCCGCACTTGGGTTCCGCGAATGGATTCCCAAAAGTCGATGTTCAGGCCGTATTCAAGATCCGAGCCTTTCTCGGGAACGGCGGCGCGCTCGCCCTTCCGCCCACCGAAGAACTGGCTGAAAATGTCGCTGAACCGGCCGGTGTCCGCATTGCCGGCGCCACCCTGCTGATTGACGAAATCTGTAAAATCGAACCCACCGAAGCCCGGCCCATAGTTAGTTCCGGCTCCAGCGCCAGCGCCGCCTGGTCCGCCCGGCGGAATGTGGTCGGAATAAAATCCGTGCTGATCATAAACCTGGCGTTTCTTGGAATCGCTCAGGACGTCGTAGGCTTCCTGAACTTTTTTAAAGCGCTCCTCGGCGGCCTTATCGCCCGGATTCAAATCGGGATGATACTTCCGAGCCAGCTTGCGGTACGACTTGCGGATATCGTCCGCTTTCGCATCCCGGGCGACGCCCAAGAGCTCGTAATAATCCTGTTTGCTTGCGGCTGGCATAAAAATCGTCCGTGGCCTGTTCGCAGCTTCTGGGCCGCAAACAAGCCACGGTTAATCCCTCTCGGTTACTTCTTGTCTTCTACGTCGACGAACTCGGCATCCACCACATTGTCTTTGGGCTTCTCTTCGCCCGCTCCCTTGGCGCCGTCGCCCGAGGGTTGCCCAGGCTGGCCCGGCTGGCCGCCGCCCGATTGGCTGGCCGATTTGTACATCGCCTCCGCCAGCTTGTGGCTGGCCGTCTCGAGCTTCGACGTGGCCTGATTGATGCGGTCGATACCGCCTTCCTGCATGGCTTTCTTGGTCTCTTCGAGCGCGTCCTCCACCGCCTTGGCGTCGGCTGCGCTGACTTTGTCGCGATGCTCTTTCAGCATCTTCTCGATGTTGTAAACCATCGCGTCTGCGCGGTTGCGCGATTCGATCTCTTCTTTCTTCTTGCGGTCTTCGCCCGAGTGAGACTCGGCGTCCCTGGCCATCTTCTCCACTTCGTCTTTGCTTAAGCCCGAAGAAGAGGTGATGGTGATCTTTTGTTCGTTGTTGGTGGCCTTGTCCTTGGCGGTCACGTTCAGGATGCCGTTGGCATCGATGTCGAACGTCACTTCCACCTGCGGAATGCCGCGCGGCGCCGGAGGAATGCCCACCAGCTGAAACACGCCCAGCAGCTTGTTGTCGCCGGCCATGGCGCGCTCGCCCTGGAAGACCTTGATCTCGACCGAAGTCTGGCTGTCCGACGCAGTGGAGAAGATCTCGCTCTTGCGCGTCGGGATGGTGGTGTTGCGCTCGATGAGCCGGGTGAAAACGCCGCCCAGCGTCTCGATTCCAAGCGACAGCGGAGTGACGTCGAGCAACAGCACGTCCTTCACTTCTCCACCCAGAACGCCGCCTTGCACGGCCGCACCGACCGCGACCACTTCATCCGGGTTGACGCTCTTGTTGGGCTCCTTACCGAACAGATCGCGCACCTGCTGCTGAACCTTCGGCATGCGCGTCGATCCGCCCACCAGCACTACTTCATCGATCTGTGCCGGGGTCACTCCGGCGTCCGCAATAGCCTGTTTGCAAGGCCCGATGGCACGATCCAGAATGTCGGCCACCATCTGCTCCAGCCGCGCCCGCGTCAGCTTCACATTCATGTGCTTGGGGCCGCTGGCGTCGGCGGTCAAGAATGGCAGGTTGATCTCGGTTTCGAGCACCGTGGACAGCTCGATCTTGGCCTTCTCGGCAGCTTCCTTCAACCGCTGCAGCGCCATCTGATCCTTCGAGACGTCGACGCCGGTCTCCTTCTTGAACTCCTGGATCAGCCAGTCGATAATGCGCTGGTCGATGTTGTCGCCGCCCAAGTGCGTGTCGCCGTTGGTCGACTTCACCTCCACCACGCCGTCGCCCACTTCCAGAATCGAGATGTCGAACGTGCCGCCGCCAAAGTCGTAAACCGCGATGGTCTCGTTCTTCTTCTTATCCAGGCCGTAGGCCAGCGCCGCCGCCGTCGGCTCATTGATGATGCGCATCACTTCCAGGCCTGCGATCTGCCCGGCATCCTTGGTGGCCTGACGCTGCGAGTCGTTAAAATAGGCCGGAACCGTGATCACGGCCTTGGTCACTTTCTCGCCCAGGTACGCCTCAGCCGCTTCCTTCAGCTTGCCCAGAATCATGGCCGAAATTTCAGGCGGCGAATAGCGCTTTCCGTTGATCTCGACGCGCGCGTCGCCGTTCTCGCCGGCCGACCACCTTGTAAGGCACCAGCTTCATTTCTTCGCTGACTTCGTTGAAGCGCCGTCCCATGAAGCGCTTGATCGAATACACCGTGTTCTCGGGATTCGTCACGGCTTGCCGTTTTGCGACGGTACCGACCAGCCGCTCTCCGCTCTTGGTGAAGCCCACCACCGAGGGAGTCGTCCGGCCGCCTTCCTGGTTGGGTATGACAACCGCCTGCCCACCTTCCATCACCGCTACGACCGAGTTCGTCGTTCCCAAGTCTATTCCTATGATTTTGCTCATCTTACTTCAATCCTTTCGGCGTGCCTCGCCTAGATTTAGCCTGCACCCATTATCAAACTTTAGTGCGTTGTTGTCAAGTCTGAATGAGTTGGCCTAGATAGGTTGTTTGTATTCAGCGATATACCCAGGTCTGGAAGAAGCCTGCCAGGGGCGTATCCGTCACGGCTTCCATCGACTCTTCGAAGTCCTTGCTAGTGACCTGCTTGCCCCAATTGTCCTTGGTGTACACTCGCAGTCCGCGCCAAAATGCGTCGTCGCCCATTTGCTGGCGCAGCAAGTGGAGAACCCAGGCGCCCTTGTCGTAAGGCAGCCGCCCGCCGGCGTCGTGCGGCATCTTCCAGCCGGTGAAGCTCAATGGCCGGTCTTTTCCCTCGGCTTTCATCTTTTCGTAATTCTGGTGCGAGGCCTCGATTTCCTTGGTATATCGTTCGGCGCCGAACTTCTCGCCGAGATAACACATCCGCTAAAAACGAAGCCATTCCCTCGCTCAGCCAGAAATCGGACCAGTCGCGCGTGGCGATCCCGATTCCGTACCATTGGTGAGCCAGCTCGTGCACCAGCAGCCACAGATCGTCGGGATGGGAGAGCAGCGTCTGGCCGTAGGATTCAGGCAACAGCGTGAATTGCGCCGCCTCCTGTTCCGGCCCATTGCGCAGCAGCGCTTGCGTGTAGGTCTTTTCCAGATACGGAGCGCCGGACTTATCCGTCAGGAATCGCAAGGCAGAGCCGGTTTCGTGGAAAATCTTGGTCAAGTCCCGTGCATCGCTCGTCGGCCCCAGGAAACGCAGCTTGACTGGGCCTTCTTGCGCCGCGCTCTCGGCAAAATTGCCCACCGCGAAAGCGAAGACGAACGGCGGCACCTCCGCGTCTTCGCGCCATTCGGAAACGCTCGCGGAACCTTGGCGATGCGTCTTGATGAGGCGTCCACTGGCCGCTACCTGCATGCCCACCGGCGCTGTAATCAGCAACCGCAGCGTGGCGCGATCCTCAGCTTGTTCATCGCAAACCATCCAATGGCTGGTGAAATATCCGGCCCAAACCTGGTTGTCGAAGAAGCTCAGACCTGGCGCCGGCTGGGCCTCATAGCGGACCGTGATTTTCCGAACTTCGCCCAGCCGTATCGGCTTATCGGGATGCACTACCAGCAATTCGCCGCTTCGTTCAAAGCGCAGGGTCGCGAACTCCTCCACGACCGCCGAAACTTGAAGCGAGCCTGCGTCCAGCTCTAGCGCGTCCAGGCCGTCGACAATCGAATGGAGCTGAATGGTCACTTCGCCCTTGAGGCGCCGCGCGGCCAGATCCGGCTCAAGCTTCACTTCGTAATGTTCGACATCGTAAGGCCGCGGCGGAGGAGCGGCTAGAACGCTGAAGCAGCAACCCAGAAGCAATGTCGGCCGCATCAAGCGCATGTCAGCATGGTATCAGCGCGGGCCGGCTCGGCAGCGCCAGTTAGGAAGGACGCGCTTCGGTCTCTGCCGGACCGCGGGTCCCGAATTGTTGAAGGACGCGTTCGATCAAACGTTCCAGCACTTCATCGCGCAGTGCGCTTGGCTCTTGGGGCTGGCCGCTCAACCAACCCGCTAAGATCCGTTCCACCACGGCATCGATGACGCGCGCTCGAAGTTCTTCCAAGATCTTGTTTCGCTCTGACGATCCGGTGGCTTCGCTTCCAGTGGAGGCGCCGGCACGCGCAAAGTAGGCGGCCAATTGACGCTCCAGTTCGGCTTCGCTCTCGGACGCTTCGGTGCGGCCCGCGGCTTCCTTTTCTGCTGCTATCCCTGTGGCCAGCCGTGCAACGCCGGCGTGTTGCGACACCTCGGTTAGCCTGGTCTGAAAATCCTCAATAACGGACCGGGTTCTTTGGGCGGCCCGAGCGATGCTTGCAACCGGCCGCGTGGACGGGTTTTTGGTCGAGGGCACAAAGACACCTCCCTGTCTAGGAACTATAGCCCAACTTCGTGTGAAGCTCAAGATATAGCATTGCTCTTGACATTACCCCATGATATTGTGTATAACTTGTCAGGTCGTGGCCTCACTCGTGCCCCCAGGAGGCACGAGCCATGAACTTCGGCGAGGTCATTCATGCGGCAGTCACAGTCCGGATTCGTCGATCCTTCCCGCCTGAGCGGCTTTGCGCCCGCAAGCGACAGCCAGTTTGACCGGGCAGTCGGCTTTCGATTCATGGTCACCTGGTCGGCCTTGCTGCGGTCGCCGGACGCGGCTAAGCCCGAGGTATTTCCGGTTATTCCTGTGACGGAGCGCTCCCGGCCGACGGCGGTTGCAGCCCCTAGAGTAGTGCCGCAGCCTTCCAACCAGGCCATCGCTCTGAGGGATCCCGCTCGAACCTACGCGGACGAAATGGTTCCGGGCGCGATTAAGAAAAGCCGCTCGGGGCCGGGCTTTCAGTGGGAAATGGTGGTTCCGAAGATGGTGCGAACGGCCAAGAAGGCCCCGGCGCCGAATTCGCCACGGCCCGTTCCCCAGGGTTCCGCCGTTGCTAGCGAGCCTGTCATCGCCGAACAGTCTGCCCCGAATCTGTACACCGCGGCCTCCGGTCTTCGAAAATCGTTCAGCGTCAAGCTTTGCGCCGGAGTATTGGCTTTGGCCGCCATCAGCGTGCCCCTCTGGAAGCACGCAGCGCGTCCGGCTTCGAACGAGATTGAAACTTCCGTCGCCGGCGGCGATTGGCTGCGCGAATCAGCGATCGAAGGCGATCCAGGCGTCAAGAAATCGCGACAGCTGGTCTTATACCGGCCAGCTTTGAACGCCAGAGATTGCCGCTTCGAATTCGACTGGACGGTCGGTTCGGGCGACGTGGGTTTGATTTTTCGCGCCAAAGACCTGGGCAACTACTACGCCGTGCGGCTGAAAGCCCTCAGTCGCGGCCCGAATCCGAGCTTCGCCGCCGAATACTTCAGCGTTTACCACTTCGTCGAAAACCCGCACAACGAAAAGATCATGGTTTTCTCCAGGAACGACCCCGTTGTGCACGTGCGGATGGAGGTCTTCGGTCCCATGTTCACGCTGTACATGCAGCACAATGCGGCCGAGTATTGGACGGACGCACAGCTGGGTTCCGGCGCGGTCGGCTTCCTGGAGGAATGGAATCGAAGTGCGGAAGTTCATGGCGTGCGGATATCCTTCCCGCAACGTTCTCAAGTTTTGCATGCGCCGCTCATTCCCGGCCTGCGTCAATTTCTGGCGATGTACTCTCCGCGCGTCCTAGCGGGCACGCGAGATAAGGCTTCTGGAGGCGTTTGATATGTCCGCAGCCGCTAGACCGGCGCTTCGAACGCAAGTACAAGCGGCGCTCGCATTGCGCGCTGCCGGGCGCCTGGAGGAAGCTTTGGATGCGCTGAGCACGCCGGGCGAATATTCCTCGGATTTCTACACCATTCGCGGCGAGATCCAAGTGGCGCTGGGCCGTTTTCAGGAAGCGGCGGGCAGCTATTTTACGGTGGTCGCGTCCGACCCCGGGAATACGTTCGCGCAATTCAACCTGGCGGCGTGCCTGCAACAGCTCAACCGTTGGGATGAAGCGGCGCAAGCTTTCGAAAAGGTGCTGCAAGCGGACCCGCATCGCGACGACGCGCGCGTCGGTCTGGGCGCCTGCCTGTTGCACTTGAACCGGGCCGAAGAGGCGCTAGGCAACTTCGACGCCTGCTGGTCCGACGCCGCACGAACCCGCGCGCTCTTCGGCAAGGCAGTGGCGCTGCAGCTATTGCACCACTATGACGAGGCGGTAGCGGCCTATCGGCGTTTGCTCGAATCCGACGCTAGATCGGAAGAAGTGCTGTCGAACTTATTGGCTTTGAGCGTGGAGACCCAGGATTGGGATGCCGTGCAACACTATGCCACGCGATTGCTCGAGATTTCGCCCCAATGTTTGCAGGCCCAACAAGGCTTGGCCGCAGTTGCGCTGGAGCGGCTGGAATTTGAAGCCGCGGTGCAGTATTGCGGCCGCATTGTTGAGCACGCTCCTGAATGTGTAGAAGCCTGGCACAATCTGCGATTCGCCACCGGACGAGTGATGTCGGCGCTCGGTGGCCCCGCAGTGATCCATCCGCCAGCTTCGGGAAGGAAGTGATCAAGATGTCGCGTTTGCGCGTTCGCGTCGAGCTGAATCGTGGCGGGGTGGGCGTTCCGCTCCACAAGCTGGCCAGCGTGGTGCATGAATCCCAGCGCTTTTTCGAGATGCTGGGTGAGGATGTCCACATCTCGCAAGATCGCGGTGAATGGCTGGGCTTCGATTTCGACAATGAATCGCTGAACTTTACGGCCGAGTACGTCGGCCCGGTTTCCCCGGAACAAGCGGAGGCGTTCTATGCGGCGTTTGACGGCATTACCTCTCTGCGCCGCGCCACCATCGCGCAATTCACGCAGATCACCGACGCCATCGGCGAAGACGAGCTGATTGGTTTTGGTTTATACCAGTCCGATCAGGAAAGCGAACCGGGCGAATGGCGCTGTCTCTCGCGGCGCGACGCTCTGCGGATCGCCGATGAAATTCAGCTTCTGCTGGGAGTGGCCGGGGAGATGCATCAAGCGACGCATCTTCCCGCCATAATCGATTCCGATGCGGGCTCGCGTCTGTTCAAAGACCGGCCACACCGCTCGCTGGCGCTGCCGGATCAAAGCAAGCTGCCGGAGCTGGTCCGGGAAGTAGAGTCGAACCTGAACAAGCGAATCGCGCGCCTGGAAGACGATGTGGAGAACCATTCGCAGTCCATTCGCGAATTGCGCGAAACGTCGACAGCGACGGAAGAAAGTTTCAAGGGTCTGCTGAACGCGGTGGAAAATTTCTGCGGGCAAGCCACGCGGCAGTTGGAGCGGCTTTCGCCGGCTGCCGAGTTAGGTCCGGTGCCCGCGCCTTTGTCTGCGCCCGCGGCCGAGCCTGAGCCGCCAGCCCGTTCACGCCGCAGTTGGCGAGCCTTTCTGGTTGCGGCAGTGGTGGCCGCGATCGCGATCACGGCGGGGCTGCTGTGGTGGCAGTTCCTTCCTGGTGGTCAGTCCGTGTCGCAAAATTCAGGCGGTGGAACTCCCTCTTCGGTGATCGCATCCACTCAGGCGCCTTCGGCCAGCGAACCGCTGCCCTCGAATGAGCCGACGCCATTGAGCGAGCCGGCGCCGAGCCAACCGAATGCTGCTGCGCCGGAACCGAAGCCCAAGGAAAATCCCAGTCCCACGCCGTCCCAGACGACGCCCGTCAAGCCTGCGGCAGCGCCCGCTGTAGCGCCTGTCAAGGATGAATCGGCGACCGCTTCCGCTGGACCCGGAGAAGGTGCTTCGGCTGAGCCCGGCGCTGGCGTAATGCGTCTGGAAATGGAAGCGCAGGAGCCGGTGTGGGTCATGGTCACCGATAACGAGGGAAAAATTTTAATCGCGCGCACCCTCGAAGCCAACGAAACCCGCACCTTGGATCTCGCCACCAGCGCGACGCTGCGGACTGGCAACGCGGGCGGCCTGCGCGTGCGCCTGAATGGGAAAGATATCGGGCCGCTGGGCCCAATTGGCAAGATCCGCGACGTGGAATTCAAAGCTGGAGCATTCAAGGTGACGTCGCCGGACGCAGGCTGAGCGCCGGTTGCGAACGCCGTAGCTTACCGCGAGATGCGCAGTCTGCCCGCTACAATGAAGCCATCCTTATGGCCACCGTCCAACGAATCTCGCTCGGCGATCTCGCCGCGCGCCTCGGCTGCGAGCTGCGGGGCGATCCCAACATTGAAATTACCGGCGTGGCGGGGATGGAACAAGCCGGGCCATCGGACCTGACTTTTCTTGCCAACCGGAAGTACGCGCCCAAGGTGAAGCACACCCGTGCGGCTGCGATTCTGGTGGCCGAGCCGCTCGCCGAACCGAAGCCCGCCAGCCTGATTTCTTCGAATCCCTATCACGATCACGCCCGCGCGCTGGCGATGTTCTACCAGCCGCCGCGCCCCGCCCCCGGCATTCATCCGCAAGCGATCATCGCACCAACCGCGCGCATCGGCGAAGGAGCATCCATCGGCCCATACGCCGTGGTGGGCGAGCACGTCACCATCGGCCGGAACGCCGTGCTGCATCCGCAGGTGGTGATCTACGAAGCCGTTCAGATCGGCGACGATTTTTACGCTCACTCGCATGCCGTGGTGCGCGAATTTTGCCGCATCGGCCACCGCGTCATCCTGCAAAACGGAGTGGTAGTGGGCGGCGACGGCTACGGTTTCGCCAAGACTCGCGATGGCCAGCATTTCAAGATCGTGCAGTCCGGCGTCACGGTGATTGAGGACGACGTGGAGATTCAATCGTTGTCGTCGATCGACCGCGCTTCCATGGGAGAGACGCGCGTCAAGCGCGGCGCGAAAATCGACAGTCTGGTGCAGATTGGCCATTCCTGCGTAGTCGGAGAAGACAACATCATCTGCGCGCAAACCGGCCTGGCGGGCAGCTCCATTCTCGGAAAAAATGTGCTGCTGGCCGGGCAGGTGGGCGTGTCTGGTCATCTCACGATTCACGATAACGCCGTGGTCTACGCGCAGAGCGGCATCGGCGGCGATGTGGCGGCCGGGCACATGGTTTCCGGTTCGCCGGCCTTTGAAGCCAGGGAATGGCTGCGCGCCATCACCGCATTTCCAAAATTGCCGGAGTTATTAAAGACAGTGAGACAATTGGAGAAGCGCCTCGAGCGGCTGGAAGCCCCTCCGCGAACCGCACAATGATTGATGAAAGCAACAATGGCAACCGCCGGCCGGTAGCCTATCTGAACGAAACATTTCTCGAGAGTCCGGATGCCCGCGGGCTCCGCATTCTCTCGGAATACCTGGAGCCGCTGTCGCATTTTCGCGACGAGAAAATCCAGGACACCATCGTCTTTTTCGGCTCGGCCCGTGTCACCGAAGATGGGCCGCTGGGCCAGTATTATCGCGACTGCCGCACGCTGGCGCGGCTGATCACCGAGTGGTCGAGCAAAATCGAAGCGTCCTCGCATCGCTTCGTGATTTGTTCCGGAGGCGGCCCGGGAATTATGGAAGCCGCCAATCAGGGCGCCGCCGACGCGGGTGGAAAGACCATCGGCCTCAATATCGGCTTGCCCTTTGAACAGCAACCCAACCCCTACATCACACCATCGCTGATGTTCGAGTTCCACTACTTTTTCATGCGCAAATTCTGGTTTGCGTATCTGGCCAAGGCTCTGGTAATTTTCCCGGGCGGCTTCGGCACGCTGGACGAGCTGTTCGAAATCCTTACGCTGGCGCAGACGCGCAAGCTCGAAAGCAAGATTGTCATCGTACTTTACGGTTCCAAGTATTGGAAAGAGGTTTTGAATTTAGAGGCGCTGGTCCGCTACGGCACCATTGACGAACACGATCTCAACCTTTTTCAGTACGCCGACGATCCGGAGACCGCGCTGGCCATGCTGCAGGACAAACTGACTAAGTATTTCCTGGAGCCTGAAAAGCCGCTGCCGGAACCGGTCCCCGAAACGCCGCAGATCGCCAAGTCGCGCGTGTGAAGCTGGACCTCAAATCCCGTTGGAAACAGTTCGGCAAGCCGGAGAAGACCTTCAGCGTTCTGGTGGTAATCTATTTTGCCTTGCTGCTGTTCGCACCGGCCAGCGGTTTCACGACTTTTCTTCAGATCGTCACGATGCTGCTGGCGCTATGGATTCTGCTGCGGCTGGGGCGCGCCGGCTTGCGGCAAGCCATTTGGCGGCTGCGCAATCGCCTGATCGTTACGTATGTGCTGATCGCGGTGGTGCCGATCCTGCTGATCCTCGCGTTGGTGGGCCTGGGCGGTTACATGCTTGCGTCGCAGATGGCGGTCTACATCGCGCGCGACGAAGTGGATCGCACCGTGGCGTCCATGCACGCCGCTACCGATGTATTGCGCCGTGCCGATCCCCGGTCCCGCGCTGAGGTCCTGGCGCGAACGGGCGAGGTTTACGCGCAACCGTATCCGGGCATTTCCCTGTTGATCGCCGACAATAGCCATATATTGCGCTGGGGAGACGATCCCAATCTCGATCCGCCACCCAACGCACCGGACGCGATCAGTGGCGTGGTGCAGCGCAATGGACACTATTTCGCCTGGTCGTTTGCAAATCAGGACGGCGTGAAATACCTGGCGATGACGCCGCTCACGCGGCATGTCCTGAGCTGGATGGTGCCAGGCCTCGGAGACGTATACTTTTTCCAACCAGCCACGCTCGCGAGTTCCAGCGGGACCGAGCAACAATTCGCGCCGGCTGGCCGCGAATCGGCCGCCACCGTGCTGGCGCCGCCCGTCAATCGATTCGATATCAATCTCTATTGGTTTGCGCTAACGCCCGCCGCGAATTGGAACGACGCGTCGCAAATTAATCGCACCATTCTGGCCGTTCATACGCGCCCGTCGGCATTGATGGGTGTGCTGTTGAGCGAGCGCGCGGACGAACTCCAAGGTTTGCTTCCGATCGTTTTTTCTTCGGTTGCGATCGCGTTCCTGATTGTCGAGCTGATATCGCTGTTCGTCGGCGTCTCGCTTACCCGCACCATCACCGGCGCCGTGCATAACCTTTACGAAGGAACGGCGCGCGTGATGCACAGCGATTTTTCTCACACTATTCCCGTGTCGGGCCGGGATCAGATCGCCGACCTCAGCCGATCCTTCAACACCATGACGGAAAATCTGGAGCGCTTGCTGGCCGTGGCCAAGGAGAAGGAACGCCTGGAGACCGAGATCGAAATCGCGCGCCAGGTGCAGGAGCAGCTTTATCCGAAGACGGCGCCCGCTCTCAAGACGCTGCGCGTGATGGGTATGTGCGAGCCGGCCCGCATGGTCTCCGGCGATTATTACGATTACCAGGCTCTCTCCAATCACCAATTGGCTATCGCCATCGGCGACGTCGCGGGCAAAGGTATCTCGGCGGCGCTGCTCATGGCCACTATTCAAGCGGCGCTGCGGATGGAATTGCGCGCGGCACTGGAGTCGCCGGCCGCCCACGCGTCCGCCAACGGCTTCCATCTTTCGACCGCGACCATGGTTTCGGATTTGAACCAGCAGCTCTACGCCACGACTTCTCCGGAAAAGTACGCGACCTTCTGTTTCGCCTTGTACGACGACGATACCGGGATAGTCAGTTACACCAATGCCGGACATCCACCGCCCATCCTGATTCGCGGCGGCAGCGCAACGCAGCTAGACGTCAACGGCACCGTGGTCGGCGCATTCCCGTTTTCCAAATACGGCGAAAGCAAAGTACAGCTCGAACCCGGCGATCTGCTGGTTTGGTATACCGACGGCATCACCGAACCGGAGGACGCCTACGGAGAAATGTTCGGCGAAGAGCGCTTGATCGAATTGATCGCGAAGAATGCGGAGCGGCCGGATGCGCAGATCATCCGGACCGTAATGGAATCAGTCCGCCAATGGACCGCCTCGCCGGAATTATCCGACGACATGACGGTGGTGCTGGCGCGCAAATCCTAGCGCTCGCACGCCGGCGGCTCAGCAAGCGGCTAAAATAACCACATCCATGCTTCGCTTTCGCAAGCGGCTGCTCCTGATCGCCATCGCCGTGCTGCTGATCCTGGCGGGTGGAACGCTGGGCTTTGTTCTCATAGATCAGTACCCGGTTTTCGACGCGTTCTACATGACGCTGATCACCATCAGCACGGTCGGCTACGGGGAAGTGCATACGCTCAGCCACGCCGGAAAAATCTTCAACTCGTTTCTGATATTCTTTGGCGTGACCGCCATGCTGCTGGCAGTCGGCAGCATGACGCAGGCTATCATCGAGCTGGAGTTCAACCAATATTTTGAAAAGCGGCGCACCAGAAAAATGATCGAAGCTTTGCACGACCACTACCTCGTGTGCGGGTTCGGCCGCGTGGGCCGTGGCGCGGCGGGTGAGCTGCAGCGCGCCGGAGCTTCTTTTCTGGTGATCGACAATAACGAGGAGCGCGTGGAATGGGCCATCAAATCCGGCATGCTGGCTGTACTCGCCGACGCCACCGATGACCAAAACCTCCGGGATGCCGGCATCCTTCGCGCCAAGGGCCTCATCGCCACGCTGCAGAGCGACGCGGATAATTTGTTCGTCATCCTGTCGGCCAAATCCTTGAAACCTTCCCTGCTGATTTCCGCGCGCGTCAATTCCGAACAGAACGAAAGGAAGATGCGGCTGGCGGGCGCCGATCAGGTGTTCGCCCCCTACGACATCACCGGAAACCGGATGGCGCAAATGATGCTGAAGCCGCACGTTTTCCAGTTCATCGACTTCACCACTCAGAACATGGGTTTGGATGTCGGCATCGAACAGGTCCGCGTACCCGCCGGCAGCGAATTCGTATCAAAGAGTCTGCTCGAAGCCAACATCCGCAGAGAAATGGGCGTCATCGTATTGGCCATCCGAAAAGCGGACGGACGCATGCTCTTCAATCCTCCGGCCGACGCTGCGATCGAGGCCGGCGATTACTTGATCGTTATGGGCGAAGCCCTGGGTCTCCGGCGCCTGGAGCAGGTTCTCGCCGAGGTGCGCGCATGAAAATCCTGACCGCCGCACAGATGCGCGAAGTGGACCGGCGCACTTCCGAATTGGGCGTGCCCGGCATCGTACTGATGGAAAACGCCGGCCATCGCGTAGTTGAGTTTCTCGAGCACCACTATGCGCCGCTATCGGCACAGCGCATCGTAATCTTCTGCGGCAAAGGCAACAACGGCGGCGACGGGATGGTGGTGGCGCGGCAGCTCTACACTCGCGTTCGGCCACGATCGCTCGATGTCGTGCTGGCCGGCGATCCGGCCGAGTTGCGCGGGGACGCGGCGCAGAATTTCAAGATGCTCGAAGCCGTCGGGTGTCCCGTATCGCAAGAAGTCACGCCCGAGATTCAGCCCGCGACGCTCATCGTCGACGCGCTGCTCGGCACTGGAATCCACGGAGCGGCTACTGGCAGATCGGCCGAACTGATTCGAGCCATCAATGAAGGATTCCCGATGGCCCGTGTCGTCTCCGTCGATCTTCCGTCCGGACTGGACAGCGACTCGGGCTCGATCATCGGCGACGCAGTGCACGCCGATTACACCGTCACGTTCACCGCGCCGAAGCTGTGCCAGGCGCTCTCGCCCGCCTGTGATTTGGTGGGCAAACTGCACATCGCGCCGATTGGAAGCCCGCCCGACCTCTACGAAAGAGACGACTCCATCTGGCTGGCGCTCTCGGAGCCGTCGTTGTTCGCGCACTTGTTTGGTCCGCGGGCGCGCGAATCGAATAAAGGTACCTACGGCCATGTGCTGGTGATCGCCGGTGGCCGGGGCAAAACGGGCGCGGCGGCCATGGCGGGCATCGCGGCATTGCGGGCCGGAGCGGGACTCTCCACGGTCGCCTCCGCGGCATCGGCCATCAACGCCATCGCCTCCCACGCGCCCGAGATCATGACCGAACCGCTGGCCGAAACCGAAGGCGGCGCCATCTCGACGCGTTCGCTCGACGACGGTTCGCTCCGCCGCATCCTGGAAGGTAAGAACGTGATCGCGCTCGGCCCCGGCATGGGCCGCGATCCGGAAACCGTGCAATTCGTGCACCGCGTCGTAGCCGAAATCGCAGCGCCGATGGTGGTGGATGCCGACGCCTTGAATGCCCTGGCCAGCCACAATGTGCGCTTTCAAGGTTCGCGCATTCTGACGCCGCATCCGGGCGAAATGTCGCGGCTGACCCAGCAAACCGTGGCGCAGATTCAGCACGACCGCATCTTAAGCGCCCGCTCCTTCGCCACCGAGCGCGGCGTGCACCTGTTGTTGAAAGGGAATCGCAGCGTGATCGCCGCTCCGGATGGCCGCGTTTGGATCAATCCCACCGGCTCTCCCGCCATGGCGTCGGGCGGCACCGGCGACGTGCTGACGGGACTGATCGCCGGACTGGTGGCGCAATTTCCGGAGCAGATCGAAACCGCGCTGCTGGCCGCCGTCTGGCTGCACGGACGGGCCGGCGAACTCGGCGCGGCGAAAATCGGCGAGAAGCCGCTCATCGCCACTGATCTGTTCCAGTTCCTGCCCGAGGCCATGCGTGAAGCCGCGGATCATTCACACGGAATCTGAAGAAGAGACCATTGCGCTGGGCGAAAAACTCGCGGGCGAGCTGCCTGCGAAAGCCGTGGTGCTGCTGATCGGCAATCTGGGCGCTGGAAAAACGACCATCGCCAAAGGGATCGTGAAGGGATTGGGCGCCGCGCAACCGGCCGAAGTCTCCAGCCCCACCTTCACGCTGATTCACGAGTACAGCCCCGGCGTGTACCACATCGATCTTTATCGCCTGGACACGCCCGCGCAGGTGGCGACACTCGGGCTTGGATGAGATTTTCGACCGCGAAGCCGTGGTGCTGATCGAGTGGGGCGAAAAATTCCCCGCGCTGATGCCGGAGGATCGCATCGAGATCCATCTGCACTCAACGGGAGAAAACGCGCGGGACATCGAAGTGGCGGACAAGAATCCGGGACGTTAGTCCCAATCCAGGTTGTCTAGAACTTCGTTCGGCTCACGGTGTAGCTTCATTCCCTTTCCTGTGATGTAGAAATAAATGCCGGAGTCATCCTCGATTTCATCGAGCGCCGGTATGCCCGCCAATTCCGTGGAGTGCGGCTCCCGCTCCGACAAGAGATACGCCCTAGCCATACCGTTCTCGATCAGCCATGCTAGAGCCTTTATGATTTCCGCTCGCTCTATCGTCCACCGAAGCTTCGCGCCCCAGCGCGACACCTGAGGGAAAATGACCTGATCGACGTGCTCGTAGTCGTCGCAGACAGAATTCAAAACGAGCAGCCGGATGATTTCCTCGCGGTCCATCGGACCGTATCAGTGATTCGCCAACGTCTTCAACCAAGAGCAGGCAAGGAGTTGTTCATCCGATGTCACCAGAGTGAGGTCGTACACAACGGCGGTGGCAGCGAGAAACACGTCGCCCGGATCGGACTGCGGCAGCGCTATCCGGGAGGACTCGACGCCCACCCGAAAAGTAAGAGGCGCCTCCCGGACTGGGACAGCGGCCAACATTTCCTCTATCCATTCCGGAAACGTCTTTTGGATACGAAGACGACCTCTCCGTCCGAGATGATGAGCTTCCCACATTGAAACCGGTGACAAATAGAGTTCATGGCTGCCTCGTTGTAGCTCGCGGCGAACATGGCGACTCGACTTCTCCGGGCGCATGCCTGCCAAAACCCAAATATGGGTATCCAGCAGAAGCTTCATTTCGGCGAGACTTTCCAGTTGTCAAATGCTCCTATGGGACCGACGATATCGCCCACAATCTCGCCCGAGTCCCTCATCGAACCAAGCCAGGATCCGGACTTCCGGGGACGGGATGGAACGATCTCGGCGATAGGTTTGCCGAATTTAGTGATACGCACCGGGGCTCCCGTCTTTCTTACTTCTTCCAACACAGCCAGGCACGTTGCTTTGAATTTGGAGACAGCGATTTCCCGCATATATTTAATTTGTACCATGGTCAAAGATCATGGTCCGACGTCAGCTTAGCATCTCATTGGGCCTGGCATTGCGACAAAAATTCCCGCGTCGAGTGCCGGCCGATCGAGTAAAATGAAATTGTCTCCCCCGCCGAGTTGAGTCAGACCATGAGTTCCGCAACGCCATTCGTACATCTGCACTGCCACACCGATTACTCGCTGCTCGACGGGGCCTGCGAGATCACGCAACTGATGGACCTGGTCGCCGAGCAGAAGATGCCGGCCGTCGCCATGACCGACCACGGCAACCTGTTCGGCGCGGTGGAGTTCTACAACGCGGCCAAGGCTAAGGGCATCCATCCCGTGATCGGCTGCGAGGTGTACGTCTCGCAGCAAGGACACCTGAGCCGCAGCGACACGGATCGCTACAACCACCTGGTGCTGCTGTGCCAAAACCAGGAAGGCTATCGCAACCTGATCAATCTGGTCTCGACCGCGTTCCTGGAAGGCTTCTATTACAAGCCGCGCATCGACAAGGACCTGCTCGCGCAGCATTCCAAAGGTCTGATCGCGCTCTCGGCCTGCCTGCGCGGCGACATCAACGAAACGATGCTCGCCAATCGCTACGAAGAAGCCAAACGGCTGGCCTACACCTACGCCGACATTTTCGGCAAGGAGAATTTCTTCCTCGAAATTCAGGATCACGGGCTCGATCAGGACAAGATCGTCGTTCCGCAAGTCCACCGGCTCTCGGAGGAAACGCGCATCCCGCTGGTGGCCACCAACGATTCGCATTACCTGCGCAAGGACGACGCGCGCGCGCACGAGATCCTGCTGTGCATCCAGACCGGCAAGACCATGAGCGATCCGCAGCGCATGCGTTTCACGCAGCCGGAATTCTATCTGAAGACCCGCGACGAGATGCTGCGCATGTTCGGCGAGCTGGAAGGCGCGCTGGACCGCACTTGGGAGATCGCGCAGCGCTGCCAGGTCAAGCCTCGAAAAAGTCAAGGAGCCGTTTCCCGAAGTTCGATGTGCCGCGCGAGCACACCACCGATAGCTATTTCGCATACGTCGCTCGGCAAGGTTTTGAAAAACGCCGCCCGCGTCTGGAAGCATTGAGCAAGGCCGGCGCGTTGAAGCACGACCTGGCCGAATACGTGGAGCGCCTGGATCGCGAGATCCGGATGATCCAGCAGATGAAGTTCTCCGGCTATTTCCTGATCGTCTGGGACTTCATCCGTTTCGCCAAATCGCGCGGCATCCCGGTGGGCCCGGGACGCGGCTCGGCGGCCGGCAGCCTGGTGAGTTACTCGATGGAGATCACCGATATCGATCCTCTCGAATATGGCCTGCTGTTCGAGCGCTTCCTCAATCCCGAGCGCATCAGCATGCCGGATATCGATATCGATTTCCACACGCGCCGCCGGGGCGAGGTGATCCAATACGTCACCGAGAAATACGGGCGCGAGCAAGTGGCGCAAATTATCACGTTCGGCACGCTCGGCGCGCGCACCGCCATCAAGGACGTGGGCCGGGTGCTCGACATCAGCTACGGCGACGTGGACCGCATCACCAAGCTGATCCCCACCACGCTCAACATCAAGCTGCACGATGCGCTCGAGCAGGAGCCCGCCATCGAGGACGCCGCCAAGAAGGATCCGCGTCTGAAGGAAGTGCTGGACGTCGCGCTCAGAATCGAGGGCATGGCGCGAAACGCCGGCATGCACGCAGCCGGTGTCGTGATTTCGCCGGTGCCGCTGAGAGAGCTGGTCCCGCTCTGCAAGACCAGCAAGGATGAAATTGTCACCCAGTACGACATGGTGGGTCTGGAGAAGCTGGCGCTTCTCAAGATGGACTTCCTGGGCCTCACCACGCTCGACATCATCCAGGATGCGCTGGCGCTGATCGAGCAGCATCACGGCGTGAAGCTTTCGGTGGAAGATCTGGCGCTGGACGATGAGCGGACCTATCAGATCTTTTCGAAAGCCTTCACCAGCGGCGTTTTCCAGTTTGAATCGCGCGGCATGCGCGACATCCTGCGCAAATACCAACCCACGCGCATTGAGGATTTGTGCGCGCTGAACGCTCTCTACCGCCCCGGCCCGCTGCAAGGCGGCATGGTGGAGGACTTCATCGACCGCAAGCACGGCCGCAAGCAGGTGACTTACGATTTCGCGGAGCTGAAGGAGATTCTGGAAGAAACCTACGGCGTAATCGTCTATCAGGAACAGGTGATGCAGATCTCCAATCGCCTGGCTGGCTATTCGCTGGGCGAGGCCGACATCCTGCGCCGCGCCATGGGCAAGAAGAAAGCCGAGGAGATGGCCGCGCAGCGCGAGCGCTTCCTCAAAGGCGGCAAAGCCAACGGCCATAACGCCAAGAAGGTCGAAAAAATATTCGATCTCATGGAGCAGTTCGCCGGTTACGGATTCAACAAGTCGCATTCGGCCGCCTACGCATATCTGGCCTACGTCACCGCGTATCTGAAAGCGCACTACCCGCTCGAATTCATGTCGGCGCTGCTGACTTCGGAAATCAGCAATTCCGACAAGGTGGTGAAGTACATCAACGAGTGCCGCGAGATGGGAATTCCGGTGCTCGCGCCGGATGTAAATTCCAGCGGCAAGGATTTCACGCCCGACGGCCAAGGCATCCGCATGGGGCTGTGCGCGATCCGCAATCTCGGCGCTACCGCGGCCGACTCCATTCGGGCGGCGCGCCAAAGCGGCGGGGCGTTCAAATCGCTGTACGACTTCTGCGAGCGCGTCGATCTCACCAGCGTGAATCGCCGCATCGTGGAAAACCTGATCAAGTGCGGCGCCATGAGCAGTCTGGGCGGCAATCGCGCGCAGCTCACCGCGCTGATCGAAAACGCCATGGAATCCGGACAACGCGCCTGGAAGGATCGCCTGAACGGTCAAGCGGGGCTGTTCGGCATGGGCGCGGGCGAGAGCGAGCCCATCGAACATCCTCTGCCCCCGCTTCCCGATTGGACGCCGCAGCAAAAGCTCTCCAGCGAAAAAGAAGTGCTGGGCATCTATGTCACCGGGCATCCCCTCGACGAATACGCCGCTAAAGTCATCGAGCTCGCCACGCACTCCACGGAAACGCTGGAGGGCCTGGAGAAAGGCGTTGAAGTGGCGCTATGCGGCATCCTCACCGGCATCCAGCGTAAGCGCAACCGGGAAGGCAAGCTGTGGGCTTCGATGCAACTGGAAGATCGCACCGGCCGCGTCGAATCCATGGTCTTCACCACGCAATACGATCGCCTGCTCGCGGCTTTGGTGGAGGATCAGGCGGTCTTGGTGCGCGGGCTGGTGCTGCCCGAAGACAGCGGTCCACCCAAGTTGTCCGTCCAGGAGATAATCCCGCTGCGTGTGGCGCGTCTCGATCTGCCTACGCTGATCTCTATCCGCGTTGCCGTCGGTTCTAACGGCAACTCCGGACAAGGCCCAAGCCCTCAACCAACTGTTCGCCAATAAGCCCGGCGAAACCGAGGTACGGCTGCGCCTTGAAAAGTCCCGCGACTTTTCCGTTATTCTGGATGTGACTAGGAAGGTCCGCCCCGACAAGGAATTTTGGGCGGAGGTGGAGCGGATCTGCGGACCGGAATCCGTTGAGATCCTGGCTAAGTAGTCCGCGCTGACCGCTGGCCGGCGCGGCCGCAATCCGAATGGCAGACAACCGAGCTCCGTCCGATAAGCAAAATTCAACTGCGGAAACCCCAGCTACCAACCCGACTTGGGAACGTGTGCAACTGGCGCGTCACCCCAAGCGGCCACATACGCTGGATTACATCACCAGGATTTTCACGAAATTCTCCGAGCTGCACGGCGATCGCGCCTTCGCCGACGACCCGGCCGTGGTGGGCGGCATGGCCTTCTTCGAGGATCGTCCGGTGATGGTGATCGGCCAGCAAAAGGGGCGCGACACGAAGCAGAAACTGCATCGCAACTTCGGCATGCCCAAGCCCGAGGGCTATCGCAAGGCCCTGCGTCTGATGCGGCTGGCCGACAAATTCCGCCGGCCCATTATCACCTTCCTCGACACTCCCGGCGCGTACCCGGGCGTCGATGCCGAGGAGCGCGGCCAAGCGGAGGCGATTGCGGTGAACTTGCGCGAGATGTCGCGGCTGCGCGTGCCGGTGATCGCCGTGGTGATCGGCGAAGGAGGCAGCGGCGGCGCGCTCGGGCTGGGCTTGGCCAATCGCGTTTACATGCTGGAGAACGCCTACTACAGCGTCATCACGCCAGAAAGCTGCGCAGCCATCATCTACCGCGATTCCGGCAAAGCTCCGGATGCCGCTCGCGCGCTGCGGCTGACATCCCCCGACCTGCTCTCGCTGAAGTTGATCGATGGAGTTATCAGCGAGCCGCCGGAAGGAGCCCACACCGACCACGATAAAGCCGCGGAATTCGTGCGCGAGGCTCTACGCGCGCCACTGGCCGCGCTGGCCTCGCTATCGCCCCAGGAGCTCATCGACGACCGTTATAATAAGTTTCGTCGCATGGGAAATTACTTCACCGAAGGTCAGGGCGCATGAGCCGGAATGTTTTAGTCGGTTTGGTGAGCGCGCTGGCCGTGCTGGCGTTCGTGATTTTCTTGACCTATTCCAGCATGCACGGGCTAAAGTACCGTGCGAACGTTTGCGTGACGTTTCAAGGACGGATGGAGTGCCGCACCGCCTCGGCCGACTCGCGCGAGCACGCTCAGAGAACGGCCCAAACCAACGCCTGCGGTTTACTGGCATCGGGCGTCACCGAGACCATGCAATGCGAGCACCTGGACCCCACCAGCATCAAATGGCTGGACTCGAAATAATACCCGCTCTCCAGGAAACGCGAACAACGCAGCGCGCCGCGAGCGTTTTCCGTGCCCATTGTGCGCGGCGCGCACTGTTCGCTTAAAAGTAAGTTTTCGCCAGTTCGGGTTTCACTTCCAGCGCCAGATGCCAGCACGTCTTGGCTTCTTCTTCTTGCCCCAAGGTCTTCAAGGCGTTTCCCAGATTGAGCAGCGCTTCGCCGAAATCCGGCTTCATTTCCGTGGCGTGGCGATAGCAACGCGCCGCCTCTTCCGGCAGATTGGATTGCTCCAGCAAAACACCCGCGTTGTAAGTCAATTCAGCCGAAGGCTCCCCGAGCTCGTCCAGCTTCGCGGCGATATCCAGCGCGAGAGCCGAATCGTTCATCTCCACCGACAGAGCTCCCAGCGCAAGCAACGCATCGGCGGACTGCGGATGGCGCGCGATGGCTTCCACAAAGGACGCCTTGGCCGCTTCGACATCGCCGGTTCGCCATTGCGCCAGCCCCAGATCGTTCAGCGCTTCCAGCCAGTCCGCCCGCTTCGCCACCGCGTGAAGGAATGCCTCGATGCTTCCCTGATAGTCGTCCCGGACCAAGCGGTAATAACCCAGACGGAACCAGGCATCCTCACGCTCCGGCGCCAATTCAACCAATTTCTCGAGGCATTTCTCCGCCTCTGCCGGTGATCCTAGCTTGTCCAATACGATGCTCAGGTTCCAGCGCGCATCGGCGTGATTGGGTGCGTTCTCGAGCGCCCGCTCGTAGGCCTTGCGGGCCTCGGCGAACTCGCCGCGTTCCTGCAGCACGGTTCCCAGATTAACGTAAGCCAGCTCGCCGGCAGGCTGGAGCTTGATCGCCTCCACATAGGCCTGTCCGGCCTGCTCGCGCCGGTTGGTTCTTTGATAAGCCACGCCCAGATTGAACCACGCCTCATACGATTCCGGCGCCACCCTGGTTAAATGGACTCCATGCTGGACCGCGGTCTTGAAATCGCTGCGCTCCATCGCAACCGCCATCAATCCAGCCAGCGCGACCGTGGAACTGGGCCGCAACTTGAGCAGCTTCTCGCAATGCTCCCGCGCCCGGCCGCTCTCGCCCCGATCGAGCTCCACGCCAATCAGGTTGGAAAGCAACTCAGGATGCGGGCCGAGGATCGGCAGCAGCTTCAAATACAGTTGCATGGCTTCTTCGGTGCGATTCAACAGCTGCAGTGCGACGGCCTTGCCGTAGAGCGCCTTCTCGTGTCCCGGCTTGACCTCGAGACAGTGTTCGAAAGCCGCCAGCGCGTCGGCCGGACGATTCAAGTGCAGCAACGCCACACCTTGGCCCAGAGTTGCTTCGGCCAGCTTTGGATCGGCGACGGCCGCCTTGCCGAAGGCTTCCAAAGCGTCTTCGAACCGCTCTAGCTTCTCCAGGCACAGCGCGACATCATAGAGCGCCCCTTTGTGATTGGGGTGCTGCTTTAAAACTTCTTCGTAATCGCAGCGCGCTTCCTCATAGTGTCCCAATTGGAACTCCAGATGCGCCTTGGTCCAATACAACTCGGCCGTGGTTTCCCCGCTCTCGATGGCCGCGGCGATTTCCTGCAACGCCTGGTCGGTCTTCCCCTCCATATTGAGCGACAAAGCCTTGGCCAGCGCCGCCGACTGAACCCGGCGCTTTTGACCACTTGTATCGAGCGTGTCGTGACGCGCCAGCGACTCCACCAGCTCGCTGTCGATCACCCATAACCATTGGTCGTTTGTCTGTTCCATGGAATTTGTTCTCTTTGGCTGAACTGTTGCTTGTTACTTCCCGCCGGTCAGAAGCGATACCGTGACCGACTTGACGCGGCCCCGCTCTTCCCGTTCGTTCAGAAAGCCCACGCCTCCCGAGGTCAAATGATCGTCAATCCAGGTATCCATCAACTGCCCCTGGACGTAGGTAATGAACTTCGGCCCTTTGACGTCGACGCGCACACTATAAACCGTGTCGAGCTGGACGTCGAGGTCGATCGGCACTCTGCCCACCTGCGTTTCATGTCCGTGCGCCACCATGTACTTCAGCAAGGCAAGCTTGGGTTTCAGCCCGGGCGTCACTATTGCCAGCTTCATGGCGTAGTAATCTTCCGGATCCGTGGCGCGGAACACCCAACCCAGGCTCTTAGTTTCAATCTCACCTTTGAACTCGATGCGGTAGTCGGATAACTTGAGCGATGGACGGTAAATGGTAATCTGCCGCCCGTAGTGAGTATCCGTCGGGTCCCCGGCCCAGCCTTCCACCCAGCCGCCGCTTCCAACCATGATGCTGGGGCCGGCCTTGTCCGCAGCCGGAGCCGTCGCGGGGGGCTGCGATTTTCCGCCAAAGACAAAATACACCGTGGCGCAAAACGCCACGATCAGCGCCGCGATTGCCACTTTCACCATGAAGGAACTCAGCAGCGACTCGGTTGCGGTTTTCGTCGCTCCGAAGCTCGGCGCTTCGATCTGGCGGACTTCGGCCTCGGAAGGCGCAGGCTGGGGCTGCTTCCGTTCGGGCGCGACCGCTTGCTTCTCTGTTGAATCCGAGCTGCCGGACGGCCTTCCCGACTGCTTATCTCCTGGGCGGCCCTTCTCTGGAGCAGCCGGCTCTATTTTTCCAGCAGTGGTGTTTTCCACGGGCCGGGCTGGGGTTGTCGCGATTTTTGCCGCAGGCGTCGCGGATGTGCGCGAAGCAGCAGGTTGCGCGAGCTTGGCCGTGGCTCCGATATCGGAGGTCGACTTTGGCTCCGGCGTGGGCTGAATACTTGGCGCGGCCTGCCGGCCCGCTTTCTTCGTCGCCGGAGCAGTTGACGACGTAGCCAGCCCCATCTTCGGACGCAATGGCAATCCTGTAAGCCGGGGCAGGAATACCGGCATCTCGATCAGCGCGTCGGCCCCTTCCTTGGGAGCCGGTTTCGAGGGCGCGAACGTCTTTATGGGAATCTCGACCATGCGCGGAGCAAGCCGCGGACCCTGTTCCTGATCGCTGTGTCCTTCAGTTGGCGCCGCGGGTTCCGGCAGGATCACGTCGCGCTCGATCGCTGGGGGTGCGGCCGCATCCAGTACGGGCGCCTCCGGTGCAGGCGCGGGTTCGTCCACCTGGTTAAGCGCGTCATGCAGCTTGGCCAAGCTCGGGACGTCGGCGCTCGGGCTCTCTGCTTGGTCCGCTTCGTCGGACTCGGGCTGCTTCTGCTCCAGGTCGGGCCAGAGAATGGCTTCATCGGCCGGCGGCCTGGAATCGGCGATGGGCTCTTCCAGCGCCAGCATCACATCGGCAGCGCCCTCTGAAAACGCGACCTGTGAAAGCGGAAGGCGCAGTAAAGCGGATTGCCGATACTCGGTTTGGAACGGCCAACCCAGTGCGCTGTCCACATTCGCGGCCGCGCCCCACTCTGAAGCCCACGGCTGAACGATCTGCCTCATTAGCCCGGCGCTCGCGAACCGGTTCGCCAAGCTCACCTCCGCCGCCGGGTGCAGTGTTTTGCCGGGTACGAATTGGTTGGCTGTCACCTTCACCTCCGTAGCGGAATGCTCGCTGCCGGAAAGACCAGGCCTGCACTTTAGCTCGACCCTGGACGCCTGTGGCAAGGCCTGTTCAACTTGCCCTCGAGATCGCAATTCCGGCGGCACGGGCGAATTGATGGAGCGCTTCCATGACTCCGCGTACACCGGTATTTCTACGGAAAGCGGCGCTGCCGGTGATCCTTTGATGAATCCTGCAACTTGCTCCGGTTCCCAAACGGTCTCTTCCGGGCCGTCCTCGTGCGTGTCGGCTGGTTCCTGGATGGTTGCTTCGGAGGCAGGGGTTTCTTCGAGTGGCGTTTCCTCCACGGCCACCAGCCCCTCGTGTAGCGCAGAGGACCCGTTGGACGAGGAAGCCTTCTCCTGGGACGCCGCTATTGGTGCAGTCTTGCTTTGGGCCTGGAGCAGCCGGCTGAGACCAATGCGATTGTATTCCTCCTGATAGGTTTTCCTGTGGGCCTCCGAACAGAACTGGCCGCGACGAGACCACCGCTTTAACAGCGCCAGCTCTTTGCCGCAATACAGGCATCGCATATAGCGGTAATCGGCGTTCCGGCCGGATTATTGAATACCTCGGCCAGCTTTTTTCTACGGTAAAGCGCTTATTGAGATCTTCTCGGGTTGAAGCCTTATAACCTCGGCGTCACGATGAGGTAGGCATAGCGGCTTGGGCACGGTCCGCTGGTGAGGCGTAAGGCCGTGTTGGTCTCACATTCCAAAGGCCTTACATTGCGATCGACCAGGTAGTAGGGAACGCGCTCAGATTTCTTCTTCGCACCTAGTGCAGACTCGCCGGCGCTGCTCTTTTCGGAACTTCCGGCCGACCTTACATTGCGGAGAGCCGGCACTCGGAAAATAATGTATTCATCGCAAAGATAACCTAAAGTCGCTCAGCTGTCCGACGATCTTAGTAATAGGCGTAGCGCCGGGCTATGGTGCAATGGGCCCGTTCGCCGCGCTGCGAAAGGCGAGGCTTCGAGCGGGCTGGCCCGTCTCGAAGAGAGGAATTATGGTGAAACACGAAGCGCTTAAGAATCATCTCGACAGTCTCCGCAGCTCGATCCCCGAGCTCAAGGGCGTGCTGCTGGCATCGAGCGAAGGCCTGCCAGTTGCGCATTCTCTCTCGAATGGCACGGATCCCAACCGCGTAGCCGCCATGGCAGCGGCCGCTTCCAACCTGGGAAAGCGCATCAGTGAAAGCATGGCCACGGGAGGGCTGGCCGAGGTCAGCATCCGTGGCGATGAGGGCGCTCTATTCGTCTACGCTGCCGGCCCCAAGGCAGTGCTGGCAGTGATGGGGCCACTCGATTCCAACGCCGGCTTAATCCACTTGGAAGCGCGCGGTATAGCCAAAGAAATCGCTGGCTTGTTCTAGACCGCTTTTGCGTGACCACTGTCGCGTGGCGGCGCTCACGTCAGCGTGGCGTAATCAACCCGCCCAGTTTGTCTTGCTCCAAGGACGCGGCTCGCGGAAAACGGGCTGAGAAAGCCTCCAGATATTTCAGACCCGCGCCGGTGTTGTAAAGCACGATCCGCTCCTCCGGCTTCAAGAATCCGTTCGCCAGCAGCTTCTTCAACGCCGCGACGCATGCCCCGCCTTCGGGAGCCGGGAAAATCCCTTCATCGGCGCCAGCTCGAGCGAGGCATCCAGCAGCTCTTCGTCACTCACGGCGATGGCCGTACCTCCGCTCTTGCGAACCGCGTCCAGCATTAAAGTCGTCTCCGAGCGGTTTCGGCACGCGCAGACCTGCGGCCACGGTGTGCGCATTTTCCCAGAATTGGCTGACTTCGTTCACCGCGCTCGAAGGCCCGCACCAGGGGCTGGCAACCCTCGGTTTGCACGGCGATCATTTTTGGACGCCGGCTTGAAATCCAGCCCAGCGCCTCCATCTCGTCGAAGGCTTTCCACATTCCGATCAGCCCCACCCCGCCGCCGGCCGGGTAGAAGATCGCATCCGGCAGCGTCCAGCCCAGCTGCTCGGCCACTTCATAGCCCATGGTCTTCTTGCCTTCGATCCGGTACGGTTCCTTCAACGTACTCACGTCGAACCAACCCTCGGCATCCTTGCGTTCGGCCACCATTCGGCCGCAATCGCTGATCAGGCCATCCACCAAAGTTACGTGCGCGCCGAATGCCTTGCATTCGATGTAGTTGGATTGGGGCACGTCGCGCGGCATGAAGATATGGGCCTCCATGCCAGCCGCAGCGGCGTAGGCGGCCATGGCGCTGGCCGCGTTGCCGGCCGAAGGAATCGCCACTTTGCGGATGCCCAACTCCACGCACATCGAAACCGCACACGACAGTCCTCGCGCCTTGAAGGACCCGGTAGGATTGATGCCCTCATCTTTCACCCACAGGTTCCGCGCGCCCAGCCGCGCTCCGAGGCGCGTGGTCTTGCGCAGCGGCGTCATGCCCTCCCCCAACGAAACGATGGAACGCGCGTCGCGTACCGGAAGAACGGGCGCGTAACGCCACATGCTGCATGGGCCCGCCGCGACGTCGTCCCGTTTCCACGTGGACTTGGTTTTTTCCAAATCGTATAACACCAGCAGAGGCCCGCCGCATTCGCATAAATTGTGAATCCGGCCCGGTTCGCGACGCTTGCCGCAGACGCTGCACTCCAGATGCGTGACGTGTGTCATGGTCGTAAGTTCGATGGTAGCAACCCATCGGCAGGTTCAGGCATGCGAAATTGATAGGAGATGGCCGCAAGCAAGACACTGAAGCGCGCGCCAACGCCGCGGACCACCAGCTTGCGGGGGCGTCCACGCCGCAGGCTCCTGAGCACGATTATCGGAACCGTTGTAGCACTGCTGCTGGCGCTCTATGCTTTCTGCGCGTTGTGCGTTTTCGCTTTACGCTGGATCAATCCTCCCACCAGCGCGGTTCAAATTGAGCGGCGCGTGGCCGCCAGGTGGCAGCATAAGCGTTATACCAAGCGATATGAATTCGTGCCGTTGCGCCGCATCGCGCCCAATCTGCAACACGCCGTGATCGCCGCCGAAGACGGGCGCTTTTTTCAACATCACGGGTTCGACTGGATCGAGATGCAAAAAGTGCTCCAAGACGATATGAAGCGCCAGAGGCTGGGCCGCGGCGGGTCCACCATCACGCAACAACTGGTGAAGAATTTGTTCCTGACCACGGAGCGCTCTCTGGTTCGCAAAGGCGCCGAGTTCGCGCTGGTCCCGCTGGTTGAGGCGGTGCTAACCAAACAGCGAATTCTCGAACTCTATCTCAACGTGATTGAGTGGGGACCGGGAGTCTATGGCGCCGAGGCCGCTTCCGAATATTACTATCATGTCCACGCTTCAGAAGTAGGCCGCGAACAGGCCGCGCGTCTGGCTGCGATCATTCCCGCGCCGCTCCGGAGAAAACCCGCCTTCATGAACGATTACAGCGAGGTGATCCTGGATCGCATGGCCAAGACCGGCTGGTGATCCGGCGAGCGCGTTTGCGTCAGTCTTTTTGGAGCACCGCGAACAGCGATTGGCCAAAGGGCGGCGGTGTTAGAGCCTCCAGGCGCGAAAGCCAAGGAGCAATCATCCGGTCGAAGATGTCGATCTGAGTCCCGGTCACAGATTGCTGTCGAAGAATATGAGAGCTGGCCCACCACAAGAAGAAGCCGGCAATGTTCACGTACTGGATCTTCGTCAGATGGAGGCCGGTTCGTTCGGCCAGGCGGACCAGATCTTTTCGCCGGTAGCGCCGATAGTGATTCAGGCGCCGGTCCATTGACCCGTAGAGAGCTTGAAAAGCCGGCACCCAGAGCACAATTCTCCCGCGCGGCTCGATAATCGCGGCCATCGCAGCCAAAGCTCGCTGATCGTCCTGGATGTGCTCCAGCACATTGCTGCACACGCACGAATCCGGATGGAAGCGCGCCAGATCGGCGAACGATGCGCTGCAGGGATCGCAAACCAGCGCACGAAGGTTCGACTGATTCGGGTAACGTGCGCTGAGATACTCGATGCACTCCGGCTCCGGATCCAACGCAATGACCGCTTCGCGATCCAACAGTTCGCCGGTGAAATTGCCAGCCCCACAACCTACCTCGACCACGCGTTGTCCCAGTTCCGGCAGGATTAGGCGGCTTTGCCAGGCGACATAATTTTTCGCCCTGGCCATTCGCTCCTGATCTTGCACGGTGTAGGTGGAGCTAGGCACGTGACCAGCGCCGCCGCATTTGGTTTCCGAACATCTGAAAACATCTTGGCATAGGTGTCCTGACGGACGCGTGCGGACCGCTATAACGCCCGCCGCGCGTCAGTACAAACTGTTTACACCCTTTTCACAGCGCACGCGAAACTAGCGCCGCGGACATCTCGTCCTCCTGCGGGAGGTCACTCCAACAAATGATTAAATTTTCCACAAAACAGGTTAATCGCACGCAAATCGGGGGTTATTGGATGTCGGCATTGCGATGCGCGACTGTTCTGCTGTGCTTTCTCGGCGTCTCACTGTTCGGCGCCGACGCTTATCTGGTTCACAATCTGGTTTCCGATCTGCCTAACATGGCCGATCACACGGATCCGAATCTGGTGAATCCCTGGGGCATCGGCTTCAGCGCAGCGAGCCCGTTCTGGATCGGCAACAACGGCAGCGGCACGTCCACGATCTACAACACCAGCGGCACGCCGAGCGCTTTGGTTGTCAGCATCCCGCCACCAGCCGGCGCAGCAGCCTCGGCCACGGGAGCCGTCACAGGAGTGTTGTTTAACACCGCTTCGCCCTCCTTCGCGGTGGCTTCGGGCGACCCTGCTTCGTTCATCTTCTGCACCGAGGATGGAACCATCTCCGGCTGGAACTCCAGTGCGAACAAAACCGACGCGATCGTCATGGTCGATTATTCCAAGTCCGGCGCGGTGTACAAGGGCTGCGCGTTGGGAACGGTCGGCACCAGTGCCATGCTTTATGCCGCGAACTTCAACGCTGGCACGATCGATGTGTGGGATGGCAATCTGAGTCCGGTCACGAATACGGGCGCCTTTGCGAATCCGTCGATACCGGCAGGCTTCGCGCCGTTCAACATCCAGAACATCGGCGGGACATTGTACGTCACCTACGCCAAGCAGGACTCAGCCAAACACGACGATGTAGCGGGCGTGGGCAATGGCTATCTCGCAACCTACGATACCACGGGAAAGCTCCTCACCAACATGGTGTCGGCCGGAGTACTCAATTCGCCCTGGGGCATGGCGATGGCGCCGGCGACTTTTGGCGATTTCTCGGGCGCATTGCTGGTGGCCAATTTCGGCGACGGATTGATTCACGCGTATAATGCCACCACCGGAAGCCTCATGGGAACGCTGACCGATCCGAGCAGCAGTCCGATCGCCATACCCGGTATGTGGTCCATCGTCTTCGGCAACGGCGGCAGTGGCGGAGACAAGACCACGTTATACTTCACGGCCGGCATCGCGGGACCCAACGGTGAAACGGTCGAATCCCATGGGCTGTTTGGGAGCATTCAATCTGCGCCTTCGTTCACCACCGCAGGCGTCCTGAACGGAGCGAGTTTTTCCAGCGCGATCGCGGCCAATACTTTCGTCAGCATCAAGGGCGGAGCGCTCTCGGAGACCACGCGCAGTTGGGAAACATCCGACTTCGTCGGTTCGGCCCTTCCGACACAACTGGACAACGTCAGCGTAAGCATCAATGGCGAGCCGGCCTACGTCAGCTTCATCAGTCCGACTCAGATCAATTTCCTTACTCCGGCGGATCTGGCGCCCGGCCCGGTCACGATCGAAGTGACCAACAACGGTCTTGCCAGCGCTACAGTTTCGGCTACGGCTCAGAGCTCTGCACCGGCGTTCTTCACCATCGGCGCGACGAACTCGGCGGGAAACTCCTACATCGCGGCTACACACGCGGACGGTTCCATCGCCGGTCCTCCTAGCCTGATCACCGGAGCCACCACGACGCCATTTACTCTCGGCGAAACAGCGGTTCTGTATGGCAACGGTTTTGCGGGCACGGCTTCACCGGTTCCGAACGGACAAATTATTTCCAGCGCCATATCGCTTGCGACCACACCGGTGCTCATGATCGGCGGCGTAGCCCGCGGATGTTACGTTCGCCGGGCTGACGGCAACCGGCGAGTTCCAATTCAACGTCGTGATCCCGGCCACGCTGACTCTCACGGGGACGGGTAACGTGGATGTGCCGGTGGTCATACAATCCGGCGGCGCACAGCCCCAGAGCAACGCGGTGATTTCGGTCGCCGTTCCCGCAACGTAGTCTTTACGGCGCTGGAGTCAGCCTCGGCGGACGAGCATCAGGTTCGAGCAGCCACGCTGTGCGGGCCGGATAATACTGGCGCAGCTTCTGATCTTCGCCGACGCCGAGATCGCGCGCCCATACTATGTGAGCGCTATCGATATCGGCTGGATTGTGCACCCACTCGACGAACTGATGCTGCGGCGAATAACGCACGAAGACTAGTTGCTTTCCAGGCAGGCGGTCGAGTTGACGATTGATCGCGATTCGTCCATCCGGATCGCCGTGATTGATCGCATCCCAAGTTTCGTATTGCCGCATCTCCGGGGCGATGTCCGGATCGCCCCAGGCATTCAGACCGAACCAAAATAGGAAATGCCCAGCGCACAGGAGCAGAATGATCCGCACTCCATCTTGGCCCACCGGCTGTGCACTGATGCGGACCTGGCTCAGACGTTCCAGTCCGGCGACACTCATTAGCACGAACAGGCATGCGAGGGCCGCGATGTAATGGCTGTAGAAGTACGGATAAATATTCGTGCCGAGGGCGAACAGCAACAGCACCGCGAGCACCCAAGCAAATCGAAACTCGCGCGCTCTGGCCAGGAAGAACGGCAAAACCAGATACAGCGGGGCGAGAAAAAAGAAACGATAGAAGCGCACACGGCTCCAGAGGCGGTCCCAATAAGTCGCGAATGTATCGGTGCCGGGTCCGTGCACGTCGGACTGCGCTTCGAAATCCAGCTGCTGCTCGTGCGTGAGCTGACGATGCGGAACCGGAAGGGGCTGTATGGTGAAGCTAGCCGGAACGCCGTATTGTTCGCGGCTCAGCATGTAAGGCATGGTGGTCCAGCTCCCGGTGACGGCGCGATTCTGGAACAACATGAGCGCCAGAGCCGGTGCGACCGCGACCATCGCGACGGGTGCGAGCTTCACCAGCCGCTTGAAGCTGATTGAAGAGCGCAGCGCGGGCAAGAAAAACAAAAGCGCGCCGGCGGCCAGGAAAATGGATTCGAACGGCCTCGAAATTATCTGCACTCCCATCCCCAGGCCAAGCAGCGCGGCATACCGGCGTCTTCCCGATTCCACGATGCGGGGAAGTGAGCCGAACACCAGGCAACCCGCCATGGCCGACACGGCGCCGCCCCAGTAGCTGTTCATCCACTGGTTGAGCGGACCAAATTCGATAACCGCCAGCAGCCCTCCCGCCAGCGCCCAGCCCGGGGTGATCCAAGCGCGCAGCATCCAATAACACAGCGCGCAGAAAGTTCCTTCCGAGAGCGCGACTCCGGCCCAGGGGTGGCCAAATAAAGTCCAGCCGACCGCCAGCATGAGGCCTTGTCCCAGCGGGAAAACCGAACTGTAGGACGGCTGCTGGAGCACAAAAAACGTCTCGAAGAATTGGCTAAGGGGATGCGCCGGATTCGCGAGCCGGAAATGGCGCAATGTATCGGCGAGCAGCAGATAGCTGAAATCGTCCGAGACCGCCGGCGTAGGAATTGGATAATGCGGAACCAGCGCCAGACGCAACGCAGCGGGCAATACCGCGAGCAGCAACATGCTCCAAGCCGTCTTTTGCGCCAGCCGCTGTCCGTAGGGCTCGATCAACGGGCGCGACAAGATCCAAAGCAGCACCAGCAACAATGCGACGGAAAGCTCGATGAAGTCGGCCGCGCCGAAGCCGATCGGATTGCGCAACGGCAGGAACGAGCGGAACAGGTGAAAAATGAACATCTCTAATGCACCTGCTCGAACCTCAGCGTGGGTTGTTGCTTCGTTCCGGATGCGGGATTCTTGGGCGGCTCCGGTGGGGTCTGAGGCGCTGGTCGTTCCGGAACGTACGGGCCCAGTTTCGGCGGTCGCGCGTCCGGCTCCAGCAGCCAGACACTGCGATCGGGATAATAGCGCTGGAGCGTTTCATCTTCCGCCGCGCCCAGATCGCGCGCCCACACCACCTTGGCGCTGCCGATATCGGCGCTGTTATAGACCCACTCGTCCTGGAAAATGTGCTGCGGCCAATAGCGGACGAACACCAATTGCTTGCCGGGCAATTGCGCCAGCGCGCGCGCAATCTGAATTCTGCGCTCCGGATTCTGATGATTGATCGCGTCCCAGGTTTCGTACCGCGCCAGCGTGGCCGCTGGATCGAAGCCCTCGAACAAATGCACGCCGTACCACAGCACGAAATGCGCGACGCATAGGAAAACAATCAGCCGTGTTGCGCCGGCGCCCACATCGTAGCCTCGAATCGTGACCAGGCCGAGCCGCTCGAGGCCCGTGACGCTGACCAGAATGAAGAGGCAGGTGAGCGCGGCAATGTAGTGGAACTGGAAGGCCGGGAAGAAATTCACGCCCAGCGCGAACAGCAACAGCGTCACGGTCACCCAAAGATACGGATACTCCCGAATCCGGAGGAAGAAAAAAGGCAGCGCCACAAACAGCGGAGCCAGAAAGAAGAAGCGATAAAAGCGCACGCGGTATTCCAGGCGCGTCAGATAGCTGGCCAACGTTTCCGAGCCGCTGCGAAACGAAAGCTGCGCTTTGTATTCGAGCGCTTGCTGCGGCGTCAATTCTCGATGCGGCACGGGATCGGCCTGGAAGGTGAGCGAGGCCGGCACACCATATTGATACTGGCTGAGCATTTCCGGCAGAGTGGTCCAACTGTGCGTCACGCGCTGGTTTTGTAGCAGCGTAACGCCTGCCCCAACTGCGACCAGTGCGCATACTGCCAACGCCGGGCGCGCCAGCCGCCGCAGTACAACGGGCCGGCGCAAATCTCGCGCGAAATACAACGCCACGCTGGCAAAGAGAAAGATCGATTCATACGGACGCGTGATGAGATGCATGGCCATCCCCAGGCCGAGCCAGAGTCCGTCACGCGCGCGGCCACGCTCGCGCACTCTGGGCAGCGCGCCAAATACCAGGCAGCCCGCCGCTGCCGCAAAGTGGCCGCCCCAATAACTGTTGGTCCATTGATTCAGCGGTCCAAATTCGATTACCGCCAGTGCGCCGCCGAGCAGCGCCCACCCGGGCGTGGTCCATCCGCGCAGCATCCAATAGCAGAGCGAGCAGAATGCCGCGACACCCAGCAGCACGCCGGCCCAGGGCAGCCCAAAGATCGCGCGGCCCAGCGCCATTGCCAAGCCTTGGCCGATCGGATAAATGGAACTGTACGTGGGCGCCTGCAGTACGAAGAAGGTCTCGAAAAATTGATGCAGCGGATGCGCGGGATTCGCCAGGCGAAAGTGCAGCAGTGTGTCGGCCACCAGCAGATGGCCGAACTCGTCGTAAAGATCGGGCGACGGAACCGGATGGTTCGGCAAGAGCGCCAGGCGCAAGGCCACCGGCAGCGCAGCCAGCAGCAACATGCACCAGGCCGTTTTTTGGGCGAACCGGGAGCCGTGCGGCTCAAGCCACGGCCGCGAGATCAATGTCAGGACCACCAGAAGTGCGGCCAGCCCCAGCTCAACGAAATCGCTTGCTCCAAAGCCGATCGGGTTGCGCAATGGCAGAAAGGACCGGAACAGCTCCAGCAACACCATGAAGTTCTATTGTCGCCGCGATCCTAACTGGATTGCGCGCCCGGCTGCTACGATAACAAAAGTCCATGGATTTGTTCCCGTGCAGCCCGCAAGAACTCGCGGACCAATTGGCGGACGCCGGCGCCAAGGGTCAGTCCATCACTCTGCGCGGCAACGGAACCAAGGACGGGATGGCCGGGCCGGTGGAGGCTTCCGATGTGACGATCTCAACCAGCCGCCTCAACCGCGTCCTGGACTACGAACCGCGCGACCTGACGGTCAGCGTTGAGGCCGGGATTCCGTGGAACGAGTTCACCAATCTCTTGGGCGAACACGGGCAAATGGTCCCACTCGATCCGCCCTTCGCCGACAGCGCCACTGTGGGCGGAATCGTCGCGGCCAACCTGAGCGGTCCGCGGCGGCGTTTATATGGCTCCGTGCGTGACATGGTGATCGGCATGACCTTCGCCACGCTCGAAGGAAAGCTGGTCAAAACCGGCGGCATGGTGGTGAAGAACGTGGCCGGGTCTGGACATGGCCAAGCTCATGATCGGATCGTTCGGCACGCTGGCGGCCATAGCGGTGGTGAATTTCAAGCTGCATCCGAGGCCGGCCGGGACACGCACGTTCAAGCAGGAGTTCGTACGCGCCGCCGAAACGATCGTGGCACGCGACAGGATTCTGAAAAGCCAGACTCCAGCCTTGCGCCGTGGATATCATCAAATCCCCGCAAGGCTATCGATCTCGCTGGTTCAAGCGGGCGGCAGCCCGGCGGTGCTGGACCGTTACTCGCGCGAGCTGAGTGCGTGCCGAATCGCTGGACGAAGAACGAAGAGTTCGCGTTGTGGCGACGACCTGCGCGAATCCACGCCGCGACTTCCTGCGCGATCATCCCGACGGCGCCGTGCTGCGCGTGTCTTGCGCGCTCTCTGAAGTTGGCAACGTGTTGGAATCGCTTTCCCACGCCCGCTCTGGCTCGCGCCGGCTCGGGGTTTGTTATGGCTATTTCGAGCAGCTTCGGCGATCTGCGTCTTCCCGCGCTCGGCACGAGCGTGGTGGAGTTCGCACCGCAGAAGCTATCGCGAAACCGCCGAGCTGTGGCCGCAGCCCGGCAACGATTTTGCGATGATGAAGAAGGTCAAGGAAATGTTCGACCCGCAGGGCCTTCTGAACCGCGGCAGGTTGTATGGCCGCATCTGATGTCGCGCCGCGCCGGATTCGACAAACCAAGCAATCCGATCTGGACCGCTGCGTGCACTGCGGGCTTTGCCTGAACGCCTGCCCCACCTATCGCGAGCTGCGCGTGGAAATGGATTCGCCGCGCGGGCGGATTTATCAAATGGCGCAGGTGGCCGGGGGCGCGCCGATCAGCCCGTCGTACATCGAGCACATCGATCTGTGCCTGGCCTGCCGCGGCTGCGAGACGGCGTGCCCTTCGGGCGTGGAGTACGGACGGTTGGTGGAAGCGGCGCGCGCCGAAATCGAGACCAAATCCGGCGGCCGTGGCGCGAGCGCTTCCTGCGCTGGATCGTTTTCCGTAAGCTGCTGCCTTCCAGGCTGAACCTGGAAATCGCCGGCGCCCTGATGCATCTGTATCAGGCGAGCGGTTTGAAGCGGCTGGCCGGCATGCCCGGCTTTCTTGCCCGCGCGCCTGCGCGAAGTCGGAATCGTTGGCGCCGGAAATCGAAACGCCGTTTTTCTTCGCCTATTACGGCAAGACGCTGCCGGCGGAAGGCGAGCGGCGCTATCGCGTGGCGTTTCTAGGCGGCTGCATCGCGAACATCAGTTTCGCGCGCTTGAACGAAGCCACGGTGCGCGTATTGCAGAAGAACGGCTGCGAAGTGTCCATTCCCGCCGGCCCAGACCTGCTGCGGCGCGCTGCATGTGCACGCGGGATTCGCGACGAGGCGCGCAAGCTGGCGCGGCGCAATATCGATGCGCTCTTGGAAGGCGGCTTCGACGCGATCATCACCAACGCCGGCGGCTGCGGATCGACGCTTGAAAGAATACGGCGAGCTGCTGGAGCACGATCCGGAGTACGCCGAGAAGGCGCGCCGGTTCTCGGCGCTGAGTGAAGGACGTCAACGAGTTTCTCGCCTCCATCGAGCTGAATCCGCCGATGGGCGAGCGTGCCACTCACGGTCACCTATCAGGACTCCTGCCATCTGGCGCACGGCCAAAAGATCCGCTCCGCGCCGCGCAAGCTGCTCGCGTCCGATTCCCGGCCTGGAGCTTCGCGAGATGCCGCTCTCCGACCTGTGCTGCGGCAGCGCGGGAATCTACAACGTGGTTCACACCGGCATGGCGATGGCGCTGCTCAAGAAAAAAATGGACAGCCGTGAACGCCACCGGCGCGCCCGTGATCGCAGCGTCGAATCCCGGATGCATGTTGCAACTCGGCGCCGGAGTGAAGAAATTCGGCCAGGGCCAGCGCGTGGCGCACGTGGTCGAGATTCTGGACGAGGCGTACCGGATAGCCGAGACCAAGTCGCGCGCTAATGAACCTGGCGCGTGAGCGGCGGAATGCCGTCTATAGAGCTAGCGTAAACACCGCGCCGCCGCCTAAGACCGTTTTCGGCCGTAACTGTCCCTCCGTTCTGCTCCACGATCGACTGCACGACGTAGAGCCCGAGGCCGGAGATGATCGATTTCGTCGACACGCGCGGCTTGAAAAATTCGGGGAAGCAGCTCGAGCGCGATCCCGGGACCGTCGTCGCTCACCACGATTTGATTGCCGTGCGCGCAAATGCGAATTTTCTTCGCGCCGGCCTGCGCTGAATTCAGGAAGAGATTCACGAAGACGCGCTCCCATCCGGCCGGATCGCCCTTCAAGCCGAAAATCGGGATCGATCTCGCGAGCAGAACTCGATCTTCGGGCCGTTGGCGTACTCCAGATAGTCCTGGCAGAACTGCGAGGCATTTTCGATGATGGGAGCGAGTTCGGTGGCCGAGCGATTCTGTTCCGAGAATGCTGTGCGCGATCCGATGCCCGCGGCCCGCGCTACGTTGCAGCGTGTGGGCCAGCTTCTCCCACTTGGGATCGTCTCCGAGCAGTTCCGCGCTTTCCGCGATGGTCTGAAAAACGTTGTTCAGATCGTGAACCAAACCTTCCAGAGTTAGGTCTGCAACAGCCATTCAGATTTACTCGGCGACTCGCTGTAGTGTATCGAAAAATTCGGGAAAAGACACGGAGGCCGCTTCCGCGCCCAGAATGCGCATGGCCCATCGGCGGCGAGTGCCGCCACTGAGAACGCCATCGCGATGCGATGATCGCCGAACGAATCCACTTCCGCGGCATGAAATTGCTGCCTGCCGGGAACTTCGAAGCCGTCCTCGTGAACCTCGATCCGTCAGGCCCATGCGGCTGAAATTTTCGGCGATGGTGGCGATGCGGTCGGTCTCCTTCACGCGCAGCTCGGATGCATCGCGCACGATCAGTCCTTCTTCGCTTGCCGCGCCCAGTACCGCCAGCACGGGAATCTCGTCGATCAGCGCGGCGGTTCGCGCTTTTTCGAGAACGCCTCCTCGGATCGCGCGATTTGCGGATCAGCACGTCGCCGATTAGTTCGCCGCCCGGTGGAGCTGACATCCAGAATCTTGATCTGCGCGCCCATCTCCGCCAGAAAATCGAGCAGCGCGGAACGCGTGGGATTCAATCCGACGCCGTGAATCGTCAGGCCGGACTCGGGAACGATCAGCGCGGCCACCAGGAAAAATGCGGCCGACGAAAGATCGCCGGGCACGTGCAGCTCGCAGGCCATGCAGACGCGGCCGACCGGTCAACGTGATGGAGCGGCCCTGCACTTCCACCAGTCGGCGCCGAATTCGCGCAGCGCGAGCTCGGTATGATCGCGCGTCCGCACCGGCTCATGCACCGTGGTTCGCCCTTCGGCGTAAAGCCCGGCCAGCAAGCACGCAGCTCTTCACCTGTGCGCTCGCCACCGGCAGCGTGTATTCGATCGGATGCAGCTTGCTGGCCGCGAATGGTCAGCGGCGGAAAGCTATTTTCGCGCGCGTCGATGCACGCTCCCATTTGCGCCAGCGGCGTCATCATGCGATCCATGGGCCGTCGCGACAGAGATTCGTCGCCGCCGATGCGCGTCACAAACGGCTGAGCCGCCAGAATTCCAGACAGCATTCGAATGGTGGAGCCCGAGTTGCCCGCGTCCAACATCGCCGCGGCCTCGCGCAAACCATTGAAGCCGCGCCCTTGAATCTCAATGACACCCTCTCGATTCTCTATCTCGATGCCCAGCGCCACGCATGCAACCTAGCGTCGATTGGCAATCCGCTCCGGTCGAATAATTCGCGATTTGCGTGGCGCCTTCCGCAATCGGCAGCCAGCATGCCATAGCGGTGGGAAATGGATTTGTCGCCCGGGAGTTCAATGGCGCCATTGACGGCGCTGGCAGGACAGATTTGCTCGCGCATGGAAAGTGTTAGTGTACCTGAACGCCGCCAGCGTTCGGGTCACGCCGGAAACGCCGCGCGCAAGGCATTCACCGCCGCGCCCACCACCCCGATTTCGTCTCCACCCGGAACAACTTCGAGGACGTAACCCTGCAGCGGGCTCATTTTGACCATCTCGTGCAGGTACTGATTGAGCAGGTTCACGTCGAGATGCCTGGCGTTGAAGCCGCAGATAAAGAATTTTCCAGGCCCAGCCATGTGGATGGAACTCGCGGTGCCGGCCGCCAGAGCACGATGCCACAACTTCACGAAATCGGCACAACGTGGATCGCCTTGACGGGCATTTTCGAAAATCTCGTCCGGCTCCATGTCCAGGAACCGAAGCCGCATGGCGCGATGACCCATCACGCCTTCCAGGTGTCCAATTCCTCCGCAGCGGCAGTACCGCTCTCGCGGATCGAGCGACACGACGATGTGGCCGCCCTCCCAAACGCCTTCGCGCCACGGATAAACTCCGAATCCGATGCCATTGCCGAGGGTCCAGACCCGGATTTGTTGATCCAGCAGACCGCGCGTGGCGGCCAGGCCGGCTGCCATCACATCGGCATCGTTGAACACCGCGACGGGCGCGGAGATCCCGGCCTCTACCAGCGCCTGCGAGATCAGATTCCGCATGTGAGCGCCTTTTAACTGGCGGAGATTGGGAGATTCTTCGACGAATCCATCGCGTATGATTCCAGGCAGCGCAACACCCACGGCGCGCGCTTCGGAATTAGGATCGACAGCTTGGATTTCGCGGACAATGCAGGCGGCGATCTCAGCCGGAGGCATGCTCGAGAGCGAATCCGAGTCTTCCGCGTACACGCGCAAGAGTCCCGCCAGGCGCTCGCCCTGCACCAATCCCGTAGCGATATGTTCCGCGGTCGTGATCCCAATCGCTCGAGCCATGCATCACACCGCGGGTGCGCCGCTGGCTTGCGAGTCACCCAATCGAGACAGCTTGTTCAGACCATTGAATGCGGCAGCCTTATAGCATTCGGCCAGCGTAGGATAGTTGAAAACCGTATCGACGAAGTACTCCACCGTTCCGCCGAGAATCATGACGGCTTGGCCAATATGCAACAGCTCCGAAGCCCCTTCTCCGATGATGTGGACCCCCAGGATTTGCTTCGACTCTCGGTGAAAGATCAACTTCAGACGGCCGGTTGTGTCCCCACGGATTTGGCCGCGGGCGATCTCGCGATAGTACGCAACGCCGACTTCATAGGGAACATCTTCGTCGGTGAGCTGTTCCTCGTTTTTTCCGATGAATGAGATTTCCGGGATGGTGAAAATCCCATATGGATAGCCGGCCGGATTGGAGTGTACATCTTTGCCGAATGCGTGCGCCGCTGCAATTCGGCCCTGCTCCATCGAAACCGATGCCAGGCTGGGGAATCCGATGACATCGCCTACCGCGAATATGTGCGGTTGCGAGGTGCGGTACTCTGCGTCCACCGTAATCCGGCCGCGCGCGTCGGCTTGAATTCCAGCCGCGGCCAGATTCAGATCATCCACGTTGCCCTGTCTGCCGACCGCGTAGAGCAAGGCATCGCCGGAGACCTTCTTCTTGCTCACCAGGTTCGCCACCACACCGCCGTCCGGCCTTTCTTCCACGCTCTGCACCTCCTCATTGAGGCGCATCGTCACTCGATGGTCCCTCAAATGGTAGGACAGCGCTTCCACCATCTCGGCATCGGCAAACTCCAGCAGCCGCGGCCGCTTTTCTATCAGGATCACGCGCACGCCCAGAGTGGCGAACATGCAGGTGTACTCGACACCGATGACGCCGCCTCCCACCACCAGCAGCGTCCCGGGGACGTCGGCCATTTCGAGGACATGATCGCTATCGATGATATTGCGGCCGTTCAGCGGCACTTGAGTAGAGCAAGCCGGCCGCGTCCCAGTGGCTATGACCACCGTGTCCGCCCCATAAGTTTGCTCGCCGCGCAAGTTCTGCACCTGCACGGTATGAGGATCCCCGAACTTCGCGACGCCGCTGATGAGCTCAACATTGTTCCGCGATAGCTGCGCCTGGATGACATCCACTTCGGTTTTGATCACATGCTGGACTCGCAGCGCCAAGTCCGCCATCGTGATCTTCTCTTTAAGGCGATAGTTCACGCCATAGATGTTCTGGTAGTAATAACCGGACAAATGCAGCACAGCTTCCCGGAAGGTTTTGCTGGGAATGGTGCCGGTGTTGACGCAGACGCCGCCCAGCACCTCCCGCCGCTCGATTACCGCTACACGCTTGCCCATTTTGGACCCTTGAATGGCAGCGCGTTGTCCGGCTGGGCCGGAGCCGATCACAATCAGGTCATAACTTTGCACGTGAAACTAATTTAACGCACCACAGTCGCGGGACGCAGTCATATTCTCGCCACAACGCGTCACGCAAAGGGGGCATCGTGTCAAATGTGCAACCGCCGCGCAACTTTTACAAACCGGCTTACCTGCAATATATCCAACAAGATCACATAGTTACGTTTTGGCTCTCGGCGTGCTATCTTGTTACGCGAGAGGAGAACGTCGCGTATGACGCGTAATAGTTTTGTATTCGTAGGCGCATTTGGTGCGCTGTTACTGGCCACCTCGGGTTGTGCCACGAAGAAGCACGTCCGAGAAGCCATTGCGCCGGTGCAGAATCAGGTGAACCAGACTCAGACTCAGGTTACCTCACTGCAGAAGCAGACCGACGATCAGAAGCAGGCCATTGGAGATCTGGATCGCCAGGTAGCCACTGCCGATGAGAAGGCTGTTGAGGCTGGCCGCAAAGCGCAGGAAGCCTCCGATGCCGCAGCAAAAGCCAACAGTGCTGCCGCCGACGCCGCTCAACGCGCCGATAGCGCTAATAGTGCCGCGCAGCAGGCCCAGCAAAGCGCAACCAAAGTGGACCAGAAGCTGGATACCTCGCTTCAGAACTTGAATAATTACAAGCTGGTCGGCACTGAGCAAATCCATTTCGGTTTCAATCGCAGCAACCTCAGCAAGGATGAGCAGGCCAAGCTGGACGATGCGGTTCAGAAAATCGGCGGCATGAAGAATTATGTGCTGGAAGTGGAAGGTTACGCCGATCGCAGCGGGGACAAGACCTATAACCGCGAGTTGAGCCGCAAACGGGCCGACGCGGTGGTGCACTACCTGGCTGTGGAACGTAACATCCCGCTGCGCTCGATTCGCGAACTGGGCGTAGGCAGCGATTTCCCCGATGCCGACAACAAGACCAGCGCGGCGCGCAAGGAGAACCGGCGGGTGGACATCAAGATCTACACGCTGGACCTGAACGGCGACGGCGCGACGGCGCAGAACTCGCCGACCGCGGCTCAATAACTGACAGCCGTCCACTGCATTACAAACGCACGGGCTGCTGGGGATACAGTTCCCTGGCATGCTCGTGCGTTTTTGCTTTTGAGGGGCCTAGTGTAGGGTGTTCGCCAGGTTGCCTGCCAGCACCTCGGCCCGCTCGGCCAGCCGTCGAGCGCCCGGAAGATCGGTGGCTCGGGTGGCCTGGGCCTGACGGATGAAGTTCCGCACCTCGTCCAAACTGGCCTGCTGTTGCTCCGTCAATTGCCGATTGCCGATGGATTTCAGGCTGGCCTCAGCGCGCTGCAGACTCTGGTCGACATCGGCGTTGTATTGGCGCTGCTGGTCAGGCGTAAGAACAATCGCAAGCTGGGGCGCAGGCGCCGCATTGGGGGCCGGCTGGGCCGCGGCGGGAGCGGCGGGCGCGGGTGCCTGACGCGACGGCCGGCGCGTGGACCTGGCTGGAGCAGGCGGCGGCGCGGTGGGTTGATTTGGTATTGCGCTTTCGGCCCCAGGCGCTGGAGCTGCCGGTGCTAACGACGGCGGCGCCGGAATTTCTTGTGGCGCCGGTTTGGCCGCGGCCGGTGCAGCCTCGGCCGGTGCGGAAGGGACTGGGGCTGGCGGAGAACTCGGAATCAGCACCTGCCTCTTGTGACACGAAGATTCGGCCACAGCCAGCACCGCAAGCAGAATTGAGCCCCACAGCAAACGATTCCGGCGCCTATTATCGCCCTCAGGAAACGTTGCTGGCCGAGTGGAACACTTCACTCCGGTAGTCTACCATTCCGGGAAAACGCAGCCGAAAAGTGGTGCCCTTTCCCAACTGGCTCACAAAATCGATTGTGCCGCCGTGCAGTTGCACCACGCGAAAGGTGGTGGCCAAGCCGATGCCGGAACCGTGCTGCTTGGTCGTAAAGTACAGATTGAAGATCCGGTCGCGGAGTTCGGGAGGGATACCGCAACCGGAATCGCCGATCTCCAAGCGGCAATCGGCCCCGTCGCGCAGCGTCCGCACCGTCAATGTCCCGCCTTGCGGCATTGATTCCATGCCGTTGTTGATGACGTTCAGAATCGCCTGTTGCAGCAGATCGGCATCGCCGCTCGCTTCTACACCAGGCTTCAGATCGGCATCGATGCGGATTTGCTTGGCGGCCGCATCGGGAGATACCAGATCGATTACCTGGCTCACCAAATCGCTAAGGTCCAGCCGCTTGGCTTCCAGTTCGATAGGCCGGTTGAAACTGAGGAAGGTCTTCACCACGTTGTCCAGACGTTTGATCTCGCGCGCGATTACATCCACTTCGGGTTGATCGCCGTCCAGTTTTCCCTTCAGTAATTCCAGCTGCAGTGCCATGGCATTCAGCGGGTTCTTAATCTCATGGGCTACGCCGCTGGTCAGCCGGCTGAGCGCCGCCAGCCGGGAAGTAAGGTCGAGATGCCGTTCGAGCTGTCTGCGGCTTTCCACGTCGCGAACTTCGATCAGGGTACCCATGGGTTCTTCGCCGGGTCGCCGCGCCAGCACCTGCACGCTGACCAACAACTTCTGCGGCGGACCACCGTCGCGCGCTAAGGTCACGGTTTGGTCTCGCACCGGCTGCCGGTTTAGCACCGCAGTACCGATGGCGCTGCCGAGCGTGCTGGAAAGCGGAAACAACTCTTCGAGACTACGCCCGGCCATCTCCCCCTGGGTCCTGCCCAATAAACGCTCGGCCGGCGCGCCAGCCAGCAGAAGCCGGCCGGAATTGTCGAACAGCAGAACAGCTTCTTCCAATCTTTCGAGCAAGTGCTCGACGTTGCTGCGCAGCTCCAGCGCGTCTTGTTTGGCTCCGCGAAACTGCTCGCCCAGCACGGTCAATTTCGATTGCACGGCCGCGAACTCGCGGGTCTCCCGCTGTGGTGCGGGCGGCAACTGGCCGGGCTGTCCCGACAGGATGGAATCGATAGTACGGCTCATACGGCCTAACGGATCGAGCACGAGATTCGGGACCACGAAGCCCAGGAAGATCGCGATGAATAGAGATGCCCCAAAGGCCAGCGCCAGATTCTTGAGCGCGGGTTCGACGTCGTGCCGCACGAAGTCCGATTTAACGGCCACGACGATCTGGAAAAAAGTCCGATTGTTCACGCCCAGCGTCCGGGTGGTGGTATAGTCTTCACTCTGCGTCATCAAATCCCACAGGTTCTGAATCCAGAGCTCGGACTGGACCGCCTTAAAACTTCGGCTCCTACGCAGCTTAGTTCCGGCTAGCTCCGGGTCCGAAGCCGAAAGAACGGCGCCGCGCTCGTCGGCAATCTGGATGGACGACACCAGCTTCTCGTTAGCGAGCATGCGGATCAGCATCCGGGAGACATCCGGATCCGTGCGAACCGCGAGCGTCCAACGCTGCTTCAATTCGTCGATGGAGGCTGGCGTGGGCGTGCTCCCCAGCCTGGCGATGAGGTTGCCAAACACCTCGTCGGCGACCACGTCGGCGCGGTCAAACGCGGAGCGGAACGACAGGTGCGTGAAGTCGTACAAGTACAGTGTCGACATGGCGATCACGATCAGCGTGACCAGCGCTACAATCGCGATTCGAAGCCGCGCCTTGAGAGACATCGAGAGCTATTCCCCGGCGCCGGCCTCCGCTTCCGCGGCTCCATACTCCTTGAGTTTGTTGAACAGGGTCTTGAGGCTGATGCCCAGAATCTCAGCGGCCCGCGTCTTATTATTGCGCGTGTGCTGCAGCGTCATTTGAATGAGCGCCTTTTCGGCGTCTCCCACGGTAGTGCCCACAGGCAAACGGACCGCGTCCGGCTCAGCCACTTGTTGGGGAGCGCGGGACCCGGGCGGAACACCGAAATCGCGGGGCAGGTGGTGCGCTGTAATGGTGCCCTCGCCGGCCAGAATCACGGCTCGCTCCAACACATTCCGCAGCTCACGCACATTGCCTGGCCAGGAATATCGTTTGAACTGCTCGGCGACGTCCGGATGCACGTCCACCACCCGAGTGTCATGCTTCTGGTTGAGGTTCTGGATAAGCGCCTCAGTGAGCAGTGGAACATCGCCACTGCGCTGCCGCAGCGGAGGCAGAGTGATCTGAAACACGTTGAGGCGGTAGTAGAGATCCTCGCGCAGCTCGCCTTTCCGCAAGGCCTCTTCCACCACTTTGTTGGTGGAGGCGACCACGCGCACGTCCACGGCGATCTCGGTCTTGCCGCCTAAACGCCGCACACAGGAATCTTCCAGCACGCGCAGCAATTTGGCTTGCGTGCCGACCGGCATTTCACCCAACTCATCCAGCAACAAGGTGCCGTGCTGGGCCAGCTCGAAGCAGCCTGCGCGGCGCTCCACCGCTCCCGTGAAGGCTCCCTTTTCGTGTCCGAACAGCTCGCTCTCCATCAGCGTTTCGGGAAGCGCGGCGCAGTTGATAGCCACGAACGGTCCATCGTGGCGCGGGCTCAACTGGTGAACCGCTCGGGCCACCAGCTCCTTGCCGGTACCGCTTTCGCCGGTCACCAGCACGGGCGCCTTGGAGGGAGCCACTTGCTGGATCAGCGAAAACACCTGCTGCATGGGCCCACAGCCGCCCACCAAATCCACCAGCACGCCGTGATAGGCCAGCCGGCGTTCCAAGCGCTCGGCCTTCTCCACCAGGCGGCTCTGTGTCGGCGGCGCGCTCCAACAGGACTTTCAATTGGCTGGGCTGCATCGGCTTTTCCAAAAACCAAAAAGCGTGCAGATCCAGGATGGTTTGGATCGCGGTTTCGATATTCCCGAAAGCCGTGAGAACGATGGCTGGGGGAAGCGTGCCCTGAGTGCCTAAGCGCTTCAGGAGCTCAAACCCGTCCACGCGCGGCATCATGAGATCGGTGATCAGTACGTGCGCCGGATTCTCGCTCATTTTGTCCAAGGCTTCCTGGCCATCGGCGGCTGTCTCCACCGCCATGCCCCAGGCTTGGATCATTTTCGCCAGGCCGGCTCGCTGGTTGTCTTCGTCGTCCACGACCAGCACGCGGACTTGAGGAGGATTTTCGACTTTACCCATTCTACTTTAATTGTATCCGGCCTTACGGGAGGAGCCCCGTTCCGGCCGGTGGAGAGGGTCACCTGAGGGTCCAGAAACCGTCAAGCGGTCTGAGGCAATGGCTTCGTTTTGGCGTCCAGATCCACGCCGTACGCACGCAAAGCACCCAGGATCTCGGGCAGCGCCGCCTGCGCGGCTTGCTCTCCCAGCTCGATCAATCTCTTGGCGCTGGGAAATGAATCCCAAGACATGGTCGCAACCCCCGGCGCGATCACCACATTCGAATAGCGCCGCCAACTATTCTCGGTGCGCGCGCTCATCACCTGAAAACAGCGGCTCACCACCGAGAACATGTTGCCGTAGTCCTCGATGCCATCATTGTTGGGAATGGCCACCGAGATCACATAGTTCGCTCCCAACTGTAGCAGCACTTCCGCCGGCACTTCCATGGAAACGAAGCCATCCACCAGCAGCCGGCCTTCGTGCCGCAGCGGAAGAAACAAGCCGGGATAAGCACAACTGGCGCGGATGGGAAATACGACGTCGCCCTTACCGTGAAAACTTACGGGCTTGCCGCGCACCAGGTCCGTGGCAACAATCGCCAACGGAGTTTTCATGTCTTCGAAACGATTTGCTTTCAGCAGCCGCGTCAGGAAAGTAATCATCCGATCGTTGCCGGCCAGGCCTCGCAAATTCAAAGTCCATCTGGCGACGTCGCGAAATTTCATGGAGAGCGCGACCTTCTCGATGTCGTCCGCCGTGGATCCGCTGGCCCAGGCAGCCGCCACAATCGCGCCGGAACTGACGCCCGCAATCGCGCTGATGGGAATTCTATTTCTTTCCAGAACCCTCAAGACACCGACGTGTGCGATGCCGCGCGCAAAGCCGCCGCCGAGAGCCAGACCAATTCGCAGCCCGGCGGGACTGCGCCCCAGTCCCGATCGCAACCACTCGCCCGTTTTTCGCCACCAGCGTGGCGTTGGTTTCATGACGCCATTCATCGCGGCGCCTCCCCGGCGTCACGTATTATGTTTAATATACGTGGTGCCACAATTCTATCGTCGCAAATCGATTCCGGTTTCACGTGATTCGCTCGTTGGCCCCTTAGTAATTTATATTACAACGCCGCGTTCGCACCGTGGGCGCGCCTTGTGAGTAAGAAACCAGAGCATGCTCCTTCGCGAACCGCGGACGCCCCGCCTCCGTTTCTGCGCACCTGGAAAAATGTCTACATCTTCGTGGTGATCTATTTGGCCTGCCTGATCGCCGGGTTCTATCTTTTCTCCCGGGCGTTCGCCCCATGAGGCCGCTGGACTGGGCGGTGATGTTCGTGTGGCTGGCTTTCATAGTCAGCTACGGCCTGTATCGTGGACGCGGCAGCAGCACTGTAAACAAATTCCTCCTGGCCGGCAAATCGATGCCGTGGTACGCCATGGGGCTCTCCATCATGGCGACGCAAGCCAGCGCGATTACGTTCATCTCCACCACCGGCCAAGCCTACGTAGATGGGATGCGTTTTGTGCAATTCTATTTCGGGCTGCCGCTGGCGATGCTGGTACTATCCGCCACCGCCGTTCCCATTTTTCATCGTTCGGGCGTTTACACCGCCTACGAATACCTGGAGCGCCGCTTCGACGCCAAGACGCGCGCGCTGGTCAGCGGGATCTTTTTGATTCAGCGTGGTCTCGCCGCGGGGCTTTCGCTGTACGCACCGGCGGTGGTGCTTTCGATCGTTCTGGGATGGTCGGACCGGCTGACAGCGGTTCTCATGGGCGTCCTGATCGTGAGCTATACCGCTTACGGCGGCATCAAGGCCGTCACCTGGGCCGACGTTCCGCAAATGATGCTGATTTTCGCCGGCTTGTGGATCTCATTGTTCATGGCAATCCATCTTCTTCCGGCCGGTGTTTCGTTCCACGACGCCGTTTCGCTGGCCGGAGCCGCGGGCCGGCTGAACGCGGTGACATTTCATTTCGATTGGAACGACCGCTATAACATCTGGAGCGGCGTGATAGGCGGAATGTTTCTGGCGCTGGCCTATTTCGGCTGCGATCAGTCGCAGGTGCAGCGCTATCTCAGCGGAAAATCCATCGAACAAAGCCGTCTGAGTTTGATTTTCAACGCCATGGCCAAAGTCCCGATGCAGTTCTTTATCCTGTTCATCGGCGCCATGGTGTTCGTGTTTTTCATCTTCATGCGCCCGCCGGTGCTGTTCCAGCCGGTGGAACTAGCCAACGTACGCGGTAATGCGCGCCTGCCTGGGATCGAGCAGCGCTATGAAGAAGCGTTTGCCCGGCGCAAGGCCGCCGCCGAAGAATACGTGCGCGCGCGGGATGGCGCGGATCCGGACACGCGTCGAACGATCCTGAGCCAATTTCAGAACGCCGAACGCGACTTGAACCAAGCACACGCGGAAGGCGAACAATTGGTGGGCAAGGATTTTGACGACACCAACTACATTTTCCTGACGTTCATTACTCACTATCTGCCCGCCGGTCTGGTGGGCCTGCTGATCGCCGTGATCTTTTCAGCCGCCATGTCGTCGACCTCCGGCGAAATTAACGCCCTGGCCACGGTGACGGTGATCGACATCTACCGGCGGCATATCAACCGCTCGGCTCCGGACCATCATTACTTGACCGCATCGCGAGTGGCCACCGTCTTCTGGGGTTTGGTGGCCGTGGGTTTCGCGCAGTACGGCAGAAACTTTGGCGCGTTGATTCAGGCGGTGAACATCATAGGATCGCTGTTTTACGGCGGATTGCTGGGGGTTTTCGTGCTGGCGTTCTTTTTCAAGTCAGTCGGACCGAATGGCGCGTTCGTGGGCGTGCTGGCGGGAGAGGCGGCCATTTTCGCCGCTAATTTTTTCACCACAATCTCATTCCTTTGGTTCAACGTGATCGGCTGCGTGGTGGTGGTTGCGGTGGGGCTGGCGGTATCGCACTCCTTCGATCGCAAAAAACGGATTGCCAAGCACGCCGTCTGAGCGCGCGCTTACAAGAGCGCGGTGTCGATCCGGGTTTCCGCGGACTGCTGGTTCACGGCTGCCGGCGGGGCATCGATGTTGCGCAAATAAGCCAGCAGCGCGTCCTCGGAGCCCTCGAAAAAGCTGTCCACCAGGTCGCGAACGGCGAGTCTTCGCAGGCCATCCTTACTCAGGACCGGCGCATAGACAAAAGAACGGCCGGCTTTGCGGCGCGCGACTCCGCCTTTGCGCGCCAGACGGTCCAGCACGGTCATGACGGTCGTATAAGCCAGATTGCGATTGGCGGTCAAGCCGAGGCGCACGTCCTTGACTCTGCCTTCGCCCAGGTTCCAGAGCACCTTCAGACATTCCAGCTCGAGCGGAGGAGGGATCTCGCTAGCCCGGTGGCGGCGCACTCACGGCTCCTTGCGCCAAGCTTGACGCAATTTTTCGGCGAACTCGGACTTGGGCCCCGGGGGAGCGTTCCGGGTTTCCGCGAACGCCGGGGCCGGCTCCGCTGCCGGCTGCTGGTTCACGATTGGCTCCGGCCCAGAGACGGGCGGCTCCGGTTGGCACAACTCCGCCAGCGGCGCGGATGCAGAGGGTGCAGCAGCTTGCGCGGCTTCATCTTCAACTTCTTCATCCAGATATTTCGACTTCTTTAGAAGCGCGCGATCCAGCGAATTGCTGTAGCCAGTCCAAAAACCTTCCACGTGCCGGTCGCTCGCCAGCAGCTTGTGCATGCACTCCATCTTGGAGTCCAGATTGTCGAGATGGTGCAACAACAGGGCTTCCGGGAAGAGCGGAACCTTGGGCGAACCGAACTCCAATTCGCCGTGATGGCTTACGATCAGGTGCTCCAGGAGAACGCGGAGCTTGGGCGGAAAATCGGGAAAGCGCTGGAGCTTCTCGTGCACCAGCCGCAAGCCGATCACGATATGGCCGAGCAATTGGCCTTCGGCGCTGTAGCCGAAGCTGCGGTCGTAGGTCAGCTCGGCCACCTTGCCGATATCGTGAAGAATCGCGCCGGCCAGCAGCAGGTCCAAATCGACATAAAGGTAGTGTGCAGCCGTCATGCGGCACAGATGGCAGACCGAAAGCACATGCTCGATCAATCCGCCCAGCCAGGCGTGGTGAACGTGCTTGGCGGCGGGCGCCGTGCGGTACATGCGAGCCAGCGGTTCGTCATCCAGGAATGCATCCAGCAAACCGCGCAGATGCACGTTGTCGATTTCAGCCACCAGGCCGCGCAATTCGGCGAACATCTCCATCGGATCGCGCTCGGAGACCGGGAAATAATCGCCGAAATCGATGTCCGAATCCAGCACGCGAGCCATCTTGTGGATGGTAAGCTGCGGGCGGTTCTGGAAAATCTGAAGCAGCCCCTTTACCTTGACGAAGTCGTCGCGATCGAAGGTGTCCATCACCTCGGCGACGTTGTCCCACATCTTGGCGTCCACCTCGCCGGTCCGGTCGGCTAACAACAGCGAGAGGTAAGGTTCGCCCGATTTTTTCTGGCGCACGTCCTTGAGGTGAACCAGGAAGGTGGTCGTGATCACCTGGTTCGGCTTCAGCTCGCGGACGTAGGGCGACTTCATGAATTACTTGGAGCTGCTGCTGACGACGCCGGTGGTGGTTCCCGGCACCGGCACCATCCACAGCAGCCGCTTGCGATGAGCCACGCTGGCGACTTCGGTCTTGCTAATGGTCTCGGGCTTGAGCTGCGCCGGATCTACCCAGGCGGTATCTTTTCCGTTAGCCGCTCCCGTATCGATGTAATCGGCCTTAATTTCCAGAAAGGCATCCTGGCGAAGCTTGGTAAGAAATTGGCGCATGGCCGGCTCCATGCGCGGCCGCATCAGCTTATCCGTCACCTCGTTTTCGACTTCGGCGAGCTCGGCTTGTCCGGCCTTCTGATGCTCCTCAACGCGCAGGATCAGGAATCCATTCGGTCTCTTAATCGGATCCGTAATGTAGCCCTTGGGTTGATTCCAAACCAGGTCCTCGAGGTCCTTGGCCAGGTCGCCCTTCTTATAGGGTGGAAGCGAGCCCATGTCTTTGGCGCTGGGCGCATCGGAATTGTCTCGAGCCATCTCCGCGAAGCGCTCGCCCCGGCGGGCGCGCGACACCAGATCCTTGGCCTTTTTGTCGGCCGCGGCAGCCCCGGCGTCGTCCTTGCCCTCGGTGGAAACAAGAATCTCGCGCAAATAAAGGCGCTCCTCGCGTACGAACTCGGACTTGTGTTCGTTGTAGTACTTCTCAACATCCTCGTGCTTGATGGGAATCTTATCGCTGACTTCTTCCCGGACCACGCGCTGGGTCAGCATGCTCTTTTTCATCTCGTCTTTGAAATCTTCAAAGGGCACGCCGCTCTGTTCCTTGATGTAGTCGTGGAATTTGTCGGGATCGGCAATGCCGGAATCCTGCTGGATTTTGGCCAGTTGCTTGGTCACATCGCTGTCCACATTGATGTCCAGATCCTTGGCTTTCTGCACCAGCAGCAGCTGATCGACCTTGTCGCGCAGCAGGTTCTTTTCGCGCTCCGCCAAGGCTTGTTCCAAGGCGGATCCCGCCAAGCCTTGCTCGCGAAGTTCGGTGATGAGCTGCTGGCGAGCGCGGGCCAGATCGGTTCTGGTGATGATATCGCCGTTGCACTTGGCAACGATCTCCTCCACTGTGCCGATCTCGGCGGCCAACAACGCTCCAGAGACAGAGAGCACGACAGGTAACAGCAATCGCATATTCCTATTATCTTACGATCTGGCCGGGCAGGGCCGCGCCGAGAGGGGAACCTGGCGCAACGCTGGGCGTGGCAGGGTGGGGCATTTTCCCGGATCTTGAAAAGCCGCATTCATAACACCCACGGCGCAAGCCGTAACGATCTGGTGCTACAAGTGCCGGTCTACGCACGCGCCGTCCCCTAACCCGTGGCGCGATTAAAATCTCAACATCAACATCAGGAGGTACGAAATGAGAGAATTGCTTGATTCCCCAGCGGAATTTTCTGTCCAAAATATCGCCGAAACTGCGAAGAACTTGCAAGACGCCGGGGCGCCTGCGCCTGGGATTGCCCGAGTATTCCGGGGCGAGCGTGGTTCGTCCGTCCCACCACCCCATTCCTGCGCATGCGAATGCAGCTGCAGTTGCGGTTGTAACTGCCAGTCACCCGACGCGTACTCGCAAAGCAACGCGGGGGTGAGTCACCAATCGTCCAGTAGCACCGGAGGAGGTCTCGCCCAGAGCCTTATGCAGCGGTAAGACTCAATCGCGGCCTTTTCAAGTTAGGAGAACTTCCATGGTCCCAGCTCCTTTAACCGCTCCAGAACGCACGCCGGCGCTTCTGTATTTTAAGACGGCTGACGCCAACTACGTCTACGATGCGCCAACGAACGAGATTCTCCGGGTTTCTCGCGATTTTTGGGAGACCACGCACCACGCGGACTGGTGGCGGGAGAAGGGGCTGGGTCGGGGGGAGCTATCGCAGGCGACCCCATCAGACCAAGCCCTCCTGGACGAGATCGGCGCGGCGCGCGACACCGGACTTTTTAGCGATCGGCGGCCGAAATCCTTGTCATTAATGATCACGAAAGATGAGTTTAAGAAATCGCTCGATTCCAAGGTCAGCCAACTAATTCTGGGCGTGACAGAGCAATGCAATCTGCGTTGCGCTTACTGCACCTACTCGGGTCAATACCAAGATCAGCGGACGCATGCCAACAACTGGATGCCGGTGGAACTGGCGCAAGACGCTGCTCGATTTTTCTTAGTACGCAACCGGGAGTCTGACGCGACGTACGTTTCTTTCTACGGCGGTGAACCAACTTTGAACATGGAGGCGATACGCGCCGCTGTCGCCGTTGTCGAAGACAACGCCAAAAGACCGGCGCGCTTCAGCCTAACCACGAATGCCTACTCACTCTCTGACGAGACTTTACGGTATTTCGTCGATCATTCGTTTTCCGTGCTCGCAAGCATCGATGGACCGGCGGCAGTGCACAACCGGTTTCGAAAGACGGCCGGCGGGCAGGATACGTTTGCCGCCGTCTATCGCACGCTGGAGCGCCTTCGCACCATGGACGAATCGTTCTTCAAAGCGAATGTGCGGCTTTCCGCTGTAATAGGACCACCGTACGATGTCCGCCTCCTGAAAGAGTTTTTCGATACTGACCCGCTGTTCGAGGGAGCTTCCCTGCGGGCATCGACTATCTCGGAGAGCTCCACGACATTTTTCGACAATCTGAAGCCAGACGCCGATCTAGTGCCTGGACCAGGCGCCGGCTTCGCAAGTATGAAGGAAGAATATAAGCGAAACCTGATCGACGGAGCCCCCTACCGAAGCCGGTTTTTAGCCGGACTCTTCGAGGGGCCCTTCATCAAGCTGCAAAAGCGCGGCCTGTACCAGGGCTACGGCGGTTGTCACTACGCCAACGGCCAGTGCCTGCCGGGCGTCAGAAGAATGTTCGTCAATCCAGCGGGCAAGATTCTTGTCTGTGAGAAGGTAAATCAGACCTTGGAGATCGGTAACATTTATCGCGGCTTTGATCTGGAGGCTATCGAGCGCATGGTCACGACTTATATAGATGAATCGAACGTTCGATGCCTCGGATGCGCCGCGAACCGCTTCTGCCCGGCCTGTTTTGCGGAGAGCTTTTCCGCCCGTGGATTCCATGCGGATTCCAAGCGCCAATCCTGCGGAAACATCGTAAAATCGCTGGCGGTTAACCTCCAAGACTACTGCGAAGTATTAGAGCGCAATCCAGGCGCGCTCGACTTCATGAACGCGATCACGGTAAGTTAACCAATGACCAAGCCGTTCAGGCGATAATCGGCTTGCTAGGCAGTCTGGCTGGTGTCGTTGTGAAGCCGTTGGTCGAGCCAATCGAAGACTCGTTGATGAAACGCTAATCGCGCGCCCGCTTCGCAATGTTCGCCGGCGCCATCGGCTCCGCGAAAAGTCATGAACTCCTTTGCGCTGGTCAAGGCGTCGTAGGTTTTGCGCGCGGAAACGGCGAGGTCGTCGTCTTCGGCAAAACAAACCAGCGTGGGGCAGCGAATTCGGTCCGCTCGTCCGTCCAGGGTGTATTCGGCCAGTTGGCGCAGATATTCTTCTATGCTGGCAGCCTTGTGCACCCACAGGCCGCGGCGCAAAGCCCAACCCGCGGTTGGCTGCCGCAAACGCGTTTGCAATATCCTTCGCAACAGGAGGCCGGAAACGCCGCGCAGCTCCGGCAGGCTGCCGGCCAGAAAGCCGGGCAGCCGCGCCCGGAGAATATCCAGAACGGAAAATTGTCCCGGGTCCGCTACGCACGCCGCCAGTCTCTGGTCTCCGCTCGCGGCGCGCAGAGCCAAATAGCCGCCGAGGCTCAGCCCAATGATCCCGATGCGCTGGATATCGACAACCGGCCGCTCTCGAAGCCAGTCCACCACGGGATGAATCACGTTCTCCCAATCGGGGCGAAATGGCAATCCTTGCTCAATTCGCGCGAACCTTGGCCGGGGCCGTCGAAGATCAGACAATGATAGCCTCGGCGCAAGGCAGCCACGCCGTTCCAGAGGTAGCATTCTTCCGCAGTGCTATCGTAGCCTCCGTTCAAGATAAGCGTCGGGCGAGGCGTCTGTCCGTGCGGACTTTGGAAGAAGTAACCGCGAAGGCTGGTTTTCTCGTACGGAATTCTTACTTCTTCAAAGCCCGAGTGGAGCGACTCGATCGCCTGCCGAAAACAGATGCAATGCCGATCGTAGGCTTGCCGCAGCTTGCCATCCTCTTGCTGGCCGAGCAGAAAAACGTAGGCGTTGCGATAGTAATTCGAGGCTCTGAGGAAAGCATCCTGCGCGCTGACCTGATGGCCGCGCTGCCGGCTCTGCTCGGCTTCCGCTTGGACTCGCGCGGCAAGCTCCATCCATATTTCGTACCAACGCGAGATATCTTTCTCTGGGACTTGTCGTGCGGCGGTCCAGCACTCGCCCCAATCGGCGCCGCAGTAACAGGAGTGCGACAAAGTGCGGAGGAATTGACCGTCAAAGACCTCATCGCGGTAGCAGACGCGCATCGATCCATGATATGCCGGCGCGTCTGTCCGGACATCTGCGATTCGGATTAAGCTAGCTGCCCGGCGTCATGATGTGCGCCGTGCTCGTGCCCGAATTCATGAGCCACGCGCCGCCTTGACCCGGAGTGTCGGGCATTCCCAGCGACTCTTTGGTCGCCCCCGGCACCGCGATCGTGGTGTGCTTCCGGAGGTGGTCCTTGTCGGGGCCGTTCATGGAGATAAACACCGAGCCGTACTCCGGCTTAACGCGCGTTCCATCTTTTTCGGCGGCGTCGATGGCAGCCTGTCTTGCCTTTCTGTCGGCCATCGCTTCGAACTTCCGGTTCTGCGCGACTCGCGGCAGATTTTCGAGGCTGGTGCATTGCACGGCAAAAGGCTGACGCCCGGCTTGGTCCGAACGATCGTAGCAGACCAGTTTATTGTTGCCTTTTTTGAGCGTTTCGTAGGTGTAGTCAGCCTTCCACTTAATCACAGTGGCTCCCTCGCGCGCATTTCCCGGCGCGGCGGTCAACGCGCGCTCAATAATTTCCTCATTCGTTTGCGCCACCGCACAAGTTGAAATCGCCAGCGCGCCCAGAACGATCGGGATCATGATTTTCATGCTTTTTCCTCCACTTGATCTCGTAAAGGTACAGTATATCCTACGTCGCCGCAAAGAATTCGTTAGGACGCGCTTGACTTCCGCCCCGCCGCCGCCTGATCGTTGAGCATGCCCGTGACGAGCGTCACCAAGTCCGATCTGTTCGAGTTCCTGGAGCGCTACAAACTCGGAGTACTGGGAAGCGTTTCGCCGGAAGGCGTGCCGCAATCGGCGCTGGTCGGAATCGCGGTCACGCCCGAGCTCGAGATTATCTTCGATACGGTCAAGAGCTCCCGAAAATACCCCAACCTTATTACAAATCCGGCCTGCTCGTTTGCGATTGGATGGGCGGGAGAGACAACGCTGCAGTACCAGGGTGACGCGCGCGAGCCGAGCGCCGGCGAACTCGCGGCCTATCAAGATGTCTATTTCAAGAAATGGCCGGAATGCCGCAGTCACCTCAGTTGGCCCGGCGTCGCCTATTTCGTAGTGCGCCCAACCTGGATCCGCTACAGCGATTACGATCAGACTCCGCCGCTGATCCAGGAATTCAATTTCTAATCCGACCCCGCTGCTCGTGCGTTGGCGTAGACTGTACCTAATGAAAGGACGTACACCGATGTACAAGTTTGCCCTGACCCTCTCCGTTTCCGCCTTGTGTTTGTTTGGGCAGAACAAGGCGACGAGCCCCGAGAAAGAGGCTTCCATAAAGGCCGATCTGACGGGCCAGATCGATGCGATGAAAAAACAAGCGCAGGTGATGGTGGACAGCGTCTTCAGTTTCGGCGAACTTGGATTCCAGGAATTTGAGACGTCGAAATATCTCACTGGAATCCTTGAGAAGGAAGGCTTCAAGGTCCAGCACGGCGTGGCCGGGATTCCCACCGCGTGGCTGGCCACCTGGGGCGAGGGCAAGCCGGTGATCTCGCTCGGCTCCGACATCGACGACATTCCGCAGGCTTCGCAGAAGCCCGGCGTGGCATGGCACGATCCGATCATCGAGGGCGCGCCCGGCCACGGCGAAGGGCACAATTCCGGCGTGCCGCTGAATATCCTGGCGGCGCTGGCGGTCAAGCGAGTGATGGAGCGCGAGCATCTGAAGGGAACCATCGAGCTGTGGCCGGGCGTGGCCGAAGAGCTGCTCGGCACCAAAGCTTATTTCGTGCGGGCCGGACTGTTCAAGGATGTCGACGTGGTGTTGTTCACGCATGTCGGCAATAATCTCAGCACCGCGTACGGACCGGGCGGCGGAAACGGCCTGGTGTCGGTGGAATACATGTTCAAAGGCGAGAGCGCGCACGCCGCCGGAGCACCCTGGCGCGGCCGCAGCGCGCTGGATGCCGTGGAGCTGATGAGCATGGGGTACGAATTCCGGCGCGAGCACTTGAGGCTGGCCACGCGCGTACATTACGTGATCACCAATGGCGGCGACCAACCGAACGTTGTCCCTCCCAACGCGGCCATTTGGTTTTATTTTCGCGAGGCCGACTACGACCACATCATGAATCTCTGGCACATCGGCGACAACATGGCGCAAGCCGCGACGCTGATGACCGACACCACCTACACCTCGCGTTTGCTGGGCAGCGCCTGGACCGCGTATTTCAATAAGCCGATCGCGGAGGCGATGTACGAAAACATCAAGAAGATCGGCCTGCCGGCGTGGTCCAACGACGATGAGACGCTGGCCAAAGCGTTGCAGCGCGAGTTGAAGGTCCCGGTGACCGGGCTGGCGACCAAGATTCCCGAATTGCGCGCGCCACGCGAGGAAGGCACCGGTGACGAAGGTTTCGGCGTGGGACCCACCGGCGGAGGCTCGGACGATATCGGCGATGTTTCCTGGGCGGTGCCCACCGTGCGGCTCAGCTATCCTTCCAACATCCCCGGCGGCCCCGGCCACAACTGGGCCAACGGCATCTCGATGGCCACGCCCATCGCGCACAAAGGTGTCATCGCGGGCGCCAAGGTGCAGGCCATGACCATGATCGACATCCTGCTGCATCCGGAATTGGTCCAGCAGGCGCACGATTATTTCAACAATGTCCAGAACAAGGAACAGCATTACACCACTTTCCTGCGTCCCAACGACCAGCCGGCCATCTGGCTCAACCAGAAAACCATGGAACAGTGGCGGCCGAAAATGAAGGCGTTCTACTACGATCCGTCGAAATACGACACGTATCTGGAACAGCTCGGCATCAAGTATCCGACCGTCAGGCCGGCCGCGTCCACCGGCTCCGGCAATTAAATTCAGGCGAAACAGAATCGCTGCAAGCTTCGTCTACAGGCAGGTTTGAAGCGGATTTGGCGTCGCCAGATCCGCTGCTGGAGGCCTGATGCTCGACTTCTTCTCCCACGACACGCGCCGCAATCCTTTTCCCGCGTACGAAGAAATTCGCAGCCGATCTCCTGTCGTCCATGATTCCCGCTCGGATACCTGGATGGTCTTCGACTATGCGGGCGTGAAGCGCGTGCTCACGGATCACGAGGTCTTCAGTTCCAGCGTCACTCCCGCGCCGCTGATCTCGAAATGGCTGATTTTCTCCGGCGCGCCGCGCCACACGAAAATGCGGCGCCTGATCTCGAAGGCATTCACACCGAGCCTGGTTGCGGGCCTCGAGCCGCGCATCCGGGAGCTGTCGCAGGAACTGCTCGATCAGGTGGTCGAACGCGGCGAGATGGATCTGGCGGCTGATTTTTCGATCCCGCTTCCGATGATGGTGATCGCCGAAATGCTGGGCATCGCGCCTCGGGATTGGCCGCGCTTCCGCGCCTGGGGAGACCTGATTCTCAAGCTCAGTTACACCATCGGCGGTTCCGCGGAAGCGATGCAAGCCGTGGGCGATGGATTCAGGACCGTAACGGCTGAAATGAGCGCATATTTGAAGGATGTTCTGGGCGAGCGTGGCCTCACGTCCGGCGGGGACTTACTAACGATGCTGGCCCAAGCCGAGTTGGACGGCGAGCGCCTGACCGACGAGGAGATGCTAGGCTTTTTCCAACTTCTTCTCGTGGCCGGCACTGAGACCACTACCAACCTGCTCAACAACGCCATCCTCTGCCTGATCGAGAATCCCGATGAGATGGAGAAGCTCCGCTCTTCGCCCCTGCTGCTGGGATCCGCGATCGAAGAAGTTCTGCGCTATCGATCGCCGGTGCAGTGGATGTTCCGCGCCACTCAGTGCGAGGTCACATTACATGGGCACGTAATTCCAGCCGGCAAGCTGGTGCTGCCGATGATCGGGTCCGCCAATCGAGACCCGCGTCAATTTCCGGAGCCCGGCCGGTTTAATGTCGCTCGTGAGCCGAATCCGCATCTTGCATTCGGCCATGGGATTCATTTCTGCTTGGGCGCGCCGCTCTCGCGTTTGGAGGCGAAAATTGGACTGGCCGAGTTACTGGACCGCATCGGCAGCGTCCGCCTAAAGAGCAGCGAGCCGTGGGAGCCGCGCCCCGCTCTGCACGTCCACGGCCCAGCAAGCTTGCCGATCTGTTTTGAGCCCGCGAAAATCGCAATCGCAGCGGCCTAGCGCGATCGGGTGCAACATCTGCTATGTTGCTCCCATGTACACACGACTCCTACTGCTGGCGCTCTGTGCTTCAGCCGCCTTCCCGTCGGGCTTTCAATCTTCCGACCTATTGAAGCTGCGCTCGGTGGGAGCGGTTGCGTTCTCGCCGGACGGCTCGCGCATCGCCTACACCATCGTCCGCAACGATGGGCCACTGCGGCCGGTGGCACAGCTTTGGATCATGACGATCAGCGATCGAAAATCCATCAGCCTCAGCGCCGCCGGTGAGCCATCGGGCGATCCGGAATGGTCTCCGGACGGGAAATGGATCGCTTACTCCGGCCGCTTGGGAGATAAGGCCGGCCTGATCGTTGCGCGCCCGGATGGAAGCGGGAAGAAGTACCTGGGGCCACTCGATGGCACCAACGCACCGCTGCCCACCACCGGCAAGAACATTGCGTGGGCGCCCGACAGCGCGAAGATCGCCTACGTATCGGCGCAACCCGGTCCGGAGACCGCGGACGCCACCGGCGATCCCATCGTCATCACGCGTTATTTGTACAAACCAACCGCCAGCGAAGGCTATTCTCATTTCAACGACAACAAGCGCCTGCACATTTTCATAGTCGACGTCGCATCGGGCGCGTCGAAGCAGATGACCAACGGCACGCATTACGAGCATTCGGTCGACTGGTCGCCCGACGGCAAGCAAATCGCCTTCGTCTCCAATCGCGAACCAAACGAAGACCAGTTCTTCAACTACGATTTGCTCACGCTCGACGCCGCCACCGGAGAATTGACGCGGCTTGACCGCAACTGAAAGCGCCGAATATCGCCCGCGCTGGTCGCCGGACGGCAAAACCATCGCCTATGAAGCCACTAAGCGCGGACTAACGGATCTCGAGACCACCATGGAGGACACGCACATCTGGCTGATCGATGCGGACGGCAAAAATCGGCGCGAACTGGCGGGTGCGATCGACAATCGTCAGGGCGAACCGTGGCCTGGGCAGGGGATGGCCGGTCCGTCTTGTTCACGGTTCAAGAGCGCGGCAATGTGCTTTTATATAGGATGCCGGTGGCGGGCGGGCCAGCGGCTGCGGTGGTGAATGAGCGCGGCGTAGTGGGCAACTGGTCAGTGCACGGCAATCAGATCGCCTACGCGTTTACTTCTCCCAGCGATCTGGCGGAGTTGTATCTGAAAACCGGCGACGGCCCAGCCGAGCAGCTGACCGATTTGAACCGACAGGCTCTGTCCGGCAAGACCGCGGAGCCGGTGGAACCGTTCACCTTCATCAGCGGCGACAACCAGTGGACTGTCGAAGCGTTCCTCACCTATCCCGCCGGTTTCCGCGCCGATCGCAAATATCCGCTCATCGTGAATATCCACGGCGGCCCGCACGGCCAGCAAGGCCCCGCGTTCAATTTCCGCAACCAGGTCTATTCCTCGCACGGCTGGGCCACGCTGATGGTGAATTATCGCGGCTCCACAGGCTATGGACAAAAATTCACCGACGCCATATTCGCCGATCAGAACGGCAACGAAGCGCAGGATGTCCTCTACGGCGTGAGCGCGGCGCTGCGCCGCAATCTCTGGATCGATCGCGACCGCCTGGGCATCGAAGGCACCAGCTACGGCGGACAATTGAGCGACTGGATCATCACCCAGATCCAACATCTTCAAAGCCGCCATTCCGACCGCCGGAATCAGCAATCTCATCAGCTACAACTACATGACCTATTACAACCAATACGAGCAGATGGAATGGGGCGCCTTCCCGCATCAGGGCAACTTGATGGATGTGCTGTGGGAGCGCTCGGCGCTGAAACACGTCGCCAACGTTCATACGCCTGTGATGCTGGTTCACGGCGAAAACGATAACGACGTGCCGATCGCCGAGGACGAGCAATACTACATCGCGCTTCGCGACGTCGGCGTGGATGCCGTCATGGTGCGCTACCCTCGCGAAGGCCACGGCCTGGCCGAGCCCAAGCACGTCGTCGATTGGACCGATCGCTCGATGCGTTGGTACGAGAAGTATTTCAGGTAAGACACTATTGCATGTAGATTTGGGCCTCGGAAGTGTAGGCGTCCTGTGTGCCGACATTGACCCACTGAAGACCGCTCGGAACTCCACTCGGCACTACGAAGTTGATCTGGTACAAGCCTGCAAACCCGGGTGTAAGTCCCGCAAACCCCGGCGTAGCTGCCGAGTATATATTCCCGTCCGAATCTTGAATGTCCACGTCGATGCTTTCGGCCGTGTAACTCAGAGGAGGAGGCGCCGGTGCAGCCACACCATCCGCCACCGGAGGGTTGACGTTGCCTAAGCCAGTGACATACAGCACCACTGTCTCGCCGGCCACCGCCGGGCTGCTCTGCGTCACCAGGGAGCCATCGGCATGTGTGACAGCGGCCGGTCCTATGCCGTTCGAGCTCATCGAAAATACGCCGGGCGAGCTGCCGCTGGTGTAGACGGTGACCTGATTGGAAGGAGCCTTGTTGTTGATCACCTGGAAAGTGGCAAAGCTATACGCCGAGGTTTCATAAGGAACCACGAGATTAATCTGCGTGGGGCTTACGTAGTCGAGCGGCGCTGCCACCCCGTTGACCATGACCTGGACGTTTCCAAGAGTCGTCAAAAGCGGATAGCTTTGAGCTGTAGCCGGAGCCGCCGCCAGTCCAGTTCCGTAGATAGACACATATTCACCCGGCGCCACCGAGTTAGTAATGGGCGCGTAGCTCGCGGCGTTCCAGATTTGCACCGGATTGATGAACGGGGCGTTTCCGGTGTATTTCTGCGTTTCAAAGTAAACGGTCAGAGAGAAGTAACTGCTGATGCCAGTTTGCACAGCAGCTTGACCGTTCGCCCCGAGTATCGTCTCAAATGTCCCGTTATTGTAAGTGCCATCGGAGGCAAGATTGGTATAACCGTCGGCAGTGTAATCGAACGCGCTCGCATTGTAGTTCCGCAAGCGGTAGTGACTGATGTGATCGCCTTCACCTAAAGCCAGCGTCGATCCATAAAAAGAATCCATGAAGTTACCGCCGCCCGTAGTGTCATTCTCCAACGCACCGTTGTAATACGTGCCCTGGAACATGCTGTTGGACGCGGGCCCCGAGAGGCTTTTGATACCAACCATCAAGTCGAAGCCGTTGGTGGCGCCGCCCAGCAAAATGTTCCCGTCGGTGGATACATAGAAAGCCTTCGATCCGCTCACCAGTTCCGTAAGTGGATTGGCCGACGTCGGAAAGGTGATGTTGCCGGTCCCGTTGCTCAGCGAGTAAGTGACGCCGGAGAGCGTTTGATTCACCAGCGTGCTGCCTTGATTGGCCATCACGCCATTTACCGATATACCGCCAATATTTCCGCTTCCATCCGCTGTCAGAGTGTAATAGCCGTCGCGCACTTGAGACGCGTTGCCTTGCAAGTAATCGATGAATCCAGTCTGAAACGATCCTTGCAGGCTCGACTTGGACGCGCTGGAGGAAATGGGGATGGCCACCAGAACATCGAGATAGGTGCCCTGAGTTGCACTGGCGACAATCGCCGACGGGCCCACACCGCCGATGCCGCCGTAGTCCACATCGGAGGAATCGAATGGGTTTTGTATTTGCACCAGGCCGTTCGGCGCGGCCGCATAGGTCCCGTTCGTGACCGTCCACGCCGCAGCGGTGCTACCCGTCGTTGAGTCCACCTCTTGCCCAGTGAAGTTGTAGCCGCCCTTCCCATCGAAGGTCATGGTTCCGGTAATCGCGATTGCACGCGTGATCGCTCCGCTGCCCGGATCGACCACGGTCAGAACCTGGCGCATGAAATACGCGCCATTCAGCGTGCCGTTCCCACTGTTGTCGAAAACCGGCGCGGTTTGCGCACCGGCCGAGGCGCAAAGAACAACGCCAATCGTCACCAGATACGATCGCATCAAAGATCTTGACGCTCCTCTCCAAATAACCGTTTCCCTGGATTTGCCCGCGCGGGATTCCCGATTCGAGCGTAGCACTGACTGCGCTGCCGCCCGGCATTGCGCTATTATCATCCTCCACGCATGCAAGAAGCCAGTCCGGGGCTCAAGCACATCACGCCCGCGATCGATGCTGGACAAATCGCCGCGCGTCTGGACCGGCTGCCCGCCACGCGCACCATTTGGACGCTGGTCGCACTCCTGTCGCTGGGCGGTTTCTTCGAATACTACGATCTGTTCTTCACCGGCTACATCGCGCCCGGCCTGGTACGCAGTCATATCCTGACCGCCACCACGCCTGGCCTGTTCGGAACCACCGGCATCGCCAGCTTCGCCGCAGCCATGTTCTTAGGACTGTTCACAGGAACCGCGCTGTTCGGCTTTGTGGCCGATCGCTTCGGGCGGCGAACCATCTTCACTTACTCGCTGCTCTGGTACAGCGCCGCCACGGTGGTGATGGCGTTTCAAAATCACGTCTTCGGCCTGAATCTGTGGCGCTTCATCGCCGGGATCGGCGTGGGAGTGGAGCTGGTCACAATCGACACCTATGTTTCCGAGCTGGTGCCGCGTGCCATCCGCGGCCGGGCTTTCGCCTTCAACCAGACCATCCAATTCTGCGCCGTGCCGTTTGTCGCGTTGCTGGCCTGGCGGCTGGTGCCGTTGTCTCCGCTCGCGCTCGATGGCTGGCGCTGGGTGGTGCTGATCGGCGCGGCCAGCGCTGTCTTGGTGTGGTGGATTCGGCGGCGCGTTCCCGAGAGTCCCCGCTGGCTCGCGCAACATGGAAGACTGGATGAAGCCGAGCGTGTGCTGGCCGCACTCGAAGCGCGCATCGCCGCAGAAACCGGCGCTAGCCTGCCCACTCCGGCCCCGGTGGAAAAGCAGCCCACCCATGGCGGCTTTCGCGAACTTTGGCGCGCGCCCTATCTGCAACGCACCGTGATGTTGATCGTCTTCAACTTATTCCAGACCGTCGGCTTCTACGGTTTTTCGAACTGGGTCCCGACGCTGCTCATTCAACGCGGCATTGCGTTCACCAGCAGCCTCGAATACACCTTTCTCATCGCCATCGCCGCTCCCTTCGGTCCACTCATCGCGGCATCCATCGCCGACAGATTTGAGCGCAAGTGGCTGATCGTCCTGTCAGCCTGCTTAGTCGGTCTCTCCGGCCTCCTGTTCGCCCGCATGACCCTGGCACCGCTGCTCATCTTGTTCGGCGTGCTCCTGACACTGTCGAACAACAGCATGTCGTTTTCGCTCCACGCCTACCAGGCCGAACTCTACCCCACGCGCGTCCGGGCCGTTGCCATCGGCTTCGTTTATTCCTGGAGCCGGCTATCGGTGGTCTTCAGCTCGTTCGCGATTGGATTTTTCCTGGAGCGGTTCGGGGTCGGCGGCGTGTTCGCCTTCATCGCGGCCAGCATGCTGATCGTGATGCTCACCATCGGACTGTTGGGCCCGCGGACCAATAACCTGCCGCTCGAGGCAATCTCCCGCTAGTTCGTAAAAAGCGTGCTGATTGTCTCTGCTAGCCTACAAGTGCATGGCCTCGCATTCCGGCCGCGTTGCAACACTCACGCTGGCTTTGATCGCCGCCTCATTGGCCACTGTCGCATGCCGGCATCCCGCCAGGCACAAAACCCAGACGGTCTGGCGCGCGGTCGGATCGTGGTCCGGTCATGGCGATGCGCAGACCGACTCGTTCGACATCGGCTACTCCGACGTCCGGATTCGCTGGGAAACCAAGAACGAAAAACCCGCCGGCGCCGGAACATTCCGCGCCGCGGTGTGCAGCGCGGTGAGCGGACGCGAACTCGTCACGGTCGCCAACCACAAAGGCGTCGGACACAACATCTCCTATGTGAGCGTGGACCCTCACTGGTCGTACCTATTGATTAATTCGAGCAACCTGGACTGGTCCGTCACGGTGGAAGAATTGACCACCATCGAAGCGCCCTAATGTGGCGCGAGCCGCTGTGCCTGGGAGCGGTCGTAGAAGCCATTCCCGGTTTTGCGGTAACTTCTAAGGTAGTTAATGCTCCAGGTCGAAAAAATCGAATTCTTGTTTCACCAAGCGCTGTTGTTGCCGCCCGAAGTCCAGCGCGTGGCTTGGCTGGAAGCACACTGCGGCGGCGACAAGGACTTGTTGAGCGAGGTCGTCTCCCTATTGGATGCTCACGCCAAAATGACGCGGTCCGCGAGCATCTCAGCGTGCCGGGAGCCGGAGATCCCCAATTCGCAATTTGGCTCTTATCGCGCTGACCAGTTGATCGGACACGGCGGAATGAGCGCTGTATATCGCGGTCATCGCGCCGATGGACAATTCGAGCAAACGGTCGCCCTCAAGGTGATGGCTCCCTATTTGGCTGGCTCCGAGTTTCTGCGGCGATTTGAGACCGAGCGCCAACTTCTGGCGACATTGAACCACAACAACATCACCCGGCTGATCGATGGCGGCGTTTCCTCGGCCGGCGATCCATATCTGATCACTGAATACGTACAGGGGCAGACCATCGATCGATACTGCGATGAACGCAGGATGAGCGTCCCGGCTCGCCTGCGAATCTTTCTTCAGGTCGCCAGAGCGGTGGACTACGCCCACCGTAACCTGATCGTGCACCGCGATTTGAAGCCCGGCAATATTATGGTCGACGAAGAAGGCACCGTGAAACTTCTCGACTTTGGGACGGCTTCGCTGTTGGCCGCCAAAGGAGACATCACCCTGACACGGCTGCACATGCTTACGCCGCGTTATGCCAGCCCTGAGCAGCTTCGCGGGGAGCGCGTCGGCATCGCCAGCGATGTGTTCTCCCTGGGAGTCGTTCTCTACGAAATGCTCGCCGGCGCGTGGCCCTTTGGAGATCCGGCTTCCGTCCTGACTGAATTGAACCGAGCTACCAGCGATGTTCAGGCTAGACCTCTTGCGGCGGTCGTCACGGACGAAGTGGCCGAGAAGCGCTCGGTAACTAAGGAACACTTGCGTCGAGGGCTGGCCGGAGATCTCTCCGCGATCGTCATGAAGGCGTTGGAGAGCGATCCCGCCCGGCGCTACGAGTCGGCGAGCCAGTTTGCGGCGGACGTGGAAGGCTTTCTGGACGGACATCCGGTTTCGGCGCGCCCGCAAACGGCCCTGTATCGTGCCCGCAAATTCGTTCGGCGCCGATGGCTCTCCGTGGGAGCCGCGGCTGTGTTCGTCGGCGGGCTGCTGGCGGCCACTACGGTCGCGATTTATCAGGCCCGGGAAGCGCGAGCCCAGGCTGCCCGCGCCCAGCGTATGACCGACTTCACCAACAGCGTTTTTCTAGCGCCCAGTCCGAGCTGGTATATCGCGCAAGGCGGGCACGGCAAAGAGACCAAGCTGCTGGATGTCTTGGAGTTGGCCAGCCAACGCATGAGCGCGGAGCTGAAAAGCGACCCGCTCGCCGAATTGAGCCTGAGAACCACGCTGGCCAGGACATTGACCAGCTTGGGTATGTTTGAGCAAGCTCAGCAGGAAGCCGACCGGGCCGCAAAGATTTTGCCCCGGGTGGCCGGTCAGGCACCCCGAGTGGAAGCAGAATTGGCGGCATGCCGCTGCGATATTACGTTCCGGCAAACGAAGTACCGCGAGGCGGAAACTTATTGCCGCGAGGCGGTGCGACAGGCCAGGAAGCTGTCGGAAACGCCCAATCGTCTGCTGGTTCAGGCTGCCGGACACCTGGGATTCCTGATCTCCGCCAACCGTGCGGAGTCCGATAGCGTCTACCAGGAAGCGCTGGCTGCGATTCCTCATCCTTCGGCGGCGGGGGATCGCGAAGGAGTTCTGGTAGTGCGCGGCAATCGCGCGTCTTCCATGTTCTTGCGCGGAGAGTTCGCCGACGCTGCACGGGAGTATCAATCCGTGCTGGCTGAATGGAACGCGGTCGACGACAAGGTGGGCGAAGGCGCCATGCTGCGAAAAAATATCGGCGTCTGTCACCTCTACATGGGAGACTTCGCCTCGGCGGAAAGGGAACTTCGAAAGGCTCAACAGATGACCAGTTCCGCTCCAATCGGAAACGAGGCGCGGGCGCTGGCCATTCCCCTGAATCTCTACATGACTTTGGCGCGAGAAGGAAAGGTGCCGGAGGCCGAACGGGGATTGCTGGAGCTCAAGCCAATCATCAATAAGCTTGCGCCCGGGCCCGTCTATCTTCAAGGATATTTCGAAGTGGTTTCGGGAGTGTGCGCCCTGAAACATGGCGACAATGGAAGCGCGGAGCATCGGTTCCGAGGAGCCTTGGAAATTTATCAACATGCTCTCCAACCGGGCCATGTGTACTTTGCCGAAGCACAGCGCTGGCTGGCGTCGGCCCTCGAGGCGCAGCGCCGGATGCCGGAAGCGCGTTTGGCGGCAAACGAAGCAGTCCGAATCTGGGCACAGAACTATCAGGCCGGAAACCCAGTTTTGGAGGAGGCCCGGGCTTATCTGAAGAGGCTCGATCAATAGCTTAGAACGGGCGCCGTCTAGGCCGAAGGCGAATAGAAGCTCAGCGAATTGCTTCCTTGTTTCAAGACCCGATAGCGCCGCAGCGCTCCGGCTTGTTCGGGCAGCGCGCTTAGCGCGGCATGCTGCACGATAACCAGCTCGCCCGCGGGCGCCGCTCCCAACGCCGCCAGCGCAGCTTCATATTCTTTCTGCAGTTCATACGGCGGATCCAGGAACACAATGTCCGCCCGCACGCGCTCCAGCACCGGCGCGGCCTTGCTGGTAAACACCTCCGCGCGATTCTCCAACCCCAGCGCGGCCAGATTCTCGCGAATCACAGCCACTGCCCCGCGATTTTTCTCGACAAACACGCAGCGCCGCGCTCCCCGGCTCAGCGCTTCGATTCCCACCGCGCCAGTACCCGCATACGCGTCCAAGAAAACTGCGCCTTCGATGCGCGACGCCAGCACGTCGAACAACGTCTCGCGCAGGCGGTCCGGCGTCGGCCGCGTCTCCAGACCCGGGATGGATTTCAACCGCCGGCTTCGAAACTCTCCCCCGATTACCCGCATCAGCCCACCTGCACCAGCCCGTAGCGCCTCTGCCAGTGATCGCGGATAAAATTCACCGCGCGCCGCAACTCTTCAGGCGACGGCGGATTCGCGATGAAGGCCTGCGACTCGCCGCGCGCCACCTCCAGAATATCCTGATCGCGAATAATGTTCCCGATGCGCAGCGTGGGCAATCCGGATTGCCGCGTGCCGAAGAATTCGCCCGGCCCGCGCAGCTTCAAATCCATCTCCGCGATGTAGAAGCCGTCGCTGGAGTCCACCATGCGTGCGGATGCGCTCGCGCGCCGCGTCGCTCATTTTCGCCGTAACCAGGATGCAGTAGCTCTGTTCGCCGCCCCGCCCCACGCGCCCGCGCAATTGGTGCAGTTGCGCCAGCCCGAAGCGCTCGGCCTGCTCGATCACCATCACGGTAGCGTTCGGAACGTCCACGCCCACTTCGATCACCGTGGTCGAGACCAGAATCTTCACCTCGCCGCGGCGAAACTCGTCCATCACTCTTTCCCGCTCCTCGGTCTTCAAGCGGCCATGCAGCAGCCCCACGCGCAGGTCCGGAAACACGCGCTCTGAAAGATGCTGGTGCATCTTTTGCGCCGCCTTCAAATGCTTCCGATTCCTCGATCACCGGATATACGACGTACGCCTGCCGCCCCGCGTCAACCTGCTTCTTCAGAAAACTGTAAACGCTTTCGATGCGATCCTCGGTGACGTGCTTGGTCGAGATCGGCTTGCGGCCGGGCGGCATCTCGTCGATCACCGAGACATCCAGATCGCCGTAAATCGTCAGCGCCAGCGTGCGCGGAATCGGCGTCGCGGTCATCACCAGCACGTCCGGATGTTGCGCCCTTGGATGCCAGCCGCAGCCGCTGCATCACGCCGAAACGGTGCTGCTCGTCGACGATCGCCAAACCCAGTTTCTTGCACTCCACATCCTCTTCGAGCAGCGCGTGCGTGCCGATCGCCGACGTGCATCAGGCCTTCCGACATCAGCTTCTTGAGCTGCGACTTCTCGCGCGGCGTCGCACGACCCGGTGAGCAGCGCCACCACGTAGCCGAGTCTTCTGAAACAGATTGCTTGAAATAAAAATAATGCTGCGCCGGCCAGGATCTCGGTGGGCGCGAGCACGGCCACCTGATAGCCGTTCTCGATCGCGATCACCGCCGCCTCCGCCGCCACCAGCGTCTTGCCGCTGCCCACGTCGCCCTGCAGCAGACGGTTCATGGGATGCGGCGCCTGCATGTCCTGCGCGATCTCCTTCGAGCACGCGCTTCTGCGCGCCGGTCGGCTTGAACGGCAGCATGGCCTTGATCTTTTCGCGCACGCGGTCGTTCAGCTCGAACGCAATGCCCGGCTGCAGCCGCGCCTTGCCGCGTTTCAGCGCCAGCCCGCACTCCAGCCAGAAAAATTCCTCGAAGATCAGCCGGAACTGGGCCGGACGAGCGGAACGCGTTCAGCAGCCGCAGATCGGCGTCCGGCGGCGGGAAATGCAGTTCGCGGATGCGCGGTCCAGCGGTCCGGCAGTTTCAACGATTCGCGCAGAGCGCTCGGGCAGATGGTCTTCGAGCGGCGCCACGATCGAGATGCGGTGCAGCAGCATCCGGAACACGCGCGTGGTGATCTTGCCCGCCGCTTCGTAGATCGGCACGATGCGCCCGGTATGCAGCGCCGCGTCGCCCTCGGATCGTCGCTCGGCAGAATCTCGAACTCCGGATGCATCATGCAGCAGGTCGCCGGTGTAGCTGTCGAACTCCACCTTGCCGAACAGCGCGACGCTGCAGCCCGGGCGAGAAGCGATCCGCCAGATACCCGCCGTGAAACCATTTGCCCGAGCAGCCGTTCGCCCGACGAATCCGTGAAAATCGCCTCGAACATCCCCAGATTGCGGCGCCGGAAGCCCGACAGGTGCGCGGACCGCACCTCGGCGAGCACCGTCGCCATTTCGCCCGGCGCAAGCTGCGCGATGGTCTTCACGTTGCTTCGATCTTCGTAGCGGAAGGGAGCGTAGGCCAGCAGATCCTCCACCGTCAGGAGTCCCTTGGTTTCGAGCATCTCGCGCCCGCGCAGGCCCTATGCCTTTCACAAATTGAAGCGGAGTGGAAGTATCCAAGGAGAGAAGCCAGATTGACTCAGTGCCAGTGTACAATGGCATCGGAATTGAACTGCCATGCCGAAACTAGCCGATCAACACTGCATCCCATGCCGCGGAGGCATGCCGCCGCTCAAAGGCGAGCAACTGATCCCTTATGCCGAACAGTTCCCGGATTGGAAAATCATCGAAGAGCACCACCTCGCGAAAGGCTTCGTATTTCCCGATTTCAAAACCGGCTTGGATTTCGTGAACCGCATGGGCTCCGTGGCGGAAGAAGAAGGCCACCATCCCGATCTCTGCCTGGAATGGGGCAAGTGGACGTGCGAGATCCACACGCACAAGATTCGCGGATTGACCGAAAGCGATTTCGTGCTGGCGGCGAAAATCGATCGGTTCGCTGCGGGCTTGAAATAGCGGCGCCGCGACGTGCGGATTATTTTTGCCCCGGCGCTTCGGGCTGTGGCGTCCCCGGACTTGCGCCGCGCCGGCGGCGCTGGAGTTCCTGCCATTGCTGCTCGGTCAGCACCATTCGCAGCTTGAGACTGAGCTCGGAAAGCGTACGCGTCAAATCGCTGCGAGCGGCAATCAAGCGATCAATCGTCAGGTTCGCCTTCCCCGGATCGATCGGATCCTGATCGAACTGAGTCTGCAAATCGATCTCGGCCTTTTCCACCTCGGCGCGAATATCGATCAGGTGCGGCCGATACTCCTTGACTGTGGCTTGAATCTGCCGCTGCTGTTGCGGCGTGAGTCTGAGATCTCTGCGAATTTCCGGCCTGCTCCACCACGCATAGATGCCCTTCGGCATTTGCGCGCCGAGCGATCCGGCCACCAGCAGCATCACAACAATAATCCGCGGCATGGCTATTGCACAAACAGGCTGTGCATGGGCTGGATCGCCTTCGGTTCGGTGCTTTGCTCCATGGCCGCAAGATCGGAGAACAACTGCTCGTCGGAAATGGGTGGCGCGCTCTTGTGCCAGCGCGGCAGCGTCAGCCCAAGCACGATCGCCAGCAGCATGGCGGTAGAGAGCACCCAGCGCCAAGCGTGCCAGCGATGCGGCGCTTCTTCCAGCCGTTTATAAATGCTGCGCCGCTGCGCGGCCAGGAACTCCCGCGAAACTTCCGGTTCCTGCAACACCTGCCGGCGCGTCTGCTCCAACCGTTCCATTTCGACGCGGCATTCCGGGCACTCGGCCAGGTGCGAATCCTGTTCCTTCAGGCCATACAGCCAGTTTTGAAAATCGACTTCTGTCCAGTGTCTCATTTTCTTCCCTCGCGAAAGTACAGATCGTGCAGCTCCTCCCGAAGCTTTTCGACGGCACGAAACAAGTGTACTTTCACCGTACCTACATCCAAATCCAACAACTCGGCGATTTCAGCCAGGCTCCGGTCTTCATAATGCCTCAGCGTGAACGCCGCCCGCTGTCGAAGACTCAACCTTTGTAGCGCCTGCCTAAGCCGCCCGTCGATCTGTTTGGCGAAAAATTGATCTTCGGCGTTCGGCTCGCCGCTGGCCGCCATCCCCAGGATGGTCGCCTCATCTTGCGGCTCCGGCCGCTTTCGCCAGAATCGCCAGCGTTTCGATCGCAGCCGGTCGAGACAAGTGTTCACCGCGATCCGGGTCAGCCATTTGCCCGGATCGTCCAATTCTTTTGAATCCGGTTTCTGCAGCGCTTGCCAGGCCTTGAGAAACGTGTCCTGCGTGGCGGCGTCGGCATCCTCGGCATCTTGCAGCATCCTGCGGCAAAGCAGAAAAATACGCCTCTGCTCGGCAGCCATCCAGGCACCGAACTCGCGCGTATCGGCCAGCGCCGCAAGATTGGCCCCCAGACGTTCGGCCATGACGCCCATCATATCTTCAGGACGTACATCCGCCGATTCGGTTGACACGGCGCCGGGATCGGCTGACATCGCCTTCCTAACTTACAGAATAATATGGAGTTCGCCGCAACGAAAGGTGGCCTTGGGCCATGTGATCGAGCGCGCGGTTTTCCGGCCGCTAGCTAACCCGGCCGTTCAGCGCCTGCGCCAATTGCACAGTGGACGTCACGGTGGTCGCTTGATCGAGCAAGTGCGACAGCGAGGTCTTGGTTTCTTGCGGCCCGATCGACCTGGTCGAAAAGACCGAGCGGCCTTTCGCGACCTGCCGCATGTCTCCGCCCTCTTCTTCCACCAGCATTTCGTGCTCTACCCAGTTGGACAGAGGAATGTTGCGGAAATACAAGCGCTCTTGCAGCACCATCGATTTCTGCCGCGCGGCATCGGATTTGTTCTCCCGGAAGTAGTGCCGCTCCTCGATGCGAAAGTCCTGCATGAACTCATCCAGGGCCTTGCGCCGCGCCTCTTGCTCGGTGGCTTTGACGCGTTCTTCCATGGTGTTTTTTTGCAAACGGGTCTCGGCGCGCGATTCCGCCAGCACCTCCCGCTCTTTCGCAATCGCGACGTCCATGCGGGACTGCATCACGAAATACGACAGCAACGCGGAACCAGCCGCGATAAAGACCGGCAATAGAATCCACAACAAAGCATCAGGCTGCATACCGATCCTAGTATCGGCGGTAGGCAGAAGAAACGTTAGGTACTACGACCCATTATCGGCCCTAACCCGGCATCGTCCAATCAGCCCTAAGCAACAGATTTAAAACGTTTTACAGAATGGCGGTTTGCGACCCATCAATCTTGCTCCCGGAAACGAGGGCCGCAAAAAGCCCTAGCCGCATCGTAAATAGCGCCTTGAGCGCGGATTTGATCCGGAACAGCAGCCCGGTCAGGAAGCCATAGTGCTTGCCAAAGTAAACCGCGGCGCCGTGGACGCGGTCGGCCGCCAGAATGGTCTCAGCGGAAGCCGAATAAGGCGAGCAGGGCGTGTACAGCGCCGTCACCTGCGGCAGCGCCAAAGTCTTACGCACGGCCCGCCGGATCTGATAGCACAACTCGGCGTCCGAGCCGAACTCGCCGTAGCGTTCGTCGAGATAATTGATTCCCTTGACGAAATACTTGCGGACCAGCAAGGCTTGGAACGTGGCGTATTCCACGCTAACCGCTTCAGCCGATTTGTCCACCTCAACGGGCATAAGGTCGACGCCGGTCGCGGGCGTTGGCAGCCGGAAGAATTGCGCGGTCGGCTGGGCGTCGGTATCCAAAAGCAACGGCGCCACCGCGACGGCTTCGGCGTCCGATTCCAACCGCGCCAGCAGCGCCGGCACCGTGGTCGGCAATACCTCAACATCTGGCGTCAGCAGGAACAGGTACTCGCCGGCCGCGGTCCGTGTCCCGATATTGATCGCCTTGGTGCGGCCGAAATAACGCGGCAGACGCAGGACGGTAACCCCCAGGAATTCGGAATCGAGTTGCGGGCTTTCATCGTGCGAGCCGCAGTCCACCACCAGGATTTCGATGGTCGCGCGGTCGTTGGAGCCTTCCAAAGCCGCCAGGCATCTTCGCAGCGCCGGCGCGCTGTCGTAAGAAAATATCAAAGCCGTCACCTTCGGCGCAGGCGGTTGTTCTTCTTGCTGGGGACGCGGCTGCGCCTCGGCTTCAATAATCGGCGCTTCTGTCCGCGCCTCGGTTTTGCGTTTGCTTGCGATCGGCATGCGTTAAGGAGTATGTGATTGTGAGCGCGCGCTCATCGCGAAATAGTCATCAAACAATCGCTGGCAAGCAGCGCAACTCGCGTGGGCGGCGCCGATAACGGAATTTTGAACGGCACAGGATCACTCCCGGTCGGAAGCCAGTACACCGACTTCTGCCTTGCATTCTGGACCTCAACCGGAACCAGTGCGGTGAAGTCGTCTCCTACGTTAGACTGCAAAAGCTCCCCACTCAGTTTCCCGGCGCTCCAGGAGTACGACAACTTCACCGCCGGAATCCCGGTGCCATCCACCCAATTCTCGAAGAAATTCCTGAGCGTACGATCTTTCGATCCGGGCGAGGTGTAAGCCTGCGCCAGCTCGCGAAACTGACCGGTGCTGACCGTGCTCAAACGATAGCGGTTCACCACCTCACGCAAAAAGCTGTAGAAATTCTGGTCGCCCATCTGGCGGCGCAGCATGTGGATGATCCAGGTGCCTTTCTGATAAGCCACCACTTGCCAGGCATCGGGCGCGAGCGACGACTGCAAGCGCCGGCCCCAAGTGATCGGACCGGACGATTCCAGTGTATGGCCATTATCCGTTTTGCTCAGCAACCGGTTGCGGTAATCGTCCAGCACGTCGTTGAGCGCCTTCACGCCTTTGTTTTTTTCGAGCAGCAGCAGCGCGCAATAATTCGCCAGCGACTCAATCAGCCATTCATCGCGATAGCTGGCCGGAATGACCAGATTACCCCACCACTGGTGCGCGATTTCGTGCGGCTCCAGCAATTCCGAGTAAAACGTCTCCTGATAGTGGGCCTGCAGCCCCTCCGGACGCTGGTCGGGATTCAGATAAGCTAGGGTCGAGAGATAAACCAGCCCCGGAAAGCCTTGGCCGAAACTGGCTGGAATTGGCGTGATAGCGAGGGTGCGCGTCGCGGGCGGCCCGAACTCCTTAGTCATGAATTCCAACGTCTCCACCACGTCCTTCTCCACTTGAGCCAGGCGTCCCGCTGGATCGAGTGGCGGCGCCGGCATCAGCTCCGGCAGAAGGTCTTGCGGGTCGCGGCGGCGGGGCCGGATCACTGCGGCCGGCGTTGGATCCGCCGGTAGCGGTCGCTTGGGCTGAAGCGCAGCTTCAACATGCCGATTCGCGTACACATCGATCCGGTACCCGTTTTCGTTGATCGATGCGGACTGAAAATCGCCTAGATTGAAGCCGGCGAAACGAATAGGCGATTCCGTTTTCCGGTGTGTAATCCGCCAATCTCCCTCCGTCCGGTCCTCCACCAGGCCGCCGGTGGAAACCAATGTCAGGTTGCGCGGATACCGGAACGTCAGATCATAGTTAGCGAATTCCACTCCCAGGCGTGGATACCAGGTTCCACGCGAGTTTACGTAGTAGACCCCTTGGCCCGCTTGGTGAATTACGTCGCCCTCGTGATGGACTTCCAGCTGGTGCGGTTGGCCGGGATCGAGCGGGCGGCTCGGAACTAATAGAAACTCCTTCTCCTCAGCGCCCGCAAGCAGGTCGGAGGGAAGGGATTCACGGCTGAAAACCTCGGCCGGGTTTCCGTCGATGCGCGCCTCGGTCACGCGCATATTGGGCGAGATGCTGAAGCGCAGCGGTCCCCCCTCGGCTTGTTTGAGCGTCAGCCGGGCGCGAGTCACCGCCGTCATCTTCAGGTCTTCCCCGATAGTCGCGTCGATCCGAAAATCGTCTAGCTTGGCCTGCGGCACGGGCGGCGCGGCTCCGTTGCGAACGGAACGGGACGGAAAGCTGCTCCAGGAATCGAAATAGGCGCGATTGTTGCGATACGCCAGCTTGCCAACGAAGATCTGCTCCTGGATGCCCGGATCGTACAGCAGATCGAAATTGCCCAGCTGGTTGCCTGACACCGCCATGTAGAAAAATCCGGACTGCCGGCCGTTAGTCAACGCGTCGTGCACCAGGCTGGTCTCGAACGTGCTCGCCAAGTGCCTCAGCATGGGATTCCATTGGTCCACCAGAACGTTGCCGAGCTCCGGCATCCTCTTGGCCGAGGAGGCGTCGATTCGCGCGAGCAACTCCGCGGCCGTCGCGTCACTGAAGAGAAAGGCAGCAGCCTTGAAATGCTCCTCTAAGTTCGGAACTTGCGTGAAGGTGGCCAGCGACAGACGCTCGGTGCGCGAGGGCGGCAGCAGCAGGACTTCCGCGTCGCCTGCATCGGCCGAGGCGACGAATACGGCGCCTTGCCTGAATCCTCCCACCGGTTTAGTGAAGATCAGATAGCCGGAAGCCAGATAGACCTTGATGTCTTCCTTGGCGAGGTTGAGGTCGCTGACCCGATAGCACACCTCCGGATCGAGCGAGATGGCCTGAAACTCACGCGCCAGATCGGTGGCCACACCGGCCGTGAGTACGCGGGTGCCGGCCAGGATCAACAACAGCGGGACGCGAACCACATACAACAGTGTAGCGAGGAAGGACGCGGCGGGCGCGGGCAGCTCGAAACGGTGGAAGCGGGCCACAGAAGTCCGACGCATCTTAAGAATGTGGAAAACGAAGCCAAAGAATTTTGCATTTTCAGTAGATGGGGCACCGTCGCAAATTCGTGCGGCGACATGATCCATTCAGACAAGATTACGCCGACGTAACCTCGGGCGATGTGCTTAGCTGCCTCAAGTGACTGAACAGCTACGCACAAAGATTTTCGACGGGTTTGCTAACGGCCGTTTGATCATGGATGGGGAGCCCAGCCCGGCGAATTACGCGCACTGCCTCGGAAGCAGGGCCGATTTTCGAGGGTGTTCGTGAAAACCTGGATTGGATCGGGGCAGAATCGGCGGACACGAGCCGGGGCCTCTCCTGCTACCGCGCACTTCGTCCGAGTCGCTGACAATCCGGCCGGAGTCGAAGGCCGTATGGGCGTTTCCCGATACCAACACTTTCGTCAAGATGCATCAGGGGGCACCCTCACCAAAGCCGGGAGCCGCCATCACGCGTACCCCCTAATAGGTTTCCGGCACTGTAAGCTCAAGGCAGGAGCACGAGCTTGCCATGAGCCTTCTTGCTCATGCTTAGCTCTGCCGCCTCACGCCAATCTTCCAAGGCAAACGTTCGGGCAATCGGAATCGAAAAGCGCCCTTCCGCGGCAAGCTGTGCGTAGTGACTGAGCACGTCATAGCGAAGGGTAGCGTCCTTCTGCTGCCAGGCGGTGCGAACGCCGATACCTTCTTCGTCCCGATCCGCAAAACTGAAGACACGTTTGGGATCGCCGTCCACGATCTCGACCAGATCGGGCAGAGTGCCCTTGACCTGAGCGGTATGTAGCGCAAAGTCCGGCGCTCCGCCTGCGAGTTCGCGAACGCGCTCGACCATTCCGTCGCCGTAGGGCGTCACCTTCGCTCCGATTTCACGCAGGCGATCGGCAAACGTCTCGCCTGCGGATGCGATGACATGTGCGCCGCGAAGCAGTGCGATTTGAACGGCAGCGAATCCCGTCATGGTTCCACCGCCGTTGACCATAAGGGTCTGGCCGGCGGTTAGGGGGAGCTGATCGATGCTGCGAGCTGCTGTCTCGACCGCCATGGGAAGCGCGGCGGCCTCACTGATATCCAGCCCCTCTGGAATGGGCAAGAAGACTTTGAGGATGGCATACTCGGCGGCTCCGCCAGTCGGGTAGCCGATGTAATCAGGAACACCGAAAACAAGATCGCCGAGGTTGACGTTCGTAACTCCTTCGCCGAGTGCGTCCACGGCCCCGGAGACATCCAACCCGATTCCTCTTGGAGGGGGAACGGGCAAGAAGCCCTCACACACGGCCCAATCCGCAGGGTTGAGTGCACAGGCATGGACGCGCACACGGACTTGCCCGGTGCCCGGGTTGGGAATAGCAACATCCTCCAGGCGTAGTACGTCGAAGGGCTTGCCGTAGGTTTCGAGACGAAGTGCTCTCATCGTGATCGGCTTTTGATTGGTCATAGAGTTCTCCGTTTCGTGTAGCCCGCCAAGTCGCGTTGCGGCTCAACGAGGATGACAGTTATACAATCCCGGCCTGAGCTAGAATTGTCGGTGACGGACACATATCGTCAGTCACTGACAGATATTATAACGTATCGTCAGTGGCTGACAATACGACAGGGATCGATGCCAAGAAACGGACAGAAAGTACGGAAGCGTCTTCAGTGGGCGGCACTGGAGCTGTACCGCGAGCGCGGGTATGAGGAGACAACAGCGGCTCAGATTGCCGTCAAGGCGGGCGTGACAGAGCGGACGTTCTTTCGTCACTTTCCAGACAAGCGAGAGGTGCTATTCGACGGCGACGCTGTGTTCCGAGAAGCGCTGACGACGGCGGTACGTAACGCTCCTGAAGCGCTTGGCCCCTGGGATACTCTGTTTCTCGCTTTCAACTCCGTGAAGCAGATGTTTGTTGAGAATCGACCGTTCACTGAACCTCGTCAACGTGTGATTGCCAGCAGTCCCGCACTGCAGGAACGCGCGACGGCCAAGACCAGATCGTTGATCGCCGCAGTGGCATTGGCGCTGTGCGAGCGCGGCCTAACAGTTCCACAGGCGAATCTGGCGGCACAGATGGGCATGGCTACACTCAGCCATGCCGTATCGGCATGGTTCAACGACAGTTCGATTGATTTGGCGGAGCATATCGTCAGGGCCTTCCGGGAGGCGCGCGATCTCTGCTCGTCGAATATAGCGATCGCCAAGGGGAAACGGACAACTCAACGCCTTCAGGAAAAGGCAGGACTGCCTTGAGCTAGATGTAGCTCTAATCTGTTCTCTGTCACTTGCAGAAATTAGTAACGTGAAGTCGGCGCTGATTGCGGGTGTGTCACTCGGACACAGGCGGCCGGAAGCCAGCGCGCGGCACCAGTTCGGTTCTGGCAGATTATTCCCAGGAAACGCATTTGCGTCCGTTCAGCTCCTGGATCGTTGGTAAACCGGAAATCGCTAGTTCGCAGACCCGAACCGCGACCCGAACCGCCGGCCCGTTGTCCAACCGGAGGGCCCCAAGCGGGTCACGATGGCTGAGTTACTGGGGCCGAGTCTCGATGTACCGCCCAACGATGCGGGCGACTTCCTCCACAAAGTCACGATCAACGTGCGTGAAGGCAGCCTGCGTGTGACTATCGATATCGATCTCGCCGACGACAATCCCGCGCGCATAAATCGGGACCACGATTTCCGAGCGCGTCTGAATGGAACAGGACAAATAGCGTGGATCGGCATTCACATCGTCCACCACGATGGTCGTCCCCGAAGCGGCCGCGGCCCCACAGATACCCTGATTAACCGCAATACGAACATGCGGCGTTGGTTCGCCGAGGAAAGGACGGAGAACCAGCGTCTCGGCATCGTTCGGGTCGAGCATGTAGAAACCGATCCAGTCGTAATACGGCAGCCGCTGAGCGATGGACTCGACGATTTTCTCTTGCAGGGACTTCAAGGAGCCGGCGTTGGCAGCCAACTGCTCGATCAGAGAAAGAAGCGAGGCCGTCGCGGACGTAACTTCGTGCGCAAGCATAGCAATGTAGTCTATACGAGATCGAGTCTGCCCGATCTGGCCGTCGGGTGAATAATGAGCGTATCCTGGTATTAGGTCCGCTTATGAAATCGCCGCACATTCTCACTCAAGTTTCCCTCGGACTTCTGCTTGCAATGTCCGCGAATATCGCCATGGCAAATCCGCCCATTCCTCGACCAAAGCAGGATGTCCCGCTCGCGCCGCATTCTGCAAAGGAAACCGCGGTCTTCGCGGGAGGCTGTTTTTGGGGAACCCAGGCCGTGTTTCAACGCGTGAAAGGCGTCATCGCCACCACCGCCGGATACTCGGGTGGCTCAGCCAAGACCGCGACTTACGATCAAGTCTGCTCTGAGACCACCGGGCACGCCGAATCCGTGGAGGTGAGTTACGATCCCTCTCGGATTACCTACGGTCAACTGCTGTGGATTTATTTCTCGGTGGCGCACGATCCCACCCAACTGAATCGTCAGGGACCGGACGTGGGGTCGTCGTATCGATCGGTTATTTTCTACGCCAACGAGGAACAGCAGCGCCTGGCGAAAGCCTACATCGCGCAGCTCGATTCGGAGAAAGTCTTCCACAAGGCGATCGTGACTGAAGTGACGCCGCTCAAGGCGTTCTATCCGGCCGAGAAGTATCATCAGGACTACGCGTACAACAATCCGAACAATCCGTACATCGAAGTCTGCGACCGCCCGAAAATCGCCGCGCTCAAGCAGCAATTCCCGGAGCTGTTCGTGGATTACAAACCCAAGAAGTAGCGCGTCGATCGGTCGAACTCAATAGACGCCCGGAATCAGCCGCTTTGTGCCGCGGCGATACTCTTCGTAATCGCCTCCAAAAGCCAGGCGGAGCGCACTCTCTTCAACGTGAATGCGATACAACACAGCCAGAGTGGATGGAACCAGGACCACGGCAAAACAGGCCCAGGCGCGCGCATGCAGCGCGAAAGCCAGGAGAATCAGTTCCAGACCGAGATAGGAAGGATGGCGGACCAGGCTGTAGAGTCCGCTGCGCTGTAGTCTCTGCCCCGCGCGCATTGCTACGTTGGTGCTGAAGGCTCTGCCCAGCGTAAGGATCGCGGTGGCGCGAATTCCCAAGCCGAGAATCAAAATCCCGAGGGCCGCCGGCCGCAGCCAGCTATAACTCCCCGGCATGTCGACCGGGAAAAAGCTGTGCATCCAATCGCTAATCTTCAGCGACCCCACAATAACAACCAAAAGAATGATCTGCGTTCCACGATCCTGTATCTTGCCCTCACCCTGGCGCGTTTGGGTGAGCACGATGGTAAGGATTTCCCCCACGCCCCATAAAGCTGTCAGTGCGCTAAAAAAGAATTCGAGATTCATAATTGTCCTCGCGTGACCTAAGAGAAGAATGCGCTAAGCGGCCGGCGAAAAACAGTAGCAGCTGTCATCAATGCAAGGTGACGGCCGTCACATGACACTTGTCATGCGTTCTATATGACGGCTCTGGGTACCGGGAACCGCTTGCCTGGTGGCATGATGAGGGTATGAGCGGAGGGCAGCCGCCCGCACTGGGACGAAACATGACAGCCTCGGGTACGCACATCGCCGACTCGAAGCGGGAGTTTGTCCGTGGCCGCTCGATCATGCGCTGGGCGGGTTTGCTGTGTTCCGCATATTTCTTTGTCATGCCGGTTTATCGGCACTCATTTGCAGTGTGGATGGAATTCGCCGTTTTTTACGCGGCCTTCCTGGTTCTTTATTTTCTGGCCGCGGAGCTTACGGGGCAACGGCAGACGGTGGCGTTCGTGTTCTTCTTTCTGATCGCCTTTCTCTATTACCCGCTCAACCAGGACGCCTACGCATTGTTTGTCTACCCTTTCGCCATGCTTTGCCTCTTCCTCACTCGTTTGCGCACGTTGTTCCTGGTGCTCATCGCGATGATGGCCGGAGTGGTGGCGGAGACTCAATACCTCGGTCACCCTCTTGCCACGGCCGAAAGCGCCCTCTTCTTGTGCGTGATCATTGGGCTCAGTAATTTTGCCTTCGCCCAGCAGTCGCGAACGAATTCTCTTCTGGAGCGCGCAAATTCCGAGATCGAACGTCTGTCCCAGGAAGCGGAGCGCGAGCGCATCGCGCGCGATCTGCACGATCTGCTGGGCCATACCCTGACCGTAATTACCGTGAAGCTGGACCTCGCCCGGCGGCTCCTCGCCCGCGACTCGGACCGCGCCCGGAAGGAGATCGTGGAAGCGGAGCAGACCGCTCGGAAAGCCCTGGCCGAGGTTCGAGAAGCCGTGTCCGGCTACCGCGCCGAAGGAATTGACGCGGAGATTAGCCGCGCCCGCCGAAGCCTGCTTTCAGCGGATGTCAAACTGACTACGACTCTTGCTCCGGTGAATCTCTCTTCGAGCCAGGTCCAGGTGCTTTGCCTTGCCCTGCGCGAAGCCGTAACGAACATCGTCCGCCATGCGCACGCAAGCGTCTGCCATGTGGCGCTGTTCGAAAAGGACAAAACCATTCACTTCACGATTGAGGACGATGGCATAGGCGGGCAGATTCACGAGGGCAATGGCCTGCGTGGGATGCGAGAGCGGCTCGAATCCATGGCCGGGGCCATGAATCTGGAAAGCTTGGTAAATGGAGGAATCAGCCTTGAGATAACGTTGCCGCTGGGGAACGAGTCTCGGGCACAATCGGCTTCACGATTGCTGTCAGAGGCGGAGACCTTGTGACACAAAAGATACACGTCGTGCTGGCGGAGGACCAAAGCATGCTGCGGGGCGCGCTCGCAGCGCTGCTCTCGATCGAACCCGATATCGAGGTGCTGGGATCTTTTTCCGATGGCGAGCAGGCTCTGCAGGCCGTCGGAAAGCACCGGCCGGAGGTTTTGATAACAGACATTGAAATGCCCAAGATGAGCGGACTCGAACTCACCGCCCGCGTAAAGGAGCTTTACCCAGACACACGCGTCTTGATCCTGACCACCTTCGCGCGTCCGGGATATTTGCGGCGAGCACTGGACGCTGGCGCGTCCGCCTATCTGCTCAAGGACCGGCCCTCTGAAGAACTTTCTGAGGCGGTGCGGGGAGTCAGCCGCGGAGCTCGCATCGTCGATCCGCAATTGGCTTCCGAGATATGGAGCACGGAAAAGGACCCGCTCACCGATAGAGAACGCTTGATCCTGCGCCGCGCCGGCGACGGTGAGACTACCGCTGAACTGGCCCATTCGCTGCGGCTGACCGAGGGGACCGTCCGCAACTATCTCTCCGAGGCCATCTCCAAGTTGCACGCTTCCAACCGGCTAGACGCGGCCCGGATTGCCCGCAATAAAGGATGGCTTTGAACCGCTGACCAACACAAAAGCAGTGACTTGTATAATAGACAGAGTCTTGTAAACGTGTCAGCAGGAAAAACCTAGGGCAGTGTCTATTCCGATGCCGAAATGATTATTTTTGTCGTGCAACGAGGTTTTTCTTGCTTCCCTCAGTTGGCACGGCCCGATGGTAATGTACGATTAAACGACGGCGATCCGGATCGCTTAAGGCCGGCGCTCGAGAACCAAGGAGAGCAATGACGATGAAATTGGCGAATGCGCCGTTACTTTTCACCCTCGTATCGGCGGCGGCCTGGGCGCAGGTCAATATTGGTGAACTGAAACCCGAAGCCAGCCTGCCCTTCAGCATGACCACCGTGGCCACCTTTAATCTGCCCTGGCGCCTGGCCTTTCTGCCCGATGGCCGCATGCTGATTACTGAAAAGCCCGGGCCCGTTTGGCTGGTGACCCAACAGGGCGAGAAGATCCAGGTGGCCAATACGCCCAAAGTCTATTTCCAGGGCCAGAGCGGTATGCACGGCGTTTTCCTGTCGCCGCATTACGCCACCGACCACAGCATCTATCTCACCTACGCCGAGCCGGGTGACTACGGCGGAGGCCTCGCGCTCGCCCGCGCCAAGCTGAACCTCAGCGCGACTTCGGCGGCGCTGGAAAACTTCGAAGTGTTATGGCGCCAGCTCCCCACCGGCAAGGGCGGCCAGGAAGGCGCGCAAATCGCGTTCGCGCCCGACGGCCAGTCTCTGTTTCTCTCCGTGGGCGATCGCCAGCGCATGACCCCCGCCCAGGATCCGAACCAACCCGTCGGTAAGATCTTGCACTTGACCCTGGATGGCAAACCCGCGCCCGGCAATCCCAACTTCGGCAAAACCGGCGCTTCCACCGTTACCCTGACCGATCCGCCCCGCGACACAGAAACCGCCAAGGACGCCAAGGTGGTCAGCACTTACACGTTTACCAGCCCCAACCTGACACCGGCTGAAACCTGGGCCAGCGGCGTCCGCACTCCCTATGGCCTCGCGTTTTCGCCCAGCGGCGAATTGTGGGAAGTGGAGCATGGCCCGCGCGGCGGCGACGAGCTGAACCTGATCGAGAAGGGCAAGAACTATGGCTGGCCGCTGGTGTCCTACGGCAAGAACTATGATGGCGTGCCCATTCCGAATCCAGACAACCGGCTGGACCTGGCCAAGCCGGTGCTCTATTGGGCGCCGGTGATCGCGCCCGGCAATCTGATGTTCTACAAAGGCACTCAGACCTTCCCGCAATGGGACGGCAACGGATTCGTCAGCGGCCTGTCAACCAAGTCGCTCAACCGCATAATTTTTGACGGCCATGGCGGCGCCAAAGCCGCCGAGCGCTGGGAAGTGGGCCACCGCGTCCGCGATGTGGAAGAAGGTCCCGATGGGTCGCTGTGGATGCTCGAAGATGCCAATCCCGGCGCGCTCATCCATGTGACACCCAAGTAAGGCCCGATCGATCCGGCCCTTTTCTCGCTTCTACTGCGGAGCGGGCGCGTGGAAACGGCCAAACCAAGCCGCTTTGCCGATGACGTGTCCATCCATCGCCTTCAGCAAATCGTCGCGCGTCGTATTGGCCGGTAGATCAAGCTTGGTGTCGAGCGCGTAAAATTCGAAGACGTAATGATGGATGGGGCCAGGACCGGCGCCCGGTCCAAAATAGCCGCCCGCTCGCCCGCCGCGCGCCATAATGCCGGGGCCGTTCCGCGTGCCATCCGGCAGATCTCCGGTCCCCAGTGCTTCCGGAAGACCTTTAGCTGTACCGGGGATATTGAAAGCCGACCAGTGCAGAGTGTCCACCGTGGTCTTGTTGCTGGAATTTTCGAGGTCGTGAAAAATCACCGCGTAGGTTTGCAGAGTTTCGGGCGCAGGGGCGGATTCCGAGCCGAGCGTCCAGTGAAATTCGAACGCCGGCGATTTATTTTCGCCCCGGCCGGCGTTTTTCATGGGAACCTCGCCGCCATCCGGCCACGCATCCGTGGTAACCGAAAATACCAGCCGAGGTGCCGGAGCGCCGCGACCTCCCCGCTGTTGGGCGATTGCGAGCGGCGATACACATAGGATCGCCGCCGCCGAAACGAAAACGTGTCGCATTCCTGTCATTGCATCCTCCTCAGAGAGGCCCTCTATCAGGCGCCGATGTTGTCTTACTACAATACAACGTCTGGGATGCAACCGAATGACAGTGACGTCTGCCTCAGCGGGCGTTTTTGCCTGCCCGCCTTCGGCGCACTGCCCCGCCCAGCATGCAAACCAGAACTCCAACGAAACCAACTGTCGTCGGCTCAGGCACCTGCGACAGATTCTGCGACAAATTAAATTGGCCTGAGTTGTCCGTATATAAATTGTCCGCCAGCGCAAAGGTAATGGTCGGATCGAGCACGTTGAAGTTCGTGAAGCCGAGCGCGGAAAACGTGGTCACAGGCAGCGTCAGGCTCGTAGACGGACTTCCGCTTCCCAACCCGTCGGCTGCGTCGGCCGGAAAAATCTGGACAGTGCTGGTCCCGGAAAAGCCGGAAATCTCCATCAGCAGCGCGCCAAAATCCCAGGTACCCGAGGTTCCGCCGAAGCTGCCCGTGAAAGTACTCGCGGCGCCTACTCCGGAAGTTCCCGCCACAACGACGACGCCTGCTCCATTAACGCAGTACTGCCCCGTTTGCAGGCAAGGATCGCCGCTCACGGTTAATTCCAGTGAGTCATTTTGCGTCAGCGTTCCCGAATAGGTGAACGAATCTCCAGTAGCGCTGAGCGAGCTGACCGCAATCGGGCTTATCGGAATCACGGTGGCCCGTAAATAATCCGCGCTGCTGGTGACAATCCCAACCCAAAGGCCTGCCAACATTACGATGCGAAACATACCTCCAGAACCCGCTTCTTTGGCGTTCATCTGTCATCTCCTTCTGACTTGTTTAACGGAAAACGAAAAGAGATTTAGCAGGGAAACCTCAGGCTTAGGTACCAGTACGGTGGGCTAACTTTGCCAGGCTAGCCTAGCGGCGGTACGCTTGCGTAATGCGACCCCTTCGATATTCCATCAACGTCACATTGGACGGGTGCTGCGATCATCGCGCAATATTGCCGGACGAAGACTTGCATCGTCACGCGGTCGAGAACCTCGATCGGGCCGACGCCCTCCTCTTTGGCCGGGTGACTTACGAAATGATGGAGGCGGCGTTTCGGCCGCCGGCGCGGACGGGAGCGAGGCCGGATTGGATGGAACCCTTCGCCCGGACGATCGACGCGGCAAAGAAGTACGTCGTGTCGAGCACTCTGGACCGGGTCGATTGGAACGCGGAGCTCGTGCGCGGCGATCTAGCGAAGGCCGTCCAGCAGCTCAAGCAGGAGCCGGTAAGGGACTGCTCGTGGGAGGCGTGAAGCTCCCGCTGGCGTTGGCGGAGCTGGGATTGATCGATGAGTATGAGTTCGTGGTGCACCCCAGGCTAGTGGGCCACGGGCCGGCGTTGTTCGCTGGGCTATCGAAGCTGATCGACTTGAGATTCGTGGGCCGGGTGGAGTTCGGCTCAGGGGCGGTGGCGATGCGGTATGAGCCTAGAAGGTAGCCATTGTACTTGTTCGCCCGAACCGGCCGCATCTTGCGCGGCCATCTCTTACCCCTCGGGCCGGCGAAGATCCTGCGGGGCTCCACCAAAGATGCGCGCGCGCTCCTCCGCCGGCAGGTACAGAGCCTGCAGCCGCACCGGTTCGCCGATGCTTAGGAAAAACAGGTCGCCCTTGCCGAGCAGCTTCTCGGCGCCGGATTGATTGATGATCATGTTCGACTGGACGTGATTCGTCGTTCGCAGGCAAACGCGGCCGCCCAGGTTCATCTTGAGCGCGCCACCAACCGTATTGCGGTCCGGATACTGCGTGGCGATGATCAGATGGATTCCCGCGGCCCGAGCTTTGGCGCCCAGGCGTGTAATGGCAGCTTCTAATTCCCTCTTGGTTGCGCGGTCGGCGATTAAGTCGGCATACTCGTCGCATACGCACACGATCCGAGGGAGCACCTCACCGGTCTTGGCATGCAACTCAGTCAAATCGCTCGCCGCTTCACGCGAGAACCGGCGGTAGCGCTCCTCCATTTCCTCGATCAAGGCTTCCAGAGCGTCCATCGCCGAGTCCTCGGGTGGATAGATCAGGCTCTTGGGCCCATACAGATACGGCGATCCCTTGAGCTCCGTGAATGCATTGCGCTTGGGATCGATCAGCACCAGCCGAAGCGTCTCCGGCGTATTGGCCAAGAGGATTCCCGCGATGGCGGCGCGCATCCATTCACTCTTACCGCTTCCCGAAGTGCCGGCCACCAAAAGGTGCGGATTATTCGGCGAGGCCAGGTCTACGAATTGAAGATTTCCTCCTAAATCGACGCCCAGGGGAACCTTCGAGCTGCCCGCATCGCCCGGCACGGGGATCTGCTCGATCACCGATGAAAACTGGACCGTCTGCCGGTCCGGACGCTGTACGTCCAGCACCAGTCGCCCTCCGGTGACGTGGATCAGTGGCGGCTCTTCGAGCGAGAGCTGCACTCCCAGGTCGTCCGCCTTATCGAGAATCGACCGGATGCGCACCTTGCGTCCCGGCATCACCGGATAGCGTAGGAATGTAGGACCCGCTATCAGATCGCCGCTCCACTGCACCGGTATTCCGTAATGCTCCAAAGCGCGCATCAGCCGCTTACCGAGCTCCACGTGTGCCGGCTCAAACTCCGACACCGGCTTGGGCTGTTCTTTCTGATCCGGCTCTTCTGGAAGCACGCCTGCCAAGCGTCCGATCAGCGCGCGCAAAGCCGCTTGCGCATCGTTTAACTCGGCGGTTGAATAAAACTGTTCCGAAAGCTGTGGGCGGAAGGACAGCAGCGCCAGCGCTCCATCCGCTGACGGGAGACCGCTGGCCGATAGCATGGCATGGTAGAGGCAGGCTTGCGCCAAATCGGCTTCGGGACGGCCTTGCCCGATCTTATACTCGATCACGCACCAGCGCCCGCTCTGCGGATCCAGCCAGATCGCGTCGGCAACGCCGGAAACTACCACCGGCGCGGTCCAGTGAGGCTCGCGAATTTCCCATCGCAGAGGATGCTCGGGGCGGCAAAGATTCTCCGTACCCGTCCACGCGCGAGTCCGCCGATCGAAGCCGATCACGCCGCGCTGAGAAGCACCCTCCAGAAGCCGGCCCACCCAGGCGCTCATAGCTTGGACTGCCTCCCACAAAGCCAGCGTCTCGGCGCCATACTCCCGCACGCTGGCCCGTGCATTCGTTAGGCGCGGTCCCAGCAGTTTCTCATAGACATGCTTAGACAACCTCTGGGCATCGGCCAATTCTCCCGGCTCCAGCGCGGCTTGCCAGCCGTGCACGCTCATGAGGTCGGCTAAGACTTCATGAAATATGCGGCCAACCAGCGCGGTAGAGGGGGCGGTTTGCGCCGGCGAGTAGCCGCTGGCGCGCGCAATCTCCCGCCGCACGTCCGATATCGTGATTTGAGACACGAAACCGTCCTCCTCAGTCGAACTGGACTGGTTGGAAGAGCGCCGGAGTTGGCCCGCCCAGGACGGCAAATAACCGCGGATCAGCAAGCGCACAGGATTCCACCTCCTCCGGCACCGTCTGAAGCTCGCGCGCGGCGTCTTCGAGACTGATTACCTTGCTCTCGGCCAGCAGGGCGGCCAGCTTCGAGCTCAAGATGGAAAGCGCGTCACTCTGAGGCGGGGCGATCTCGATCCCAAGCTGATCAATCAAGCTATCCAGGGCCGACGGCATGTTCCCGGCCATCCATTGCTCCACGCGGCCCGGTGGAATGGCTTCGCCCCGATAGGCCAGGTCGCCACTTTCGGCGTCAGCCAGCAGGCGGCGCAGGGCGGCCAACGATTCCACCGCTTCCTGAGAAACGGGAACCAGACGGCCTCCTTGTTCTTCGATCGACCGCAGACGCTGGCGCGTGACCTTTGCATTTGCGCCGATGGGCATCCGGGCGTCGCGCAACAGCAGCAGGCGAGGCGTTTCAGACGGGTTCCAAGCTTCGGAAATTTTCTTGAGCCGGCTGGCCAGCGAGACCGCCTGGGCCTGATTGCAGAGCGCGATAGTATTGCGGCCCCGGTTCCACGAAAAGTCGAATGGAGAAGGGCTGCCAAGCACCTCGAATGGCACACCTAAGGAACGCAGCAGCAGCGGCAGACCGTCGCGAAAGGCAGCCTCGGCATCGGATGGTTCTTTGGCGGCCATTCTCTCCTCCAGCAGCGCTTGCAGAACCGCGCCGATTGGCTCGGCCGCCGGAAGCTGACCAGTGCGCCACTGTTCGAAAAGATCGTTGCAGCGGGAGATGATCTTGCGCGCCGGCGCGGCGTTAGCCGTGAATGCACTTAGGATGGCTTCGGCCGAAAGGGGCCATAGCGGATCGGCTTGGCCGCGGCGCCGTTCGGCCACGGCGGGAATTGAGTCCAGCCTCGCCCGGATCAGATGCTGCGCTTGGGCCCAATCGAGCGGCCGGATGTAATCGGAATGGGCCATCATGCGCTGCCGGGTGGCCTCGTCAAGAACCTTTTCTAAGGTCTGCTGGAAGCCTGCTTGTAAACAGCAAACGATGCACGCGTTCCGAACATGGTCATGGAGCAGCGATATCGCCTTGCCGGCTGCAAATAGACCGGCGGTATCCCCAGGAAAATTCTGGAGCGCTTCCATCTGATCCAGGCAAACCACCACGGGTCCAGGCTCTATCAGGGAACAGAGAGCGACCACAACATCCCTGGCGGCAACCTCTTGATTGTCGTCCGCGCCCGGCGCAGAAAGCTCCATCCGCTGCAGCGCGGCTTCCGGCAGTTCCTGCCCACGCAGCCACGCGGACGCATCGCGCAAATGAGTGCCGCTGAGAAGACTGTTCAGAACGATGCCAAGATCGCGCTGCGCCAGATCGCCAAATCCATCGCGGCGCCCAGCCAGAAGAACGTCCAGCGTCCTGCCGCCTTTTCCGCTGGAGCGAAGCAGAGCTTCGCTGAGGCAGCGCCGCAGATGCCTCCACAGCATGCCGGCGCTCGTGTCCATTGGCGCAAGTACGAACAGGCTCCCAGGCACACCTTCTAGCCACTTGCGAACCCGGCCAAGCAAATGTGTCTTGCCGGTTCCGGCCTCACCGTAGAGAGTCAGCACTCCGCTAGACCGGGTGCCAGCGACATCCTCCACCAGGCGACGGCAGGACGCAAAAGCCTTCTCGTTAATCTCCGCGACATCCACGTCGTTGTCCAGTGGACGGCCCACCAGGCACCCAAACGGGTTTGGAAGCAGGCGCCTGTCAACGAATGGCGATTGAGACATAGTAATTACCTTCGCCGCCATCGATTAAAAGATTGCTTTCAGGCGGCGGAAGACTGTTCGGATCGTGATGCAAAGTCAGAAATACCTGCTGATTTCGCCGTAATTCCAGCGCGGCGGCGTCGAATTCGCTCTTGCTTAGACCGGGCAAGTGCTGACGAAGACGCTGAGCGGTTACCGGTACTCCCTCCGAAGGCTGAAGCGATCGAACGGCGTTGAGTAATAGTGCTGGCGCGTTCGCCGGCGGCAGCGGTGCAGGTTTGGCCTCGCGCGGCGCCGACGACCCGAAGAATGCCGCCGGATCCAGCCCAGCCTTCAGAAATTTCTGCTCGATGAACGTGCGCGCGGTGGCCGCGTATGCGGCGCTGTCTCCAGGTCTGATGAGAAGCTTGCTGCTACCACTGAGCGCAGCGACCTTCTGGAGTTGACCCTCTGCAACCAGACCCGCCACCAGAGGCTGCATGGCCTTCTGTGAAAATCCGGGCACCCGTTTGCGCGCCTGCCCCGCGAGTATCGTCTGGGACAGCGCCAACTTCGAAGAGATTTCCAGTGCGGCGTCTCGCGCGGCTTGTTCCGCGGATTGCGACCAGAAATACTGGGCCCGCCGGTAATCCGGCCATCGAAACGCCCGACCCTCCGCAGCCGCCATTTCGAGCGCACTTCTTAGCACGCCTTCGTCCAGGTGGGCGCGCTCTTTTAATAGTCGAAACGTTAGAGGCTTGGCCGCAGCCCTCAGCAGCTCCACCACGGCCTCTACCGCATCGGCCGCTGAGCTCTCCGGGGAGGACATACATATCAGCTTACCTCCCGGACCTCATTTATCGTGGAACGGTATGCGCGGGCCGCTTAGTTCCCGGCCAGAACGTCGACTCGAACCACTTGCCCGTTGTCCAGCCGTATGGTCCCAAGCTGCTTGCCCTTGGCCCAATACTGGCAGCTCTCTCGCATGTGCCCGTCGTCAGCGGGGACGATCACCTGCGACTCCGGCTTGCCCAGCGATGCAAACAGTTCCTTTTCGGTAGTGCCGAGCTTGACGCTGGTCACTTCTTGGAGCGAAGGCTCCTTCACGGGCTCCGCCACTACGGCCGCAACCACGGGCGTGGGCACCGCCCTCAGTGGCGCCGTCCGCTGCCGGGATACGGACTTCGCACGTGGCGCGACATACTCACTGCTTTCCGCCGCCCCAGCGTCTCCACCAAACCCCGGGCTGAACCCGCCAGGACCGCCCGCACGATTCGTCTGCGCGTCTTTGTTCCCGGTTGTCCCCGGCTGCGGTGGAATCATGGCTTTCGCCTTGTTCCCCGTCTTGGCTGCGTCGGCCGCGGTGTCGTTCAGTTGACCCATAATGGCTGACATTGCATTGGACATCGGCTTTCCCGCCGCGCCTCCTATGGTCGCCCCGGCTGCCGCGGCCGCATGTTCGGACAGGCTCTGCGCGTAAGCGCCTCCCGCCAATAATAATGTCGCCAATCCCGCAATGGATGCTAACGAGCGCATGCTGTAACCTCTGTTCCTATGCTACGGCCAGCCCTGGCCGCAAGCCAGCCAGCGAACACCCTAGTCCGGCACCGAAAAAAGTACTGCCAGCCGGAACCAAGTCGCGGCAAAATACCTCCAACTTTGCTAAAGGTGTACTGTGGCGACAAAGATCAAGGCCAAGACTAGGCCGCGTCCCAAGAGCGCGGCCGGCAAGACAGCCAAGCCCAAACGGAAGCCGTCCCGAAATCTCAAGAAGCCGCCGGCCCCCAAGCGGAAGGCTGCAGCCAAAACGCGTAAGACCGCCCCACGCAAAGCTGCACCACGACCTCAAGCCCCGCCGCAAAAGAACGCCCCCGCGCCGCTCGACCTCTCGAAATTTCCCTCCGAATCCCTTACCCACGGCGAGCGCTGGATCTGCCTGGCCTGCGTCTGGGAAGTCTTCACGCGTCACATGGGCCTCAAGCCGCGCACCGCCATGCTCGAGATCAAACGCTACACGCCCTCGCTCGAAGAACTCAGCACGCAACTCGCAGCCCGTCCTTACTTCATTCCCGACGACCCTAAATCCCCGTGCCCCTACTGCGGGTCGTCTTCCAAGTGGCACGCGCGCATGGCGTGCCACCGCATCGAAAGTGGAAAAGCCACCGACGCTCTGCGCCGCGAGCTGCTAAAGTCGCTGCCCAAATCCAGCGGCCAATTCGTCGTGCTGGAACAAAAATCCACCCAGCAGGAAGCCTTCTTCGACTGGCTGGAGAAAATCAGCAAGCAGCTCGACCTGGATAATCCCGCCTGGTTGCGCGATGCATCCTTACATTACCTAAGCCGCAAGGAACCCAAAGTGGATTGGAACGCCGAGTTCCAGCGCATTCACACCCTCCGCCGCTCACGACGTCTCGAAGAAGGTTGGGAGGTAGACAGCGGCCGCTTGTTCCTGGCCCCGGTTCTGTTCGACGAGCTGCTGCTGGTCCAGTACCTGCTCAGCCGCTCGCATCGCGCCGGAGGCATGACGCTCGAGCGCCGCTACACCCTTCCGGAACTGTGGCACCGGCTGCGCAACTCCGGCTACCTCCGCACCGTCGGCGTCGCGGCCGGCAATCCCTCCGACGCGCTCGAACAGCTACTCGCGTATTTGAGCGGAGGCGACGCCTCAATTCGCTTCTATTACATCGTGGATCGCCGCGCGTTTCTCGAAACCGCCAAACTCCTGACCACCGCCAAGCCCAAGCGATAACCGACGCACTCACGCCGCGCCGCATCCGGTATATATTGGAGCGGAGGGGATCCAGCACCCCGGCCAAGGCGGGCGAGACAATTTCGCTGTATGGCACCGGCTTTGGCATGCCAGCGGGAGGCGGACTCGTCGCCGGATCGGCCACGCAAAGCGGGAATCTTATGACCGCCGCGCTGAGCTGCTGGGTTTCCGAACTGGGGGCTCAGGCAGTCGGCGCGCTGGTCAGCCCGGGACTTTATCAGATCAACCTCACGATTCCGCAAGGTGTTCCGAATGGAGATAATCCAGTATTCTGCATTTACGCCACGAGTGGAGCCGAAAACCCAACCTTTCCTGGTGCGCTCATTGCCGTTCAGTGATGCTAGGTGTTTTTTCTCCAGAGCGAATGTTAACGCAAAGACAGAAACCATGAGGTGTGGAGACCAGCCCATACAAACGCGTCAGCGAGTTTCAGGGCCACTGTGTTTTCATCTCGATTGTTAGGAACTCAAGCATGACTAAAATGCGCGATCTTCAAGTTTGCTGCATGTTGCTGCCGCTGGCATTTGCCTTCCCTGGGACAACCTTTTGCCAGCCTGTCCCAAGAATACTGACGAACGGAATCGTCAGCGCAGCCGGTGCGCCGCTTCCTCCAGCGCCGGTCGCTCCGGGCGGGATCATCTCGATCTACGGCTCCAATTTCAATTCTTCATCCGGTATTCACGCCGGAGGCGTTTCCGCCACGAGCGCGCCGCTTCCGACAATCATCGGCAGTACGCAGGTCCTGATTAATAGCGTGTTCGCTCCGCTCTACTATGTAGATTCGAGCCAGGTGAACGCGCAGGTGCCATGGGAGGTCAATGGTGCATCCTATCTAACCGTGCAGGTAATCGTAAACGGACTTCCATCGAATCTCTCCACTGTGACGCTTGCTCCGAACGCCCCAGGAATTCTGGCGGTGACGCACGCCTCGGATGGTAGTCGCGTAGCGCCGTCCGCCCCCGCTGCTCCCGGTGAATACCTCACGATTTACGCTGTGGGATTGGGCGAGGTGACCAACGCTCCCTCCACAGGCGCTACGGCCCTAGCGACACCGCTTTCGTATACGCTTCAGACTCCAACCGTGACAATCGGCGGCGTAGCGGCTAACGTTGTCTTCTCGGGTTTAACCCCAGGCTTCAGCGGCTTGTACCAAGTGAACGCGCAGGCCGCCAGTGGAATTCCGAATGGAGACGATGTATCTGTGGTGCTGAGTTTTGGAGGCGCCCTATCCAACACGGTTACGACGTCCGTTGAGTCCGGCACGCCTTCGGGAGTTCAGGTTTCCGTATCTCCGGTTTCGGCTTCCCTTCTTACAGGCGCCACTCAGCCGTTCACCGCCGCGGTGTCGGGGTCCAACGATTCCCCGGTGAGCTGGAGCGTTAACGGAATACCCGGTGGGAATTCGACGGTCGGCACGGTTTCCTCAAGTGGGCTGTATATCGCTCCGGCCAGCCCGCCACAGGGGAGCCTCGTGTTTGTAGCCGCGAGAAACGCGGCGGACTCCACAGTTGCAGGCACGGCGACCGTCGCGGTAAGCGCGCCAATCATTCCCCCTTCGCCGCTCGGCCGCTTTCGCTCACGTGCCCCGGGGCTCTGGTCGCAGTTCGAGCAGCGCGGCTTTCCCTCCCAATACTGGCCTGGACAGGCGGTCCAAATGTTCACACAGTTCGACCCCGTTGTCGGT
>CAVXJU010000010.1:0-92742 GCA_963761935.1 Terriglobia bacterium | reverse complement strand
GGTCGACACCAGCCAGGTGGAAGGGACTGTTGGGAAAGCGGCCCAAGCATCATAGAACAGACCTATCCACGTCGCCTTTTTTCGCTTGCGCGCTTGGAGATTGGCCCAAGCATTACCTTCACAGTTGTGACGCCGATTTTGAAAAGGTCTACTTCGGGATTTTCGAATGGCGGGGCCTCTGGATACACGGGCCAAATATGTCGCGTCAAGTAACGCTTGTTTTTGATCAAGCCCCTCCTCTGGGACCGCGACGTGCATTAGAATCATCTGACCGATCTCCTACCTGGGTACAGAAGCATCGCCGTATTTGAGACGTTTGCGATCTCAAGAGTAAGACAGCCGCGGTAGTTTGGATGAATCCATGGGGCCGTCTCAATAAGCGTAAACGTGCGCGCGACGGAAGATTTCGTGAGGATTTCTCCGCAACATCAAACGGCAACTTTATAAACTCCAGGGTGGCCCCGAGCACTGTGTGATGGGGTGGGATGACTAAGAAGTCTCCTAGCGGCACATGTAGCCTCATATGAAACGAGCGACGGGAGTCCTCGTCTGGACAGAAATATGCTCGCGGCGGACTTGGGGAAAAGGAAATGGGTTCAAGCCGCAGGTCAATCGAATCAATATCAAAAGCGTCTTTCTCCTCGAGACGGAGTTATCACTAAGCTATACGGATCATCGATGTTGCGGGCAAGCCGTTCTTTCATCTCCTCGCCGGTTAGAACGCCGTGCTGTTTTCGCTTAGCTAGGACGGCCATGGTTTTCGCTTGCTTGGTAGGCGAAGATCCTCTAGCGCCTTGATCGTCCACTGCTCCACGCGCTGAGCCCATTTTTCTCGCTGCGAAACGTATTGTAATCGATCACGCCGAGGCTGGTCTATGCGAGTAACGAGAGTCGGGATACCCTCCAAGTAGAACCGATAGGCGGCGTTGATGAGAAGCACAGGGTCGGGTCGAAATGCCTTCTTATCGCGAATAATCGTTGCGGGCACCACACCCCAGCTAAGGTACTTCTCTATCGCGCGACGCACCCGGCTTCTTCGCTACCACGGAAACGGGCCTCGGACCCCTGAAAGGCCTGGGCGACCAGGGTGCCAACGAAAGGCTGAACCTCCACAAACGCCTTGAGAGTGCGCCTCGCGAGGGCAGTCCTTTCTCCTGAATAGAACTTATATCGTTTGTTGGAAATGCCTCCCAGCTTGCGAATAAGCGACGGATAGCTGCTATCCGGCTGTTGGTTAAGAAATGGCCACCAGCCGGTTTCCTTAGTTGCTCGGAATGCTCGAAGACTTGGCACGAGTCCGACGGATGGGTATCGGTGAAGTCGTTTACTCTGTCATCCTCGGCAATACCCAGTACGTCGAACATCTCTATGTACGAGAACGAAATGTACGAGAACGAAAATGCCGGTCCAACCAAACTGATCGCGAATCGATCACAGAAAATTTCTTCTGCCCAAGCCCACACGCGCTGAAGGCACCAGGATAGATCGTTTCCAGAGAGCTTGCCGGATCTACGAAGTGCCCTCTCGATGCGCGGGAACAAAGCTTGCTCAAGATGTAGTTGCTCGAACACGAAGTGACCAATTTCGTGGCAAATAATGAGATTCGAGAAGAGGCTTTCGTCTTGGGAGTACGGAATGGCGATCAACGCCATTTTTGGCGGGAATGGAGGTGATCCCGGAACTATCCCAACGCAGCTTTCAGCCCGCTCCCGAAGTTCCTGGCGCGAAGACTGCACGTAATTGAGTTCAGCTGTGTGGGATATCAATAATTTGCAGCCGCGGAGCCCGGGAAGTGCGTTAAGGCTCTCCTAAGTTGAGCTATCAGCACCGTCGGGCTGTGGAGCGTATCAGCGTCGCGGCTTGGCTGCACAAAGTCGTGGAGGTCAAACCAGAAATTACGGAGGGTTGCTAAATTCGCTCGATCCACAGCGGCTAGACGCGGATCCGGATCCGGCGGACTCGAAGCGAACCTATGTAGATATTGTTCGGTCTTCTGGCCAAGCTCGGTAATGTACTTAAGAAATTCGACAGAGGCATCTCTGTGGTTTCTGTCGACTTCGTCACGCTGAACGTAGATCGACCGGATCAGCCTTTGAAGCGAGGCCGAGTCGCGAATAAGGTCATCTGACGGAGGCGGCACGCGAAGAGGCCGGCGATGGGTGACGGTAGTCGCGGAGTGCTCGGTTCTCGATGGCAGGGAAGAAATAGACGGCGTCACGAGCCGCTTTTTTCTGAGCTTCCGAAGCGCCATCAGGCCCGAGTTTTCGAAGTGTCTTAATCATTTTCGTTCGATCTCGTTCATCGGGGAACAGCCGTTAATGGTCCGTATTTGATCATACCTCTCGATTCACCCGAATGCCTATACCTGGTTGGGTGATGGGCGCCCGTGGCAGCGCGCAACGATTCTATAGCGACCGGCAGAGCGCGCTCTTTAGTTGGTGCGCGCTTGCCGCTCCTTGGAGAGTTTCCACGCAAAGCCTCAATAATGCGTCTGGAAAACAGAGCTAACGTCAAGGACAAATGCTCACGGGAAGCGATATCCTGAGCCTCATCCATGTCCCCTCCTCCTCGTCTAGGGTACCAAGAAGGCCAATCCTCGCAGAATGACCTTATTTCTTTCTAGCGTACCATACAAAAGTATGGTAGAAAAGAGTGAACCTGGCAGAATAACATACTTTTACATTGTTAAGCTTCTGGATGCCAATACCGCCGATCAGTCTCGCTGAAAAAGGGACTCCTTGCCCGCCGAAGGCTGAACGAAGATCAACAGACATTCGCGAATAGGTTCGGCGTGAAGAAGGGCTCGGTGGGACAGTGGGAAAGCGGAACAATGCAGCCAAAACACGAGCATCTTTCCCTCAATTCTTGCAGCAGAGATTTCAAAGACGTTCTTCCCGACTCCGATGACTAAAATTTCGAAAAGCGTCACCTACCAGCTTTTTCTGCCGTTCGATGAGCCAGTCAAGGTGGACTTTCGAATATCCCCCTACAATGAAGATCGAGTGGGTTTGGCAGTTCAAGTCAGACGCAAGGCTAGTTAAATCAGCGGCGCTGGTCGAGGCTTTTGCGGGTGTAGCTCACTAAGACTCAGCCGCTGACGTGCGAAAAACTGGGGGATTACTGGATCTCTTTGTTGGTCGGATCTTCCTTGGTGGCGTCCGTTACGTCATTTAACGCTTTTTTGAAGCCGCGAATTCCTTCGCCTAGCCCCTTGCCGAGCTCCGGTAACTTCTTGGGGCCAAATAGAAATAAGCCGACCACCAGGATGACCAGCAGGTGTATGGGTTGAAACAAGCCTTCAAACATAAGTCCTCTTCGCTACTAGTATAAGCATCTGACGTACCAAAGCGCAGCGCAGTTACCCGCGGTCGAACCTTAGGCCGATTCCTCGCCTTGGACCTCAGGCAGCGCATCGCCCTCGCGCGCCATCCAGACATATAACGTCGGGAGCAGGAAAATGCTCAGAATCAGGGCCGCGAGCAGCCCGCCCACGATGACGATGGCGAACGGCCGCTGCGAATCCGACCCAATCCCGTGCGACGTCGCGGCGGGCAGCAATCCCAGCGTGGCCACCAGACTGGTCATCATGATCGGGCGCAGCTTCAAAACCGACGCCGTCCACGGCGGCATCCACGATACTGTGCCCGCGCGCCCGCAGTTGATTGATGTATTCCACCATAATCACGCCGGTCTGCACACGACACGCCGAACAGCGCCAGGAATCCGAGGCCGGAGGAAACGCTTAAATTAGTCCCGCTGATCAGCAAGGCCAGCAGCCCACCGATGGGGGCCACCAGCACCGTGACCATAATGAGCATCGCCCATTTCATCGATTTGAACATCATGTAGAGAATGACGAAAATCAGGAGCACGGTGAGCGGCACGATGATCGACAAGCGGGCCTGAGCGCGCTTTTGGCTCTCATACTCGCCTTCCCAATCGATGCGATACCCGCGAGGCAGTTGACCTGCGCTCCCACTTTTCGAATCGCTTCTTCCACGGCGCCGCCCAAATCGCGGCCGCGCACGCTGTACTTGATGGCGATGTACCGCTGGTTCCCTTCCCGGTAGATTTCCGAAGCGCCGTCGCGCTCTTCAATGTCGCAAAGCTGCGCCAGCGAGACTCGCTCGCCCGTCGGCGCCAGCAATCGAATGTTGGCGATGTCTTCCTTGGTGGCGCGATATTGCTGCAGGTAGCGCAGCACCAGATCGTAGCGAGCCTCGCCCTGCAAGACTTGTGTCAAGGCATTCCCGCCCACCGCAGTCTGGATGGCATCCTGCACATCGCGCAACGTTGATCTGGTAACGCGCCGCTTCAGCCCGATCCACCGTTACATTCAAGTTGGGTTGGCCCAGTACGCGAAGAACCCCCAGATCCTCGATTCCTCGCACTCCGCGCATGATCTTGACGATCTTGTCCGCCTTGTCCTCGAGAACCTTCAGATCGTCGCCGTAAATCTTGGTCGCAAGCTGTCCCTTCACTCCACTGACGGCTTCTTCCATGTTGTCGGCGATGGGTTGCGAAAAGCTCCAGGTCACGCCCGGCATCTTCTCTAACTCGCGATCCATGGCCGCAATCAACTCTTCCTTGTTCTGGTGAAATCCCTTGCGCCATTGTTCTTTCGGTTTCAAGCCGACGAAATATTCGGTGTTGAAAAACCCAGTGGTGTCGGTTCCGTCGTCGGGACGTCCCACCTGGCTGGTGCATTCAGTAGCCTCTGGAAACGAACACAGCAGGATTCGCGCTTGGTTGGAGAGCCGGATCCCTTCATCGGGTCCGGTGCTGGGGGCCAGCGTGCCGCGCACCCACAGCGCCCCTTCATCCAAGTGCGGAAGAAATTCCGAGCCAATCAGCGGGCCCAATGCCAGGAACGCCGCCAGACCCACTCCCGCCAGGCCCACCGCGACCGTAACGTAGCGCCAGCGAATGGCCCAGCGCACCGCTTTGCGATAGCCCGCCGTAATCCATGACATCACGGGGTTGTGCCATTCTCGCGTGCCCTTTCGAAACACGAGGCTGGCGAGGGCGGGCGCCACCATCAGCGAAAACAGGATGGCTCCTAGCAGCGCAAACGCCACCGTCCACGCCATGGGTTTGAACAATCGTCCTTCCACGCGTTGCAGCGTGAATATCGGAAGGTAGGCCGTGATGATCAGAATGATGGGATAGAACACCGGACGCTGCACTTCGTGAGCGGCATCGAAAATCTTCTGGATGGTGGTTCTCTCGTGGCCGTTCGGAGCGTTGAGATGGCGCACGATGTTCTCAATCATGACCACCGTGCCTTCCACCACCATTCCGAAATCCAGGGCGCCCAAGGAAAGCAAGTTGGCTGGAATTGCTTTCAACTTTAAACAGGTGGCGGCGAATAACAGCGAGAACGGGATGGTCAAGGCAACGATCAGTGCGCCGCGCACGTTTCCCAGTAATAGGAACAGAACGATCACAACCAGCAAAATGCCTTCGCCCAGATTGTGCAGAACGGTATGCGTGGTGAAATGCACCAGATCGTCGCGATCGAGAAATGGAACGATCTTCACGCCCGTCGGCAAAATGTGATCGTTCAGCTCCTTTACTTTTTCGTGCAGGCCCTCCAGCGTCGGTTCCGCGTCGGCGCCCTTGCGCATCGGCACCCAGGCCGACACGACGTCCGGATCGTCAATGATTCGTCCATCCTCGCGGCGAATGGCGCGCGCAAATTGCCCCAGCCGGATCTTGGGACCTTGCTCCACTTGGGCGATGTCCTTCACATGAATCGGCGTGCCGTTCTTGGTCAGGATCACCGTGTTTCCAATGTCGCGAATATTCTTGATTAATCCCACTTCGCGCACGTTGATTTGCTGCAAGCCCGCCTGAATGAAGCTGCCGCCCGCATTGGCATTGCTGTTGGTGAGCTGCTGTTCCACCTGCGCCAGATTCAGCCCGTAGTCGATCAGCTTATTCGGATCCACGCGCACCTGATATTCACGCGTCGGCCCGCCGAAAGTGGCCACATCCACGATATTGGGAACCGACTTCAGATTTTTTTCCACCACCCAGTCTTCCACCGATTTCAGCTCCATCACGTCATAGGCGGGGTTGGTGTTCTCGAGAGTGAAGAAATAGATCTGGCCCACCGGGCTCCAGTCCGTACCCATCTGCGGTGTCACGCCCGGCGGCAGCGTGACTTGCGAGAGACGTTCTAGAACGCGCTCGCGGTTTTCAAAGTTCGACGTCTCATCTTCGAACACCAGCTTGAGATCCGAGAGCCCGAAGATCGAGAACGAGCGTAGGTGCTCCACGCCCGGAATTCCGTTCATCGCGATTTCGAGCGGAATGGTGACTTGCTGCTCGATTTGCTCGGCCGAGATCCCGGGCCATTGCGTGATCACGTCCACGTAATTGTTAGCCACGTCGGGATACGCTTCCACCGGCAGTTGATGGAAGGAAATCGCGCCCCAGACGAACAGCAGGATGGCCGCGGCCAATACCAGAAAGCGATTATTCAGCGCGAAATCTACTGCTTTGCGGATCATTTACTGCGGCCTCTCACCCTCTCACTGCTCAACCGTGTTCTGGAACACCAGCGCGTTCGCGATCACTCGATCGCCCGGTTTAATCCCCGAGATCACTTCCTGCATGTTGCCCGGAAGCATGCCGCCCGCCACCACTTCGACGCGCTGGAAACTTCCGTTACCCGCCGGCGTGTAGACCCACTCGCGGTCGTGCAGGTGCAGAATCGCGCTGGCCGGAACGCTGGCGTGTTTTTCCGCCGATTCGCCATGAAATGTGGCGGCGACGAACATGCCCAGCCGCATCAGACCTGGATTCTCCACTTCCAGGCGCACCTTCTCGGTCCGGATGTTGGGATCGACGATGGGAAGAATGTTGCTGATCCGCCCCTTCAACACGCGGTCCGGATACGCCACCAGATGAATGTCGGCGTACTCGCCGACGTGGACCTGCGACATGTTGTTTTCGTACACATCGCAGACCACCCATACGTGCGAAATATCCGAAATGGTAAACGGATTCGGCGGCGTCAGCGCCTGCACGCCGGACTGATCGGTGATTTGTTGGTCGGTAATGACTCCCGACACCGGCGCATACACCTCCACGATTCCGGTGGGATGCTCCGGATCGCCGCCCAGCAACTTGAGATGCTCGGTAGCGGTTTCCACATCGATGTGGGCATTTGCCAATGCGGTTTGGGCCGCCATCTCGCTGTTGTCGGCAATTTCCAGCGCGCTTTTGGGGATGGCTCCATCCTCGTACAACAGCTTGGCACGGTCCTGCTGGATTTTCGCCAGGTGCCCGTTCTGCACGGCCAGCTGCTCGTTCTTAACCGCCTTGCGATAGTCCGAATAAGCGCCCGCGATATCGTTGCTCCGTACCTTGAAAAGAAGCTGGCCCTTGCGCACTGTGTCGCCCAGGCGCGCGTCGATTTCAATCACGCGTCCGCTGGCCAGCGACGGCACGGGCACCTGCCGCGAAACGTCCGGATTCACCACGCCCGTCACATTCAATTCCGGTGCGGCCACGCGCTCACCCGCGGTCGCTAGCGGGAACTGCTCGGGATGATCGACTTTGAAATTGCTGGAATCGAAAGCCGGCTCTACTTTCGCGGGCACCGGCCCAGTGCCGGCGTCGTTGTTGTCTCGCGCCGCGGCGTTCTTTTCGCAACCGGCCACGAACAACGCCAGACCCGCACACAGCGTCGCTTCCAATATCAGTAAGCGATTCATTCCATCACCTCCCTGCCCACGGCCAGGTTCATCTGCGCCGCCGCGACTAAATAAGAGCCGATCAGATTCAAATACGCCAGCCGAGTGTCTCGATAGGCTTTTTCCGCATCCAGGAAATCCAGCAGCGAGGCGCCGCCATTCTGAAATGAGATCGAAATGCGGTTGCGGTTGTCCTGGGCCAGCGGAAGATATTTCGTTTTATAAGGCTTCAATAGATTCAAGGCCTGCACCAGCGTCCAGTAAGCCGATTCGACATCGCTCAACACGGTCGCTTCCGTGGCGTCCCGCAAACGTTCGTTGCGGCCGATATCGATCTGCGTGCGCGCCTTCTCGCCCTGGTTCCGATCGAAGATACGCAAAGGAATACTCACGCTGCCACCCACCGTTTCACTCGCGAACGGGTTGGCGAAAGACGGATTATGCGAATACCAGACACTGAAAGTCGGATCGGTCGAGCCGTTTGCGATTGCGAGTTGATGATTGAGCTTCGCCAGCTCCACGTTTTGTACCGCCGCTTTGAGATCCGGCCTGGTCTCCATTGCGGCCATGCGAAATTCTTCGAGCGGCATCAACTCTTCCTTGAAATCGTAGGGACCATTCACGTCGAACCGTTCGATCGGCGTCCGGTCGTTCAGCAAAGTCAGTAGCTGGATCTTGGCCGTTCTTAAATTCACCAGCGCCGTTTCGAAATCGGACTCGAATTGGACGCGCTGCAGTTCCAGCCGGTTTAGATCCACCAGCGCCAGGTCGCCGGCGTTGTAGCGAGTCCGATTTACGCGGAGCTCGCGATCCCAGTAGTCCAGGTTCTCGCGCGCGTTCTGCAGTATCGCCTTCGCCTGCAAAACGCCCACGAAAGCGTTCCGCAAGTTGAACATCAGGGTGCGCTGCTGATCGGAGTAAGTCGACTCGGCCAGCGCAGTCGATTCCTGGGCGCTGTCGCGCCGCAGCTCGCGCTTATGCTGCCGCTCGTGCAGATAGCTGATGGCCGGCGTTTCCAGCACGCCCGTGAGCGGCCGCCACACTCCCGCGTTCGGCGATACTTGAAATCCATCCACGGTGAAACTCAAATCCGGATTGGGACGCAAAAATGCCGTGATCTCGGACGCCCGCGATTCGTCGATGTTGAGCTGCGCGGCCTTCAAGGTTGGATTGGCCGCTGCGAATTTGTCCTTGACCTGTTGCCAGGTGAAACTGGTCTGGGCCAGAACGGCCGCAGGCAGCAATCCCGCGAGCACCACCGCGCGCCACGCACACCACCTCTGGTTGCGACTGACGCATTGCACTTTCGCCGACAACGGACCTCCCTATGGAAATCGAAAACCGGTGGGTGAGTGTTCGGTGCCGATTTAAAACGGGCACGCACACAACGCCCCACTTTGCAATGTAGCGAGCCTGGCCTGTCCTGTCGATTATCTAAGCGCATATCTTTCGGCCAATCGCCCGCTATCTTTCGGCCAGTACCGCGTTTGTGACGAACTGGCTGACGGTAGAATGAAGGCAAGCGAAACTCTATGTAGAGCTACGCCCTTTAGAACATGCTGTTTTTTCTTTTGCGTGGCAGCCGCCGGGCCGTGCTCCTCAGAGCCGGCTTGATGATCGCGCTCATTGCCGTCGCTGACTGGCGGATCGAGAATAACTTCCAGCTTGGGTTCCTGTACCTGTTTCCGATGCTGCTGATCGGCAGCGTGCTGAACCGCTGGCAGATCGGCGGAGTGGCGGCGGCGTGCACCATCCTGGCCGAGGCCTTCGATTCCTATCGCTGGACGCTCGCCGATGGCGTGCCGCGCGACATCCTGATGTTCGCTGCGTTCTTCGGCATGGGGTTGTTCGTCTATGAATTGGTGCGCAGCCGCCAGAATGCGTTGCAACACCTGCAAGACATCGAGACCGAGGCCAAAGCACGGCAGGACGCCGAAGAGCAGCTCAAGATTCTGGTGGAAAGCAGTCCGGCGGCGATTCTGACCATGGACGATCAGGGGCGCGTGCTGTTGGCCAACGACGCCTCGCACCGTTTGCTTGGTGTCCCAGCCGGCTTCCTCCCTGGAATATCGATTCGGCCCTATTTGCCGGCGCTGCTTAACGTTCCCGCGCCGGAACCGAACCGTCCTTCCTTTCGAACCGTGATGCAGTGCCGAGGCCGGCGTGCGGATGGCGAAGTCTTTCTGGCCGACGTTTGGTTCTCCACTTATCGCACCAGCGCCGGACCGCGTTTGGCCGCCATGGTGGTGGACGCTTCCGAGGAGCTGCGCAGCCGCGAAGAAGTCAACCTGCATCAGCTGATGGCTGGCTCGCGCATCCTGGTGGGCGCGGTGTCGCATGAGATTCGGAACGTGTGCGGCGCCATCGCGGTAGTGCACCAGAACCTGGCGCGCAACGGCTCCCTCGAGGAGAACAAGGACTTCGAAACATTAGGCACGCTGATTGTCGCACTAGAAAAAATCGCCGCCATGGAGCTGCGCCAAACCGCGAATCCCGCGGCGGGTTTGGATCTCGCTGCGCTGCTCGAAGAAGTCCGCATCATCGTGGAACCGGCGCTGCGTGAAGATGGTTTCGAAGTGCAGTGGGAAATCGAGCCCGATCTTCCCTTGGTTTGGGCCGATCGCCAAAGCCTCATTCAGGTATTTCTGAACCTGGTCAAGAACAGCGAGCGCGCCATGAACAATCAGCCGCTGCGCAAGCTGCGTGTCAGCGCGCAGGACCGAAAAGGACCGCGTCACCGTGCGGGTGCAAGACTCCGGCGGCGGCGTCACTCACCCGGACCGCTTGTTCCGGCCCTTCCAGCAAGGCGCTCAGGCCACCGGCCTCGGTTTATACTTGTCGCGCGCTTTCATGCGTTCATTCCGCGGCGATCTGCGATATGAACCCGAGCCGGGCGGGTCCAGTTTTGTTGTCGAGCTGTCGCCTTTACTCTCGGAAGTGAGAAAAGAACGTTATGGGTCAGGAGATCCGGATTCTATTAGTGGACGATCACAGTCTCTTCCGGGAGAGCCTCAGCCGGCTGCTCCAGGCCGAACCTGACCTGCGCATCGTCGCTAGTTGTTCCAGCGCCACCGAAGCCCTCGCGATCGTCGAGCGCGAGCCGGTTGACCTGGTGCTGCTCGATTACGATTTGGGCGAGCAGGAAGGCTCGCTGTTTCTCGATTCAGCCAAGAGCAAAGCGTTTGCCGGACGCATTCTCATGGTCACGGCCGGCATGAGCGACGCCGGAACGCTGCGCGCCATGGAGGCCGGCGCCGCGGGGATTTTTCTCAAACATAGTCCCCCGGCTCAACTCATTGAAGCCATCTACAAGGTAATCCGCGGCGAGATGTTTCTGGATTCGCGCGCGGTGCGGTCGTTGGTGGCAGGCGCCAGCGGGAAGTCCGAAGAGCAGCGCAGCTCGCAGCCTTTCACTCAGCGCGAGCGCTCCGTGTTGAAGGGAGTCTTCGAAGGATTCACCAACAAAGAAATCGCCGGGCAGTTGCAGATCTCCGAAGGATCGGTAAAAGCGGTCTTGCAACAGCTCTTCGATAAGACCGGCGTGCGGACGCGCAGCCAGCTGGTGCGCATCGCGCTCGAGAGTTTCAACCAGAATTGGTGATGCGCCGTTCTCGCTTCTCGATCAACACGGCGCGATAGCTTTCCACGAGATTCCGAGTGAGTACCGCCATGTCGCGCGTTTTCACCACGTGTTCACGCGCTCGCTTAGCTAGCTGGCGGGCTTTTTCCGGGTTAGCGAACAACTCCAGAATCTTCTCCGCGAATTCGGCAGGATCGTCGGCCAGCGTGCAGATCTCGCCGTCGCTGGCCGTCAAACCTTCAGCGCCGAGTCTCGTCGAGACCACCGGAATGCCGGCCGCGAACGCCTCCAACAATTTCACGCGCATTCCGGAACCGCTCAGAATCGGACAAACGAAGACAGCGTATCGGCTCAGGGGCTCGCGCACGTCTTCGACATAGCCGCGCAGCTCGATGTTGCCGGGCAGATCGGGGAGCGAGTGCCGAGGCGGCGGCCCGGCGCCCACGATTACCAGCCTCGCTGCGGGCGACCGCTTCAGGACACTGGGAAGCACCCTGCGCGTGAACCAATCCAGCGCTTCCTGATTCGGCAAATGGCGAAAGCTGCCCAGGAACAGCATGGTCTCGGACTCGCGACCGTCCGGGTGAAACTCGTATCGCGAGGTTGCGATGCCGGCGCGGTTGTCATCCAGCTTGTTGCGGAGCTTGGGCAGGAACGAAAGAATGTAATCGCGATTTTCCGGGCTGCAAATTTGAATGCGGTCGAACTTGCGCAGGATGCTCAGCTCATATCTCAGCGCGCGCAGGTACTCGAACGCCGCTTTCGATTTGCGCACCACTCCGGGCGTGCGCGCCAGACCCCGGCTTATCGATTGAAAGTACACGTCGTGCTCGAAAAGCACGCAGGCCAGCCGCTGGAAGTCGCCGGAATATTGGCCGAGAGCCGTATACTCGAGCTGCAATACATCAATGTCATGCAGGAACATCTGGCGGTGCAGCAGCCATTCCAGATCGGCGTTCGCAAACTCGCGGACTGCAAACGGAAGGATCGAGCCGAATCCCTTGGGCTGGCCTTCCATGCGCACCAGATACTCGACCGAGGCGGCTTTCTGTTCCAGCTCGCGATGATTGGCGCGCTCCGATTCATAATCCAGCAGGATGACCAGGTGCAACGCGCACAGCGGCGCGAGTTCCAAAGCGGTTTGATACATGAACACGCCGCCGCCGTGGATCGGTGGGCAGATCGGATAGGGCGAGACGAATAGCACACCCAGATTTTCGGGCTGTTCGGCGACTTCGCCGAAGCGGTCGCGGAAATATCCTCCGAGTGGTCTGCGGAAAGCTTCGGTGTCGGAAACCCTCGCGAACGCACGCGCTCTGCGCCGCGATCGAAGCGCGCCGGGCAATTGACGGAAGGCGCGCCAGAGTCCGCCTAAGCTCGCTCGCTCGGGTGAATCGCCGAAGAATGCGCTCAAAACCGCGCCGCTAAACGTGAAGAAGAAGTGGGACCACAAGCGCTGCCATTCGTGAATATTCTTCCAGCAAAACAGAATGAAATTCTTCTTGAGTACCGCGTCGATTCGCGCCGCCGAGAATTTTTTGCCGATAGTTCCGCGATGCTCGTGATAGACGATGCTCTGCGGCTGATACAGGACTTTCCAACCGCGCTTCCACGCTTGGTAACCGAGATCGGTGTCTTCGAGATAAAAAGGACGGAACAACTCATCGAAGCCGCCGAGTGCGAGGAACTTCCGGCGGTCGAAAGCGCAGGAGCCTCCGCCGCCATAGAAGCAGGGAAAAGCTTTCGTGATCGCCGGGTCTATGCGATGCCGTACGCGCAGGCCGCCGTTTTCCCACCAGCCTTGTGTCAGGCCGGTCTCTTCTCGAAGCTTGGCGGGGTCGCTGAAAAAAATCTGGCAAGAAACGGCGAAAACTTTTTCGTCCGTGAACCCCTGGAGAAGCGGCGCGAGGAAATCCGGCTGGACGCGCATGTCGCTGTTGAGCAGCACGACGATGTCGTTTCCGGCCGCGCGGAAGCCTGCATTCGATCCACCACCGAACCCGAGGTTGCGTTGGAGCGGCAGCACGCGCACCATCGGAAAATGCTCGCGAAGAAACGCGGCGCTGCCGTCTTCGGAACCGTTGTCGACCACGATGATCTCGTTCTTCTCGTTGCCCGCCAGAGCCGCGATCACCGATGGCAGGTATTTCGCGAGAAGTTCGCGGCCATTCCAATTCGGAATGACGACCGTGGCAGCATCGAGTGAAGGCCGAGAGTCGGTGGATGCGCTTTTTTTTCGGAACGACGGCGCAAGATCGGCGATCGCAATCGCAGCCACGGCGACGATCAGCAGAAATGGAGAGATCAGCAAGAGCGGCAGCGCGCGGATGAGCCGCCAGAGGATGGTGAGCAGCGTCCTCACTGCTCGAGCTTCGGTCCTAGACCGATGCTACGGCCCAGCCGGATCCAGCGGGATGCCTGCACCATGTTGAGTTTGGCCGCCAGTTCGTCGCGCAGCGCCTCGGTGCGTTGCGCCCAGAGAGTTCGTTCCACGATGGTCTGCTCGGCCAACTCGAGCAAGCGGACGCATTCGGCCAACTCATCGCACTTGGCCGCCAGCTCCTTGCTAAACCGCACCTCGGTGTCCAGGGCCCAGGCGGTTTTCACGCGATTCTCTTCTTCGAGGTCCAGAATCTTGGCTTCGTAGCCGGTGGTCGACATTTCGATTTCGTTTTGGAGATTGACGATGCGTTTTCCGGCGGCTTCGAGGTCCGCGCGGAGCGAAGTCGCCCAGCGGTTACTCGCCTCCAGCTCTTCGGTGAGCGCGCGATGCAGTTGGAGCAGAGAACTGAACTCGGACTGCTTCTCGGCTAGTTGGCCCTCCAAAAGCTGGATGTGCCGCTCGCGTTCGCGCAGCAGGTTGGCCGCAGTCGGGACATAAATGAAGGATCGCCGCTCAGGAAGTGGGCCGAAGGAACAGAGGCCGATCAGGAAGTGCGCCTCCGAGGCCTTGCCCGCGCGCTCGATGCGGACTTCGGCCGGCTCACGACCGTTCTCGGAATGAAATGCGAAGGACTCCACGCGATTCTGGAGCAACAATCGCACATTGCTGAAGGTTTTTTCGAGTTCAGCCACGAATTCTTCGGCCTCGAATTCGTGCTCGTGGTAAGGATTGGGACCTGTTTGCGCGCGGCTCTCGGAATAATAGAGCCGATTGGGTGAAGAGACGATCAGCAGACCTTGATGCTTCAAGACGCGGGCGCATTCCCGAAGGAAGGCGTGATAGTCGGCGAGATGCTCGATCACCTCGAACGCGACAACCAGATCGAAGGCATTAGGGGCGAACGGCATCGAGCCGCAGGACCCCAGTACAAAACGGGGCGCGGCGAAATGAGCGCGCGCGTAGTCGATGGCCGACGGCGCGACATCGAATCCCGTAACGCTCGCTGCCGCACCCGCCAACTCCGATGAGCCGTAGCCCGTTCCACAGCCGGCATCCAGCACGTGGCGTCCTTCCGCATAAAGCTTCGCAAAAGAATAGCGGGCCAGGTGTTCGCTCCACAGGTCGTCATTCACCTGACCCGGAACGACTCGTTCTCCAGTAAACTCAACCAACGCTCGGCTCCGCGTGAGAGAGGGCGGGCGCGGGCTTCGTCAGGCAATGGTTCAACTCCACCCGGCAGGGAAGGTGCAAGTAGCCGTAGATCTGATCTTCACCGGGACTGGTTTGCAAGCACAACCGCATTGTCGATCCAATCGCAGTTGGTGTAGTTGTGCAGCGTGCCGTCGGCAATGGCCGGTGAGAAGGAAAAGGGCGATGCGTACAGTTCGGGGAGCTGGACGTGGAAGTCAACTGTGAACACATCGCCGGGGGCCATGGGAGGAAGATCGAACCCCTCGCGCGCCGTGTTGGTACCGGCGAAGTCCAGACCCACGTGGTTTCTCATAATGAATCCGACGATGGGCATCATGATATCCTCATTCGCCCGGACGCTGATGCGAACCACGATGGCAATGGACGGCTCCAGCAGATAAACCGGTTGACCGGTCCCATCCAGAACCGCGATGCCAAGCACTTCGGCGCGGCCGTCGCCGAAGCGGTGGTCGATGTTCGGAATCGTTTCGACTATTTCCGGCGCCAGGACGCGGCCTTGAGATTCGGTCCGCGCTTTCCGGTGTTGGCGGGTGATGTAGGCGTTGTCCTTCTGGACCATCGCGGCTGAATACTTCGCGATCACGACATCGGTGCTTCCCAGTTCCTTGATGCGTCCCGCATCCAGCCAGAGCGCGCGGTCTCCAATCGATTTCACTTCCGAAGTGGCGTGCGAGACGAACAGGATGGTCACGCCATTCCCCCGCAATTCATGAACTTTGCGGAGGCAGCGCTGGCGGAAATAGATGTCACCGACGGCCAAGGCTTCATCGACGAGCAGGATTTCTGGCTCGACGTTAATCGCGACTGCGAATGCCAAGCGAATCGCCATGCCGCTGGAGTAGGTTTTGACGGGCTGATCGATAAAGTCGCCAATTTCGGCAAACTCTTCGATTTGGCGAAATTTCCCATCGATCTCCCGGCGCGACAGCCCGAGGATGGCGGCATTCACGTACACGTTGTCGCGGCCGCTGAATTCCGGATTGAATCCTGTTCCCAATTCGAGCAAGGCGGCAACGCGTCCACGAACGCGCACGTCGCCCGTGGTGGGCTGCAGAATACCGGCCACGATTTGCAGCAGCGTGCTCTTGCCGGACCCATTTTCGCCGACGATGCAGAACGTCTCGCCCGGATGGATTTCGAATGTGACGTCGCGCAACGCCCAGAAATCGCGATGAAAGGATCGCCGGTTAAAAAGAGCCAGCTCCTTCAGACGTGCGCTGGGGGCGGGATAGATGGGATAGCTTTTGGAGACACCACGAAACTCGACGACTGGGGAGGACACTAAACTCGAATCTACTGGAGGGGAATGAGGCTGTCAAATGGCCTCAAATGAATTCAGGGCGACCGCCAACTCCCGCGTTGCCACCTCAACATCCTCGGATGCGGTGAAACCGCCGCTAGCGGTGAGGCTAAATGATCTCACTCTGCCTTTATCCGTGCGAGGTAGCCCGTCGAGGATGCTGGTAGCCGCCCTGACGAGCAATCGTAGTTCGATAAGACCTCCTACGGTTACTTGCTTCTCGGAGGCTTGCTCACTTCAGTCCAACCTCCACCATTAAGATAATCTAATGTGATGGTTTCTGTCAAGCGTTTTAATGATTTAGTACGACAGGTTGACTTCTTGGCCGCCTGCAAAATAATCTTGAGAAAGCACGTATTCCTGCCGGTGTAGCTCAGGTGGTTAGAGCGACGGTCTCATAATCCGTAGGTCGCAGGTTCGAGTCCTGCCGCCGGCACCACCAATCAATCCTTGCGGGCTGCCGAAACGATCATCTCGTAGAGCCGCTGCAGCTCTTCCTGCGAATAATATTCGATCTCGATACGGCCGCGCTGGTCGGTTCTTTCGACGATGCGGACGCGCGTGCCCAGGGCACGTCTCGAGCTCCCCGATCGGCCGCCTTGATGTTGGCGTCCTGCGAGTGGCTCTTCGGTCTGGCTCGCGGGGCTCGTTGATCTTCTTGACCAGGCGCTCGACTTGGCGAACCGAGAAGCCTTGGGCCGCGCCTTTTCCGCCACTTGCGTCTGAAGCTCGGGCGTTGCGAGGCCGAGGATGGCGCGGGCGTGTCCCATGGAAAGGCGGCGTTCGGCGACCAGAAGCTGAACGTCGGCGGGTAGCCGGAGGAGCCGGATCATGTTGGTGATCGTGGTGCGGTCCTTCCCGGTGCGGTTCGCGATTTCTTCGTGGCTCAAGTTCATCTCGCGCGAGAGGCGATCCAGTGCCTGGGCGGTTTCGATGGGGTTGAGGTCCTCGCGCTGGATGTTTTCGATTAGGGCGATCTCGAGGACGCCGCTCGTCTGCAAAGTCTTGTACGATGGCGGGAACTTCGGCAAGACCAGCCAGTTTGGCGGCTCGGAGGCGCCGCTCCCCCGCGATCAGTTCGTATTGCCCGGCGTGTTGCCGCACTAGAATAGGCTGAATTATTCCATTTGTTTCGTATAGAGTTAGCTAGTTCTTGCAGGCGTGTGGATCGAACGAGGTGCGGGGTTGGAAGGGGTTGGGAGCGATTTGAGAAATTGGAATCGATGCGACGCGCGGGCCTTGGGGTTCGGAAGGCAGTTCGGCGATTGGCGCAATGGACGGAGGGTTTGCTGGCGAGCAGGGCTGAGAGGCCTTTACCCAAGACTTTGCGTTGTGGCTTTTCCGGCATTTTGGGCACGGCCTAAGATCTCCTTTGCGAGCTGGATATAGCTTTCGGCGCCTCGAGAACGGATGTCATAGGCGAGAATTGGCTTACCGAAGCTGGGTGCCTCGGCCAGGCGCACGCTGCGCGGAATGACGGTCTTAAGTACTTTATGTTCAAAGAATTCGCGCAAGTCTTGCTCCACCTGGCGGGTTAAATTCATGCGGTCATCGTACATGGTGAGCAGGACGCCCTCTATCACGAGCTCACTTTCGAAAGCATCGCGGATCCGATCAATCGTGTCCATGAGTTGGGAAATACCCTCCAGGGCGAAAAACTCGCATTGAATAGGGATCAGGACAGAATCCGCGGCGACCAGAGCGTTGAGTGTTAGCAAATCGAGTGCCGGGGGGCAATCAATCAGGATGTAGTTGTATTGGCTACGAACGGGCCCCAATGCGTCACGGAGCCGTGATTCTCGGTTTTCTATGTCGATCAGCTCCAAGTTTGCCGCGACCAGGTTCTTATCCGAAGGCACCACGTCCAGACCTTCAAAGTCGGTGTGTGAAATGGCTGACGCAAGATCGCTTTCGCCCAGCAGCACCTGATACAGGGTCGGACGCTCTTCGGTCTTGGCCACGCCTAGACCTGTGGTCGCATTTCCTTGGGGATCGGAGTCGACAAGCAAAACTCGCAGGTCATTGGCTGCCAGTGATGCGCTGAGGTTAATCGCAGTGGTTGTCTTGCCTACGCCGCCTTTTTGATTCGCGATTGCAATTACTTTTGCCACAAAAGCACTCCTACGTTCCACGTGAAACCGGCACAGAACCCTCTGGACTGAGTTCCACGTGAAACGAACTAACTTCCACGTGAAACGAACCCATTACACACAATTTCCGATCTCCCCAAGGTAACCGAATGGGGTCAGCCCAAGCAATTCCTGGTGCCTTTTTTAAGCTTGCAAGACCCTGTTCTCCGACTAACAGGCCGACTTTCGGTGCCAAGCGCGGTACGTTACTCAAAATTTCCAGCGGGTTCACGGCCCGAGCGACTAGCCAAGCAAAGCCACCCTCGATGTCCTCAGCCCGCCGCGCCAGCACCGAGACATTTCCGAGATGGCGCGTCGAGTCCCGGAGAAATACACCCTTACGCTGTACCGACTCTACCAGAGTGACGGCCCATTCGGGATGCAGAACGGCGATTGGCACGCCGGGAAAACCGGCGCCTGAGCCGACATCCACAATTTTGGCCGAATGCTCGGCCGGAAGATGGGCCCCTAGGAAGAGCGATTCGCAATAATGACGAACAACGAGCTCAACGCCCGGTTCGAGTGAGGTGAGGTTCATTTTCTTATTCCAGCGCTCGAGGAACTGGTAATGGGTGTAGAGCTTCGAGACTTGATCAGCGGACAATCTCAGCCATGGCCGAAGCTCGCGCTCCAGCACTTCCGTGAACCAGGCCGGAACCGGCATTTTTTCAGGCCGTGGCGCCGAGGCTGAGATAAACATCCAAAACCGCAACAGCAGCCGGCGTCACACCGGGAATGCGGCCCGCCTGGCCCAGCGTTTCCGGACGAACGCGCTCGAGCTTCTGCTTCACTTCGGTGGAAAGGCCGGGAATCTGCGAAAATTCGAAAGCTGCGGGAATGCGCCGGGACTCCGAGTCGCGCAAACGATCAATCTGCCGTTCTTGCTGCGCGATGTAGCCAGCATACTTGGCCTCGGTTTCCACGGTTGCCAGAACGCCGTGGGCTGGTTCTTGGCCCAGAGCCTGGCAGAGCCATGCTTTCAAAGCTTGGATCTTGGCTTCCGGGCGGCGCAACCAGACCAGCAGGGTAGGCCGGTCGCTTACTGAACCCGGAATTGAATCGAAAATGGCCGTATCGAGCCGCGTCGCCTCAAGCAGCTTCTTAATTCGTTCCTTTTGTTCTTGTTTTTCGAGGTAATGCTTCCAACGCTCGTCGTTGACCAAACCTGCTCGCCGGCCGAGCGGAGTCAGCCGCTCGTCGGCATTGTCGATGCGGAGATGGAGCCGAAACTCGGCCCGGGACGTGAACATCCGGTACGGTTCGTCCGCGCCCTTATTGACCAGATCGTCAATCAGTATTCCGGTGTAGCCTTCGGTTCGGCCGATAGTAACTAGTGGATCACCACTCAATTGGCAAGCCGCATTCATCCCGGCGATCAGACCCTGACAGGCTGCTTCTTCGTATCCGGAAGTCCCATTGATCTGTCCTGCGAGAAACAGGCGCTTGATCGACTTGACCTCCAGGCTGTGATCCAGCTCCCGCGGGTCGATGGCATCGTACTCGATGGCATACCCTGGGCGAATCATTTCGGCATCCTCAAGGCCGGGCACCGACGCCACCATCGCGGTCTGGACGTCGATCGGCATGCTTGTGGACATGCCGTTTACATAAACTTCGTAAGTATCAAGGCCCTCCGGCTCAAGAAAAAGCTGATGGCGCGTCTTATCAGGGAACTTGACGACTTTGTCCTCGATCGACGGGCAATATCGGGGGCCGATGCCTTCGATCTGACCGCTATATAAAGGCGATCTGGCGATGCTATCCCTCAGGATCTGAAGGGTTTTCTCTGATGTGTACGATAATATAACAGTCAACTTGTTCCCGCTCGATCTTCTTCGTGAGAAACGAAAACGGCGTTGGCTCGGGATCGCCGTGCTGGGGTTCAAAGCGCGACCAATCGATGGTTCTACCATCCAGCCGTGGCGGGGTTCCGGTCTTGAGACGGGTCCATTGAGGCCCGAGCGTCCGCAGCTGGTCGCCGAGCAAGTTGGAAGGCGCCTCGCCATTGCGGCCGCAGCTGTACTTCATCTCACCGACGTGCGCCAGACCATTCAAGAACGTTCCGGTAGTAACGATGACCGCTTCGCTTGAAAGCGAGCGGCCATCGCGCAACAAAACGCCCGTGACGCGCCGGTGCGGCGCTTCCGTGATTTGGAGCTGCGCGACCTCGGCCTGCAGAATTCGAAGATTTGGCTCTGCGCTCCAGAACCTCGCGCATGCGGATGCGATATTGCTTCTTGTCGCACTGCGCGCGCGGCGACCAGACCGCAGGCCCGCGGCTGGTATTCAGCAGACCGGAACTGAATTCCAACGGCGTCGGTTACTTCGCCCATGACGCCGCCCAGCGCGTCGATCTCGCGCACCAGATGTCCTTTCGCGATGCCGCCGACCGCGGGATTGCAGGACATCTGCGCGATCAAGTCGAGATTCATGGTGATCATCGCGGTCCGGCGGCCCATGCGCGCGCACGCTCGCGCCGCTTCACATCCGGCGTGTCCCGCGCCAACGACAATCACGTCGTACTTGTTCGACTTCATGGCGTTCAGTTTTCAGTGTGGCACAAGTGTGTTAGTTTCTATTTTCCGGCGAGACAAGATGAAGATTCTGGTGATTGGTTCGGGAGGCCGAGAACATGCGCTGTGCTGGAAGCTGGCTCAAAGTCCTAAGACATCGGCGTTATACGCTGCTCCAGGGAATCCCGGCATAGCGCAAGTAGCCACGTGTCTGGCGACGACGGACTACCTCGCGGCCGCGGAATCGATCGACGCGGACCTGACCGTCGTTGGCCCAGAAGCGCCGCTGGCGGCCGGCATCGTTGACCAGTTTCGATCCCGAAGACGGCCCATCGTAGGGCCAACGGCGGCGGCCGCCCGGCTGGAAGCCAGCAAGGTTTTCGCAAAAGAGTTCATGCTGCGAGCCGGCATTCCGACCGCCCGCTTTGCCGCGGTGGACACGCCGGAAGAAGCACAATCTGCTTTGCGGGAGTTTGATTTTCCTGTCGTGCTGAAAGCCGACGGCCTGGCAGGCGGCAAGGGCGTGATCATCGTCGAATTCTCCGGACGAAGCGGGCGAAGCGATCGCGCAGCTTATGACGTCCGGCTCGCGATTGGTGATTGAGGAGTTTCTGACTGGGGAAGAAGTAAGCTTTATCGTGTTGAGCGACGGCGTGAACGTTCTCGCGCTGGAGCCAACTCAGGATCATAAAACCGTTCATGACGGCGATACCGGCCCGAACACTGGCGGCATGGGCGCGTATTGCGACGGGCGGATCCTGGACGATTTTCATAAGGGCGCGATCATGGCACAGGTGATCCATCCCGCGATCGAACATATGCGCGCCGAAGGCCAGCCATTCACGGGCTTTCTCTACGCCGGATTGATGATGACGCCGAATGGGCCAAAGGTTCTGGAATTCAACGCACGCCTGGGCGATCCGGAAACGCAAGTGCTGATGCATCGCATGCAGTCGGATTTTGTGGAGGTGCTGTTCGCGGCGGCGCACGGGACGCTGGAAGGGGCTCGGCTCAACTGGCTTCCCGACCCTTCGGTGTGTGTGGTTCTTGCTGCCGCGGGTTATCCTGGCGCAGTTCGGACTGGAGATGCAGTCGCGGGACTGGAGCGCGTGGAGCACGCCACGGTTTTTCACGCTGGAACAAAACGTATAGATAATGTTCTAGCCACCGCGGGAGGGCGAGTGCTGGGTGTCACGGCGCGGGGCGCGACGCTCGCGGAGGCTATCCAGACCACGTACGATGACGTGACGCGAATCCATTTCGCGGGCATGCACTATCGCAAAGATATTGGGCGCAAAGGTCTGAAACGCTGGCTCACTTCGTAGCCGCTGCTTCTTTAGCGCGCGCGCCGGCCAGCATATCCGGCATGGCGTAGTTGCCCTCGTGGCAGGCATACTCGTAAAGCGGCCCGTCCACTCGCGTCATGGGCACTTCGGCGGTCCAAGGACGAGTGTAGGTGTCAGGATCGTCGGCGGTGTAGCGATAATCGATGTGATCCGCATCAATGCGCCGGAAGCGCTCCACCACGTGCAAGTGGGATCCCGCGCCAGGGCAGCAATTGAAGGAATTGGCCATGATCTTATCGTTGAAGTTCGCGATGTCAACGACCAGGGTGTCGCCTTCCCAGTGGCCGCGCGAGTCGCCCATCCACAGGCGGACGTTGGGATCGACATGCGGGCTGCCATCCAGATGGATGACCCGCACCTCGTGAATCATCTCCTGCATGATGGCAACCGAATCGCGCGTCTGAATAATCTGAAAGTTGTTGTTATAGCCGCCCGGCAGCTTGGGAGCGCCGCGCGTGATGCAGCGGACGGCGAGGTTGTAATTGGTCCAGGGTTCGGCTTGATCGGGGCCTGTCCGGCGGCGATCTTTCTCGCGAGCCTGAGCTTCAGGCGTAAGCGGCGGGAGGCGTCCATCCGGAGGATCGACGATCAACGACGTTCTGAGCAACAAGTGGCCGCGCTCGCGCCACAGTTCGTTGTAAGAGCGGTTGACATCCACTTCCGCGGGGCCGTCGCGGCGATCGGTGCTGACCTCCTGCAGTATGTGCTTCTCGGATTCGACGCGCTCTTGCTCGGTGAAAAATGCTTTATCGCCCAGTGCGCGCGGCCGTTCGAGAGGGGTCATGGTGGCGTTGGTCCAAAGACCCTGGAGGTCGGGTTGGCCATCCGGTGTCTTGGGCGGAGTCCAGGTTTTCGCGGATGTCGTGTTGCCCGTGGCAAGGGCTGTCGTGGTTTGAGCTGTCGCAAACGAGGCTGTCGCAAACGCAAAAGCCAAAATGCTGATCGAAGCCAGAAATCGGTTTCGCATGGAAACCTCCCTTCCCATTGCTTCTGGCCCGAAAGAGGCCCACCCGCTATTGTCGCCGAAAAGCGCTTCGGAGTCTGTGCCGGCCCTGGCAGGTCCAGCTAGCTCGCGATTTCGGATCGCCGCCGCGCCAAGTCCATCAGCGTTTAGTGTGTGCCGAAGGCCGCCGGGCCATCCGCTGCGTCGCCAGGATGCAATTGCGAATATGTACCATCTGCTTCCAGCACCCAACTTCCCAGAGCTTCTCCTTGCCCTCATCGCTCAGGATGGGCGCGACCACCTCGACTCGGTTGGAAAGATTCCGGTACATCCAGTCAGCCGGCCCTATGTAGAATTCTCCTTGGGTGGGTTCCTCTCGCCCGGCAGCGAAATGGAAAATTCGGGAGTGCTCCAGGAATCGGCCAATGATCGATCGAACGCGGATGCCCGAGGTGCGGCCTGCGACGCCGGGCCGAAGGCAGCCGAATCCGCGCACGATCAGATCGGCCGGGACGCCCGCCGCCGACGCTTGACAAAGAGCTTCGATCACTTCCGGATCCGAACGCCGTGGTGGGCGACCCGCGCAACGATCTGACCGACTATATTCGAACCGGAGCCTTCAACGAAAACACAATGCTGGCGCTGCGCGCCATGATCGGCTATCGACAATGAAATCGCAATCTATAAGACCCTGGCCAAGGTCCCTTCCAATCAGGTTCGCAATTTTCGCAACGATAGGGTTCAAAAATCCGGAAAAGCCGACTTCAACGCGGACGACTTAAGCATTCTGGCCAACTACAAAAAGCACATCGATCTTGCCACCAAGTTCATTCCGACTTGGGTGAAGGTCGCGGTGGCCATCGCCTTGGGCCTCGGCACCATGATCGGATGGAAGCGCATCGTGGTGACGGTGGGAGAAAAAATCGGCAAGCAGCACTTGAGCTACGGACAAGGCGCCGCGGCCGAGATTACCGCTATGGCGACCATCGGCACGGCGGACTATATGGGCCTGCCGGTGAGCACCACGCACGTTCTTTCCTCCGGTGTGGCTGGCACAATGACGGCCAACAAGTCCGGGCTGCAATGGAGCACGGTGCGAAACCTGCTGCTGGCTTGGGTGCTGACGATGCCGGCATCCATCGTTTTGGCTGGGTTCCTATTTTGGGTATTCCGCAAAACATTCTGAGGGGCTGAGACCACTCAGTCGGCGCGCGTCATGAGGTACTGCCGGATGGCCCAGACCACGCCCGCGGCCAGCAACAACACCAGTGTGCTCCAGGGAGCGAAGGGACAGGCTGAGACGTAGCCCAGATCGTTCGCCTTGGGAGCGGAAAAAGGCAGCAGCGTGAAAGCTGCCAAGCCGGCCAGCACGATTATCAGCGCTAGCAGCAACGCGTTGCGAATGTCTTTGGACATGGGCCTGAAACGACTAGCTTAACAGGCGTGGCAGGGCCAAGCTTAGAAAGCGTATGCCGTGAAGTTGTGGCGAAGCTCCCACATGCGCGCCAGCAGAATGTTGTGAGGGTATCGGGTGATTTCCAGCATCGCTCATGCGTCGAAGACAATCAACGCCGCGCCCGCTCCTCGCGCAAAATCTGCGAGGGAGGAATCTTATACTTGACTGGCGCCCTGGCGGCCAGCCTCTCCGCCAGTTCCTTCAGACTGGGACGCTCCGCAACTCGCTCGATCTCCTTGCGCAGGAATTCGGACTGGGAGAGCCAACTCCAAGGCGGCTTTTGATTTCAGCCTGCGGTCCAGGGAGTCCGGGACATTGCGTATCTGGATCGTCTTCGACATATCCATGACATAGTCACATGTCTGGCACATGTCATACTGCTGGACTGCCTCGCTCAAGTTCACGATTCACGGGGTGTCCTTAGGGCGCGAAAAACACTTAGACCTGAAACCTCCTAACGGGGCGAACCGTCTCAAGTCAAACTAATCTTGCCGGTTGCAACGCTGCTTTCCCGCGGGCCGCGCCGCAGCCGGATGAGCGAAACTTTTCAAAGTAGAAAGGCAAGTTATGTCTGTTCACAGATTTCTCATAGTGTTGACATTGGGGCTGAGCGGGATTTCCGCGGTAATGGCGCAACCCTCGGCGCCCACTCCGGCCGCACGGCAATCTAGTTTCCCGCCGGTTGGCTTGGCCTTCAGCGAAACAATGCAGGTGAACTTGTCCAACCAAGCTGCCAACCCAACCAGCGGCACGGCGGCGTCGTGCACCGGGACGGTCACGTTCCTGGATTCGAGCGGCAAGGAGATTTCCAAGAGCGGAGGCACGTTTACAGTCCCGGCCGGCGCCACGCAATCCATCAGCCTGCTGGGCACTGCGGTCGATTCGAGCGTGGGATCGCGCGCGGAGATCCGGGCGGAGATTTCGCTGACCGTAACGCGGGGGACGCCCTGTTCATTGGTGCAATCGCTCGAAACATTCGATTCGAGCACGGGCGCCACGCATGTCTACATCACCGGTAGCATCGCGAGCACGGTGGCTTCGATCTTCTCTCTGCTTTGACGTCTTAGCGGCGCTCGGGAGTCATCCTGCCAGGTCTGCGGTGGCAGCAAAGCGCGGCGGCCTGCGAACCTTGCTCAATTGCTCGAAGGCGTAGGCCAGCTTAAGCAGTACCGGTTCGCTCCAGGCTGTTCCGAAGAACGATATTCCCACCGGCAGGCCGCGCACGAATCCAGCCGGCACGGTGATGTGCGGATAACCGGCTACCGCCGCAGGAGTGGTGCAAGACGGCCAACTGGCGTCGCCGAGCACTAGATCGTTGAGCGGCGCAGGCGTTGTGGTGGGCGCCACGATGGCGTCCAGCTTGTACTGCTTGATCAGTGCGTCGATTCCTTCGGCGCGGGAAAGCTGCACGCATTTAGCTCTCGCATCGCGATAGGCTTTCTCGGTCAGTGGTCCTTTTGCCTGAGCTTGCTCGAACAATTCCTGCCCGAAGTAGGGCATCTCCTGTTCGCGATGCTCGCGATTGAAGGCAATGAGGTCGGCGAGCGATCGAACGTGGACATTCGCGCCCAGGCCGGCCAGGTAAGTATTCAGATCGGCCTTGAATTCGTACAGCAAGACTTGCTCCTCGTCCTGATCGTACTGGCCGTGCGAGGGGAGGATGGCCGGGTCCACCAGTTCGGCGCCTGCGCTCTTCATGAGGGCCAGGCATTGTTCTACAATCAGGTCCCCATCGGCGTTTCCGCCGAAGAATTTACGCTCAACGCCCAATCGCGCGCCCTTGAGGCCGGCCGAATCGAGGAACTGCGTGTAATCGGTCTGCGATTTGCCTTGGCTGGCATTCGTCGCCGGATCGCGCGGATCGATGCCGCTAAGCGCCCCCAGCAGAATCGCCGCGTCGCGCACGGTGCGGGCCATTGGCCCGGCGGTGTCCTGACTATGCGAAATCGGAACAATGCCGGAGCGGCTGACCAGTCCCACGGTGGGTTTGATACCTACTAAGCCATTTACCGAAGCCGGGGCGGTGACGGATCCATCGGTCTCGGTACCGATGGCGAGGGCGCAAAAATTCGCCGCGGCCGCCGCACCCGATCCGGCGCTCGATCCGGACGGATTCCGGTCCAGCGCGTAAGGATTATGTGTGAGCCCGCCGCGCCCGCTCCAGCCGCTGGTGGCATGCGTAGAACGAAAGTTGGCCCATTCGCTCAGATTGGTTTTGCCCAGGATCACGGCGCCGGCTGCGCGCAGGCGTTGGGCGACGAACGAATCCCGCGCGGCAATGGAACCCATGAGCGCGAGCGAGCCCGCGGTGGTCATCATCCGATCGGCCGTATCGATGTTGTCCTTGATGAGAACCGGGACGCCGTGCAGGGGCCCGCGCGGTCCTTTGGCCTTGCGTTCGAGATCCAGCGCCTCGGCGATGGCCAGTGCCTCCGGATTCAACTGGATTACCGCGTTGACGCGGGGCCCATTCTTATCCAGCGCCTGAATGCGCGCCAGGTACCACTCCGTCACGGCGCGCGAAGTGAACTGGCCGGAACGAAAGCCCTGCTCCAAGTTGGCCAGAGTTATTTCTTCCAGATCGAAAGACTGGCCGGAAGCCGCTCGTAGCGCGGGAAGGGCGAGCAGAGCGTGGTGTATGAATCGCCGGCGGTTCATCTTCAGGAATTCTCATTATCCAACGAAACCTAGTAAGCGACCTAGGACCACGCGACACCGCGCACGGCCGGGAGCTTACCTCGCGTGAGCCGCGCGCGCCGCAGCCAGTGGCGTGATCCATAACTGCGCGATGGCCTGAATGGTTCTGCGAAACGCATCCGGATCCCAAGGTTTCTCGGCGTACATATTCGCTCCAGCGGCGTAAGCCCGGCTAATATCGTCCTGGCTCTTCGAAGCGCTCAAGACCACGACGGGAATGGTTTGATGTCTGCGGCGGATTCGCCGGAGCACTTCATGGCCGTGCAGCCGCGGAAGGTTTAGCTCCAAGAGGATCAGATTGGGCCGATAGTCTTGGCCGGCCAGCAGACGGAGGGCCTGCTCGCCATCTTCGGCCACCGTGACGGCGAGGTAGCAATGGTTGTTCAGGCATTTTTTTATCAGAAAAACGTGTTCGGCGTTATCATCCACTACCAGAATCTCAATCATGTTTTGCACTACAGACGCGGTTGGAGCGAGAAATCAGTTTTAGGCGTGCTTTCGCCGTGATTTCAAAAAAAACCTCAGATTGACCCCGCGAGCCAGCTTTTCGCGGCGTCCAGAACAACCGTACTAGGTTTTCTCGCTGAGGTGAATGGTTCTGCGGTACCGATTTTCCCTGTGTTCGCAACCCTAAGAGCCTCTCGGGTAACACACGTAGGCATAGTGCGGCGGAATCGGGTGCGTCGGACCGCGAACCGCTTGGACGAGCACCTACGACGCGGCGGCTTGCGCTACTCGCCGCCCTGCTTCTTGTCCGCCAGATCGGCTTGCAGGCGCTTCACTACCTTGGTTGCAACCTTGGTGAGACTGGCGGGAGTTGTGTCCTTGGCAGGCTCATAAACCGACCACAGAACGGTGCGGCTCTTGCGGTCCACTAAGAAGAAATTGCCCTTGCCGCGATTGAACGTAGACGTCGTCACCCGTCCGCCGGCCGTTAAATCCAGAGGAGGCTTCTTGGCGGTATCCTTCGCTTTTGCGTCCTTATCCTTGTCCGCGTCGTCATCCTTTTTGACCGGCTCGGGCGGCGGCGGAGGCGGAGGCGGAGGATACAGTTCGTCCAGCTTCTTCTCGAACGAGCTCGCCCACGCGGTCCGTGAGTATCGCGTCGGCTTTCTTGGGATCGGTTACCACTTGGAAAACTCCGGCGCTGGTCAACTGATTGGCGAGGAATTGATCCACGCCGTTGCCCATGGCCAGAATGTAGACCGTGTTAATCTGCTTGAGTTCGGGACGCACCGCGGCGAAAAGCGACGGCACAACTAGAGCTAAGGGCCAAAACCACTTCATGTAGAATATGGTACCAGCGCCGGCCTCCTGGCCGGACGCCGTCCGATCGTGTACAAATCGCAACGCATCACAGTAATCATTCCTTGCCTGAACGAAGAACAGGGCATCGAGCAGGTCATGACGCGCATGCCGGAGTTCGTGGATCAGGTGATCGTGGTCGACAACGGTTCCGAGGACCGCACCTCGGAAGTAGCGCGGCCAGTACGGCGCCGAAGTGATTCGCGAGCCGGTGCGCGGCTACGGCCGGAGCTACAAGCGCGGGTTCGCCTCGGCCACCGGCGACATCATCGTGACGCTGGATGGCGATCATAGCTATCCGCCGGACGCGATCTCATATCTCATCGAAGCGCTGCTGCACCTGAATGTGGATTTCCTGAATGCCTCGCGTTTTCCGGTGCGGGACCGCGAAGCCATGAGCTTCAAACACAAGTTCGGCAACTGGATGTTGTCGCTGGCGATGTCGATCCTGTACTTCCGCTGGGTGCGCGATTCGCAATCCGGCATGTGGGTTTTTCGCCGCTCCATTCTCAAGAACATGCGCTTGACCTCGGATGGCATGGCATTCTCGGAAGAAATCAAGATTGAAGCGCTCAAGAATTCGCGCATCCGCTTCGCCGAGATTTCCATTCTCTATTCGTCCCGCCTGGGCGAGATTAAGCTGAACCCCTGGCGCGATGGCCTGTACAACCTGCTGTTCCTGGTGAAGAAGCGCTTCGAGCGAGGGGCGCCGGGATGAAAGCCGGCCGGCGGACATGCAAGTAGCGGCTGTCATCCCGAATTGGAATGGCGCGGCGCGCCTCAAGAAACTGTTCGAACATCTGGCGGCGCAGACACGCCCGATCGACCGTCTCATCGTAGTGGACAACGGGAGCACGGACGATTCTGCCGCGGTGGCCGCCCGCGCCGGGGCCAGCGTGATCGGGCTAGGGTCCAACACCGGCTTCAGCCATGCGGTAAACTGCGGAATTCGGGCCGCGGACGCCGAATGGATCTTGATCCTGAACAACGACGTGCAACCTGAGCCCGATTGGGTGAGGAATCTCATGGAGACGGCCATGGCCAAACAGGCTTGGTTCGCCACCGGGAAGCTGCTGGATGCCTCCCGCAGGGACCGGCTGGACGGCGCCTTTGACGCGATCTGCCGCGGCGCTTGCGCCTGGAGGTGCGGCCATGGCAAGCGCGATTCCGCGCTGTGGAACACGCTTCGCGAAATCCGCTTCGCCCCCCTCACCGCCGCATTGATCCGAGCCGAGCTGTTTGAACGCGTGGGGCTGCTGGACGAAGCCCTGGAATCCTACCTGGAAGATATCGATCTCGGAATCCGTTGCGCCGCCCAGGGACTTACTGGCCTGTACGTGCCCTCGGCCGTCGCTTACCACCAAGGCAGTGCTACGTTGGGGACTTGGCACCCCGATACGGTGCGGAAAATTTCCCGTAATCAGTTACTCATTGTGGCGAAACACTATCCCCGCAAATGGATCTTACGCTATGGTTGGCCCGTACTAGTTGCCCAGGCGTTGTGGGGATTGATCGCCTTACGGCACGGAAGATTGCTGGCTTACCTGGCCGGCAAGCTGGAGGGTGTGCAGCTGTTCCGGAAAAATCGGGGAGAATCTTGCTCAAATCTGGCCGCGATTCTGGAACAAAGCGAGCGGGAAATCCGGGAACTGCAGAGCTCCAGCGGTTTCGATCTTTACTGGCGGCTATACTTTGCTCTGACATGACACGCACCGGCGTCGTGGTGGTGACTTACAACTCGGAGGACGTCATCGGCGGCTGCCTGGATGCGTGTCTGCGGAACGCCGGCGCCGCGGTGGTGGTGGTGGACAATGCCTCCCAGGACAGCACCTGCCAAGAGGTGCGCAAGCGGGCGCCGGTAAAGCTGATAGCCAATGCAACCAATCGCGGATTCGCCGCCGCGGTGAACCAGGGTGTAGCCGCGCTCGATACCGAGTTAGTTCTGCTGCTCAATCCGGACGTCCAGCTGCAGACTTCCGTGGACGGCCTGGAAGCGGCCTGCACCGGGGAGGGTGCGGCATTGGCGGGCGGAAGACTGCTGGACGAGCACGGTCACGTGCAGACTGGTTTTAATTTGCGGCGCTTTCCAACGCCCTTGGCTTTGATTTTCGAAACACTGGGTATAAACCGTTTAGCGCCTCGCAACCCGGTCAACCGGCCGTACCGCTGCCTGGACCTGGATCTTTCGGTGGACCAGGAAGCCGATCAGCCGCCCGGCGCTTTTCTGATGTTCCGGCGCGAGGTGTGGCAGCGGCTGGGCGGTTTTGACACACAGTTCTATCCACTTTGGTTCGAAGACGTCGATTTCTGCCGCCGCGCCCGCGACTTGGGCGTGAAAATTCAATATGTCGCGCGAGTTACTGCCCGGCATCATGGTGGCCACAGCATTGCTAAGTTGGATTGGGCCTGCCGCGAGCTCTATTGGTATGTTAGCCTTCTAAAGTACGCGTCCAAGCACTTTCGGCCCTACGCATATCGGGGAGTGAGCGCGGCAGTAGTGCTGGCTTCTATGTTTCGAGCCGGTTGGGTGATGGTCCGGCAGCGAAGTTTCAGGCCCATCAAAGTATATGCTAGGGTTGCGCGAATCGCGGGACGGAGTTTCCTTCTAGGCCGTGTCGCTGCAGTACAGTGTTGGAACAGTTTGAGCAAGGGAGTAGTCTAACTAAAGCTCGTTAAACCAAAAAAGAAGAGACACACGACCCACATACATGTCTTCCAACGATAGTGTTTCCGTCACGATTGTCACTTACAACAGCGGCCGATTCATCAAACGATGTCTGGAATCCGTTCTGGCGCAGCGCTACGCTAACAGGGAAATCATTATCGTCGACAATGCCTCCACCGATGGCACGGTAGACATTCTGGAACAGTTCGAGGATCGCTGTCAGATCGTTTACAACGACCAGAACATCGGTTTCGCAGCGGCCCAGAATCAGGCCATCCAGATGAGCAACGGAGAGTGGGTGCTCACGCTGAATCCGGATGTGCTGCTGCTGCCGAATTTTATTCAGGCGCTGGTGGACGCGGGCCAATTCGATTCCCGCATCGGCTCGGTGTGCGGAAAATTGCTGACCATTCTGGCCACCTTCGATCTGCCCGATAAACCGCTGGTGGACTCCACGGGAATTTACTTCACGCCCATGCTGCGGCATCTGGACCGCGGCAGCCAGGAAGTGGACAACGGCCACTACCTGAACCACGAGTATGTTTTCGGGGCCACCGCCGCGGCCGCGCTGTATCGCCGCCGCATGATTGAGGACATCGCGATCGGCGATGAGTTTTTCGATCCCGATTTCTTCGTATACCGCGAGGACGCCGATGTGGCCTGGCGGGCGCAATTGATGGGCTGGCGCTGCATTTACACGCCGCACGCGCGCGGCTATCACGTCCGCAACGTCTTGCCGGGCAACCGGCGCGCTCTTCCGTCCGTCATCAACATGCATTCGGTGAAGAACCGCTTCCTGATGCGGATGAAGAACATGACCGGCCATCTTGTACCTGCGCAACTGGTTCTCGATCACCGCGCGCGATCTGGTGGTGGTGGGCGCCTGTCTGGTTCGCGAGCAAACCTCGCTCAACGCTTTCTGGTACGTGCTGCGCAATTGGAGCCGCGTCATGGCGAAGCGGCGCGAGATCATGAGCCGCAAGCGCGTCGATGACGACTACATCGCCAGTTGGTTCCGCTACGACCCCGTCAGCAGCCCCGCGGCTAAACCAAAACCGGCGCGCGCGTTGGCCAAGTCCAAGGCGGCGAGGGCCGAGTAAACGGCGCGGATCGCGATCCTCGGGACGCGCGGCATTCCGGCCCGCTACGGAGGCTTCGAGACTTTCGCCGAAGAACTTTCCACCCGGCTCGCAGCGCGCGGGCATCGCGTTACGGTCTATTGCCGCGAGCGCCACGCCGAGCCCAGTTATCGGGGCGTGCAATTGGCTTATCTTCCCACCTGCCGCCACAAGTATTTCGACACCATCGCCCACACGTTTCTTTCGACCATCCACCTGCTGTTTCACCGCGCGGATGCGGCGCTGTACTGCAACGCGGCCAACGCGATCTTCACCCTGGCCGCGCTGGCCGGGCATCCCGGTAGCGCTGAACGTCGACGGCCTGGAGCGCAACCGGAAAAAATGGAATTGCCTGGCCAAGGACCTGGTATTTGATTTCCGAGTGGCTGGCGACTTTCTGCCCCAGCGCGGTTGTGACCGACGCGCGCAAGATCGCCGAATATTATCTCGAGCGCTACGGCAAACAGACGGATTTCATTCCCTATGGCGCCGAGACCGGCAAACTGGCAGAGCACGGAAGTCCTGGGCCGGCTGGGCCTGGAACCTGACGCTACTTCCTGTATGTGAGCCGGATGGAGCCGGAGAACAATGCGCTGCTGGTGCGCGAGGCATTCGAGCAAGTGGATACGCCGCTGAAGCTGGCTCTCATCGGCGACGCTCCCTACGCGCACGAGTATATCCAGCGCGTGCGCGACACCAACGATGCGCGCGTCGTTATGCCCGGCGCGATGTATGGCCTCGGCTACCATGAGCTGCTGTCGCATTGTTTCGCCTATATTCATGCGACTGAGGTGGGTGGAACGCATCCGGCGCTGATCGAGGCCATGGGCCGCGGCGCGCTGGTGCTGTATCTGAACACGCCCGAGAACGCCGAGGTCGCGGGAGGAGTCGGCATTCCCTTCGAGTCCGGCGATCTGGCCGAGAAACTTGGACTTGTCATCGCGATGCCAGTGGAAGAGCGCGCCCGGCTGGGCGCTCGCGCCATGGATCGAGTGGCCGAACGCTACGGTTGGGACGCTGTCACAGATCAGTACGAGCGATTGCTTCTCAGCCTGATCGAAACTAGAGCATCATAAAGGTAGCGCTCAGAAAGCCGATATTTGCTATAGGATATTGCGATGCCGGAATGGTTAGTAATCATAGTTTTATTAGCGGGGTACATCGTGCTGATGCGCTGGGTCCTGCCCCGCTTCGGCGTGCCAACCTGAATGGCCGGATCCTGCGGCGCCGAGTCTCGGCGCGACAAAAAGGAAGTTAAAGGCGGCTCGCCCGTTTAGGCTTCGCGAGCGGCGAGCATCTTGTGATAGGCCGCCAGGAGTTCCTCGCGCGCGCTCTGTCCCAGCGGCGCGGGCAGTTCGGCCGGACGATAGCGGCGGCACAGCTCGATGGTCTTCCGCAGGCTTTCCACAAATTCCACGCAGGGCGCGCATCCGGATAGATGCGTCTCGATCTCCTGGCAAGCCTCGGCGGGAAGCTCCAGATTCAGATAATCGGAAAGCAGCGCGAAGATCTCCTTGCATTGCCCGGAGCGCTGGTAAGCCGCCACGTTATCCTCCTTGCTTCGACATCTCGGCCGGCGCGTTGCGGGGCGAGCCTAGCTGCTGGTCCAACTTCTGCCGGACCGCCAGGCGCGCGCGATGCAGGCGGGTCTTCACCACATCTTCGGTCAGGTCCAGAATCTGGGCCGTCTCCTGCGTGGAAAGCTCCTCGAGATCGCGCAGCAGCATGACCGAGCGATAGGCTTCCGGAAGTTCGCCGATGGCCGTGGCCAGCGTCTCGTGCAATTCCCTTTGCAGCAACAGATCGTCGGGGAGAGCGGACCAATCCGCGATCTCGATCCGCACGCCTCCATCTGCGTTGGCCCGGACCGGCATAAGCTGATCGAGCGACAATTCCCGCGCCGGAGCGAAGATGCTTTTCCGCCGCTTCATGAGGCAGGCGTTCTTTGCGATTCGAAACACCCAGGGCCGGACACGTTCCGGATCGCGAATCTGAGAGAAACTCTCGAACACCTTCAACAACGTCTCCTGCGCCACCTCTTCGGCGTCCTCGCGATGGCCGCACATCAGCCAGCTATATTGGAAAATCTTGGAACGAAAATGCTGGACGAATCGATCGAAGGCTTCCGGCTCTCCCGCCATCAATCGCCGCGCCAGTTCCGCTTCTTGTTCGCGATCTAACGGCTCCATCCGGCTCTGATTGTAGCGGGACTGCGCGTTATGCCGGAACAGGAACAGCGGAATTGATTCCGATTTCAATACTCGGCGTTGCCAGCAGCGTGTTGTGAATCAAGCACGCCTTCACCGCGCGCAAGACGCCACTCTGGTCCCGTTCATCGAGCCCAGGCGCACTTACGTCGATTCGAAACGAACCCAGCCGAGCCGGTTGCCGCGCTTTTTCGGCCGTGACGCGAACCACCAGGTCTTTACTCGCCAGGCCGCGCGTGTTCAGGTATTCGGCCGCGTAGTAGCCCGCGCAGGATCCTAAAGCGGCCAGCATAAATTCGGGCGGCGTCATGCCTGAGTCCTCGCCGTGGTTTTCGATCGGCTGATCGCAAATCATGCGATGCCCACGCGCGGAAACTGCGAATTTCGTTTTTCCGAGATATTCGGTTATGACTTCCATATTTCTTGTCTCGATTCGCCAGATGCATTCCGCTGCCCATGGTGACAGCCGGCGCAACGTTGACGTCCGTGTCACCTTGGCCAGCAGTTTGCATCTTCGCCGTTGAATGCGTATCTGGAAGTTGATCCTAGCGGCGGCCAGTGTGCCGCTATGGGGGCAAGCCCCACTATCTCTATCGGATGCGGTCCAGATGGGACTCCAGCGCCATCCCGCGCTTGAAGCCAGCGCAGCAAACAAAGAAGCCGCTCAGAGCCGGGTTCGCGAGGCGCAGAGTGGATTTCTGCCTAGGCTCGGCTATGCGGAGTCCGTCGAGCGCAGCGATAATCCAGTGTTTGTGTTCGGGTCCCTGCTCGATCAACGCCAGTTCACTCAAGAGAATTTCAATCTGGGACAGCTGAATAACCCCAACTTTGTCAATAATTTCCAATCGCGCGTCCGGGCCGATCAGACGCTCTACGATTTCGGCGCCACCAAGTCCGAAGTGCGTTCGGCGCAGCTCGGAACGCAAATCGCATCCGAAGACGACCGCAGTGCCCGAATGGGGGTTATCGCGGGGGTCGCGAGTGCGTATTTTGGCGCAATTTTGGCGAAAGAGCGCTTGTCCGTGGCCCTGGATGCTGTTCGGTCGGCTCAATCCGACTTACAGCGCGCGGAAAACGTCCGTGGGGCGGGCATGTCCACCGATGCCGACGTGCTGTCGGTGCGCGTGCACCTGGCAGACATGCGGGAGCGCGAGATTCAAGCGCGCTACGCCCTGGACGTGGCCTCGGCAGCGCTGAACGACTCGCTGGGCGCGCCGCTCGAGATCCAACATGATCTTTCTACCGCGTTGGTGCCTGCCAAGCTTTCTCAAACCGATCTGGCGCAACTGGACAAGACCTCGCTCCAGGCGCCCGGCCCGCGCGAGGCGCTGCTGGCATCCCAAGCCGCCGACGCGCAGACGTCCGCCGCACGCTCCGCATTGTGGCCGAAGATCTCGGCGCATGGCGTGTTCGAAGCCGACCGCCAGACCTTCGTAACGCGTGGCGGAGCGAACTGGCTTTTTGGAGCTTCGCTCGATTGGAACCTGTTCGATGGGTTCGCCGGCCAAGCTCGGCGCGACGAAGCGGCGCACCTGGCGGCAGCCGCGCGGGCTCAGCAGAAGCGCACCGAATCGGCCACGCGCCTCGAGGTTCGCAAGGCCTATGCCAACTGGAAGGGCGCCGAAGAGCAGATTGAAGTCGCGTCCGCGGCGGTGTCGCAGGCCGAAGAAAGCCTGCGCATCACCCGCAACCGCTACGAAGCCGGTCTCACCACCATCACAGAATTGTTGCGCAATGAGGCCGCAACGCTCGAAACCAAGACCCGTCATCTGGAAGCGATCTACCAGCAGCGCCTGGCTGCCACGCAGCTCGAACTGGCGGCGGGAACCCTAACAGGAGATTCCGATGCGCTTAAGTAACCCGCTAACCGCGGTTGTACTCATTTCTATCGGGCTGACGGCGTGCCGGGAAGCTCCGCGGCGGGCCGAGGCGTCGGTGCGTCCGCAGACGGTTGAAGTGCCGGTGGTCGCGGTGGTCTCCGTCGACTTACCATCGGTGTACGAGGCAGTAGGGACGGTGCGGGCGCGGACGTCCGCCGTCATCTCGAGCCAGATCATGGGCGCCGTGCGGGACGTGAAGGTCCGCACCGGGGATTCGGTGTCGCGCGGACAGCTCCTGGTGACGATCGATTCGCGCGACCTGGACGTCGCGGTACGTGAGCGACAGGCCGCGCGGGAAGAAGCCATCAGCGCGCGGGGAGAAATAGAACACGCCGTCGCGGCGGCGCAGGCCAACCTGGATCTGGCCAGGGTCACGTTTCGCCGCATGCAGGAGCTGTACGACAAGAAATCGATTTCCGATCAAGAATACGATGAGGCCACCGCTCGCCTGAAGGCCGCGCAGGCCGGCTACGACATGGCCGTCGCCAAACGCGGGCAAGTGGCGGCAAAGATCCAGCAAGCCGCCGAAGCGGTTTCGTCAGCCGAAGTGATGCGCGGTTACGCGGAGATTCACGCTCCCTTCGCCGGTATCGTGACCGAAAAACCGGTCGAGCCGGGCGCGATGGCCATTCCCGGAACGCCACTGTTGACCGTGGAGCAAAGCGGCGCGCTGCGGCTGGAGGTTCCGGTGGAAGAAAGTTTCCTGCCTTCGGTTCGCGTAGGCCAAGCCGTGACGGTGACGCTCGATTCGCTCAACCGCACGTTGGAAGCGCGCGTTTCCGAGCTGGGCCCGCTGGTGGATCCGGCCTCGCGGGCCTTTCTGGTAAAGATCGATCTGCCCAATGTGGTGAATCTGCGATCGGGCATGTTCGGCCGTGCGAAGTTTTCCCGTGGCACGCGTCCGGCGCTGGTGGTTCCCATCGCCGCCGTTTCCGAGCAAGGCCAGCTTCAATCCGTGCTTGTCGTGGAGGAGGGAAACGCGCATACCCGCCTGGTGACGCTGGGTCAGAAGCAAGGCGACGTGGTGGAAATTCTTTCGGGCCTGAACGCGGGCGAACGCGTGGTCTCGCCGCGCTCCACCACCCTGGCGGATGGCGCGCACGTGGAGCCTAGACCGTGACTGGCGATCTTGGAATTGCGGGCAAGATCGCCCGCGCCTGGATCAACTCCAAGCTCACACCGCTGTTTCTCGGTGCGTCGTTGCTGATCGGGCTGTTTGCGATTTGGCGGCTGCCGCGCGAAGAAGAACCGCAGATCATCGTGCCCATGATCGACGTGATGGTCGCGATGCCGGGCTCATCGGCGCGCGAAGTGGAAGAACGCGTCACCAAGCCGATGGAGAAGCTGTTATGGGAAATCCCGGGAGTCGAGTACATTTACTCGACCTCCAGCCCGGGCCAGGCGCTGGCCATCGTGCGGTTTCGCGTGGGTGAGGACGAAGAGAAAAGCATCGTCCGGCTGAATCAGAAGATGATGGCGAACTACGATCTGATTCCACCGGGCGCCTCGCCGCCGCTGATCAAGCCCCGCTCGATCGACGACGTGCCCATTCTCGCACTGACTTTTTCCAGCGACCGCTACAGCGGATTTGAGCTGCGCCGCGTGGCCGCGCAGGTGGACGACACGGTAAAGCAGGTGAACAACGTCTCGGCCGTGGCGATCATCGGCGGACAGCGGCGGGAAATCGCGGTGACGCTGGATGAAGCGCGGCTAGCAGCGTATTCGATGTCGCCGCTGCAGGTGTTTCAGGCGCTTTCGGCCTCGAACCGCCGTCTTTCCTCAGGCCAGTTCGCTTCGAGCAATCGCGAGTTTCTGGTGGAGACCGGCGAGTTCCTGCGCTGCGCCGACGATGTTGGCAATGTCGTGGCCGGCGTGGCCAACGGGAAGCCCGTGTTCGTGCGCGATGTCGCTACAGTCAGCGATGCCGGCGAGGAACCAACGCAGTACGTCCAGTTCGCGGCTGCGAATCCGGCGGGCGCATCGTTCCAGCCGGCAGTCACGCTGGCCGTCTCCAAGCGCAAGGGCGCCAACGCCATCGATGTCGCCCGCGATGTGCTGAGCCGCGTGGAGGGCTTGCAGGGTAGTCTCATTCCTTCCGACGTCAAAGTCTCGATCACGCGTAACTACGGCGAGACGGCGGCGGAAAAATCCAACGAGCTGCTGTGGCACATGGGCATCGCGGTGGTGTCGGTCAGTCTGCTGATCGCGCTCGTGCTCGGCTTGCGCGAATCGCTCATCGTGTTCGTCGCGATTCCGGTGACGCTGGCGCTCACGCTGTCGGTCTTCTATTTCTACGGCTTCACGCTGAACCGCATCACGCTGTTCGCGCTGATCTTTTCCATCGGCATTCTGGTCGACGACGCGATCGTCGTGGTCGAGAACATCGTCGCGCCATCGCTGCCTGCCGGATAATCAGTGCCGGTCCTTGAGCGAAGTGGCCGTGAGGCCGTCGACGAGGTCGGCAATCCGACGATTCTCGCGACGCTGACCGTGATCGCCGCGATTCTGCCGATGGCGTTCGTCGGCGGGCTGATGGGTCCGTACATGCGGCCCATCCCGATCGGCGCGTCCGCGGCGATGGTGTTCTCGCTGATGGTCGCGTTCATGGTGACGCCCTGGGCGGCGGTCCGCATCTTGAAGCCAATCAAGGACGGCGACACACGAACACGTGCGCGAGAAGCCGTGCTGACGCGCCTCTACCGCCGGGTCATGGGCGGCGTTCTGCACCGGCGGCCGCTGCGCTGGGGTTTCTCGTCGGGCGTCGTGGTGCTGCTGCTCGGCTCGATGTCGCTGGTCGTACATCGGCTTCGTCAAGGTCAAGATGCTGCCGTTCGACAACAAGAGCGAGTTCCAGGTGATCGTCGACATGCCGAACGGCACGACGCTCGAGCAGACCGCCGCGTCACGCGCGCGCTGGCCGAGCAGACGCTGAAGCAGCCCGAAGTGATCGAACGTCCAGACCTACGTCGGCACGGCGTCGCCGTACAACTTCAACGGCCTGGTGCGGCACTACTACCTGCGCGCCGGGCTCGAACATCGCCGACATCCAGGTGAACCTGCGTCCGAAGAGCGAGCGCAACCGCGCAGAGCCACGAGATCGCCAAGCGGTCCGCGCACGGCATTGCAGCCGATCGCGGACGCGCTACGGCGCGCGGATCAAGGTGGCCGAGGTGCCGCCCGGCCCGCCGGTGCTCGAGACGCTGGTGGCCGAAGTCTACGGGCCGAACTACCGGAGCGGCAGATCGACGATCGCGCGGCAGGTGCGCGATCTGTTCAAGCAGACGGACGGCGTGGTGGACGTGGACTGGTACGTCGAAGACGACCAGCCCGAAATATCGGCTGCGTCGTGGACGAGGAAAAAGCCGCGCTCAACGGCATCACCGAGGACGACATCGCGCGCACGCTGCGGATCGCGTCGGCGGGCGAAGCGGCCGGGCTGCTGCACGTCGATCGCGAGAAAGAAGACGTCCCGATCACGGCTGCGGCTCGACCGCGCTGACGCGCTCCGACCTCGATCGAGCTCGAGACCTGAAGATCGCCGGACCGCGACGGCGCTCTGGTTCCGCTGGGCGAGCTGGTGACACGCCGCGCACGGTCACCGACAGACAAGAGCATCTATCACAAGAACCTGATGCCGGTGACCTACGTCACCGCCGACGTCGCGGGCGCGATCGAAAGCCCGGTGTACGCGATTCTGAAGCTGGGTCCGGAAATTTCGCAAGATCGCAATTCCCGAAGGCTATGCGATCGAGCAGTACACCGCGCACCAGCCGACTGACGCCTCGCGCTACGCCATGAAGTGGGACGGCGAGTGGCACATCACCTACGAGGTGTTCCGCGACCTGGGCCTGGCGTTCGCGCGCGGTGCTGATCCTGATCTACATGCTGGTGGTCGGCTGGTTCCAGTCGTTCATGACGCCGCTGGTCATCATGGCCGCGATTCCGTTCTCGCTGGTCGGCATTCTGCCCGCGCACGGACTGCTGCACGCGTTCTTCACCGCGACTTCCATGATCGGCTTCATCGCCGGCGCCGGTATCGTGGTGCGGAACTCGATCATCCTGGTCGATTTCATCGAGCTGCGGCTGTCGCAAGGCATGCCGCTCGATCAAGCCGTGATCGACGCGGGCGCCGTGCGCTTCCGTCCCATGATGCTGACCGCGGCGGCGGTGGTGGTTGGATCGTCGGTGATCCTGTTCGACCCGATTTTCCAAGGCCTCGCCATCGCGCTGATGGCCGGCGAAATTGCCTCGCTGCTGCTCTCGCGCATGACCGTGCCGGTATTGTTCTTCGTCGCCAATCAAAGGAGTAAACTTTCATGACAATGGATCGCTATCTGCGGATGATGGCCGGATTTTTCGTTCTGCTCAGCGTCGCGCTGGGCTACTGGGTGAGCCCGTATTGGTTCCTGTTCACCGCGTTCGTCGGCTTGAACCTGTTTCAATCCGCGTTCACGAATTGGTGTCCGGCGATGTGGCTGCTGCGGAAACTCCACGTGCCGGAATGCGAGCACGAAGTGCAGCACCATATTCCAGTCGCCTCGCATTAAGCTGACGCGCTCTCTGCCGCTACCATGGATCTATGGGCCCGTTCGCCTATCGATCCTGGGTGGAGATTTCCCTCAAGCAGATTGCCGACAACTTCAACGCCGTGCGCTCGGTGGTGGGGCCGCACGTCGAAGTGATGCCGGTGGTGAAAGCCGATGCCTACCGGCACGGCGCCGTGGAGGTCTCGCGCACGCTCATCAAAGCCGGGGCGCGATGGCTCGCGGTGAGCAATGTCGAAGAAGGCGCCATCCTGCGCGACCGCGGTATCGAAGCGCGAATCCTGGTGATGGCCGACTTTCTTCCGGCCGAGCGCGCCGGGCTGTTCGACTACAACCTCACTCCGGTGATTCATTCACTCGAAGACGTCGCCGAGTGGGATCGGCTATGCGGCGCTCGCGGCGTGAGCGCGGCGTACCATCTCAAGATCGATAGCGGAATGGGGCGCCTGGGAACACGCGCTCCCGCCACTGAGATCCTGGACGCGATCTCGTCGGCGCAGCATGCCAAGCTCGAAGGTCTCATGACGCATCTAGCCTCAGCCGCCAACTATGCCAGCACCCAGACCGAGGAACAGATCAACCTCTTCAGCCGCATCTGCTGCGATCTGGCGGCGGCAGGCGTGAATCCACCCTTCCTGCATCTGTCCAGCACCACGCCGGTGGCTTATGGCCGCAGCGATGCCTGGCAGCGCATGGTGCGGCCCGGACACGCCATTTACGGATACGTCTCACCGGTGGCCAAGGGAATCGCGCCGGCCCGGCTGCTCGAAGTTCGCCCAGCGTTAACGTGGAAAGCCGCCGTGCTCGCGGTGAAGGATCTGCCGGCCGGCGCGCTGGTCGGATATGGAGGCATGTTTCGCGCAGCGCAGCCCACGCGCATCGCCATTCTCGCCGCTGGTTACGCCGACGGCATTCCGCATCGCCTTTCCGATAAAGGCCGCGTCATTGCCAAGGGACATTTCGCTCCCATCATCGGCGCGGTCTCCATGGATGTCGCCACCATCGACATTACGCACTGCCCGCCGCTCCAGGTGGGCGACGCCGTCACGCTGCTGGGCTCGGAAAACGGCCTGTCCATCGACGCACAGCAAATCGCGCGCGTGGCCGGGACCATATCCTACAGCGTGCTGTGCGGGATTCACGCGCGAGTGAAACGCATCTATCTGGAGGCCACGCTGTGAGGCGGGTCCAATGAGAATGGTGCTCCAAGAAGCGCGCAACGCATTCCGCATGCTCGGCAAGACACCCGCGTTCAGCGTGGTCGCGATCGTCACACTGGCGCTCGGCATAGGCGCAAATACTGCCATCTTCACCGTGGCGAACAGCGTCCTGCTACGCCCGCTGCCGTTCTCGCATCCTGAGCGACTGCTGATGGTCTCGGCCGCATCCGCGAACGAGCGCTCCGACCAGCGTCCGATGTCCTGGCTGCGCTTCGCTACCCTTCGCGATCAGAACAGCTCGTTTAGCGGCATAGCGGCGTTCACCAACGAGACCTTCAACCTGAGCGGACGCGGCGATCCCGTGCAGGTTGCTTCCGCGCGCGTGAGTGGCGATTTCTTCGACGTGTTGGGCGTGCGGCCGGCCATGGGCCGCGGCTTTCTGGCGAACGAGGATCAGCCCGGCGGCGCTAATGTGGTGCTGGTCAGCCACTCCTTCTGGGTTCGAACTCTGGGAGCAGCCCGGGACGTAATCGGTCAACATCTCGCGCTCGATTCCCGCGACTATACCATTATTGGCGTCCTGCCGTCCTCGTTTCAGTTCGCGCCGCTGGGCCGCGGCATCGACCTGTGGGCGCCGCGAGTTATCGAATTCAATCTCGTGACGCCGCAGCAGGTGCAGCGTGGAACCGGCTTCCTCACCGCAGTCGCGCGCTTGCGGCCCGGCGTTACCAATACGCAAGCGCAAACGGAGATGGACGTTCTGAACCGGCGCTATCAACAAACTTATCCCAGCCGTCCCGACGCGGATCCGCGGCTCACAATCGACGTCCAGGATTTGAAGGAGCAAATCGTCGCCAACATCCGGCCGGCGCTTTTGCTGCTGTCTGGGGCAGTGGCGCTGTTGCTTTTGATCGCTTGCGCCAATGTGGCCAGCCTGATGTTGTCGCGTGCTCTAGCGCGAAGGAAAGAGTTCGCGGTGCGCGCGGCGATGGGGGCCGGACGCGGCGCCATTATCCGCGCCTTGTTGGTTGAAAGCTCACTGCTCGGGTTGCTGGGCGGCGCTGCCGGCACCCTTCTGGCGGCTTGGTGCACTGCTGTACTGATGCGCTTTGGCGATGACCAAGCCGGTTCGTTCGGCGAGTTACACCTCGATCTCGGCGTGCTGGCATTCACGGCGGCCATCTCGCTCGCAAGCGGCGTGCTATTCGGACTGATTCCAGCTTTGCTCGTTTCCCGCCCGGATCTGAACGAAGTATTGCGTGACGAAGGGCGCGGCGCTACCGCCACGCGCAGCCGCAGCCGCGTACGAAGCCTGCTGGTGGTCGGACAAGTGGCGCTGTCGCTGGTGCTTCTGATTGGCTCCGGGCTGCTGGTGCGCAGTTTTATTCGTCTGGAGACGGCCAGTCCGGGCTTCGATCCGCAGGGCGTTCTCACCATGCAGATCGAACTCCCACCCACGCGGTATGGCAGACCAGAGCGGATGATCGCTTTTTATGAAGACGCCATCCGGCGTGTAGGTGTGCTGCCTGGAGTAGAAGCCGCCGCGATTTCTTCGGCGTTGCCGGTGAATCCGATACGCTTCTCGCCGACGCTTTTTGAAGGGCAGCCGGAGCTGCCGCTCGCCCAGCGGCCGCTAGTCAGCATTCAAGCCATCAGTCCCGAATATGCCAAGGTTTTGCGCGTGCCGCTTATGCGCGGGCGGGAATTTAACCCCCACGATGACGCCAAGGCGCCGCGCGTCGTAATGGTCAATGAAACTGTGGCGCGACGCTTCTGGCCGAACCAGAACCCGATCGGCAAGAAGGTGTGGGTCGGCCGCCGGGACGCCGCGGAAGTGGCCGGCGTTCTGGGAGACGTGAAAAACATCAGCCTGGCGGCGGATCCGAACCCGGAAGTCTTCCTGCCGTTTCCGCAGTTGCCGTGGGCACATCTGAATCTGAGCTTGCGCACCACCGGCGATCCTTCCAGCCTGGTTCGCGCGGTGCGGGCAGCAATCGCGCAGATCGACAGCGATCAGCCCGTCACTCGCGTCCAAACTCTGGAAGAAGTTCTGGCCGCATCGGCCACCGACCGCCGCTTCACGGTGCTGTTACTGGGCTCGTTCTCCGCGATAGCCTTGATCCTGGCGCTGGTTGGCATCTATGGCCTGGTTGCGTACTCGGTGACGCAGCGCAGCGATGAATTGGGAATCCGAATCGCACTCGGCGCCACGCGCGGCGACATTTTGAGGCTCGTGGTGGGCCAAGGTACAAGACTCGTTTTATCTGGCATAGCAATTGGCGCGGCCGGTTCGCTGATTCTGACGCGTTTGTTATCCGGCATGCTCTATCGGACCAGCGCGACCGATCCGCTCACGTTTCTTCTCAGCGCTGCATTATTCGCGGCGGCTGCCTTAGCGGCCAGCTATCTTCCGGCACGCCGCGCCACCAGGATCGATCCGGTGGACGCCCTGCGTTAGAGCCCGTCAACCGGGCGGCGCTGGTTTCCGCAACCACAAGTAGCAATGATTGCCAAGCTGTCCAACGCGGGACGACCTGAAAAAGAGCAGATCCAGATATCGCAACGGAAAGAGCAACCAGCCCAGCGTAATGTGGACGAAAGCTCGCCAAGCCCGCCAGGGCAGCCAAAGTTTGACATATTCCAAAGAGAAGATCAGCATGGTCGCGGTCGGCCCGGTTCTCCAACCCTCACTCACTAACTCCAGACTGCCATCGGCTAATTGCTTGAGACCATCCAGCGTGTAGCGGCGGTAGTCGCGCGGGTATTCGTGAAACGGATGGCAAAACGGCGTGACCAAATGCGCATAGCCTCCGGGCGCAAGGACGCGCGCAATCTCACGCATGACCGACTCGGGACACTGCACGTGCTCCAACACCGCATCGCACTCCACGCGCTGGAACAGATTTGCCGCAAACGGCAGGCATTCGGCGTCGGCGAGCACATCCACGCCGGGCGTCGCGGTCAGGTCGATATTCACGTATCCGGGAACCACGGCGCCCGCGCCTCCGACGTACAGATTCCAACGGCCTAGCGGATAATCCTTGGGCTCGCGCGGATTCATGAGCAGCGGCAGGGGTGGCTCCAGGAACCGGTACAATGCGCTGGTCCAGTGGCGCGAGGCGCGGCGGTCGTAAACCTCGCGCATCCCTGTCGTGCCCATACATGACAGCTTACGGCACTGCGGTTGCGCGCAGGCGGGCGGGCAATGGTAAGGTGGGCCTAAAGGAACAATTTTTGAATTACCGAGTCCTATGGGCGCTCACTGTCAGCGCCGTAATCGTTCCGGGTGCTACCGCGCCAAGGGCGCCGGCCAGCACAACCATGGAGCAGCGTTTTGACGCCGTGCGCAAGAATCCGCCGGAGCTCTACGCGTTCTTGCTCCGCATGCCCAAAGGAGGCGATCTCCACCTTCACTTGGTCGGCGCGGTCTATGCCGAGACCTATCTGCGCATCGCGGCCGAAGACGGGCTCTGCTTGGATTTGCGGATGCATGCCATTGTGGCGCCCTTGACGGCGGCGGGCAGCACGCATTGTGGAGAGGGCGTGGAAGCTGCGCACGCGCAATCGGACAACAGCTTGGCCAACGCCATGATCGACAGCTTGTCCATGCGCAACTTCGTACCCGGGCGCGAGTCGGGTCACGATCATTTCTTCGCAGCCTTCGCCAAGTTCGGACCTTTCCAGCCGCGGCACCGGGGCGAACTGCTGGCCGAAGTGGTTCGGCGGGCCGCCGAGCAGAATGAGTCGTATCTAGAAATCATGACCCTGAACGGCGCGCCCGCCAACGCGCTGGGAACTCAGGCCGGATTCTTCGAAGATTTCGTGGCCGTTCGGGAGAAACTGATGGCCGCTGGGCTGCAAAAGGTGGTCGAGGGCATGCGGGCCAACCTGGACGAGCTGGAACGCTCCCGGCGCACTGCCCTGGGTTGTGACGCGCAACCGGACTCGCCACCCTGCCGCGTGGTCGTCCGTTATCTCTACCAGGTGTTGCGCGAGTCTCCCAAGGAACAGATCTTCGCGCAAGTGCTGGCCGGATTCATGCTGGCCTCGATGGATTCCCGCGTGGTGGGTATCAATTTCGTCCAGCCAGAGGACGGCCTGACGTCCATGCGCGACTACCATCTTCAAATGCGAATGGTCGATTTCGCACACGGCGTGTATCCCAAGGTTCATATCGCGCTGCACGCCGGCGAGCTGGCGCCAGGGCTGGTTCCCCCGGAGGGACTGCGTTTTCACATTCGCGATGCGGTGGAATTCGGGCACGCCGAGCGCATCGGCCACGGCGTCAGCGTGATGTACGAAACGCGGGCCGGGCAACTGCTCGATTTGATGCGGCAGCGCCGCGTGCTGGTGGAGATTAATTTGTCGAGCAACGATCTGATCCTGGGCGTTCGCGGCAAGGACCACCCACTGCCGGTTTATCGGAAGCACGGCGTACCGGTCGCATTATCGACTGACGACGAGGGCGTGGCTCGCAGTCATCTCACCGAAGAGTATCTGCGCGCCGCTTTGACTTACGATCTGAGCTATGCGGATCTCAAGGAAATGGCGCGCAACAGCCTGGAATATTCTTTTCTGCCTGGGGCCAGTTACTGGCGAGATGGCGTCTACAAGCTGCCTGTCGCCGCCTGTTCGGCGGGCCGTCAGTCTGAAGCCTGCCGGGATTTCTTGAAGCGCAATGACAAGGCACGCCTTCAGGCCGACCTGGAAGACCGGTTCCGCGAATTCGAGCAGGCGCCAACTTTTCGCTGACGTAGCATGTTGTACTTGAAAGCGCCGGAACGATGTCTTGCCATTTTGTTTTTTGCCGCGCTCGTTTCGCAGGCACAACCGGTTATCGTCAACGATGGGACTGGAATCGTCAATGCCGCCAGCTATGCTGCACAGGGGCTGCCGAACTCGTCAGTCGCCCAGGGCTCCATCTTTACCATTTTCGGATCTGGCCTGGGACCGACGCCGGGTGTAGAAGTTCCAGCCTATCCGCTGGCCCCTTCCCTGGCTGGAGTTTCGATCGCCATCTCACAAGGCGCGGCGACTGTGGCAGCCATTCCCCTGTACGTCAGCGCCTCGCAGATCAATGCGATTATGCCCTCCAACGCTCCGCTCGGCGCCGACAACATTGTCGTAACCTTTAACGGACAAACTTCCATTCCATGCACCGGGTGTCAAGTTATGACTGTCCAGGTGGCGCCGGCCAGCTTCGGCCTTTTTTCCATCGATGAGGCTGGAAGCGGACAAGGCGTTTTTACGAACGGAGAGAACGAACTGATCTCCTATACCCATTCGGCGACGGCTGGTGAGGTCCTGAATATTTGGGGAACCGGTTTGGGCGCCAGTCCAGGGAACGATACGGAACCACCGGTGGTGGGCAACATAGGCGTTGTTCCCGTGGTGTACGTTGGCGGCGTGGAAGTACCGGCGGCGTATCATGGACGCTCAGGCTGTTGCAGTGGATTAGATCAAGTTCAATTCCAGGTCCCGTCCAATATCGCTGGGTGCAACGTTCCCGTGGCTCTCCAGATCGGAAACGTAGTCAGCAACTTTGTATCGATTGCCATCGCAGCAAACGATAACGGCTGCTCGATGGTGAATGGGATGGCCGCTCCGGATTTCGCCAGTTTAGCCGCGCAGGGCGCCATAACGACCGGTTACGCCGGCATCTCGAGAACCATTTCTACACAAACTCAAACGCAAGAATTTTTTCCGATGACGACTGGCAGCGTAACAACAACCGAGGACTATGGGTATGCGAATTTCGAAAAATATAACTACGCGTCTTTTAGTCTGACGGAACTTCCGCTGCAGATTCTGAATTCGGGAGCCTGTTCCGTGTACACCTTCAATCCTGGACAAAACGCCGGTCCTCCTTTTGAGGTTGCGACTCCCACGGTCAACGTACTTCCTGGCATCGGGCTGGACGCCGGCGCGACGATCTCAATGAACGGGCCGAACGGGGAGAAGCAGATCGCTCCCGTTCCTTCCTCTCAGGCCAGCGTCGGCAGCTACGGCGCTGAGTTGGGTATCTCCGTGGGATCGCCTTCGCTGTACCTCACGCCAGGCGCCTATACCATCGAAGGCATGGGTGGAAAAGACGTCCGTCCATTTAATACCGTCTTGCAAATGCCTCAAGGATTGACCTGGACCAACCAAAGCAGCTTGAGCACGATCATGCGCTCGAATGAAGTGACTCTGACCTGGAGTGGCGTGGATCCAGGCGAGTATGTCATCATCAGCGGCGTATCGCTTGGGATTAACGGCGGCGGTGCCGGCTTCAACTGCACAACCAGCGCTTCCGCGGATCAATTTGAAGTGCCGCCGATTGTGCTTCTGGCGCTGCCGCCCAGCGGAGTCAACGAGTCCGATGGCATTCTTATTCCGGAGGGGTCGCTTTCAGTCGGCCTGGCCACGCAGCCTGTAAGTCTAAACGCGCCGGGGCTCGACATAGGCCAAGCCGTTTCGTCGTTTACCATATCGCAATCGGTGACATATCAGTGTAAACATGCGAATGCGAGGCACGACCAGCCTCCGACCCCCGTGTCGAAGACGGCCCGCGTCTTCCGCCTCTTGCAAAGAACTTGCCCCCAAGTTTAGACTAGTCAATAGCTAGTCAATTTGAGCAGAAAACTATGGTACCGTCACAGCCTTTTACGCCAGACTAGGTTCGGAGAACTGCTTGATCGGGTGTCACGGGGAGAAGAAATTGTGATCACCAAGCACGACAAGCCGGTGGCCCGTATCGTTCCGGAGGGCCGCTCATCTTTGGCTGAGGTTCAGCAAGCCGTCGAGGGTCTTCGTGCGCTTCGCCGGCGCATACAACAAAGGAAAGGCTTCAAGCCGCTTTCCGATAAGGAAATCCGCGATAGTATCAACGCTGGCCGGCGATGAACGATGGCTTCGTGGCAGATTCTTCGGTGGCAATCGCCTGGGCCGTGCCGTCGCAGTCCAGTGAAGCCACGGACCGGTTGCTCGCGGACGTCGAGCAGGGTGCACGCCTGGTTGTGCCTGCACTGTGGTTTTTCGAGGTCGCCAATAGTCTCATCGTGTTGACACGCCGTGGCCGCCTGGCGCTGAAGGATTGCGCCCTGGCTCGCGAAGAGCTAGCCCGCCTAGCACCGCTAGTGGATGAAGAGGGGCACGGGCATGCATTTCGGGGGATCTCGGATTTGGCGGAGTCGCACTCGCTCTCCGTCTACGACGCGGTCTACTTGGAGTTATCGCTCCGCCGGCGCTTGCCACTGGCGTCTCGCGATGCTGCGCTCAACAAGGCAGCCAAATTAGCTGGAGCTGAGGTCTTGCTCTGAGTCTTACACGTCCAGATTGCGGACGTCCAGCGCGTTCTCTTCGATGAACTTGCGGCGGCTCTCGACGTCTTCGCCCATCAGCGTGGAGAAGATCTTCTCGGTCTCGGCCAGGTCCTCAAGTCGCACCTTGAGCAGCGTGCGCGTCTCGGCATTCATGGTGGTGTCCCACAGCTGCTCGGCGTTCATCTCGCCCAGACCTTTGTAGCGCTGGATGGAAACTTCGCGCGTGCCCTCGCTCTTGACGTGTTCGAGCAGTTCGCGCCAGCCGGGCTGCGTTTCGCGCTTGCCGTTCTTGCAGCACCGTGAACGGCGGCTGATTGTATTTGGCGACCTGCCGCGCCGATGGCGCGCATGCGGCGGTACTCGGGCTGTTGCAGCCAGGTCGACGCCGATGCGTGCGCTCGGCGTTGGTCGGATCGTGATAGACTCGACGTTCCAGGCCGCGTGCTCTTCCTCGCGCTCCAGCTCGGCTTCCACTTTCGCCGCTTTCAGCGCCGCGGCCACCGGCTCCAGATTGGCCTGCTCGTGGAAGTCGGCTTTGGTGTCGAGCTTGCAGTCGATGTTGGCCAGAACCTCCACCACGCGCGCGTCGCGCATGCGGCGCTCCATGCGCGCGGAACATCTGCTGGAACTCATCCAGCGACATCAGGAAGCTGCGCAGCTCGGCGCCTTCCAGCTTCGGCGCCGCCCTGCCGATTTCGACCGTCAGGTTCTCGGTGGCGCGGCGCATAATCTCGCGCGTGAATTCCTTGTCGTCCTTGATGTACTTCTCGCTCTTGCCCTTCTTGATGCGATAGAGCGGCGGCTGCGCGACGAAGATGTTGCCGCGCTTGATCAGCTCCTGCATGTGGCGGAAGAAGAACGTCAGCAGCAGCGTGCGGATGTGCGAGCCGTCCACGTCGGCGTCGGTCATGATGATGATCTTGTGGTAGCGCAGCTTGGCGACATCGAAATCGTCCTTGCCGATGCCGGTGCCGATGGCCGTGATCATGGCGCGGATTTCCTCGTGGCCCAGCATCTTGTCGTAGCGCGCCTTTTCGACGTTGAGGATCTTGCCCTTGAGCGGCAGGATGGCCTGGATAGCGCCGGTCGCGGCCGGCTTTGGCGGTGCCGCCGGCCGATTCGCCCTCGACCAGGAACAGCTCGCAGCGCTCCGGATCCTTCTCCTGGCAGTCGGCCAGCTTGCCGGGCAGGCCGCCGGAATCGAGCGCGCCCTTGCGCCGCGTCAGATCGCGCGCCTTGCGGGCGGCTTCCCGCGCCCGCGCCGCGTCGATCGCCTTGCCGACGATCTTGCTCATCACCGCCGGATTCTTGTCGAAGTACTCGCCCAGCTTCTCGTTGACGAACTGGACGACGTAGCCCTGAATGTCGCTGTTCAGCTTGCCCTTGGTCTGGCCTTCGAACTGCGGCTGCGGCAGCTTCACGCTGACCACGGCGGTCAGGCCTTCGCGCACGTCGTCGCCGCTCAGGTTCTCCTTGACGTCCTTGAACAGGCCGGCCTGCTGGCCGTAGAAGTTGATGGTGCGGGTCAGCGCGCTGCGGAAGCCGCTCAGGTGCGTGCCGCCGTCCACGGTGTTGATGTTGTTGGCGAAGCTGAAGACGTTCTCCGAGTAGCCGTCGTTGTACTGCAGCGCGACTTCCATGGTCAGCATTCCGCCGTTGGGCAGCTCGCGCTCGCCTTCGAAGTAGATCGGCTTGTCGTGCAGCACGGTCTTGCCGCGATTCAGGTGCTTGATGAATTCGGCGATGCCGCCGCTGTAGTGAAACTCGTGCTGTCTTGATCGGCTCGTCGCGCTCGTCGGTCAGCGTGATCTTCAGGCCCTTGTTCAGGAACGCCAGCTCGCGCAGGCGCTGGGCCAGGGTGTCGTAAGTTGAACTCCGTGACGTCCATGATGGTGCCGTCGGGTTTGAAGGTGATCTTGGTGCCGGTCTTCTTGCCGGCCTTGCCGGTCTGCGTCGAGCGGCGCCTTTGGGAACGCCCGCATGCGTATTCCTGCTCCCAGGTGATAGCCCTTCGCGCCAGATCTCCAGCTCCAGCAGTTCCGACAGCGCGTTGACGCAGCTGACGCCCACGCCGTGCAGGCCGCCCGAACCTTGTAGCTCTTGGTATCGAACTTGCCGCCGGCGTGCAGCTTGGTCATGACGACCTCGGCCGCCGAGACGCCCTCTTCCTCGTGCATGTCCACCGGGATGCCGCGGCCGTTGTCGATCACCGTCACCGAGTCGTCGATGTGGATGGTCACGTTGATCTCGTTGCAGTAGCCGGCCAGCGCCTCGTCGACCGAGTTGTCCACCACTTCGTAGACCAGGTGATGCAGCCCGGCCTCGCCGGTCGAGCCGATGTACATCGCCGGGCGCAGCCGCACCGCCTCCAGGCCTTCCAGCACCTTGATGCTACTGGAATCGTAAACTTCCACCGGAGTAATTTCTTTAGTTGCCATGTTTTGTTAAGAACTCAATTCAATCCAAGTCAGCTAAAACGGATCTGTGGGAATCAGATACGCATCGGCATCACGACATAACGGTATTTGTAATCGCCGTCCGCCGCCGGTCTCAGTTCACCCGCGCTATGAGGATCCTTGAAATAGAACGCGACCTTCTCGTCGTTGATCGCGCGCAGGAAATCCATCAGGTACGTCGCATTGAACCCGATCTCGACCGAAGTGCCCTCGTACTCGGCCGGCAGGGTCTCTTCGCTCTCGCCCGTTTCCGAGAGCGAGGAATGAATCTGCACTTCGCCGTCTTGTACACGCAACCGGATGGCCCGCGAACGCTCGTCGGAAAACTGCGACACGCGCTCCACCGACTTGCGCAGCTCTTCACGATCCAAAACCACCGAGTTGGGATGTTCCTTCGGCAAGACTCGTTCAAAATCCGGGAAATTGCCGGTCAGCTTGCGGCTGAGCAGCATGCGGTCGCCCAGTTGGAAGAAGAGATGGTTGTCGTCGCCGGAGAACTCCAGCAGCGCGTCGGGGCTTGCGTCCTGATCCAGCTTCAGGATCTCTCCCATCGCTTTGCGAGGCAGCAGCGCGCGGTATGTCCCGGTGACACCGGGCAAGTTGATAGCATGCTCCACCATTGCGAGCCGGTGCGAATCCGTCGCAACCATTGTCAAACCGGAGTTCTTGAGCAGCAGCAGGGAACCGTTCAGCGTGAATCGCGACTCCTCCATGGAAATGGCGAAGATCGTCTTAGCGATCATGGATGCCAAAACGTGCACGGGAATCTGAGCCAGCACCTCCGGCATCTGAGGAAGCTCCGGAAAACTCTCGCGCGACATTCCCGCGATGCGTGTGCGGGAGCGGCCGCAAACCAGGCTGGCCCACTGGTTCTCCTGCAGTTTCACCTCGACATCCGCATCGGGCAGTAGCCGGACGTAATCCAGCAGCCGCTTGGCCGGAATGGTTCCAGCGCCGGGTTTCTTCACTCGGGCCGGACAGGAAGACCGGATTCCAAGTTCCAGGTCGGTGGCGGTCAGGTGAATGCGATCGGCGGCTGCCTCCACCAGAACATTCGAGAGAATAGGGATGGTGGTTTTCTTCTCCACCACGCCTTGCGAAAGGTTCAGTTCCCGAACCAGATCGGCCTTGCTGACTGTGAACTCCATCGTTTCCCCCGCTCTTGTAGGCGCTTCTCCCGATGCTGCCATTAGCTGTTACTCTCTTCCCTAGAATAGATACTATTTAGAACCGTAGTAGTAGGATCTGTTGAAATGTTGATTTCTCTCTAAATTATACAAAATCCAGAAACTTCCTGCCACTGAAACCTGTGGATTCCAGGTGGGTGAAAGGCTGAAAAATTGGCCCATCGGGAGTCATCCACAAGACGCACAAGACCTTTCTGGGGGCCCTTGTGGAAAACGTCCAAAACATCTAATGAATCGAGTCAACTAGCCTGTGGAGGAGGTTGTTCAAATCTTGATCCCGCTGGCGCAGCTTATCGATTTTCTGGATGGAATGCAGCACCGTGGTGTGATGCTTGCCCCCAAACCAGCGGCCGATCTCCGGAAGAGAGGCGGGTGTCAGCTCCTTGGCCAGGTACATAGCAATCTGGCGCGGGTACACGATTTTCTGCTCGTTGGTCTTCTGCTTGAGCTGAGAAAGCTGAAGCGAGAATTTGTCCGCCACGTTCTTGGCGATGGATTCGATAGTGACCCGCTTTTCCTGTCCCGGCGTCAGGTGCTTGAGCAATTGCTGCGCCATGGCCAGCGTGATGGGCGTGCCGCTGACGTTGGAATAAGCGATCAGTTTCACCAGCGCGCCTTCCAGTTCCCGCACGTTGGACTTGGTCTTGGTGGCGATGAAGATCCGGACTTCTTCCGGCAGCAACACACCGTCCATCTCCGCCTTCTTGTCGAGGATGGCCATTTTAGTTTCGAGATCCGGCGGCTGCACGTCCACCATTAAGCCCCATTCGAAGCGGGAGCGCAGGCGCTCCACCAGGCCGGACAGGCTTTTGGGCGGCGAGTCGCTCGAAATTACGATCTGCTTCTGGTGCTCGAACAGTTCGTTGAAAGTGTGAAAGAACTCCTCCTGCGTGCCGTCCTTGCCTTCCAGGATCTGGATGTCGTCGATCAAGAGCACGTCCGCGGAGCGATAGTGACGGTGGAAGAGCTGCATCCGGTCGCCCTTGATGCAAGTGACCATTTCGTTCATGAAGCGTTCGCTGGAGGTGTAAACGATTTTCATGCTGGCGTGATGATCCACCAGCGAACGCCCGATGGCGTGCATGAGGTGCGTCTTGCCCATCCCCACACCGCCGTAGATGAACAGCGGATTGTAGGAGCGCGCCGGGTTGGTTGCAACGGCATGCGCGGCGGCGTGCGCGAACTGATTGCAGGAGCCCACCACGAAGTTGTCGAAGGTGAACTTCGGGTTCAGGCTAACGGAAGGCTGAAACACCAACTCGTTCTTGTCCGCGCTCTCAGGTTTTGTTTCGGCGGATTTGATCTCGTACACCACCTGGGTCACGGGCAGTTTGAGTTCACGAATGGCCGCGGCAATCTGGGTGGCATACTCCTGCTCGATCCAGTCCTTAGTCTCGCGGTCGGGCACGCCGACGTGTAATTGGCCGGCGCCGGCCCTGAGGAAAACAGTTTTGGACAGCCAATTCTGGTAGGCCTCCGTGCTCATCATGCCAGAAATCCGGCTCTTTATTTGCTCCCAAGTATTCATTTGATCGTCACAAGACGCAGCTTTTGCACAACTTTTCCACAGCGTGTGGAAAACTAATCGATCAACCTTTCAGTTCTGATGAGCCCAACGATTCTGAAATGTCGTTAGAAGCGCATTCGAAACGCGGGTTCCGTGTTACGGAAAAGAAAGTCTAGCACAGTTCGCCGGGCGGGAATCTACTATTTCTTGGACCAATGTAATCCAATCGTTTCAATAAGTTACATAAAACAGTATGGATTGCAATTGTTAGGATCGGCTCAGGTTGCAGATTTGTTAAGGCCGCTAAACTCGCCGGGCGCGGAAAGTTGTAGTTTGACAGCTCAGGTTGCGGCGCGGGAAAATGAAAGTCGAACTCGGGCGGGAGTAACTCAGCTGGTAGAGTGCAACCTTGCCAAGGTTGATGTCGCGGGTTCGAATCCCGTCTCCCGCTCCATCCCTCATCTGTCCGACCCGGAGACATGGGTAACAGAACGTTCCTAAGACATAGGTAACACTTTTGGCCCGAAGGGGTTGTTGAGGGGCTGCAGAGTTTTTTCCTCCAGATCGATATAACCGAGATCGTAGTCCATGAAGCTGACGAGCCAGATGCCGTCGTCGACTTCCTTGACACCGACCGCTTGGCCGGCCAAACAAGTACTTAAATTGATCTTCTTGCGATACAGACACAGCCGGCCGCAGTTGGTGATGACGACCGTCTGGTCGTGAAACGGGTAGCGGAGTTCCTGAATCCCCTGATAAGGGCGGCAGGAAGGAGAGTAGATTTCCGCCGGACATTTCATGTCGAGCGCTTCATGCGGGCGCTCGTTGTTAAACTCTTCCAGGAAGGCGTCGAACTTGGCTTGCTGTTGAAGTAGGTTGGCGCCAGCGGGACGAGTGGCTTCTTCAAGGTTAGATGCATACGCTCGTGACGACCGTTTTGTTGCGGATGACCGGGCCGGATGCGTTCGATGCTGATGCCGAGCCGCAACCACCAGACCGACAACCGCGAAAGATTGAAAAATCCGTTGGGCGAAGCGAAGGGAACGCCATTATCGGAGCGGATCGCCTGGGGTAAACCCTTTTCCTTGAAAAGACGCTCAAAGGCAGTAAAAGCGGTCTTTTCCGCGTTGGATTCCAGGGCTTCGCACAGCAGCAGATAACGCGAAGCGTGATCGGTGACCGTGAGCGGGTAACAGTAGCGCCGATCGCCGAGCATGAACTCTCCCTTGTAGTCAGCACACCACAGCGAGTTCGGGCTGGCGCCCGAAGAGAGCGGAGTTCCTTCGCTGCGCGTGCGTGATCGCCTGGCGTGAGTGACCAGTCCATGCCGATCCAGGATGGCGTGGATGGTGCTGCGGGCGGGGACCTTCACTTCGCTCGGCAGTCGCCGGAGGAGGCGTTCCCGGATCTTGCGGGGCGCCCCAGTGCGGTTTCTCGCGCTTGGCCGCTACGATGGCGGCTTCGATTTGCTCGGGCAGTTGGTTGGCGTAACGGTGCGGGCGCTTGGCACGATCGGTAAGCCCCTCCAGTCCGCATTCCTCATAACGCTCGAAGATCTTGTAGCCGGTCTTGCGGGAGATCTGAAACTCCCGGCACAATGCGGCCATGCTCTCGCCGTCTTTGAGTCGAATCACGAATCGCATGCGTTCATCCATAACAGAACTTTCCTTCCATGGCATCCCACTTTCCCGCCCCCTTGGCAGGCGAAAAAGTGTAACCCATGTCTCCGGTACGTTCTGTTACCTATGTGTCGAGCCGCACATTCGTCCCACCGGACATTTAAGCGGTCCCCGCCGTAATTCCAGATTGGAGGCTCCTCCATGGTTGGTTTCCTGTTGTGGTGCATCTTGTTCATACTGTGCTGGCCGCTGGCGTTGCTGGCGCTGGTTCTCTACCCCATTGTCTGGCTGCTATTGCTGCCCTTCCGGCTGATCGGAATTGCAGTGGGCGGGGTGCTGGAACTGGTGGCGGCGATCATCACGCTGCCGTTCCGCGTGCTGCGTCGGGTGTGAACCTACTGCGCGAACCTTCTCTTGCGACGCGGGGCGCGCTTACAATGAAACAATGGCTCGCTTCTCCGGCGTAGATTATTTTCTGATCGATTCGCTGCTCTCCGAACAAGAACTGTTAGTCCGACAGACCGCGCGGCAGTTTGTCGAGGATCGCGTGGCGCCGGTAGTGCGGGACTGCTTTCGCGAGGCGCGATTCCCGCGCGAGCTGATCCCTGAAATCGGCCGGCTGGGGTTCCTGGGAGCCAATCTGGAAGGCTACGGCTGCGCGGGCATGAGCAATGTCGAGTACGGATTGGTGATGCAGGAGCTGGAGCGCGGCGACTCGGGGTTGCGCAGCTTCGCTTCCGTGCAGGGCGCCCTGGTGATGTATCCGCTGTTGACGTACGGATCGGACGAACAGAAGGAGCGTTGGCTTCCAAAATTGCGCGCAGGCGAGGCGGTTGGCTGTTTCGGGCTTACCGAGCCGGGTTTCGGATCGAATCCGGCCGGCATGCAGACGCGGGCGCGCAAGGACGGCGATCACTGGATTCTGAACGGCGAGAAGACCTGGATCACCAATGGCTCGGCGGCGGATGTCGCCATTGTGTGGGCGCGGGCCGAGGAGGGCATCCGCGGTTTCGTGATCGAAAAGGGCACGCCCGGATTCACGGCGTCCGAGTTGCACGGCAAATTATCGATGCGCATGTCGATTACTTCCAGCCTGGCGCTTTCCGATTGCCGGGTTCCGAATTCGGCCATGCTGCCCTGTGCCAAAGGGCTGAAGGGGCCGCTGAGCTGCCTTTCGCAGGCGCGCTTCGGGATCGGCTGGGGCGTGATTGGGGCCGCGATGGATTGTTATGAAACCGCGCGCCAGTACACGATTCTGCGCAAGCAGTTTGACGACAAGCCGATTGCGAGCCATCAACTGGTGCAAGAGAAGCTGGCCGATATGATCACCGAGATCACCAAGGCGCAGTTGCTGGCGCTGCATGCCGGGCGCGTCAAGGATCAGGGCAAACTGGAGCCGGCGCACATTTCGATGCTGAAGCGCAATAATGTCCGGATGGCGCTGGAGTGCGCGCGCTCGAGCCGGGATCTGCTGGGCGCCAACGGCATCATGGACGAGTATCCGATCATGCGGCACATGTGCAATCTGGAGACGGTCAAAACCTACGAGGGGACGGATCATATCCACACGCTGGTGATCGGCGAGCGGGTGACGGGAGTGGCCGCGTACAAGTAGAGAGCCGCGCTGGGGATTCAAAGAGTGCTTGGCCATTGGCGGGCGTGCAAGACCGCTATCAATTCCAGGCGCTCGCCATGGACTCGATAGGGAATGATGTAGGGCGTGCCAGGGACAACCAGCTCACGGGTGCCAGTGATCCGTCCGGGTCGTCCCATTTGGGGCTGAGTGGCCAATAGTTCTATGCTCTGCAGAATTCGCTCCGCGACGGACGCAGCGTTCCGCGGGCTATCCTTAGCGATATAGTCTCGAAGATCCGTCAAGTGCCGAAGTGCCCGGCGTGACCAAACCACCTTCATCGAGGCGCTTTTGTTTCGGATTGAGTGCCCCAGGAGCGTAGCCACCTAGATACTTTCTCGTGGCTGACAGTGCGGCCCGCCTTCAGATCCTCAAGTCCGGCTTCAATCTCACCGAGTTGCCAAGATTCGGCGTCAACGTAAGCAACAATTGCCTCGGCGGCTAGAAACGATTTTGATCGTTTCGAGCGCCGCACCAACGCGTCCAGCCTTTTCTTTGTCTCCGTATCAATCCGGACCGAAAGTGTCTCCGTCATAGCTGTATTCATTGTACACAGATGCACACACTAGAAACAGGTAAGCGACGACTGGAGCTCAGAGTCTAAGGCCCATGCTGCGCCGCGCTCCCGGGCTGGCCGCGACGATTCGACCTGGCCGGGACGCTGGCGCTCTCGCGGGTGTTGGCGAGCCTGTTGTTCGAAATCAGCCCGCACGATCCATGGACCTTGGGCGCGGTTTCGCCGGTGATGCTGATTGTGACGGGCGCGGCCTGCTACATGCCGGCGCGGCGCGCGACCGAAGTGGATCCGCTCGAGGCAGTGCGCGCGGAATGACTGCCGGCCCGCGCGATCTGCTGCTCTGTTCTTTGAATCAGGCGGGGCCAAACCGAATCCGGATCGGAATGGAAAACGACGGCATCGTCGGCAGACATGATGTGCCAGGCGCCGAGCTCCACCTCATGCTCCAGTTGGCCCGCGCCCCAGCCGGCGTATCCGACGAACACGTGAAACGAATTGGATTCCGGGCTCGCGGCGAGCGTCTTCTGCAATAGCTCCTTGGTATTGACCAGATAGACGTCTCCGAAAACATGCTTGGCGTCGCCTGGCTGGCTGGCCGATTTGAGCAGCGCGAGAACGTTGGTCAACTCGACCGGGCCGCCGACGTAGATCGGATCGGTGCGGCCTTTGGCCTCTTTGAGGTCGCCCAGCACGCGCGACACCGGCATGTCGGTACGGCGATTAATGATCAAGCCCATGCCGCCTTTTTCGGAATCGTAATCGATTAGCAAGATCACGGCTTGCGCGAAGTTAGGATCGCCGAGCTCGCGCGCGGCCACCAGAAACTTGCCGGGCGCAAGGTCGTCCTGGCCTTTGACCGGAGCCAATGCGAGAAGGAGCAACGCGGCTGACCATCGCCACGCCATACTTTATTCTAGATCCGGATCGGGAGTCCGGTGTTGCGTGGTCAGCGATTATTCGCGTTCGATCACGGTGGCGTTGGCCATGCCGCCGCCCTCGCACATGGTCTGCAGGCCGTAGCGAGCACCCGAGCGCTGCAATTCGTGCACCAGCGTGGTCATCAAGCGCGCACCGCTCGCGCCCAGTGGATGACCCAGCGCCACCGCGCCGCCGTTGACGTTCAGCTTGGCGGGATCGGCATCGAGCTCGCGCTGCCAGGCCATGGGAACGCTGGCGAAAGCTTCGTTCACTTCAAAGATGTCGATATCGCCGAGCGCGAGCCCGGCGCGGTCCAGAACTTTGCGCGTAGCCGGGATGGGCGCCGACAGCATGATGATCGGGTCTTCGGCCGCCAGTGCGAACGCTACGAACCGGGCTAGAGGCCGGCGGTTTAACTTTTCGGCCGTTGCTCGTTCCATTATCAACAACGCGGCGGCGCCGTCGCTGATCTGCGACGAATTGGCGGCCGTGATCACGCCGTCCGGTTTGAAGGCGGGCTTGAGCGTGGCCATTTTTTCGAGGCTGGCGTTGGCGCGAAAGCCTTCGTCGCGAGTCATGTGCGCGGGTCCGTTTTCGGTTTCGATCGGGACTGGGACAATCTCGTTGCAGAAGCGGCCTTCTTCGGTGGCGCGGGCGGCCTGGCGATGGCTCTCCAGGCTGAAAACGTCCAGCTCTTCGCGTGTGATCTTCCAGCGCTCGGCCATCATCTCCGCGCCGATGCCCTGGTTGAAGACCACGTTGTTATAGCGGCGGGCGACGGACGGACCGAACGGCTTGCCGGGCCCGTTGGCGCCGTTGGAACCCATGGGCACGCGCGTCATGCACTCCACTCCGCACGCGATCGCGATGTCGTAGCTTCCTGCCAGCACGCCCTGCGCGGCGAAGTGAGCCGCTTGCTGGCTGGAGCCGCACTGGCGGTCCACCGTAGTTCCGGGGACGGATTCGGGGAAGCCCGCGGCGAGCACGGCATTGCGCGCCACGTTGTAGGCTTGCTCGCCCACCTGTCCGACGCAGCCGGCGATGACGTCGTCAATGAGGGCGGGATCCAACTTGCTTCGCTGCGTCACGGCCTTGAGCGTATGAGCCAGCAGATCCACGGGGTGCCAGCCTTTGAGAGCACCGTCGCGGCGGCCGACGGGGGTACGAACTGCATCGACAATGACAGCTTCGCGCATGACCGGATGGTAGCGTTGCGGGCGCCGGCGAGTCAATTTCGAGACAGGCCGCGGCTCAACCTGAATACTGCATCAGCGCCATGAAACCGAAGTCCATATGGAACTGCTGATGGCAATGGAACAGCGTCGGGCCGGGATTGCTGGCGACAAAATCCACTTCGACCTCTTTCCAGGCGGGAACGACCACCACGTCCTTGAACACGCCCGACGTCGGCTTCTTATCGAAGCTCGTAATCTCCCAGGTATGGCGATGCAGATGCACCGGGTGCGGGTCCGCGCTTTGATTGTCGAAAATCATGCGATAGCGCTTCCCGGCGGTGACCATGATCGGATCGGTATGGGGATAAGACTTACCGTTGATGGTGAAATGGTGGCCGTTTTCCGCCCCTTTGAACACCAGCGGAATTCGCGCGTCCGGTTCCGGGGCGATTTGCTGCCCGCCGAAGCTGGTGTAGTCCCACGGAACCACCGGCAACGGTTCCCAGCGCGGTTTGCCTTGCTGGTTGGCATATTCGACGACGATCCCCATGCCCTGATTGCGCTCGCGTTCCCGCACTTCACCCAGGATCCAAACGCTGGGATTGGTCATTTCAACGATGGCGTCCACGCGTTCGCCGGGAGCCACATCCATGGTTGCGACCAGGGGGCCCTGCGAGACGGGGTTGCCGTCCAGCGCGATCACTTGGAAGCGATGGCCTGGCAGCGCCAGTTGATGCGATTGGGTGGCGCTGGCGTTCAAGATTCGGAACAGTACGCGTTGGGAGCGCTGCACGCGAATGGGCTCGCCCGCGCCCAGCATTTTGCCGTTGATTGATCCTAGTTTGTACTCGATGTCGAGCGGACCATCGGTGGTGAAAGACGGTTCCCACTCATGCAGCACGATGGGAACTTCCAGATCATATCGCGCGGGATCGCCGGCCGGATCGATAACCAGCATTCCAAACTGGCCCGAGTACGTGCCCATGTGGAGATTCCGGCCCGGCATGGTGTGGCTGTGGTACCAGCGCGTTCCGGCCGGGCGAGGCGTGAATTCATAGCGGCGGCTGCCGCGGCGTGGGACGTGCGGCGTGCCTTCTTCGTGCGCCCCATCCACCTCGGATGGGATGTGCAGCCCGTGCCAGTGCACCAGCTCATCTTCGTTGGTCTCGTTGAAAATCTCGCAGATAACCGATTTGCCTTCCTTCATGTGCAGGAGCGGTCCGGGAACCTGCCCGTTGTAGCCGATCGTTTTGACGGAGTGGCGCGGGCCGAGATCGAGCGTCATTTCCTGGATGTGCAGCGTGATGTCAGCTTGCGGAACGTCCGCCGCGCGGAGGGATCTCGATGACAGCGCGGCAGCCATACCGCCGCCCATCAATGACATCAGTCGCCGGCGCGTCATGGAGGGACAATTCGCGCTCAATTCGGAAGGTTGAAACAAGGGGCTTTCTTTACGATAACAGAGTGGTTGAAAATCCTGCTCAGCGCGCCACGATTTTGAATAAATCCAGCGATTCCAACTCGGTCTCGGAATCCGGCGTGAGCGCGGCGTCAGTGTAATTGGGCGCATCCGGATCCCGCTTGAGTTCGCGGCGCAGACGGTACAGCTCCCAGGTCATCGCGGCTAAGCGAACATGTTTGGCAATTACCTCGGCGGCAAAGCGCGGATAAAAGATAAATGGGTTTTCGCGCGGCAAAGTAGGACGGCGGTCGCGCCGGTACTTGCGCCGGAAATAGCCGCCTTGCAGGGGATCGACTTTTTCGAGAATGATGCAGCCGTAAAACCAGAGCAATAGGAACAGCATGTTGCCGGCGCTCATTCCCGGAGTTGCGGCCGCGCGGCGCAGCACGGTCTTCATATGCGCGGGCGAATAATAGAACGCCCAGGAATCCTTGTAGAGCTGCTCCCACTCGGCGGTGGACATGAGTGGATGCTCGGTGGTGACGTGCTCGATATCGTATTTGTTGAGGTCCGGATCGAGCGGCGCTCTCGCTTTGTAGAGCTTCAGGTGATCCTCGGAGCCCGGAAGGGGAGTGAGGCAGTGCGGCTCCAGCAAGTCAATGGGCAGCTCGCGCTGGATGATCTCGATGTCGTGCAGGACCGATTCCGGAGTGTCGTTACCGAAACCGACGATATAGCCGGCAAACACGGTGACACCGGCTCGCTTCCATTCCTGCAGCATGCGGCGATATTCGCCTATTTTGTTCTGCTTTTTGCGGGCGCCCACCAGGCTATCGGTGCGGATGGTCTCCAGTCCGATAAACACGCGCGCTACCCCGGCCCGTCGGGCTTTTTCGATGAACTGCGGAAGCCGATGGCACATCGTGTCCACCTGGATCACGAACTTGATGTTCAAACGTTCGCCTTCGCGCATGGCGATTAAGCGGTCAAAGATGCGCTCCCATTCGCGATTGCGCGCGAAATTGTCGTCGGTGATGAAGAAGCGATTGATGCCCTGCTCGAGATTGCTGCGCACGATTCGCTCCACGTCGTCGGCGGAACGATGCCGCGACTTGCGGCCTTGCACGTTAATAATGGTGCAAAACGAGCATTGGAACGGACAGCCGCGGCCGGCATCGAAGCTGGTCATGCTGCCGCCGGTGCGCCGGATGCGAGCCGCCGGGAGCAACGGAATGGGACTGCCTTCCAGCGCCGGCAGGTCCGACATGTAGTTGTAGAGCGGCTTCAGTTGACGTTTCCAGGCGTCACTCAGCAGTTCGTCCAAGCGGCCCTCGGCTTCGCCGGCGAACAGAGAAATGCCGATATCCATGGCCTCTTTCAGTTCGGGCGTAATCTCTGGCAGCATCGCCAGGCATCCTGAGACGTGAAAGCCGCCGATGCAAACCGCAATGCCGGCTTGGCGGAAAGGACGGGCGATATCCATGGCGCGCGGGAACTGGTTCGATTGCACGCCCACCAGTCCCACCAGCGCTCGTTTGCCGCGCAGTTGGCGAATGATACGCTTCACTCGAATGCGGGTATTCATCTCGTCGTAGGCGCTGACGACGATGTCGACGTTCTCACCGAGCACCCGGCGTTGGTTGCATTCCAGTGCCAGGCCGTTGAGACAGGCCAGGGTATTGGAAGGAATTGCGGAACGAAGCCATTGAATGACGTAGCCGTCGTCGTCGTAATGCGACGGCTTGATGAGGACCAAGTGGAAGCGTTCTGTGGCCTTGGTGTTCAAGCTTCAAGCGTATCGCATGTCTTGTCAGGCGAGTGGCACAATTAGCGCCGTACTAGAAATTTTGTATCATAACGTGAGAGGATCCAGCTTTAAATGTTGATTAAGAAGGTTGTTTTTATGGGCGGCACACTTGCGGCCGCTGCAATTTTGGCATCGGCTCAGAGTTCGGCTTATCAGCCGCCGCGTCTCGCCGACGGTAAACCCGATTTGAACGGCATCTGGCAGACCATGAACGAAGCCAACTACGATTTGGAAGGTCACACCGCGCGGGCGGCCATGGCTTTGAGGCCGGGCCCATACGGTCCGGTGCCGGCGGCTCCCGTACTCGCATTAGGCGCGGTTGGCGCGGTGCCTCCCAGCATGGGCGTGGTGGAAGGCGACACGATTCCTTACAAACCTGAAGCGCTTGCCAAGAAAAAGAAAACCAGGAACACTGGTTGGACCGAGATCCGGAGATCAAGTGCTACCTGCCGGGCGTCCCGCGCGCGACTTATATTCCGCAGCCTTTTCGGATTTTTGAAAACGCGACGCAGATTTTCTTCGACTACCAGTTTGCGGGCGCAGTGCGCAACGTCTACCTGAAAGATCCGGGACCGGCGCCGGTGGATTCCTGGATGGGCCAATCGGTTGGACATTGGGAGGGCGACACGCTGGTGATCGACGTGACCGGCTTCAACGACTCAACCTGGTTTGACCGCGCGGGCGATTGGCACACCGACGCCCTGCACGTGGTGGAGCGCTATACGCGTACCAGTCCGGACATCATCTCCTACGAAGCCACCATCGACCGATCCGAACGTCTTCACGCGGCCCTGGAAAATCAGCATGCCGCTGTACAGGCGGCAGGAAAAGAACGAGCAGCTCCTGGAATTCAAGTGCACGGAATTTGTTGAAGAATTGATGTACGGCCAGTGGCGGAAGAATCCGCTGCCTCGATAAGCTTACGGAGGAACTGATATGCGGTACCGGATGGCTGTCCTGCTGGGTTTGAGCGCATTGGTCGATTTCCAGCGTTGCGTTTCCTCAGACGGCGAAGTACTCGCCGCCTCGCCTGCCGGATGGACATCCGGATCTACAAGGCACTTACGATCTGGCGACCATCACGCCGGTGGAGCGGACCGCGGGACGCCGTTGGTGCTGACCAAAGAACAGGCTCTTAAAATGGAGACTGCAGCGCGCCGCGCAACGCGAACGCGCCGACGCGCCCCTGGACGCCAACCGGTCGGCGCCACCCAAAGGCGGCGATGGATCGCTAGGCGCTGCTGGCAACGTTGGCGGGTACAACTCCGGCTGGCTCGATCCAGGTTCGGCATTTACGATGGTGGACGGCGAAAAGCGAGCTTCATTGCTGGTCGATCCGGCGGACGGCCGGGTTCCTCCCATGACAGACGCGGCCCGGAAGCGGATGCGGGCGTTCAATGCCCGTCCGACTTCGGACGCGCAGGAAAGCAACGATCCTGGGCTTGAAAAAGCGCCCGGCGCCTACGATGATCCGGAGCGGCGTCCGCTGGGCGAGCGCTGCATGCTGGGATTTGGTTCTACGTCGGGGCCGCCGGCGCTGCCGGATTATTTCTACAACAATCTGCACCAGATCGTGCAGACTCCGGACTCGATCATGATCCTGACCGAGATGGTCCACGACGCCCGCATCGTGCGGATGAATGCGCAGCATCTGCCGAAAAGCTTTCGGCTCTGGCTGGGTGATTCGATCGGCCACTGGGAAGGCGACACGCTGGTGGTGGACACCACCAACTTCACCGACAAAACGCGCTTCCGCGGATCGACTGAGAATCTGCACGTAATCGAGCGCTTCACGCGCGTCGATGACAAGACGCTGCTCTATCGATTCACCATCGACGATCCGGACACCTGGACCAAGCCGTGGACCGGCGAATACAGCTGGCCGGCCACCAACCAGCACATTTATGAGTACGCGTGTCACGAAGCGAACTACGCGTTGACCGATATCTTGAAGGGCGCGCGGCTGCGAGAGAAGGACGAAGCGGCCAAAGCCACTAAGTGACTAATTAGGAGCTGATAGATGCGAACGAGATTCTTGACATTAGTTTTGGGCGCCTCCGCGGCCTTGTTCACCGCTGCCCTTCCAGCGGCGGCGCATCATGCGTTCGGCGCTGAGTTCGACGCCAACCGTCCGGTCCTGCTCAAGGGCAAGATCGTCAAGGTGGAGTGGGTCAATCCGCACACCTGGCTGCATGTGGAGATTACCAAGGAAGACGGCACCAAGGAAGTTTGGATGGTGGAAGGCGGAAGCCCGAACTCATTGCTTCGCCGCGGCGCTACCAAGAACAGCTTCCCGATAGGCACCGAAGTGATCGTGGATGGCTACCAGGCGCGAGACCATTCCGAATTGCGGGCCAACGCGCGCAACGTGACGTTCACCGACGGCCGTAAAGTGTTCCTGGGTTCCACCGGCACCGGCGCTCCGCCCCCGGACTCTTTCCCTGAAGACAAAGTCAAGCCGCCCACTAAGTGAGCGCGGTGAAGCGTCAGGCGACTTACTGCCGTTTGTAAAACGCAAAGAAGAAGATCGTCACAGTTATGCTGGCAAACGCGTAGATTGCCGATCTGAATAGCACCACGGCGGGAATCAAACCGCGCAGAACCTCGGCCATATTCGCGAACAGGTCATATAGCATCAGCGCCGTCAGGATAATCGTTCCAATGGCCGCCAGAAATGCCGCGCTCTTGAGGTTCATTGTTCTCCTCCACTTAGAAGACGGATTTCAGCGCCAGTCTGAGACAGCTTATTTTCTATCTGGGGGCGGGGGTAGCGGGACTAAACGCGGGAGGCGCTCCGGCTGGTCTGCTGCAGCTGGCGATGCTCTTCATACTCCACGGTCCATTCCAATTTCGGCCACGTCCCAGCTCCGATGTGCCCCGTGAAGTCGCCTCGCGCGGTGCCGGGTCCCAAAGTATCGACGGTCTGAAAAGCTACTGCGTCCGCTTCGCGAAAATGCTCCACGCGTGGGAGGAACGAGTACACCGCCGCGCTGACAGTTTTGGCGCCGGCGGCGAGGAAATGCGGAGGTATCCAAGCCGTCACCCGGTAGCACCCGGACGGCCGGGTCCGTCCATGCCATTCCGTATCGGCGTCGGTGGCCCACAGCACTTCGGTTCCCCACTCATTCTGTACGGTGAGCACCGGGAAGAGAACCAGGCGGCTATCTTGAACCTCGAACTCCATCTCCAGCCCCAGCTCCTCGCGCAATTCCACGATGGGCAGCGTTTCCCCCGCGCGCGAACGGACGCGAACGCTGCGAAGCCTTACGTTCGTGTCGCCCGGAGCATAGGGCCCTTCAGGATAAATACGCTCGGCCTGATTGGCGCCGCCAGTGCTCAGGTACGACGCAGCCACTTCATGGACGGGACCTAAGTGCGCCACCTTGCCGTGGTCAATCAGCAAGGCTCGGCTGCACAGGCGCAACACGGCTTGGAGATTGTGCGAAACGAACAGCACGGTTTGTCCATGTTTGCCTACTTGCTCGATCCTGTGCATGCATTTCTTCTGAAAATCGGCATCGCCCACGGCTAGCACTTCGTCTACCAGCAGGATCTCGGGTTCAATGTGCGCTGCCACGGAGAATGCCAGCCGCATATACATTCCGCTCGAGTAGGTCTTAACGGGCTCATCCAGGAACTGTCCGACGCCGGCGAAATCGACGATCTCATCCAGCTTGCGCACGATCTCGCGGTGTTGCATACCCAGGATCGCGGCGTTCAGGAAAATATTCTCGCGGCCGGTAAGTTCACCGTGGAATCCGGACCCGACCTCGAGCAGGCTTCCCACGCGGCCGCGCAATTCAACGCGGCCACCGGTGGGACGAAGGATTCTGGCGAGGATCTTGAGCAGAGTCGATTTGCCGGCGCCATTGCGTCCAATGATGCCGAGCACCTCGCCGGGCTCCGCATCGAAGCTGACGTCGTCCAAAGCCAGAAAGTTCACACTCCTTGGGGAAGCTTCCTTGCTCCGGCGAAGAGAGAACCAATCGCGGATCATCCGGTAGTGGCCCCTCTGATCGCCCAGTTTGAACGCTTTGGTCAAGCCGCGAACCGAAATGGATTTCATACGCGCTCCGCCAAATCGGCTTCCAGGCGATGGAAGAGGAGTATCGCTGCGAAAGCGATCGCCAGGCTCGAAAATCCCGATAACGCCAAAAGCTTCCAATCCGGGGGCGTTCCAAACAGGCAGGAGCGGAGAGCCTCGATCACGCCGGCCATGGGATTGAGGCCGACGGCCGGCTGCAACCGGCGCGGCAGGAGACTAACCGAATACATGATGGGAGTTCCGAACATCCAAAGCTGCACCAGGAACGGCAGGACGTGTTTGACGTCCCGATAAAGCGCCATTAAGGAGGCCAGTGCCAAACCTACCGATATGGCGAGTCCTGCGGTGATCAAGAAAATTATGGGCAACAGCAGCCATTCGAGATTGGGACGATAGCCGCGCCACGACGCGAGGCCCAGCACCAGGGCGCCCACCACCAAGAAATCGAGCGAACAGGCGGCAACCGCGGCGCCCGGCAGGATCGCGCGGGGGAAGTAGACCTTGTTAAGGAGATTGTGATTATTGACAAACGTAGCGCCCGACATGCTGATGGCGTTCGCGAAAAAAGTCCAGGGAGCCATACCTGCCAGAACGAACAGCCAATAAGGTATCCCGCCGGTGGACGGCCGGAGCACGCGCGCGAACACGGCGGTAAAAATCGCGACGGGCAGTAGGGGTTGTAAGACCGCCCAAACGACGCCCAACAGAGTTTGCCGGTAACGCAGAGTGATATCCCGCAGAGCCAGAAAGACGAAGAGCGTCCGGTAGTGGCGGCACTCCGCGATTTTCTGGAACAGCCCGTTGCCGGAACGATCGATTAGAGTCAGGGCCGGAAGCGGGGGGGAATCGTGAGTCACGAACTTCCAATCCTCTTATGGATACGGCGCTTGAGTCTGGAGAACGCGAAGCTTCCAAGATCCTTCAAGTTTGGTAGGCCATAGTGCAACTGTAGCTGCAGGGGCAGCGACCCGATCCCGACGAGTGGGTTGCGATCCCGGTTCGCGCGCCGGTTGCGCTCCAGATTGTAGGCCAATACCTCGCGCCAGTCGGCGTTCTGGTGCACTAGGGTCTCAAAATAGCGGCGCTCCGCCTGATCGACTATGACAGCCTGGAGTTGTCGCACAACCTGCTCGGGTATCGGCGCCTGAAATGTAGCACGCAGGAATGACAGACAGGAGCCCAACGGCACAGTAACGTGCAGCTCGCTAGCCAGAGTGAGCAGCCGGGTCCAGTCGACGTCACTGCTCCTGAGTACCATAACAGCGTCCGCCACCCAGCGAATCGGAGGTTGGGCATTGGCCGTGAAGCCATGCACGCAAGCGTGCATAAGCTGATCGGTGGGATTGAGCGCTCGAGACCTGATCTTGTTCACCGCCAGTTCGACGCTGTCGCTCCAGAAGGGCAGGTCCGCACCTTCGAAGGTAGCCTCGGCCAGCGCATGCCAATGCAGGTCAAGAATTCCATAATGCGGATCCTCCAAGGGAAACGCGTGAGTATGACGGCGAAAGTAAGGATTCCGCGGTGCGTTCGCACGGTAGTATAAGGAAGACCATCCCTCACGTTGGAACCAACCTATCACTTCTGGAGCCCGGTCCTCCGGCACCATAATGTCCAAGTCGGACATGGGACGAAGGGCCATGTCGCGGTAATGCAGAACGGACAGCGCCATTCCCTTGAGGACCATCGTTGGAATCCCTTTTTGTTCGAACCACGCCAGCAATTCTTGCAAGTGATTTAGGTGCTTTTGATTGGCGGCCCAATATTCGTGGTGGATCAGCCGGATCGCGTCTTTCAGGTGCGGCGGAATGAATGCTTTGGCGTTCCGATAAACCAGCGGGAGCAGCCGCCTGGATGCCGATCCCAGTCCGCTAAATCCGCGTGCAATTTCTTCATCCCGAAGAGAGGCGAGCCAACTTTCTAAGGCTTCACCGGCCAGCGGTCCTTCCAGCAGAGCAGCCCGCAGAAGGCAGAGTTCCGACGGCGTGGCGAACTGGATCTGCGCTGAACCGTGCAATTCGGTCATCTCTAAGATTTTAGCCTCATCCACGTGACAACCCAACCTGAACCGGGCTAGTACCGTCGGGACTTTTAGGACTATTATCGCCCGGCGGCGGCGGCCATCAAGCCGAGCCGCGCGTGTGTTTGTGGTGATGTGACGAGGCGGCCGGGTCGGTTGCATGAGCAACGCGATGCCTTTGTTCAGGCGGCACTTCTAAGTTCCGCCGGACCCAGCCGATCAGTTCAGGTACGCCGGTACCATCTTTAAGATTAGTGAACAGGAACGGCCTGTCCGCGCGCATCCTGCGGGTGTCGCGATCCATAACCTCGAGTGAGGCGCCGACGTGGGGTGCGAGGTCGATTTTGTTGATTATCAGCAGGTCCGAGCGCGTGATTCCGGGACCGCCCTTGCGTGGGATCTTGTCTCCGGCCGCGACATCGATGACATAAATCGAGACGTCCACCAGTTCCGGGCTGAAGGCCGCGGCCAGGTTGTCGCCGCCGCTCTCGATAAAGATAAGCTGGAGGCCGGGATGCGCGCGTTCCATGGCGGCGATGGCTTCGAGATTCATGGAGGCATCTTCGCGGATGGCGGCGTGCGGGCATCCGCCGGTTTCCACTCCTACCACGCGATCCGTGGGCAGGACGCCCTGGCGAATCAGAAAATCGGCATCCTCGCGAGTATAAATGTCGTTGGTCACAACCGCGAGATTGACCGCCGGCCACAGTGCTTTGCTGAGCACGTGAACCAAAGCGGTTTTGCCGCTGCCCACTGGTCCGGCTACGCCAATTCGAAAAGCATCTTCGGGAGTATTCATAGGTTAAAAGAGAAAATAGCGCTGCGCCAGCGGCAGAACGCTGGCCGGTTCGCAAGTCAGCAAGTCTCCATCGGCGCGCACTTCGTAAGTTTCGGGGTCGACTTCAATGTGCGGCGTGGCCGAGTTGTGAATCATGTTCGCCTTGCCGATGTTGCGGCAGTTTCGGACCGCGACCAGGCGCTTGCGAAGCCCGAGGCGTTCCACTTGCGGCAGCGACGCCGCGGAGACGAACGTGGCTGAAGTCGCCTGCGGGGCGCAGGCCGAAAGCCCCAAACATGGGCCGGTACAAGACCGGTTGCGGGGTGGGGATGGAGGCGTTGGCATCGCCCATGACGCTCCAGGCGATGAAGCCGCCCTTGATGATCATCTCGGGCTTTGACGCCGAAGAACGCCGGATTCCACAGGACCAGATCGGCAAGTTTGCCGGGCTCGATGGAACCCGTTTCGTGCGCGATGCCGTGCGTGATGGCGGGATTGATGGTGTACTTGGCGACGTAGCGTTTTACGCGCTGATTGTCGTTGCGCGAGGAATCCTCGGGCAATGGGCCGCGCTGCACTTTCATTTTGTGCGCGGTCTGCCAGGTGCGGGTGACCACTTCTCCGATCCGGCCCATGGCTTGCGAGTCGCTGGACATCATGCTGATGGCGCCCAGGTCGTGCAGAATGTCCTCGGCGGCGATGGTCTCCTGGCGGATGCGGCTCTCGGCGAAGGCGACATCTTCGGGCACCTGCGGATTCAGGTGATGGCAAACCATCAACATGTCCAGATGCTCCGCGATGGTGTTGACCGTCAGCGGGCGCGTGGGATTGGTGGAGGACGGCAGGATGTTCGGTAAGCCGGCGATCTTGATGATATCGGGAGCATGGCCGCCGCCCGCACCTTCGGTGTGATAGGTGTGGATGGTCCGGCCGGCGATGGCGGCGATGGTGTCGTCCACAAATCCGGCTTCGTTCAGCGTGTCGGTGTGAATGGCAACCTGGACGTCAAACTCGTCGGCCACGCGCAGGCAAGTGTCGATGGCGGCGGGGGTGGTGCCCCAGTCCTCGTGGAGTTTCAGCCCGCAAGCCCCCGCGAGAACCTGTTCGGCCAGAGGATCGCGAGCCGAGGCGTTTCCTTTTCCGAGAAAGCCGAAGTTCATGGGCCAGGCTTCCGCGGCGCGCAGCATTTGTTCGATGTTCCAGCGCCCGGGCGAACACGTGGTGGCGTTGGTTCCGGTGGCTGGGCCGGTGCCGCCGCCGATCATCGTGGTGGTGCCGTTCGAAAGCGCTTCATAGATCTGCTGCGGCGAGATGAAGTGAATATGCGAGTCAATGGCGCCAGCGGTGACAATCTTGCCCTCGCCCGCGATTACTTCCGTAGCCGCGCCCACTACCAGATCCGGATCCACTCCGGCTTGCACATCCGGATTCCCGGCTTTGCCGATCTTCACGATACGGCCGTCGCGAATCCCGATGTCGGCCTTGACGATTCCCCAATGATCGATGATCAGCGCGTTGGTGATCACCAGGTCGAGCGCGCCATGCTCGCTCTCGCGGATGGCGGTGGAGCTTTGTCCCATTCCGTCGCGGATGACCTTGCCTCCACCGAAGGGGATCTCCTCGCCATAGACGGCGTAATCCTGCTCTACCTCGACGATCAGCTCCGTGTCGGCAAGGCGAACGCGGTCGCCGGTGGTTGGGCCGTAAAGATCGGCGTAAGTCCTGCGGGGAATGCGAGTGCTCACGAGTTCGTCCCCGAGGCGAGATTGCCATTCACCAGGCCGTTATGTCCGTAGACTCGGCGCGCGCCTGACAGCGCCACCAGGTTGACTTCTTTTTCGTCGCCTGGTTCAAATCGGATCGCAGTGCCGGCGGGAATATCCAAGCGCATGCCATACGCAGTTTTGCGATCGAATTGAAGCGCGCGATTTACTTCGAAGAAATGATAGTGGCTGCCCACCTGTATGGGACGGTCGCCGGTGTTGCGTACGACAACGCGGGCGGTGCGGCGTTGCGCATTCAGCTCGATGTCGCCGTCATTCAGAATATATTCGCCGGGATGCATGAAGCTCCTATTGAATGGGATCGTGAACGGTGACGAGCTTGGTTCCATCGGGAAACGTCGCCTCGACTTGTACTTCGTGAATCATCTCCGCGACACCGTCCATCACGTCGTCGCGGGTCAGGATGGTTGCGCCGCTGGACATGATCTCAGCCACGCTTTTCCCGTCGCGCGCGGCTTCGAGTATTTCCGCCGAAAGAATCGCCACTGCTTCCGGATAGTTCAGCTTGAGCCCGCGGGCGCGGCGTTTCTTGGCCAGCTCGGAGGCGACAAAAATCATGAGCTTCTCCTGCTCGCGAGGCGTGAGGTGCAACGAAGGCTCCTTTCAATGAACTTTTCTGGGAAGAGTGGCGACGCGGCCACAGAGCGACCATTTGGCGGTGTTCCAGATCTCGACGAGACCATGGTACAAAGACCGCCCGCTGCCGGCGACACCGCGGAAGGCTAATCCGTGGGCCCGCAGCGATGTGACTCCCCATAATACCTCAGGTCCTGAAAGGCGGTCCGCCAGTTCCTGCAACTCTGCTTCGAACTTGCGCCAATAGCTTGCGGGCTGGCCGGCCTGGCACACATAGCAAGAGGCGAAGTGACGGAATGGTCCCAGCCTGGCGATGGCAGCGGGGCTGCGCAGGAAAGGGGCGATGGTCCAGCGCTCGATCGCGATGGGTTGGCCGCAAGCGATCAAATCCAGCGAGCCCGCGAGCGATTCGTATTGAAAGATTTCTCCGGAGGCTTCTCGGCCAGGCGCCACTTGGTCCCACCAGATCAGCGCTGCTCCGGGATCGAGCGTTACCTGGGTGTGCTGTTTGAAACGGGCGCCGGCAAAGGGAATCAACTGATCTGGCAAATATTCCAAATAGGCGCCTTCGCCTAAAGTGACCTCCAAATGTTGCAGCGCGACGCGCTCCGTCGAACGGCTGCGGTAGATGCGCGTTGCGCCGGTGGTGGTGATCTGGGCTTGCGCGCCGGACGCCACGTCGATGCGGCATTCCAGCGCATCGCTATCCAGAATGCCGCCGGAGACATTGTGGACGTGCGCTAGCGTCTCGCCGGATGGCAATGGGAACCCGCGCACCACTCGCCAAGGCGGTTCCTGCTTTTTCACCCGCAGAATGGTGGAATTATTCCCGCCCAGTTCGAACGACAGGTGAAGAAGCGTGGGCGAGCCGGGCATGCTAGCTGATGAAGAGACGCGTATGTAAAGTGGCGTGCCGGGCGGAGGCTACATCCAACAATGGCGTGAAGCATTCCGAAAGATCGAGGACGGCGGAGCTTCCGCGTCGGGCTGCATCAATGATCGCCGGCTTAAGGTTCCACAAAATCTGTTGCGCGCCGGTCTGACCCAGCGGGAGTAATCGCTGGCAGCAGGACACGAGCGTCGTGACAGCTTGCTGCAAATAGGCGCAAGCGGTCAATTCCGGATCGATTCCAATGGCGCCCGCTATGAGGCCGAAACAGGGCGCGAGTTGAAGCTCGGTGCCGGTGCTTGCGGCAAGCTCGCGGGCTCTCAACAAAATCGGGATTCCGGATACGTGCGCGGCCAGATCGAGCAATCTCCGGCCCATGGCAGAAGAGGCGTCGCGCGATTCCCGCGCCAGCTTGCGCGCTCCCAGCTCGATATTCCATGTGAGCCACTGGTCCGCCGCGCCGGCATCGAATCCGTTTTTCGCCAGAATGCAGCTCGCGGTACAGTACGCGGCTTCGAGTGCGCCGGTCTCATTGAGATAATCCACCAGGAACGCCTCCAGGCCGTCCGCGCTGAGCAATCCAGCGTCGGCGAGGAACTCGAGACCGAACGAGTGCGACGCCCCGCCGATCGGAAGGGCGCTGTCGGCGAATTGCTGCAGCTTCAGGAGGAGTTCCGGATCGGAGCCGGATAGCATCTACGCAATGATATCGTGCAGGACGTTTCCAGCCACGTCGGTGAGCCGGAAATCGCGGCCGCTGTAGCGATACGTCAGCTTGGTGTGTTCGATGCCGAGCAAGTACAGAATGGTGGCGTGGATATCGTGCACGTGGACCGGCTTTTCGACCGCCTTGAAGCCGAAATCGTCGGTGGCGCCGTAGATGGTGCCGCCCTTCACCGCGCCGCCCGCCAGCCACATGGTGAAGCCGAACGGATTGTGGTCGCGGCCGCGCTTGGCCTGATCGGCCATGCCGCCCACTTCGCGCACCGGCGTGCGGCCGAATTCGGATCCGCACACCACCAGGGTATCTTTCCACAGGCCGCGCGTCTTCAGGTCCTTGATCACCGCGGCGAAGGCCTGGTCGGAATTCTTGGCGTTCATCTTGTGGGCGAATATGTCGGCGTGAGCGTCCCACGGATCGCCTTTGGAGTAGTAGAGCTGCACCATGCGCACGCCTTTTTCGAGCAGCCGCACGGCCATCAGGCGCCGCGCGCGACGTCGCCTCCGGGCCGTACATATCGAGCGTCGCCTGCGATTCCTTGCGGACGTCGAAAACTTCCGGCGCCTCGGTCTGCATCCGGTAAGCCACTTCCATGGACTTGAATGACCGCCTCCATCTGCGGATCGGTCCCGGCGTCCTGCGCGCGGATTTTCTCCAGCTTGTCCAGCAGGTCCAGCTCGCGGCGCTGCTCGGGTTAGCGTGAACTTGGGGTTGTTGACGAAATTGAGGAGTTTCTTCGGATCGAAACTCTTCTCGATCACCACCTTCTTCGGTATTTCCTTGCCGTCCTTATCCTTTTCGAGCGGCATGTCGGAGGGCATATCCATCACTCGGCGATCCGTCCGGGCCGGTGACGTTGCGCTTGTTCGAAATATAAGTTCCCTGGTTAATGGCGGGGAGGAATCCGTTGCTCCACAGCGGCGGACCAACCGTGGTTGGGATGTCCGGGCATAGCACCACGAACCCGGGCAGGTTTTTATTCTCGGTGCCGAGCCCGTAAGTGAGCCAGGCGCCCATGGATGGCCGTCCAGCCTGGTTCGCGCCGGTGTTCAGCATCAGGCAGGAAGGCTCGTGGTTGGGAATTTCGGTGTACACGGAGCGTATCCAGCAGATGTCGTCCGCCACCTCGCCCAGATGCGGCCAGAGTTCGCTGACGTCCATGCCGCACTGCCCGTATTTCTTGAACGCGAACGGCGATTTCATCAGCTCGCCGGTTCTTCGCTCGGTGGCGATGGACCCGCCGGGCATGGGCTGGCCGTCGTACTTGGAAAGCATCGGCTTGGGATCGAAGCGTCGATGGTGGAGAGCCCTCCGTTCATGAAGAGAAAGATGACGCGCTTCACGCGCTGAGGGTAATCGAGCTTGGCCACCCCCAGGCCGGTTTCGCTGGAGGTTATTCCGGCTCTCGCCATCGATTCGCTGAGCATCCCGGCGAACGCCATCATGCCGAAGCCATTGCCGACTCTGCACAACGCTTCTCTCCGGGTGACTGGATTTCTTGATTTGTGGTCCGACATTTTGAATTGGCCTCGGCTAGTTGATAAAAACAAATTCGGTTGAGCTGAGCAGCAGCTTTGCGTAGCGGCCCCAGACGGTGGGTTCGTACTTGATCTCCACCGGCTTGGCGGGCCCTTTTTTTCCGGCGCCCGGGACGCCCGCCATCATTCCCATGCCCATGTCGGCGTTGGGGTCGGTGGGCATGGCTTCGTCAGGCGTATCGGCGGTTGTATCCACTGCGCCTTCTCCGGCGTCCGCTTTCGGCATTATTTTTGCATCGACCGTCGCGGGTTTCAGATCGCCGCTCGAAGCCTGTTCCGCTTCGCCCGGCTTCTTATCCTTATTTTTATCCTTCAGTTCTTTATCCTTCAGCTCCTGGGCTTTTTTCTTGCTCTCTTCGTACTCCTTCATGGGCTCGGTCTGCAGGTATTCGAGCCCGACCTGGATTTCGTCTTCCTTCGGATCGCGGCCATAGATCAGGTTGTAGAGTTTGCGGATGCGCGCACGGTTGTCCGGTTCAGCAGCGACGCGCTTATACAGCGCCTCGGCCTCCAGCTGCATGAAGTCGCTGTTCATCAAAAACAGGCGCTGCAGCGGCACGGTGGTGGTAAACCGTTTTTCCGCGCTGATGTTCGGCGGAGGAAAATCGAATAGCTGAAGATACGCGTCCAGCTTGTAGCGGCTCACGCGCCCATATACCGTGCGGCGATGGAAGTCGGGCGTAAGATCCTTGCGAGGGCCCGCCGATGGAGTCATCCAGATCGCCGGCCACATCCAGGATTGAATCGCGCAGCTCCTCGGCATCCATGCGCTTGCGGCTGGCGCGCCAATACAAACGGTCTCCGGAATCTTTCTCCGATGCTTCCTTGTCGTCTGCGGTCGAGAGTTGATAGACGGCGCTGAGCATGATCTCGCGCTGCAGCTTCTTGATGGACATGCCGTTCTTGACGAATTCGCTGGCCAGGTATTCGAGCAGCTCGGGGTCGGTGGGCCGCTCGCCGCCAAATCCGAAGTTGCTGGGCGTATCCACGATGCCGGTTCCGAAGTCCGCCTTCCAGATTCGATTGACGATGACGCGCATCGCTATGGGCTGCTTTACGATCAGGTTCGCCAGCTGCATGCGTCCGCTACCCTGGTTGAGCGGCGTGGGATCGCCTTCCGAAAAAATGCTCAGGAAATGGCGCGGAACCACGGGGCCGAGTGTCTCAGGATTGCCGCGCAGGGCGAGTTGGATGTCGACCGGCTTGTCGGAATCCCTCACGCCGTGAATGAACGGATAGTATGGATCGATTTTCTTCTTCAGCGCTGCCAGATCGTCCTCGAGCGACTTCAAACGGGCCTGCGCCGAAGGGCCGATGCGGCTCTCCAAGCCCCAGCCGTGGAACATCAACACGCCCGGGCTCATCTTGCGCGGGTCCATGTCGACCATGTCGTTGGGATCTTCGTTGTCCTTCAATTCGCGCACGAAGATCTCGGTCCAGAACGCGGTTTGTTCCTCCGGCAGGCTCTTGAGGCGCAACAGCGCCCCGGGATTGAAATCTTTGTTTGAAACAAAGTTGCTCGGTTTGTCGGTGCGCTTCTTGGGTTTGTCGCCGTCGACGTCTTTATCGGTGATGACGCGGTTCTCGACGTCAATCTCGTCGTTGGCCACGGTAACGTCGATGATGTCCTGCTGGAACTTGTCGGCGAGCTTTTTCGCTTCCTCGCGCTTGCCACCGCCCTTTTTCATGAGGGCTTGCCAATCGTCTTTATTGTGGTAACGGGTGGTGGGCTTGGCCATGTATTTGATCCAGCGGGCCAGCAACTCGTAGTCCAGCCGCCGATCGTTCACCACCAGCGCCATGTCTTTCTTCGGCTTGCCGGTGACTTCCCAAACGCCCATCAGGTAGTTGGAACCTTGCAGCGAAAGCGAGCGCGCCAGCTCACCTGTTAGATCCTTCTGCAGATCCTCGAGAATGCGCTGCTTCTCGTCGATTTGGTCTTCGACTTTCTTGTACTCGTCCACGATCTTCTTAGGCGCCTCCGGATACTCTTGATAGATCGTGTTGAAGAAGACCCCGGCGAGCGCGTAATAGTCGGTCTGCGGAATTGGATCGTACTTGTGATCGTGGCAGCGGGCGCATTGCGTGGTGAGGCCGAGGAAGCCGCGTGTGACAACATCCACGCGATCGTGCCGCTCGTCGGCGCGCGTCACTTCGTTCGACCCATTGTCGTAATACCAGGGACCCAGCCCCAGGAATCCAGTCGCCGGGAGCATCTTGTAGCGAACCGAGGGATCCATCAAATCGCCCGCCAGTTGAGCCTTCACGAACTGGTCGTACGGCAGGTCGTCGTTGAAGGCGCGCACCACCCAATCGCGATAAGCCCAGGCGTTCGGATAAGGGCGATAGCCGCGCGGGTTCGGATTCAAGCTGCGGTAATCATCCTCGCCATAGCGCGCCACATCCAGCCAGATGCGGCCCCAGCGCTCGCCATAATGCGGCGATGCCAGCAAGCGGTCGACTACCTTCGCGAATGCGTCCGGCGAATTGTCTTTCTCGAACGCGGCTTGCTCTTCGGGCGTGGGCGGGAGGCCGGTGAGGTCGAGATACGCCCGGCGCAGCAGATCGTGTTTCGTCGCGGCGCCGACCGGTTTGAGGCCTTCCTTCTCCAAGCGTGCAAGAACGAAGCGATCGATATCTGTCTTCGCCCACTTGGTATCCTTGACAGCCGGTTCCGCCGGGCTCTTGAGCGGCAGGAATGACCAGAAATTGCGGCGCTCGGGCGAGATGACATACTTGCCGTCTTTGCTGGTGGTCGCCGCCGCGGCAGTACTGGCGGGCCACGCCGCGCCCGCTTTGATCCAGGCTTCCAGGTCCGCGATTTCAGCGTCCTTAAGCTTGCCGCCGTAGGGCATCTTCAAGGCCGGATCGGTTTGGCGCACGGCCTTGATGAGCAGGCTGTTTTCCGGGTCGCCCGCGACGATCGCCGGACCGCGTTTCCCGCCTTTCTTCATCCCTTCCAGCGTGTCGAGCCGCAAACCGCCGAGTTGCGAATTGGTATGGCAGCCGAAACAGTTGTTGGCGAGAATCGGGCGGATCTTATTTTCGAAAAATTCCGGCGTGCCCGCGTTTACTGTTTGCGCAGCGAGTGGATGAACCCCGGCAAGAACGAACGGCAGTACAACGAAAAATTGTTGAAAGCGCATAATCCCGGTGCCTCGAATGGTTGGTATGAGTACTGCTTCATACGCTCAAAAGCGCGGCCAGACGGGGGCCAGCCGATAGTGGCACCTAAGCCACGGATTTATCGGAGACTACCTGCTAACGATAACACATTAGAACTGTTTAGGATCGATTCGCCAGACCGTGTGGGCCTTCAGGTTAGACAGCCACAGGGAGCCATTTCCGGCGCGAATGGTATCGCCACCCTCGCCTACCCACTGCCTGATGACTTTGTTGGTGGTCGGATCGATTTCCGAAATCGGAATCTGGAAGACCGTGGCCCAGATGTGACCCAATCCGAAAGCGATCTCGCCGCCGGTGCCCGGGATTCCGACTTCGATGGTCGCGACAACCTTGCGGGTTTTGGTATCGACGCGCGAGATAGTGCCGTCGCCCTGATTCAATGTCCAGATTGAGCCGGCGCCGAACGTTTCAAAGCGCGGACCAGGTCCGACCGGAATCGAGTCGGTGACCTGATTCATTTTCGCATCCACGCGGGTCAACATATTCTTGGCGGGCGTGGTCACCCAGACCGCGCCATCGCCATACTGAACCGCGGCCGAACCGGCCGGGATGGCGACGGTCGCCGAAACCGAGTTGGTTTTGGGATCGATGCGCGACAGCTTGCCCTTCGGGTCCGTTACCAGCCAGACCGCATCTTCGCTGGCTGCAATACCTCCCTCGCTTTCCGCCGGACCTACGGGAACCGTGGCAACGACCGCGTTGGTTTTCATGTCCACGCGCGAGATCGTCTTATCGCCGCAAATGGGTACCCAGATGCTCCCGAAGCCCGCCGCCAAGCCCGAACAGGGGAGCTTGCCCACTGGTATGGTCACCGCGATTTTATTGGTCTTTACATCCAGCCGGTGAATTACGTTGCGCTTTGCGTTGGTCACCCAGACCGAGTCGTCGGTGAGCGCCTGCCAGTCCGGCGTTCCGCTTTCCAGGTCGAAAATCGCCAGCGGTTTGATGCTGGACAGGGGGCGTTTCACGCCCGGGGTGCTGACACCGGGGCGCGGCGGCTCTTTTGGCTTCTGCCCCTGAACCGAAAGCGACGCCATCAAGGACGCTGCAATGACAAATTGTTTTTGCACTCGATCACCTATTCCGGAAGCGTAACCATGACTCGCTTTGGGTCGATGCGCCAGATGGTTCCGGCCGCCACGTTTGACAGCCAGATTGCGCCCGGCGATACTGCGATTGCGCCGCCGCCTTCGCCGTAGAATTGCTGCATGACCGTCTCGGTTGCAACGTCGATTCTCGTCAGAGGGAAACCGGTCTGGGTGACCCAGATGAAACCTTCGCCGAAAGCAATTTCGCCGTCCGCGCCGGGCACTCCTAGCTCGATAGTCTTCGATACCTTGTTGGTCTTGGGATCGATGCGATCGATTTTTCCTTCCTTGCGGCACAGAGCCCAGATCGATCCCGCGCCTACGGCCAGCGCGTCCGGTTCGGCGGATACCTCTACCGTCTTGTCGACTAAATTGGTGGCCGGGTTGATGCGCAGAACTTTATTCTCAGCCGGGCACGCCAACCACAGCGCCGTCTCGCCGAAAATCAAACTTCGGCAGCCGGCCGGCACGCGAACCTCACCCACCACCTGATTCTGATCCGGATCGATGCGGGCCAGCGTGGTCTTATCATCTGTCAGGAGCCAGATGCTATCGGCTGTAGCGGCGATTACGCCCCGGACGCTCGAAACTCCAGTGGCCATGGTCTTTGTGACCTGGTATTTTTTTTCATCGATGCGGGCCAGCGAAGACGTGCCGCATACGGGCGCCCAGAAGCTTCCGAATGCAGAGGCCATGCCACCGCAAGGTTTCGCGAGGCCGGCAATGGGATCGGCTTTCTGGTTGGTCTTGGGGTCGATTCTCTCGATCGAATCCGCACCCGGCGCGAAGGCTGAGTTGGAAAAAAAGATCCAGCCGGATTTCGCGGCGTCGTCGAACTCCGCCTCGGCTTCCAGATTGGCGAACGGAATTTGAACGCCTGGAATCTTGACGCCGATCTTCGGCGCTACGGTTTTCCCATGGGAGGCTTTGGACGGCTTGTCTTCCGCCCATCCAAGCGAAAGGAAAGCCAGGAGAGCTATCAAAATGCGCATCTGTTATCCCATGAGGCGCGGCAGCGCTCGACGGAGAGAACGCGCGTCAGTATGCATGATTGCACACGCGTGGTGCACGCGCAATAACAAATTCCCGCTAAGCCCGATAAGAAATTTCCGGAATTATGCACTTAACATACCCGAGTTGTGTTAAGCTTGCGGGATGGCAGCGAACCAGTGGTTTGCCAACAAGGGGCAGATCGTACAGACCTTGCTTACCGGACTTGGTTGCGTGTTCGCGGCCATTAAGGCTTGGCCGGAGATGAAAAGCAATGAGTTTTTATCTCTGGGTGCTCTGCTGTTTTACGCCTTGGTCGGGCTGACTATTCTGAGCGTGGCGGTGTTGGTGAAACGCCTGCGCCATCAGGAAGCGGGAGATTTGGTAATTCATTCAGCGCTCTACGGAAAGACTGGTTGCTACACTGACGTGACCGACATTGTACGAGCACATGTGAAAGACGGAGGCTGGATATGAACACTGGCAATCCGATCTTCGGCGATCCGTTGCCCAATGAAAACAAGCATACGAAGGTGACGTATTCTCACCTCAGGAGTCCAGAACGTCGCTGTAGTTCGAGAGAGCGGAAGGTTAAGCCTGCCGTGACTTCGCTCGTTTCTTGGGCTTCTTCTTCCCAGGATTCGTCCCTGGCCGGGGCATACTCGGTTTGGGCTTGACGGCCAGCAGGCCAGCTAGCGCGTCACGTTCGGAAAGGCGAATGCGGATCGCATCACGTTTTGCCACGCTCACATCGTAAGCCTCATCCATCGCTGAGCGCAAGCAAGATTAGTTAGGCCTTCTATCTCTGTATTTTTTCTATTGACGCGCACGCCAAAGTTGTATCACTATAGGACTGTCGAGAGTGCCAGTGGTTCGCAAATGCCCACGGATAAATGGATTGAGCAGCGAATTCTGAAGCTGCAAGAACTGAAGCGAATCGTCAGCGATCCAGAAATGGTCGCGATGTTTGAGCAGTGGCTCGCCGAACGGAAGAACGGCCACTCCAGCGGCATGAGCATGCCCGATTTACCCGACCAGCGCCGGACGCATCTAGAGTCAGCGGCGACGATTCAGCCCAGAACAATCAGGCCACCAGCTGATTACGTTCAACACCCGCTGCATCCGTTGTCGTTGCCGCGAGGCTCCCATAGGCGCGCAATCCTTGATGTTGTGAATTCATTCAGCGGCCCGGTTGAGGTAGCGACTATTCTCGCGGAGATGGAGCGCATGAACTACCCTTTCAAAGCTCGGAATCGAAAGGTGATGATCGGTAGTGCTCTCGGAAAGCTTGCACAGCAAGGAAAAATACGACTTGTCAAAAAGGGCACCGGCAGTTTGCCCCACATATACAAGCGCCTGGAGGTGAAGGAATAAGAGTCAGCGGGACCCGAATCCGGTAGGTAACTTCTTGTCGAGAGAGAGTGGCCCGCGACCCGAATCCCGCTTCCAGCCCGATTATAACCGAAGTTTTCTCAGGATAGGTGTGTTTTTTGTGCGGCGGTGGCGGAATTGGCATACGCTCCGGATTTGGAATCCGGTGGTGGCCCCTCTAGCCAGGACAAGCCCCGTGCGGGTTCGAATCCCGCCCGCCGCATTCAGCATTGTAGCAACGCAGCGAGCGGGGATAACGGATGCGCAACCTGACACTTAGGATCTCAATCGTATGGCTAGTCGTGGTTCCTTTTGTTCTAATCGAATGCGCGCTATTCGCTGTTTACCTGAGCGTGGGTCACGACGCACGCGAAGCCCTTGCATTCGGAGCGTCGATCGTCGCCTGCGCGTTCGCGCTATTCGCCTACATGAAGGGTTTAGAGGAGAGACGTACAAAAGCCGCAGACAAAATCATCGAGCGATGGAACAATCCGAATCTGAGCCCCATGAAACGTTATATCAGAGAGATTTGCGAGGGGAGCTTTGACTCGATGAAAGTAGCAAGAAACCCGAAGGGAGATCCCCTCTCCGAGGACCTACTCGCGATACGGGCAGATGTGGTTTCAATCCTCAATATCCTTGAAGAGATTTCACTATTGATCAGAACGCGCAGTGCGAATGAGGAGAAGCTGCGTCGCTATTTTGGGCCGGTCATGACCCAGGCGTATAACAACCTAAAACCGTGGATCGATAACGAACGTAAATTGGATCACGAAGATGCTTACTATCGTGAATTCGAGGTTGTAGTGCTGAACTGGAAGGCAGGATAGGAGGAGGTTGGCAAGGTCTTAGCCGCCGATGATTGCGTTTTCCATAGTCTCCCCTAGTACCAATGTTAGATCAAGCGTTCGCCGGAGTAAAGAACTATATTTCTTTTGGCTGCTTAAGCATCAGACGCTTTCCGCCAGTCTTCTTCAGTGCTAGCGCAACGCGCCGCGTGTCATCCATCGGCTGACGTTGTAGCGAAAATCGAACTCGCGAAGATACTGATCCAAGTATTTCTTTCCGACGTGATGATAGATACCATCGATCCCACGCTTGATGATCGCGAAGTACGATTCCACCGTGTTGGTCGTGATGCAAACGCCGTCCTCGTGCCTGACGTACTCTTTCTCCCGGTGGTTAACCGTGCTGTGCTTGTGGGTCTTTGGTACCGATCCGAGAACCGTTGCGCTGTCAGTCATCACGTGCGCCGATTTGTCGATTACCTGTTCGATCATCGGCTCCAAGTTTTCGGCTGTCACGCGCTCGAAATGCTTGGAGCGGACCTGCCCATCACGTTGCAGAATCGAAATTACAGTCGCCTTGTTAGCGAAGGGATTGCTTGAAGCCCGCGGTTTCGGTTTGGGACGACCGCCCGCGCTCCACTGCATTTTGGTTGAGCCAGTTCGAATCTTCCCACCGATGTATGTCATTTCTTGCTTGCTCGGGTCATCGGAGCGAAGATTCTTCGGCTACAATCGTGGGCACGCATGAATTCGAGACAGTTGAACGCATCATTTAGATTCGCGATCGCCGCGGCGTTTTGCACTGGCTTGATGCAAGCCCAGGCGCCCCAGCCCGATGGCGCGGGTCTGGAACGAGGCCAGCTTCCTTCGCATTGGATCACCGGCGGTCCGGATTGCTCGGCCGTCCCGAAGTGGCAGGTGCACGCGTACAATCCGGATCTTTACATCCTGCGCGAATCGGGCTGCACTAATTACGAAAAGCCGTTTCTCTATCTTTTTTTCGGTCACGATCGCGCGCTGCTGCAGGATACCGGGGCCGGGGAAACCAACGTCGCCGAGATTGTGAATCAAACTATCGCGGAGTGGTGCCGGCGAAACGGCCGCCAATCGATCCCACTGATTGTGGCGCATTCGCACGGCCATGACGATCATATATCCGGCGACAAGCAATTTGCCGGAAAGCCTAATATAACGATGGTCCCTCTGTCGGTGGAAGGAACCGCGAAGGCTTACGGCATTCGCAACTGGCCAACGGATCATGGCTCGATAGACCTCGGCGGGCGCGTCTTGGATGTGATTGCGATTCCCGGCCACCAGCCTTTTAGCGTCGCGTTCTACGATCGCCGGACCGGCATCCTGCTGGCAGGCGACTCGCTTTATCCGGGCCGGCTCTATGTGTCCGATTTTCCCGCGTTCGCCGCCAGCATCCAGCGCCTGGTGGACTTTACGCGCGATAAGCCGGTAGCGCACATTCTCGGCTGCCACATCGAACAATCGAAGACACCGTTCCTCGACTATCCAATTGGAACGAAATATCAGCCCGACGAACATGTGTTGGAACTCTCGCACGCCCATCTGGTCGAGCTAAACGAAGCGCTGAAATCCATGTCCGGGCGCCCCGTCCGCTATGCGATGCGCGATTTCACTATCTGGCCGCACGAGTAGTAACTGCTACCCGCGACTCTGTGGGCTAGCTAGAACGAGTAGCGCATACTCATTTGCATCACGCGAGCCGGCATGGCGGCCTGAAATTCCCCAAACTGCCCGGAGTTGTTGATGTCCAGAATCGGGTTGAAGAAGTTCACATGATTGAACGCGTTGAATGCCTCGGCGCGGAATGAAAGCTTGTGTCCTTCCCAGGGAAGCGAGAACGTCTTCATGAGCGAGATATCGTCATTCACCATGCCTGGCAACCGCACGATGGCTCTGGTTCCGGTAGTGCCCCCAGCCTGCTGGAAGTAATTGCCGGACGCTATGGTGTTCGGGAACAGGCTGGGGACGCCGTTATTGTCGATGTATTTTCCGTAAGTGTTGGTCGTGCCCGGCAGCAGATTTACGAGCGCGCTGATTTCGTAATTGGTCGGGTACACTCCACCCGCGGTGATCGTCGAGGGCAGCCCGGAATGATAACGGAAGATCGTGGAAAGCTGCCAGCCGCCGACAATGGCGTCCACAAACTTGTTGGCGTTGCGTAGCAAACTCCGGTTCCGGCCGAAAGGCAGTTCGTAAAGCGCGTCGGCGGTGATATTGTGGCGCTCGTCGAAATCCGAAGAGCCGCGGAATGCGTTGATGTTGAAAGCATCCTGAAGCACCGCGCCCGAACCTCCCGCGCCCGATTCCGCACCCGATGAATTATCGATGGAGTGCGACAAGGTGTAGTTAAAGTCAAACGCAATGCCACTCGAGAGCGCACGCCGCAGCGAGACCGTGAGGGCGTTGTAGTCCGCATAAGCATTGTTGGTCCAGGTGGGCAGGCCGGCGAACTGCAGCGGGTAAAACGTATTGCAGCCGGTGACCGAATAGCATGTGTTGGTGCCGGGGATGCGTTGGCGATCCATCAAGTTGAGGTTGTCCTCATCGCTGAGGCCGTTGATCACAGTCCATCCGTAGAAATAATTCTGGGTGGCGCTGCCGGGAACAAAAGCATTCGCCAAACCGGGGAACATGTCCTCGATGAACGGTACGTTCTGGACCGGGCCGTACACCGGCCCAGTGGTGTAGCGGCCGCCCGGCAGCATGGCGATTTCATCGTTGTGAAGAATGCCGACCGCCTGCGCCCAGGTCATGCCTGATTTCGGATCTTTGAAATCGGTCAGAGGCTGATCGAAATCCTGCTCCACTAGGCCGCGCCGGTACAAGCGCCCTGCGTATCCCAGTTCCAGCGTCATCTTGCCCGGTAGGGGCTTGGCGTAATTGGCGTTGAACACCAATGAATAAGGGGCCTTGAGATTGGAGACCACGCCCACGCCTTCGTCAAAGCCGCCCGTAATGGTGGGCGGGGTAAACGGGAATCCGCCTTGCGCCGCGGCCGGAAGCGCCGGGAGTCCAGTCAATGTACCGTCGTAGCGCTGCGAAGTGGTGAAGTTGGTGTTGATGGGCTGCGTTACGGTGCTGGCCAACCCGGGCGAACCGCTCTGGTCGATGTTAAATGCCATGTCGCTGCCGTATTGGTCGTACACCATGGCGAAGCCCCCGCGCAGCACGCTTCCCTTGCCCATTAATTTGGTGAACCAGTTGTCCGTTTTATCCGGCGCATACGCTATCGATAGCCGGGGACCGAAATCCAGATTGTCGCGGCTGTACCAGCCAGCCTTGCCGTTGGCCGCGCCGCCCAATGCGTAAGTCAGGGATCCATCCTGGATCTGATTGTTGGGGATGCCCGCATTCATCGCCGCCACGCGCTCCGCAAAATAGGTCTGCAGAGGAACGGTGGTGACCACCTCGGTCCCGTTCACTTCCCAGGGTGGGGCGGAGTTGATGTAGCGCAATCCGGCCGTGATGGTCAGGTTGCGGCGCACGCGCCAGCTATCCATGACGTAGGTCTCATAAGAATTTACTCCGTACTCGCGAGTCGCGGGCGCGCCAAACGGCAGCACCGAGCCGGTCTTGGTGTACTGGTAGGTCGCGGTGTAATCGTTCACCAGTCCCAGCAGGTCTCCCAGTCCTTCCTGAACCGCGGTGTCCTGGGTAAGCGCAAGTGCATTGGCGCCGCCCAATCCAAGCATCTGATTGAGGTAGTTCGTAACATCCGTGGTGGCGTCGCCACCCAGGCCGCCCAGCGTGTTGCGGTTGAACGCATAAGCGGGATAGGAGTTGATGAAGTTGGTGTGCGTGTTGCGGATGAAACGGAAGTTGATGCCGGCGGTGATGGTGTGCTTGCCTTTGGTCCAGGTGAGATCGTCGCCCACGGTGGTGGTCGGCATAATCTGAACGGAAGGACGAACCACGCTTCCGCTGGCGCCCAACGCCTGCGTGGATGTGATGCCGGCGAATGACAACGCCGTGCCGGTGACGCCCGATTCGTTCAGCCCGAGCCGCGTGAGCCCGTATCGCATGGAGTTAATCAGCGTGGGTGTGATGATCCAGGTGTAGTTCGCCGCCAGACCCTTGCTGTTATCGAGCAGCACCTGGCCGGGCGCCTCGCCGGGGAGTGGGGCCGCAATCACATCCTGTGACGCGCCGTTCAGCGTGCCGCGAACCGAAAGCTTGTGCTTGCCTGCCTGGTCGATGTTGTAGTCCAATTTTGCGACATAGGCCGACTGATCCAGATCGAACGGCGCATTAAACCGCAGCCCGTCGAAATTCAGGTTTTGATCGAGTCCCAGCGACGGATCGTTGCCCATCGGAAACGCGTTCATATACGCTTTCATCGCCGGATTGAAGCCGATGTGCAGCGGATCGATGTTCTGCACGTCCTGGGGAGTAAGTGTTTGCACGTTGCCGTTGCTGAGCGCGGCCTGCAGAATGCCCTGGCGCAGAGTAGCGCTGGGCACCTCGGCCGTTTCCGGGATGGAGCTGGCGTCGATGCGCCGTTCCCAGTTCGCGAAAAAGAACAGCCGGTCTTTTTTGATGGGCCCGCCGAGCGAAACGCCGAATTGGTTGCGAACCAGCGGAGTGCGAGACACACCGGCCTCATTATTGAAGAAGTCGTTGGCGGCCAGAAGTGTATTGCGATTGTATTCGTACAGCGAGCCGTGGAGCGAGTTGGTGCCGCTGCGTGTGATCAGCGTCACCTGCCCGCCCGAAGAACGGCCTTCATCGGCGGTTTGCCCGGCCACCGTGACGCGAAATTCCTCCACCGAATCCAGCGGAACCGGCAGGGCCGCATTGAAGCCGGGAGTATTCGAGTTCTGGCCAGCGGTGTTGTTATAGCTGAACTGCGTCCCGTTGGTAAGAGCGTTGGTGATGCCGGAGTTCTGATTGTTATTCACGTCCACGCCGTCCAGCGTGATGTTGTTCTGATCGCGCCGCGCGCCCAGCACTTCGCCGGTTTGCGTGACGCCGGGCTGGATGCTCAGCAGTTCAACCACGTTTCTGGTTTGCAGCGGAAGCTCCTGCACCTGTTTCTCTTCGAACGCGTTGCCGACGGTGCCGTCGACCGTGTTCACCTGGCTGGCCTGAGCTTCCACGTTCACGGTGGTGCCAACCGATCCGACCTCCAGCACGCAATCGACCGTGGCGGGAACGTTCACCTCCAGGGTGACGGCGTTCTTGGTGAGGACCGAGAATCCGGACTTTTCGACTCGTAAATTGTATTTGCCAGGCGGAACCTGCAGGATCTGATAAACACCGGTGTTGTCGGATAGGACCTTGCGCGACGTTCCCGTGGATGCATCCGTCAGCGTCACGACGCTGTCGGCGATGACGGCGCCCGAACTGTCTTTGATAGTTCCTCTCAAAGAGCTGGTGGATTGGCCCAGAACTGCGATTGAGGCCAGCGAAAACAATACGATTATCCGGTTAAGCACGGGACCGCCTTTCTTCTGTTGATGGATTTCGAGCGAAGCAGCTACGGGGCGGACTCGAGACAGGGAGCGAAGGCTCTATACGCGGAGCCGTTGAGTTCCAACTATCCTACACCGAAACTCTCGCGTTTAGGGCCGCGATGCGATCAAAATTTTGGATTATCCCGATTACTTTTCTTCAAAATTATATACTTGACAAACCATCGGTTTGGCCTCAAAATTGAGGTATGGAAGATGCCGCCATCCTTCAACCTCACTTCCAAGATCCTGACAAGGCGCGAGAGTACCTCGAAGCGAAGCGCTGGCCTGACGGTCCGGTCTGTCCGCACTGCGGTGTGATCGGCGAAGCCACGAAGCTGGAGCCCGAGGAGGGTAAGAAGACTCATGCGCGTAAGGGCGTTTGGAAGTGCAGGTCTTGCCGCGAACAATTCAGCGTTACGGTCGGAACGATCTTCGAAGACAGTCACATTCCGCTGAACAAGTGGCTCTACGCTTTCCATCTGCTGTGCGCCAGCAAGAAGGGCATGAGCGCCCATCAGCTTCATCGGATGCTCGGAGTCACGTACAAAAGCGCTTGGTTCATGGCACACGAATCCGGTACGCAATGAGTCAGGAGCCGTTATCATCAAAGCTCGGCGGCACAATCGAAGTTGACGAAACCTACATCGGCGGCAAGACGCGCCTCGGAAAAACTGGCTATCAGTGGAGCGCTGGAGGACGGCCAAGCCCGAAGCCACATACACGCAAGAGCCAGTACCACAATAAGGCTCCGGTTGTCTCTGTACTCCAGCGCGGCGGTCGCGTTCAGTCCATGCACGTGGAGCGCGTGACCTCCGAGAACTTGAAGCCGATCATTAAGCAGATGGTTGACGAGTCCGCGCATTTGATGACGGACTCCGGAACAGTTCTCGCGTTCGCCAAGAAAGAAGTTCAGAAGCACGATAAGGTGAATCATCGCGAAGGCGAGTATGTGCGATATGAAGACGGCGTGTGCATCAGCACCAATACGGTTGAAGGTTATTTTGGAATTCTAAAGCGCGGAATCAACGGCGTGTATCATCACGTCGGCAAGCAGCATCTGCATCGCTACTTGTCCGAGTTCGATTTTAGGTACAATTCTCGCAAGGTTTCGGACAGAGAGCGCGCACGATTGGCCCTCAGTGGAGCCGACGGAAAGCGGCTGATGTACCGGGACTCACGCGGAAGAAAGGAAAGTTGAAAGCAGAAAAGCCGTGACTGCGAATCACGGCTTCGTTGTGATCTCGAATTTTATCATTCCCGCTTCGCGCGATGCTGCGAACATCGTTCGGAAGCCTTCCAGTATACTTGTGTCTCTCAAGATAAGCGTAGCACGGGAGACACAATGAGCGCGAACGCTGCTGAGACATTCCTTCGGTCCTATGACGCGAGAGAGATGCCGCGATACACAGTCGGACAGGTAGCCACCTACCTGCACGTTCCCGAAACGACGATTCGCGCATCGTTTCACGGGACATCTTCCGGAAGGAAGCCGAATGTTCGGCGATTCCAACCCATTCTCGCGCCTGCAGGAAAAGAGCTTTTATCGTTCTACGATGCGGCTTCGGCTCACGTTCTATTGGCGCTCAAAGAGCAAAGAATTCCCACGGAGGATATTCGGGCAATTATCCAGGAGCTGAAGAAGCACGTGCCAGGAACAAAATACCCGCTGCTCGGTCGTAACTTTTATATGTTCGGAAAAAACGTGATTATCAAGGAGGCTGGAAAGAGGCTCAACTTGAGCCGTGGCAGACAACTCGGAATGCGCCACATCATGGATAGGTTTCTGCGCCGTCTTGAACTGGACAAAGACAAGATGCCATCCCGCTTCTTTCTCCAATCACAAACGCAAAGAGGAAAACGAGAACATTCATTGTGATGGATCCAAATCTATCTGGCGGCAGACCGGTCATCAAAGGCACAGGCATAGCCGCAGAAGTAATCGCAGAGAGGAGATGGAGCGGAGAGTCCGTAGCAACGCTATCAAGGGACTACCGCTTAGCAGAGCGTGCCATCGAAGAGGCGGTACGAGAAATACTCTAAAAAACAAGCCGCCTGATCCCAGATTTCTGCTGGATCGCAACCTTGGTGCTTATGAACTTAAAAAGCGACTTTCTGCCTGAAGGCTTCGATGTGACGGCCCACGATGAAGTGTTCGGACATATAGAGCGCGATCCGTGGATCTTCTACTGGGCCGGAAAGAATAACTATGTGATGGTGACTGCGGACCTGAAGTTCAAACGATTGTTTACGCATCAGGCGGCCATTGCATCAGGGAGAACCGCCGTCTTCTCGTTCACGGGACGCACATACAACTCCACCATTCGCGGGGAAGCTTTCATCGCCGCAAAAGCCGAAATTCTTCGGATGCTCCGAAATCGAAGCCGTTCCATTCATCGCCACGATATTGCTTGGCGGCGATGTTCACCTAGACACTGACAACCCTGCACCAAATCGCAAGAAGGTTCATCCGCAGGACTGGGAGAGCTATGAAAGAGTTTGTAGAGCAGAGGAAATAGAGCCGGAACCGCCTAACGCTTCACCCATTAACGCTAGACGAAGCAGTGACCGACCTGATGAAGATCAAGCCAGAGCCGAAGCCGCCAACGAGGAAAAAGCCGAGGGCCAGAAAGGCACGTAGGCGCACCTCAAGCAGAAGTTCCTTTCGGTCGACCGCAGCGCGCGCGACATCTGTACCCATTCGCACTTGTTCACGATTCTAAACGTGCAATGGAACGGATCAGTACATCCGTAGTCCTTGGCGCATCGCTTGGTCTTAGAGCACCCTCGATGAAGTTCTCCAGGATCGCCGAATGGACCGCCTTCACCGACATTGCTCCATCGATGTGATGGATCATAGGACCGGACAGAGCGTTGAACACTTCGCGCGCCTTAGCGAGGTTCTTCCTGTCCTCGAAATGATTAGGCTCTTCGCCCCGCGAATGCGCAATGCGATGGACGGACAAAACAGGATCAACGTCCAGAATGAACACCGCGTCAGGGATCGGAAACCGCTCCTGCATTACGGCCTGAACATCAGCCGGGTCCACGCCCCGTGATCCTTGGTAGGCGATACTGGAGTCGAAGTATCGATCAAGGATCACAATTTTGCCCGCGTCCAAGGCCGGTTGCACGATCTCGGCCACGTGCTCTGTTCGATCATTGATGAAAGCCTGTAGCTCATCCTCCGGCGAGAGCCTCCCGGCGCTGGCCGAGTCCTTGATGACGCGGCCCCATTTTCCATTGGTCGGTTCCTTCGAGACGACGGGGACTTCACCGGCGCGTTCGAGTACTTCCCGGAGCAGATTGACCTGGGTTGTTTTCCCGGCACCATCGATGCCTTCGACGGCGATCAGAATACTGCGCGACGACTCCGACACTACTTGCTCACCCCCACTGTGCAAGAATATTTCGGAAGTTTGGCCGCGCCCAACGACGTGGAGTGACTTCGGTGTTTTGTTCACAGCGATTCCATCAGATGAGGAACCGCAACTAGAAGATACGAAAAGCCAAGCAATATCTTGTTGAAAACCGCCTGTGAATTTTTCGGCTAGAACAAATGTCCCGAGGGCTGTTCGAATTGTGGCCCAGATAGGGTTCTGAGACAATATAGCACAAAACTGTTTCACGACAAAAACTCCTGGCATTCCGGCCTCCTTATGTGTTGTACGTGACGGTCCTCGCCAATGGTTCGTTAAGTAGAGCACCTCGCTTTTGTTTTGGAGGGAGCGCGGCTTGCTATTCGTTCACCTTCGGAGTGAAAGTAGTTCAATTGCTGTCCCGGTGCGAGCAGGAGCTGGTGCGGCGTTTTGGAAGGAACGT
>CAVXJU010000009.1:0-17051 GCA_963761935.1 Terriglobia bacterium | reverse complement strand
CCTTACGTCAGTGACAACAGGAGTATCCGCGAGCCGTGCCGAAAGATCGAGGAAATGTGCGTCGCCCTATGCAGCAGGCTGCGGTCGAGCTGTTCCTCGAGAAGAATCGCAGCACGCGCTGGCGTCACGGAGCGGACCTTTCCGCCGGGCGCCCAGAGTGAACAAACGAACCCAAGTCACCAAACTCCCCGCTCCAAATCCCTCGCTCAATCAAGACTTTGGAACTGAACAAGCTTTTCTTCCGACTCAAGCAACATAAGATGCATCTAGGCACGAAGACGCCCTCCGCACTAGCCCAACGTCGCGCGCTCGCATTATGCCCAGATCAACCTGCAATGCAAATGCATCGCGTTGGGTTCGTTTTTTTTCAAAGCGCGCTGGCTTCGTTTCGCGGAAAAAGCAATTCGCACCACGCACCCGCCGCCTCTCCCCCTCGCCATCCCGTAGAATCGTAGGATAGGTTTCCACAGGAGCTAGCTGTGCCTCAAACCCAATCCATCGGCCTCCCCTCCATGCTGAGGACGCCGAAGCGTGTCGCTCGCCTGTTCGGCGACCTCAAAGTACGGCCTCAAGCTGATGGTGCTGCACAATCTCTTTTTCGCCTTCTGGTCCTCGGCGTCTACTTCGCGCTTTATCCTTACCTGCCCGACCGCGCCAAAACCAACCTATTTATCGTGCTAGGCTCCATCTACATTCTGGCCGTGCTGCGCGCTTGAAAGCACCATCATGCCGCTCTACGTGTACCGCCCGCTGCGCCTCATGCTCGAGGCCGACCAGGCCACCCAGCATGGCGATCGCGAGCACGAGCTGATTGACGACAGCCTGATCCCGGGCGACGAGATCGGCCAGATCATGCGCTCCCGCAACGCCACCATCGTCGAGCTGCGCAAACGCGAAGAAGAACTGGAGGAAGCGCTGCGCAAGCTGGAAGCGCAGGATCGCCTGGTCAGCCTCGGGCCTGCTCAGCGCCAGCGTCGCGCACGAGCTGAACACACCGCTCACCGTGCTGCAAGGCTCCATCGAAAAGCTCACCGAAACTTCCGACGACACCGCCACGCTGGAACGCCTGGCCCGCATGCTTCGCGTGACGCAGCGCATCCGCAAAATCAGCGAGAGTCTGGTGGATTTCTCGCGCGTCCGCAAACAACATTTCGAGCCAGTTCCAGGTGCGCCACTTAATCGACGACGCCTGGAGCTCTGGTCGCCATCGACGAAAAAGCTGCGCAAGCCGGTTTCACCAACAACGTCGCGGCCGATCACCTCGTCACCGGCAATTCCGACCGTCTGATCCAGGTCTTCGTCAACCTGCTTCGCAACGCGCTCTACGCCATCCGCCCCAGCGGCAAAATCGCGGTCCAATCCAGGCGCATCAGCCGCAACGGTCAAGCCTGGGTCGCGGTCACGGTGGAAGATAATGGCCCCGGCATCCCGCCCGACGTGCTGCCCGATATCTTCGACGCGTTCGTGTCCAGCCGCCTGGACGCCAAGGGAACTGGCCTGGGACTCACGGTGGCCGAAGGCATCGTGCATCAGCATAGCGGCACTATCGCGGCTTCCAATCGCGCCGAAGGGGGCGCCTGTCTCGAAGTCGCGCTGCCCGCCTCTCAGCCTCGCCGCCCGGGAGGTCAATCTTCGCAATGAGGACTACAACTGAACCCATGGCAGACCCCGTCAGCACCACCGATTCGGTCGATCTCGCGATTCTCGACGACGATCCCGATTTCCGCAATTACCTCGAAGACGCGCTCAAGGACGACGGCCTTTACTCCATCCGGACCTTCGCGCACGCCGACGAACTGTTCGCCGGATGCGAGCAGCGCTTGCCCGACATCGTTCTGCTGGACATGAAAATGGGCGACGTCAAAGGCGACACCGTGCTGGAGCAGCTTCAAAACATCTATCCGGGCCTGTGCGTCATCGTCGTCACCGGCTATCCTTCGCTCGAAGACATGCGCGCCACCTTCAAGATGAAGGTGTTCGATTACATTTCCAAACCGTTTTCGCTCGCGCAGCTCCGCCAAACGCTGCAGAACGCCATCGACAAGTTCGGCTTCGGCCGCACCGCGCAGGACCGTTTACGTGAACGCCTCGGTCATCGCATCAAGATGCTGCGCGTGGAGCGCGATTGGTCGCTCAAAGATCTCGCCGCCATGGCCAAGCTCAGCATTTCCCAGATCAGCTCCATCGAACGCGGCGCTAATCTGCCCAGCATCGAAAGTCTCCTGGCAATCTGCCGCGCCTTCGACAAGCGCCCGTCCGAGGTTCTTTCCGCGATCGATTTCTGATGGAGACGCCTTTCGACGCCCTGCGGCTGGTGGAACAATTTGTTGCATTGCCCGAAGAACAGAAGAGCCGCGAATTGATTCTGGCGCTGCTCGAGGAATCCGAGGCGCCGTTCTCGCGCGATCAGTACAATCCCGGACACATCACCTGTAGCGCCGTGGTGCTCGATCCCAGCCATCAGCGCGTGTTGCTGATGTTTCATCATCGCCATCACCGCTGGCTGCTGCCCGGCGGGCACGTTGAAGAATCGGATGCCACGCTGGCCGACGCCGCCAGTCGCGAGACCACCGAAGAAACAATGGTGCGGCTGGCCTGGCAAATCGGTCTGGTCGGCCTGGACGTCCACGGTATTCCGGCACGCAAACGCAAGCGCGAGCCGTTTCACCTGCATCACGACTTGATTTTTGCCTTTGAGGCCGAATCGGACGTTATCGCCACCACTAGCGAAGCCCCGCAGGTCACCTGGTGTGCCCCCGCCGATTTCGCACGCTACGAAGTTCCCCCGAATATCACCCGCGCCGCCGGACGGGCGTTGGGTGGCCAGCCATAACAGAATCAATAAAAACCGGCGCGTACTCGGAGGAAGATACGCGCCGGTCCCGGCCCCTCGAGCTGCTCGCGCAGGTCAAGCTGCCGAAGTCAAAGAGTTTTCCACAAAGACAAGTTACGAACTGAGCTATCTAAGGAGACGCAAGGCAACACGGGCAGGTTCCATGCGGCAGTTTCGCGCTACTTCGCTTTTTCTTCAGGCAGCGGAGTCAATTCACCGATATTTTCCGTGGTGCGAGGAACCCATTTCCCACGCCGGTTCGGCCCCTCGAGCCTGGCTCGCATCTCCATCTCGAATCGAGACAAAGCTGTGTTGCTTGGCCGGTATTCGCCCACCGTCCGCACGCGATCGGCCTGGCGTCCGCCGGCGACATCTAGTTCGTCCGTGCTGTCGACAGGTATATAGTCGTACTTCACACCACATTAGATCGAGCGAAGTCCGGAGCGGAGCCGGTATAACCGTGACGAATCGTCATAACGCCTTCGATTATCGGCGTCACGTACCCGCCCACTTCGATCCCGTCCGCGCCGCCAGCGCCATGGACCAGAATATGCAGAATGCTTCGCCGGCCCATTTTCGTTCCTTGCTCGCTGATCAGACGAGTGCCGTCGGCGCTGGAAGCAAGCCCATGCCGCATCATGTAAGCGGCCAGCGGACCCGTGGCGCTGCCGGTAGCCGGATCTTCCGCCACGCCATGCTCAGGGGCGAACATGCGCGAATAAGCTCCGTCGCCCGTGGGAGCGAATACGAAAACGAAGAACGATTCGTCCGGCTCGCGTTTCAGCTGCCGCATGCCGCTCGCATCCAGCCAGGTCCGATCCACGGCCTCCTTGTTCTTCAACGCAACAAAAAGGCCGGGATTGCCTGCGCTCACGATCTCCGGTCGCCGTCCAAACAGGTCCGATGCTTCCAGTCCCAGCGCCCGAGTGCACGCGTCGGGATCCGGCGCAGGCCCAATTCGGATGGGCGGCGTGGTCAACCAGATCAGCGGCCGGCCACCGTTTCCTTTTTCCACGCGCACCGGCACTGGGCCTATTTTCTCTTCCAACGCGAATCGCTCAACATTCTTCGGCACCACGCCGAGTTCCCGCAGCACGAAGCTCGCGCCCACGGTGGGATGTCCGGCAAATGGCATCTCGCGCGCAGGCGTGAAGATTCGAACGTTAGCCACGCAATCGGTTCGCGTCGATGGCGCGATGAAAACCGTTTCGGCGACGTTCAGCTCTTTGGCGATCTTCTGCATGCTGGCGTCGTCGATTCCCGAGGAATCCGGAAACACTCCCAATTGGTTTCCTTCGAGCGGCTCTTCGGTAAACACGTCCACCACTTGATATCGGTAAGAAGGCATGTTCTGAAGTTATCGCGACGGCCCGTCAGGTGTACAGAATCAGTTCCGCATATGTACCATCGGTACAGTTGTCGATTGATAAATCTGTTACTATCCGGCAATGGCAGCAGCTGCAACCTCCGCCCCGCTGTATGTGCGCATCGCCGAAACGCTGGTTCATCAAATGGCCCGCGGAACGCTGCGTCCGGGCGATCGCGTACCGTCCCTGCGCGATCTGAGCCGGCAGCAACGCGTCAGCATTTCCACCGCCTTGCAAGCTTATCTGTGGCTCGAAACGCGAGGCTATCTGGAAGCGCGGCCGCAGTCCGGTTTCTACGTGCGCGCGCCGTTCTCCAGCCTGATCCCGGAGCCGCAGTTCGAGACCGTCCAGGCGCATCCGACGCCCGTTGGCCCCGAAGCCGTTCTCGCGGACGTGATCCACGCGCTGAACAATCCGGACAATGTCCCGTTGGGAGCCGGCACCGCGAGTCCGGAACTGTATCCCAACCGCAGGCTCAATATGATTCTGCGGCGCATCGTGCACCGCCAGCCTCTTCACAGCGCGCGCTACGATTTTCCTCCCGGCTTTGAACCTCTGCGCCGCCAAATCGCACGCCGCGCCATCGCCGCCGGATGCGGATTCTCACCGCGGGATGTAATCGTGACCTGCGGCGCGCAGGAAGGCATCAACCTGGCGCTGCGAGCAGTCGCACGGCCGGGCGATGCGATTGCTGTCGAGAGCCCCACCTATTTCGGGATTCTGCAAATTGCCGGCTCGATGGGAATGAAGGTGATCGAGGTTCCCACCCATCCACAGGACGGCATGGATCTGGACGCGCTCGATGCCGTCATTCGCAAGCACCGCGTGAAGGCTTGCATCAGCATGTCGAATTGCCATAATCCGCTCGGTTATGTTCTGCCGGACAAATACAAAAAGTCGCTGGCGGAACTCACCGGGCGCTGGGGTGTCCCCTTGATTGAAGACGAGATCTACAGCGATCTTGCGTTCAACGGCGCGCGCCCGCGCAGCGTGAAATCGTTCGACCGAAAAGGCAACGTCCTGGTGGTTTCCTCATTCTCGAAGATCCTGTGTCCGGGCTACCGGCTGGGCTGGGTAGTGGCGGGGAGGTTCCGCGCCGAAATCGAGCGGCTGAAGATGCTCTCGAGCGTTGCGACTCCGTCATTGCCACAGTTGGTTGTGGCGGAGTTTCTGGAAACCGGCGGTTACGACCGGCATTTGAACAAGCTGCGCTCGACGCTGCGCCTGCAGGTGGAAGGCGTGCGCCAGGCCATCTCGAAGTATTTTCCGCAAGGCACTCGGATCAGCAAGCCGGCCGGCGGTTACATGCTTTGGATCGAGCTGCCGGGCAGGTTGAACGCGTTGAAGCTCTATCGCGCCGCGCTGGCGCAGCACATCACCATCATTCCCGGAACGCTTTTCTCGGCCAACGGCCGCTACCGGAATTACATCCGCATCAACTGCGGCCATCGCTGGTCGGAGGCGCACGATCGCGCGCTGCTGACCTTGGGCCGGTTGTGCGAAAAGATGCTTTAGGAAGCCGCTGCGGAAGCCAAAGTCTCTCGGAGCTTCTTCACCTGCGTCCGATGATCCAACAGGTGCAGCCTTTGCAGCAGAGCGTATTTCTTCCAATCCAGATCCAACGGAAATATCTGCGTACCGGTGCTTCCGTCGGCGAGAACATGATTCACAACCAGGATGGTCCGCACCGTGGCGCCGGATTGGTCCGCTGCGCCGGGCGCGTCCTGGAGCAGCTCGATCAATTCGTGATTGGCCGACCGCAGCCCATCCACCAGTTCCTGCCAAGGCGCCCAGGCGGCAGCGCCAGTGCGCAGCGCTTCGTAGACCGGCGGTCCCGGAGGACGCCGGCCGGCGAACAAATGCCGGAGTTCTTCAGCCGATCGGATCTGCGTTTGCGCGATATGGTCGACCACTTCAGCGATGTTCCATTTCCCGGCGATCGGCCGGCGGCGAATATCGCTCTCCGGCACACTGTCCACGATCTTTTCGAGCTCCTGGGCGGCGGCTCGAATGCGCTCGCGGATCGCGGTGGCGTCCAACTCCGCTGAGCGAGTGCGCAGATAGTCGAGCATACGCTCGGCTTCGGGACACAACGGCTGGCCATCGACCGTTTTCAAATCTGTCATAGCAGTTCGGCCATGCTGAAGAAGAACGGGATCTCGACCGCGGCTGTTTCGGGCGCGTCAGAACCGTGCACGGCATTGCGCTCAATGTTCTTGGCGAATTGTTTCCGAATGGTTCCTTCGGCGGCGTTGGCAGGGTTCGTTGCGCCCATCACCTCGCGCCAATGCTTGATGGCGTTGTCGCGCTCCAGCACCAGCATCACCACCGGGCCCTCGGTCATAAATGTCACCAGACCGACGAAAAACGGCTTCTCGCGGTGAATCTCGTAGAATCCCTCGGCCTGCTGCTTGCTGAGACGCGCCATCTTCATTCCGCGCACGCGGAAGCCGGCTTTCTCGATCATGCTCAGGATGTGCCCGGTATGTCCCGTGGCGACCGCGTCAGGTTTGATGATTGCAAAGGTCTGTTCGATTGGCATGCGTTTTCACAAACGGCTTTTGATTTTGTCTCCAATTTCGGCGGGGCTGGCGCACACCGTGATTCCGGCTTGCGCCATGGCTTTCATCTTATCTTCGGCTTTGCCGGCGCCTCCGGAAATGATCGCGCCCGCATGCCCCATCCGGCGGCCGGGCGGCGCAGTCTGGCCGGCGATAAATCCGACCACCGGCTTCTTCACGTTTTCCGCGATGTACGCCGCTGCGGTTTCCTCCGCGCTTCCGCCGATTTCTCCGATCATGACGACGGCGTGCGTGTCCGGGTCGGCGTTGAACAGCTGCATGGCGTCCACAAAACTGGTTCCGATAATCGGATCGCCGCCGATGCCGATGCAAGTAGACTGGCCGATGCCCAGCTTGGTGAGCTGTCCGACGGCTTCATAGGTGAGCGTGCCGGAGCGCGAAACAACGCCCACGTGTCCTTGCCGATGAATGTGGCCCGGCATGATTCCCATTTTGCATTTGCCGGGAGAAATGATGCCCGGGCAGTTGGGACCGATCAAACGGGTCTTGCGTCCTTCAAGAAACGCCGCCGCGCGAATCATATCGGCGGTGGGAATGCCTTCGGTGATGCAGACCACCAGCGGCACACCGGCCTCGGCTGCTTCCATGATGGCGTCGGCGGCGAATGGCGGAGGAACGAAAATGATCGACGCGTTAGCGCCGGTTTGCTTCACGGCATCGGCGACCGTATTGAAAACCGGCAAGCCGAGATGCGTTTGGCCACCCTTGCCCGGCGTCACGCCGCCCACCACCTGGGTGCCGTAGTCCATCGCAGTTTGCGCGTGGAAGCTGGCTTCACGCCCGGTGAAGCCCTGGAAAATCACGCGCGTGCTTTGATCCACCAGGATGCTCATGCGGCCGCTCCCTTCGCGGCGCGGACAACTTTTTCGGCGGCGTCTTTCATTCCGTCGGCTACGGTGAAATTGAAACCGGAAGCTTTCAGAATCTCCTGGCCTTTTTCGACGTTGGTGCCTTCCATGCGAATCACGATGGGGATTTTGATGTTCAATTCGCGGGCGGCGTTGACCACGCCGGTAGCCAGCACATCGCAGCGCAGGATGCCGCCGAAAATGTTGATGAGCACGGCCTGCACGCCCTGGTCGGAGAGCAGAATGCGGAAAGCGTTTTTGATCTGTTCGGCATTGGCGCCGCCGCCGACATCGAGAAAATTAGCGGGGCTGCCTCCGGCGTATTTCACGATGTCCATGGTGGCCATCGCCAGGCCCGCGCCGTTCACCATGCAGGCGATGTTGCCGTCGAGTTTTATGTAATTCAGGCTGAAACGCGACGCTTCCACTTCAAGCGGGTCTTCCTCGTTCAGGTCGCGCAGCTCCATCAGATCTTTGTGACGGTAGAGGGCGTTGTCATCGAGCGTGATTTTCGCGTCGAGTGCGTAGACCTTGCCGTCCTTGGTCAGGATGAACGGGTTGATTTCGGCGAGCGAAGCATCGCAGGCGTTATAAGCGGTAACGAGCGCCATCATGGCCGAGACCGCGCTGTTGACGCTGGCAGCGGGAATGCCCATGCCGAACGCGAGATTGCGTCCTTGATAGGCGGCCAATCCGTAGCCGGGCTCGATGGGCTCCTTGAGAATCAACTCGGGAGATTTCGCGGCGACTTCTTCGATCTCCATGCCACCGGCAGCGGAAGCCATGAAGATGGGCTTGCCCTGCGCGCGATCCAGCACGATGCCGAGGTACAGCTCGCGCTCGATGGGCAGCGTTTCCTCAACCAGCAGCCGTTTCACGACGCGGCCTTCGGGGCCAGTTTGGTGTGTGACCAGCGTCATGCCGAGAATTTTGCGGGCCAGCTCGGCCGCTTCGGTGGCGTCTTTGGCGACCTTCACTCCGCCGCCCTTGCCTCGGCCTCCGGCGTGAATTTGAGCCTTCACTACCACGCTGCCGCCGATTTTCTTGGCCGCGGCTTCCGCCTCGTCGACCGTGAACGCGACCTCGCCGCGAGGCACAGGCACATCGTACTTGGCCAGGATCGCCTTGGCCTGATACTCATGAATTTTCATGGGGTCAAAAGTTCTAGTGTAGCAGGGGTGTTAGTGTGTTTATCAATGGCGAATCGCGCTTCCTACATCGAATTCCTGATCGAACAATTAGCGCCGCTGGGCGAGATTACGACGCGAAGGATGTTCGGCGGCCATGCGATGTATTGCGATGGGACGGTGTTTGCGCTGGTTGCGAGCGATGCTCTGTACCTGAAGGCGGACGATCATAATCGCGCGGACTTTCAGCGGAGCGGCCTGTCGGCGTTTCATCCTTTTGGCGATGAGCGCATGGTCATGCAGTATTATCAAGCGCCGCCGGAGATTTTCGAGGATGTCGAAGCGCTGCGGCGTTGGGGCGGCGGCGCATTGGCGGCAGGGCGGCGCGGTCAGGCGAAGAAGCCGAAGAAAAAGAAGCGCGCCGCTAGCGGAAGGTGACTTCGCGCAGATGCGGCGTGGTGTTGAAGCGATCCAGCGAAACGCGGTCGCGCGTGAAGACCAGTTCGGTTAGCGAGCAATTGCGGATGCGCCAGTGCAGCTCGATGGCGGTTTGCTCGGGCGCGCACAGGACGATTTGCAACATTACGCCGATGGGGCCGGCCGAGGTGAAGACCACCACGCGGCGGCTGGGTTTGTCGGCATCGATGATTTGACGGAAGCCGCGCTCTACGCGGGCGTGAAATTCGGCCCAGGGTTCCAGGCCTGCGGCATCCAGCTTGGCTGCGATCCACTGCGGCAGCGCGACATCGAACATTCTTTGCAGATGGCGATTGTCGGTGGGCGGCGCCCAATCGGGATGCGCGCGCAGAATCGCTTCGGCGTTGTATTCGTTGAACTCCGGGAGCGCCTGGTAGCCGGTGAATCCCGCAGCCTCGGCGGTCTGGCGATGGCGCAGCAGCGCGCCGCTATAAACTTCGTCGAACGTGATACCTTGCTCGCGCCAATACTCGCCCAATTGGATGGCTTGCTGCACGCCCGTTTCCGATAGCGAATCCGAGTTGGGTTGAAACGGCCGGGCTTGGCCGTGGCGGACCAGAACCAGCGTGCTCATCGGGCCGAGACGGTGGCCCCGGCTTTGCCCAGCACTTTTTCGAGTTCGAGTTTGGCGACGGCTTCGCGATGAACTTCGTCCGGGCCGTCGGCCAGGCGCAGCGTTCGCGAATTGGCCCAGGCGCCAGCGAGCAGAGTGTCCTGGCAGACGCCCGCGCCGCCGTGCGCTTGAATAGCGCGGTCGAGCACGCGCAGCGTCATGTTGGGAGCGATCACTTTGATCATCGCGATCTCGGAGCGCGCGGCCTTGTTCCCGACCGTGTCCATCATGTAGGCGGCTTTGAGAACCAGCAGGCGCGCCTGTTCGATCTCCATGCGCGATTCGGCGATGTCAGCGCGGATGGTGCCCTGTTCGGCCATCCGCTTACCGAACGCGACACGGGCTCCAGCGCGGCGGCACATGGTTTCGAGCGCGCGCTCGGCGACGCCGATCAGGCGCATGCAGTGATGGATGCGACCGGGACCGAGACGTCCCTGCGCGATTTCGAAGCCGCGGCCTTCGCCGAGCAGCATGTTCGAGACGGGCACGCGGACGTTGGTGAAGCTGACCTCGCCGTGGCCGTGCGGGGCGTGGTCGTAGCCGAAGACTTTCAGCATGCGCTCAATTTTGACGCCGGGCGCGTCCATCGGAACCAGAATCATGGATTGCTGTTTATGTTTCGGACCGGCGGGATCGGTTTTGCCCATGAAGATGGCGATTTTGCAGCGCGGATCGCCTGCGCCGGAAGACCACCATTTGCGGCCGTTGATGACGTAGTGATCGCCGTCGCGCGCGATGCTGGCTTCGATATTGGTGGCGTCCGAGGATGCGACGGCGGGCTCGGTCATGGCGAAACAAGAACGAATTTCGCCGTTCAGCAGCGGTTTGAGCCAGCGCTCTTTCTGCTCCGGCGTGCCGTAGCGCGCCAGCACTTCCATGTTGCCGGTGTCGGGCGCTGAACAATTGAAGACTTCAGGCGCCATGGGTGACCGGCCCATGATTTCGCACAGAGGCGCGTATTCGAGATTGGTGAGACCGGCGCCGTGCTCGTCCTCGGGCAGGAACAGGTTCCACAGTCCGGCGGAGCGCGCCTTGGGCTTCAGCTCTTCGATCACTCGCGAGGGCCTCCAACGGTCGCCCTGTTCAGATTCGTCCTGGAAGCGCTGCTCGTTGGGATAAATGTGCTGGTCCATGAAAGCTTGGACCTGCTTCTGGAGAGCTTTGACTTTGTCGGAGAATTCGAAATGCATAGTTGTCTCGGCTACTTGCCGGTGAACGCAGCGGCGCGCTTCTCCAGGAAGTGGGCGACTCCTTCTTTGAAATCGTCGCATTGCAGGCTCTGGAGCATTTCCTGTTCGGAGCTTTCAAATGCTTCCGATAACGTTTGAAACATCGCGCTGTAGACCTGATCTTTCATGACGCGCATGGATCTGGGGCTGACATTGTAGGCCAGCTCCTTCGCGTAGCCCTGGACGTCTTCGAGAAAGTGATCCTGCGGAAAAACGCGGTTCACAAGCCCCATGCGCAGGGCGTCGCTCGCGTCCACCAGGCGCGCGGAGAACAGCATGTCGAGCGCGTTGGCAGGACCGATCAGGCGCGGCAGCATCCACGCCAGGCCGTATTCGGCGATCAGTCCACGCTTAGCGAAAGCGGTTCCGAAGCGCGCGGCGTCGGAGGCGAAGCGCAGATCGCAATACAGCGTGATGACGAAGCCTAAACCGACCGCGGGACCGTTCACCGCGGCGATCACCGGCTTCTGGATGGAGGGGAAATACGAATATTTCTTCTGAAAATCGGGACGGACGCCGGCGCGCTGGCCATTGCTGGTGTTGGCGAGTGCGCTGGCCCGTTCACCGAGGCCCTTTTGCGCGATCTCGCCAAGCAGCGACATGTCGGCGCCCGCGCAGAATCCGCGGCCAGCTCCAGTGAGGATGATGACGCGAACTCTCGGATCCTGCTCGGCTTCATGGATGGACGCGCGCACTTCCTGCTCCATCGTTCCGGTCCAGGCGTTGAGCTTGTCGGGACGATTTAGAGTGATTGTGGCGACGCGGTCGGCGACCTGATACAGCGTTTCCTGATGGGTCATGCAGTTTGGATTATATCAGTGCGGCGGCTTGTTGAATGAGATTGTAAACGCGTTTGTCGAAGTGGCGGAAGCGTTCGTCTTGCGTCTGGCCGCGGTGGAAACGGACGTAGATCTGTTGCAGGACGACAGCGAGTTTGAAGAGGGCGAAAACTTCGTAATAGTTGATGAGCGACATGTCGCGTCCCGTCTTCTGCGCGTAGCGGCCGATGAGCTCGTCGCGCGTGTACCAGCCGGGCTGCGCGGTGATGGACGCCTTCGTGCCGCCGGGATCGCTGGGTTGCGCCCAGTAACAGAGGATCAGGCCGAGATCCACCAGCGGATCGCCGACCGTTGCCATTTCCCAATCGAGCACAGCCTCGATGCGGCCCGGGTCGTCGAGGTTCAACATGACGTTGTCGAGCTTGAAATCGTTATGGACGAGCGTGGGTGCGGGCGAGGCGGGCATGCGGTCGGTCAGCCACTGGATGACGCGATCCATCAGCGCGATCTCTTCGGTTTTGGCGCGAATCCAGCGGTCGAACCAGCCGCGCACCTGGCGTTCGAGAAAACCGTTTGGTTTGCCGAGCGCGATGAGGCCGTGCTTTTCAATGTCGATGGAGTGCAGCTCGACCAGGCAATCGATGAAGCCGCGGCTGACGCGCTGCTGATATTCGGGGAAAGCAGCCAGTTCGGGCGGAACGCGGTCGCGCACCACGATGCCGTGGCGGCGCTCCATGATGAAGAACACCGCGCCGACGATGGAAGGGTCCTCGCAGACCAGGAACACTTCTGGGGCGGGCTGAAAAAACGGATGGACGGCTTTGAGGACTTTGTATTCGCGCGCCATGTCGTGCGCTTTGGGAGCGACGGGACCGAGTGGGCCGCGGCGGAGCACATATTCGCGCGCGGGGGTGCGGAGCATGTAAGTGAGATTGGAGTGGCCGCCGGGAAATTGTTCGACGGTCAGATTCTCGACGCCCTCGAGTCTTGCCTTGCAGATAGCTGACGAGAGCCTGCTGGTTTAATTCCTCGCCGGCGCGAACTGCCGCGGTGTCAATCATGCGGTGCGATTCCTCAAATGCATTGCTCTTTCGATATCATACGGGACTTTGAGGTTTGGTTAGCATGGCAATCTGGGCGACGGCCGGCATGGTGGGTGCCGCTCCGCTGCCAGTTCAGCGAGATGCGGCCAAGTAGAACGTGCTCTTGGTTAAACAGCTACTGAATAGAAATCGGAACAGCTACGCTCGACGAGTCTCCGACCGTTACCACAAGATTTACCGCCGACGAAGCCTGAAGGCCTGAAGGCAGAGCTACGTTAATTTGGAAGTATCCGGATTCGAGTGTGGGAGCCGATCCGGCGTAGAGAACCATGGCATTCGTTCCCCCGATTGACACTGAGACTGGCAGAGTCAGAGTCGGAAGCGATGCAGTGATCGGCCACAATCCCCCGGTTATTCCAAGAGGATTCGTCACACCGCCGCCGGTTCCGTAGATCGTTATGAAACCGCCCACCTTTGCCGGGTTCGAGGGAGAATTCAGCGTCCCGTCGGAATTCGCGACGGCGAAAATCCCCGGCGCCGCCGACGCGACAACCAACGGTGCCGATGCAGACGCCCCGGCCGGCGGACCACCGTTGTAAGTGACGACGACTTCAGTGGACGTTTGGCCGGCGATCTCCCACGGCACCTGCACGGTGACCTGTTGCGACTGCGCGGAAAACACTGGAGCGGCAACTCCGGCAAATGTGACATGAGTGCCTCCCAACTGGTCCACTGGCGCCTGACCCGATGCCACCGCGGCCGCCGCGGGACCAATCCCGTAACCTCGGAGTGTGACGATCTCTCCTGGCGCGACGGTGCTCGCTGCGCCGCTCCCCGCGTTCTGCACGGTCAGCCACGGGAAAATGCTGGTGACCGAAGTCGGCGACGCGAGCACAATCGCGCCGTTGGGAGCCACCGCGATCAGTGGCGTAGCGCCGGTCTGCGCCTACTCCGCGTAGGTGGCGCCGGCCAACTCGCCATCCGATGTGAACTTCGCCGCGATGCGTTGGCAAGCGCTCCCTCTAACCCCGATTGAAACGCTCCCTGCGAGGCCGCCAGAAGGCCGTACCCTGCAGCGCCCGCAACGAAGGCGCTGCCCGCCGAATCCAAATCTAAATCAAATCCGTTCGTAGTGGGGACATATGTCGAGTAGACGAGGGCCGATCCGTCGGCGCTTAGGTGCGAAAGATAGCCTCCGGAAGACAGCTCCGCCCCGCCGTGCGCCAACACATACGCGCCGCCTTGTGCATCCACTTTTATGCCCCGACGCGTAGTTCAGCGTGGCGCCGAGAAATGTGGAATAAACCAAGCCCGTTCCCTGGGGATTCAGCTTAGTTACGAACTCCATATACTCCGCGCTCGGAAAGTAGCCGGTTTGAAATGCTCCCGGCGTGACCGGAAAATCGGCCGCCTGCGTGAACCCGGCGACGAAAGCATCGCCCGCCGCGTCGATGGCGATCCCTTGCGGAATAGCTCAGTCCATTGCCGGACAGGTACGTTGCGTAGAGCAGCGCCGACCCGGACGCATTCAGCTTGGCGACCACGCCCGAACCATTGGGGAATGCAGGCGGCGTGGACTGAAACGCACCGGGCGTAGTTGGAAATGGCAAAGTCCCGGTGTTGGTGGAAGCAATATAGACCTCGCCCGCGGTATCGATCGCCATGGCCACGGCCCGCTGCGTCGCGAGCGCCGGTGGATTCACCGGAAGAAGAGTCGAATAGACAAGCGCAGTTCCCGACGAGTTGAGTTTAGCGACGAACCCGCCACCCGACAGGTTGGTGAATGCCGCGCCGGGCGTAACCGGAAATGTAGCCGGCTGACTGACCGTATTTGGACCCGTGGTGCCGGCCAGGTACACATTCCCACTCGCGTCCACGGAAATCGCGCTCGCGCCTGTCTCGTTCCCGTCGCCTCCGAAGTAGGTCGCGAATAAGACGTTCCCCGCCGGGTCCAGCTTGATCACGAACGCATCCGTGCACGGAAACATCAACTGGCCTCCTCCGAAGGACGCGAGAACCTCGCAAATCCCGCCACTGAATTGGGTTTGAAGCGCGCCCGCGGTCGCAGGAAAGGACGAAGAGGTTGTCGAGCCGGTGAGGTATGTGTTTCCTGCCGCGTCCACCGCCATGGCTGCGATTGTAGTGTTGGCGGGGAGGGCGTAGGTAAACGTCGGCTGATTTGCAGCGATGACGCAGGGTGCAAGAAACAACAGAATAGGCGTTGCCCGCATGACATGAAATATAACAAGCCAGCTTCCGATAATCCTGTCTTATGCCCACTTTGCGGTGTTGTCGTTATTCCGGGCAGGTGGCGAATCCAGTTGTTCATTCGCGCGCGGGAGTGCGCAGCAAGTAGGTGAGGTAGGAGTGGCGCCGCCGTCCAGCTTGGCTGAGCTGTTGCCTGTGCTAGCTTGCGTAAGCAGTGGATCCCATTCCACGCGCTGGGTGTCCAAGAGCGGCTGAAGTTCAGCCTGCCTGACCATGGGCGTATGTTCTCTCATTCGCGTCTGCTCATCACTCAGACAGAATTCGAAATTGTTCTTCAGCGACCGCCGGGGCCGCGGACCGGTTCGCCCGAAGCTGGCCGAGCTTTATGGAAGCTTTGAAAATCGCTCCGACCGGAATGATGCCTCCCAATTTGTGCGCCGCCACAGCCGCCAGGCCCATGGACGCAATACATCCACACGAAGCGCAGTCCGGGTTGCCTCCGAACTGACAGGGAACGATCTTGGTTTTCAGGTCCGCCGACACGGTCTGGGTGGTACGTGCGAAAACACACTCGCTAGGGTTTGGCGGAGGGCTGGCAAATTGCCGAATCATGCTTTCCGGCATATCCAATTTGGAAAATTGTTTCCTCAGCGTCAGCATGTCCGCGATGGCGCGCTCCCGCTCCTCGGTTGTCAGCATTTCAGGCAGCCGATCTCCGATTTGCGGCGTGAACAAACTGAACCATACCTTGCGGATCTCGGCTCGGGGAGTCCAGAACTCCAGAAAATCTTTCAAGTAGCCGGGCCGCTTCATCATCTGCCCGGTGATCGTACAGTGAATGGTGATGTTTTGGCCGGCGATGTTTTTAATGATCCGATCGTACGTTGCGGGATCTCGCCGGAGGTCGTGCTCGGGTTGCAACCCGTCGATGGAAACCACAACGTTGAAGTGGGGCAATCGCGCCCAGCTAGACGCCAAAGGACGGAAGGCGCTGGTGACCACCTGCACGTGGATGCCCCGCTGCAGCAGTTGCGGAATCATGGACTCCAGTTCTCGATAACGAACCAGGGGATCGCCCCCCACGATGGACAAGTGCAAAGGCCGTAACCGGTCGACCAGCTCAAGCACGCCGTCGATGAGTTCCTGGCCCTTTCGATCGCTTAAGCTCCGCAAAGTCGCGCCGCCGCCCAGATGAGCGGCGTCGTAGGCATAACATCCTGGGCACTGCAACGGACATTCACGGGTGATTTCAATGGAGAGCGAGGGCCGCTCTCCTTTAAGAATCTTGCCCCACGCTTGGATTACTTCGGAAGTTTTCACGACCGATCCTTTCTCAAAGGGGTCTAAATTGCCGCCTGGACAAATCTGTGCTGTAGTTAAGGACGCGGCCGGGCGAAATCGTATTTCCAACAATCCGCGGGTCGGGCGGACCGCCGCTCAGCTTGCCGGCAACCCGTCTACCTAGGATTGGAAAGATGGCTTACGTACGACTCGCGACGGAGCCGGAAGGTCCGCAACCTGTCCGGTTATAACGATCCGAACACTGGGACGATAGGGCGCGCGCGCGTCGGTGGTAACCAAACTCACAAGGAGCGGATAAGACGTGACAACGGAGTCGGCTAGACCGCTTCGTGACGGCGCCGACGGACGGCTTTGAGGACCTTTTACTCGCGCACCAGGTCGCGCGCTATCCCTGCTGCACGGTTCTGATTTGGAACCGAGGGTCCAAATCAGACAGCATATTTAGGCGGCACGATCCCCTTGTTGCGGAGAAACATTTCGGCGTAGCCGCGTGTGTGCGCCGTATGAATCATCGCTTCATAAAGCAGATCCAGCCCGGTCATCGACGGGCCTTTCCCGTTGCCGAAGGTCTTGGTCAGGTCCCCAGTACTTAGTTGCCTGACCACACCTATGCTCCAGTCGAACAAAGCGGTCAGATACTTTA